>NZ_JANUEM010000006.1 GCF_024809855.1 Rheinheimera pacifica
ACACAGTCATTTAGGGCAGTTATCACCGGCAGATTATGAGGAAAAAGCTAATCTCAACGAGGTTAATGAGTGTCTATGAAATTAGGGGAAGTCCAAATAGACAACAGGCTGCCAGCTGTGTTTGTAAACTCTCATCCAGCCATAACACAATATTATCAGCTTGTGTCAACCTACTAGTTACAGCATAAAAATCATTAGAATAGTTACGAAAACTAAAAGGAGGATATTCTTCAGTCGATGCCCAAATGGCATCACGCTGCTGTAGCCATTGCTCAAGATCATAAATTTCATACACAGGACCAAACGTCAAATTATCACGAAAAGACGCCATGCAACTTTCATCAAGGTTGAAAATATCTTTTATCAGACTGAAAGCTGAATCAGAAAAAGTTATATCTAAGTTCATTCATACACCGACAATATAATTAAAAAAAATCCCAGTAACTTCCACCTTCCTCACAAATCCTCATACAATTATTACAACGATTCGTACGGGTATCGCTCCAACAACGAGGCATTGGATGAGGGTTTTCATCTAATATTCTACTAAAATCTTCTGCACAGTCTTCGTAAGACTTCCCATCCCTACTCCAGTACTCAATCAACATAACGGTAATCACCCCGTAAATTAACTGGCGTCAAAAGTAGAATTTTCTCGTACCATCAACGCAGGAGATTCTTAATGAAAACACCTCTCCTCCTTAAAAATACCTACTAAATTTACAATTTAGCAAATCTAACAATCAAAAATAAAAACATCAATGATAATAATTGCTATTTTCAATACTAAATCCAACCTAAGGTTGTAGGCTTTGATAAAAGTAAACGGAATAAAGTAAAGTGATAGCTGCAAAGCGGAAGCAACAGGATTAGGCAAATGACAAAACCTGCTACAGGATCAACATTGGATAAAATCACTTTTAAAGACTGGCTCTTTGCGCTGATTGGCCTGCTTTTTGTGCTAAGCAGCCTGCTTATTATGCAAAAGGATTTTAATACCGGCATGACAACGCTGGTGTTCTTTGGTGCCTGCTTTGCGGTGGCAGTACATATTATTATTCGTAAATTGCGCTTGCAGCGTCAGTCATTACACACCGTAACAGTTACCGGCGGCGAACCTATCTACGCATCTAAAAAGCGCATCGCTTTGCTGGGCATTGGCTTGCTGGCATTTGGCAGCACCCTTATGTTGTTTCAGCCTGACGATAACCAAATTTTCTATGGCATTAGCCTGCTGATTGCCACTACCGGTGCCGTTTTACTGCTCGGTTTATTTAGCGGCAGATTAGCCAAAACCTATATTCAGTTCGACCCGGCAGGTTTTACTTTTGGCTACCCCAAAGGCAAAGTCAGTATTGCCTGGGAGGCCATTATCGATTTATACCGGGGTGAGATCCACAATAACCCGGCGGTGTTTCTGTCGGTTGCACCGGAAAATATTATCGTCGAACCAGCTTCGTATCTCGCTAAAGTGAGCAAGCAAATGGCATCATCCCGCAAATGGACCGGCGCTGATTTTGTTATTATGAGCTCCACTTACGGTATTGATGCACCAGTGCTAATGGCGGCAATAGAAAGGTATATCACCCTGCCCGAAGCCAGAGCAGAGCTGCTGGCTCAGCGGAAGTTAAACGAAGGTTGAAAGGCGGAAACCTGTGCTTATTTTGTTATCTGATAGAGCAATAACTAATGCCAGCGGTCCGTCAAATAAACTTTGATAACAGAAAGTGACTACTCTGTCAGTCTGTTAAGAGCGGATTACGGACGTTATGTGCTCTAGCCCTAACTTACAAATCCAACCATGAAAAATACAAATTATGGTTATCTCGGATGAGCTAGCAGTTTAAGTAATCGCTCTTTACGCGCAAGATAAACTTCATAGCCATCATATCCTTCGCCCGATAAGGCCAGCGCTTTGTTTACCTGTACGAGTGACTCTTCGTACCTCTCACTCTGTTCGTACCCATAAGCCAGACCGTTATATGCGTCTGGTTTTTCGGGATAGAGCGTTATACCGTATTTGAAAAGCTTGATCGCTTCGTCGAGATTGCGATTATTTACGAAGCTGTAACCCAATTCACGAACCACCCATTCCGGCGGTGGTGTCTGTTCACCATATTGCTTTGATAGCCGGTTGTAATAATCTGAGATTGAGCGGGTTTCGCCGGTATAGGCTTGTATTGGCATCCGTAACGATAAAAACAGATTGTGATAGGCATTAAAAATGCCAGCAGCTGACGTTAAGCCGTGTGATACAGCATCGAACTTCTCACTGATAAAGGTTAAGCCGTTGGGCGTGTTGGACGATATGAAGTTTTGCAAATCGTCGTAGCGCTCTCTCATAAAGCCGCTTTCTTCACCGATGTTCATATATAAATAGTTGTCTAAATTTTTTGTTTTAGACATAAATGCTTTAGTACTGTTTGCCGTTGCCCCGTAATTCCACCAAACAGCTGCACTATAAGCTAAATGTGCCTGAAAAAGTTCTGGATTGGTTTGCAAAGCATAAAGCACGAATACGCCGCCAGCGGAGGCACCCGCAATGACTTTAAAGTTATGAGTACGGTATTTTTTATCCACGAAAGGGATAAGTTCATTTTCTATAAAACTTAAAAACTTTGGCGCGCCACCGCCGATGCCAACCGGGCCTAGTGGTTCTTGATTGATTGTTGGAAATAAATCTCTCTGCCTGTCGGTATTTTCAATTGCAACAATGATAACTTCAGGTGCAGCGTCTGCTTCTTGCAGTCTCTCTAAAACCGCAGTAATTAGCGGGATATTGTCTTTACCATCAAGCCGATAGATAACTGGATATTTCTTATCCGGCGCAGATCCATAGCTCTTGGGAAGTTGTACTGCGATAGCTCTGTTCTCATTGAGAACTTCAGAATGAAGTGTATCTGTCAGTAGCTTGTACTCTCCATTCGAATCTGATGCCTGCTGAGCGACAACAGACGAAGTCATCACCGAGAAAACTATAAAAGTAGCTATTCTTTTAACAATATTACTTTTCCTCATTATTTTTCCATTTATTTTCATATGTTTCACGAAGCTAGCATGTAGGCGCATATATTGAAAGGCTTCGTGGCTCAACCATATACTGAATTTGAGGGCCATAACAAAGTTAAGTTGTACGTCCGCTTTTGGCACTTAGCAGCCTGTCGGATTAATTCAGAACTATCAGATAAAGTATTAAGCACGGTATTTACATGCGAAACAACAGGCGGCTGAGCCGCCTGATACTTACTCTTTACGCTTAAACATGCCATGCATTGTTAGCCAGGCGGTGAAGGCATTAAACCAGCCGGTGTTGGTAGTTTGCTTGGGGTACACATGCTGTACCTTAAATATTACATAACCCTGATAAACACCGGGTTGCTGTAAAACCACAGATCGCTCCAGGGGTTTTCGCCCTTTTCATCCGGCTGCGGTTCCAGCTCGTCGCGCTGATTGGTGCCGCGCAGGCGTAGGTACTGATCGGCCGTTACTTTGCCAAGTGGCAGCTCAAATACGCTAAAGCCATCTTGCTGTTGCCAGTCCTGCTGATAAAAACGCTGTAATACGCGGGTTGTGCTGGTTTCGTCGCTGTTGCGGTCGGCCACCGGGCCGCTGATTTGGCCGACAATGGCATCTACCCGCGCAACCTGCGGGTTATAGCCGCCAGCGTTTAAGGTATCCGGGTCGCGAAAGCGTACCCGCAGCACCAGTTCGTCCTGTGGTGTTACCGTTAAGGTTTCGCCCATACCGGCGCTACGATCGGAGCCTTTTACCGCCACTTCAACAAAGAGGGCGTCAATTAAATCACCGGTAACGGCAAATACGCGCCCGGCTTTTAAATTGTCGAAAATGCTGTCGTAGTTTTTATCGGCATAAACATAGGTTTTGGCATATTCACCGGGCCAGAAATCGGCCCAGCCATCGGTGTAGTGGCCGTGGCTGTCGGATACCGCAGTGACCCACCATTTGCGGCCCTCGCTTAACAGGCTGTCCCATACGCCACCTAAACGCGCAGTCATTTGATCATAGCCGCCCATGGTGGGGTAGCCGGGATATTCACCGCGCACGCCCTCTGGCTTAAGGCTGCCGTCACGGTTAAACACCGCAGCCTGATGGCCTTCAGCGCCACTCATGCCTATAACCACCTCGGGGGCGGTGTCTTGCCAGTCCCGTAATTGTTTGGGGGTGATTTTATTGTATTCGCGAAACCCGGTTGCCAACCGGCCCGGGTGGTTCGCCAGCAATAAAGGTGTGTCCGGTAAGGCTGCCATAGCTTTTAATGCCAGCAGCATATAGGCATCGTCGGCTTTATCCGGGGATGGCGGCATGCCCTGGCGGCCATTGTATTTACTTTCTATATCATACAGTTGCTGCGCTTCGCTTGGCCGCTTTGGCATAATAAAGGTAGCATGACGGCCTCCGGGGCTATTGCCCGGCACATCAAATTCCATACCGTAAAATTGCAGAATATGCGGCAGGGCTTTACGCGAGGCCAGCAATTCCGGGTAGGCTTGCTCCAGCGCCAGTTTGGCACGGTTTGGCCCGCCGTGATCGGTAATCACCATCCAGCTTAAGCCATGGTGCGCAGCCATCTGAGCATTTACCGGAATAGAATAAATAGCGTCGCCGCCAATAATCGGTGCTGGCGGAAACACGCTGGTATCCCAGCGCACGCTGTAATGGGTGTGCACATGGTGATCACCGGCCAGCCACTGGCGGGTGTCGGTGATGTTGGCAGTGGTGTCGGTTGCTCCGGTTACCGCCGGGGTTGCTCTTGTTAGCGCAGGGCTGTTCTGGCAACCCGCCAGCATTACCATACTCAGACTTAATGCACAGACAGACAACTTCATTATGTACCTCTTGTTAGCGATTAGTTTGAGCTTGCACTACGGCCATATCTGCCGCCGTTAACACCACCGGTTGCCCTGCCGCATCAGTGCCGGAAATTGCCGTTAGCTGTGGCGACGGTACCTGCTGCATTACCAACTGTGGCCGCTGGCTGCCCGCCAACTGAGCCCGTTCAAGCCGTAACTGCTTTACATCATCCAGGATCAGTGCCGGGCGAAAATCCGCTTCGCGGCTGCTAAAACGGATATTTTTCAGGCTCAGGCCGTTTACATGCCGCACATATAGGCCATAGGCCGGCAGTTCGCCAAACATGCTGTATTCGGGGTAGGCATCACGCTCTTGCGGTACTAAAAACAGCTGATGATACGGCCGGTAAGCCAGGCCTTTATTGGCCCGGCCAGGGTAGTGTATTTCAATATTTTCCAGGCTGATGCCATTAAGCGGCGCATCTGGCAGGCCGGTAATTGACGCCGGGATCGGGTTAAAAAACGCATTGAGTGCCGGGCCACGTACTTCGTAGTGTAAGTCGGCGCGTTCAAAGGCGATATCGGCTTTAATATTTTTCAGGCTGACATTTTGAAAACGGCCTACCGGCGTGTCTTTGGCGACATGCATATTGCGCTGGCCCAGCCGCAAAAATAACGCACAACCAACATGGCGGGCATCAACCCCGTCAACTTCGATATCTTCCAGAAAAGCGCCGTCTACCGCTTCCAGTGCAATGGCGGCACGGTAGGTATCAAACACCTGAATATTATGAATTTTTACCCGGCGAAAACCGCCTTGCGACTCGGTACCAAACTTCACGCCGTTGGCACTGGAACGCAGCACACAATCGGCAATATAAACATCTTCATTAAAATACCCCGGCCCCATAGTCGATTTCAGGCAAATGGCGTCGTCAGCCGAGTTGATAAAACAGCCGGTGATCTGCACTTTTTTGCAGTCGTTAATATCAATACCGTCGTTATTCCAGTAGGCGTCGCTGTGCACTGTAATATTATCGATTACCAGATCTTCGCAGGCGCCATAATGCTGCACCCAGGACGCGCCATTGTTCACGCTGATATCGTAAATCCGCACCTTAGTGCAGTGGTAAAAACCAATCACATTTGGCCGGTGATTAGAACGGTTACGCCAGGTATTAAAATCGCTCTCAACCCTTTTACCACTATGGTGTAGCTCGTTAATGTTTAACGCCAGCTCACGGCCCCGGCCATCAATAGTACCGCCACCAAAAATGGCGATCTCGCGGGCCTCATTGGCATACAGCAATGCTTTTAATTTGCCGTCGATATAATAATCTTCAATATTGACACTACCCAACAGCACGGCACCGGGTTCCAGCAATAAATCAACTTTGGATTTAAGCTCTGTAGCACCAATAAGATACTGCCCGGCAGCAACTTTAATTGTAGCGCCGTCTGGTTGCGCACTGGCCTGAGCAATAGCCTGCTGCAAGGCTTCGGTGTTATTAAACACACCATCGCCCACGGCTCCGAAATCTGTCAGGTTAAGTTGCTGGCGGTTGGCAAGCTGTGGCCGTTTACCGGCTTTGCGGTTACTGTCAAATAACTGCTGGTACTGCGCCAGTTGGCTGGCTGAAGCAGCAACAGAGACTAACTGAGCCGCAGCCACTGCAGCAAGCGAGCCCTTAAGAAAACGACGGCGGTTTAATGTCACGCTATATCCCCTTTTGTCAGTGCCGTTAAGCAGCATCAGGCTGCTTATGGCAAAAGTTTGCTCTATCGCAAACCTGTTATTATTTGCCCTGAAGCGGGCTTTTTTGTAGATATAACAAGCATTGACACCGGTGTCAATGCTTATGGGGTCTAAGCAGATTTAGTCGCTGCTACCGGCTTTTGCCGTTATCAGCGACAGGTAAATAAGGTTAAAGTAGCGGTTATTTAAAGGCTTTACGCTTACATCCATGCAGTGCGTAATACAAAATCATCGCGTAACAGGGTAGCAGTACCATATAAGCACTGACTGGCCCGGTTTGCTCCGATAGCACACCATACACCAGCGGCAAGATGGCACCACCGGCAATACCCATAATTAATAACGCTGAGCCTTTGGGCGTTAATGAGCCTAAGCCAGCCAGTGCCAGTGGCCACACTGCGGGCCATACCAGCGCATTAGCCAGCCCCAGTAACGCTACCAGGCTAACCGGATCCGGCAATAGCGGAATACCGGCCCAGCCCCATAACACAGCAGCAATAGCACTACTTTGGGCATCAGATAACAAAATCGCTACAGACAGTATCAGGCCAAGCCCGGCCGAAATAGCCAGTGCCTGGCGTTGTGACAATAAACGCGGCACCAGCAATAAACCTAAACTGTAACCCAGCACCATAAAGGCTAATGTATAAGAAGTCAGCGTAGTGGCCCCCGGCACTTGTAATGCAGAGCCCAGCAAACCGATGGTGTCACCGGCAATAACTTCAACGCCGACATAGCAAAACAACGTGATAACGCCCAGCACCAAATGCCGGTGCTGCCATACCGATGCATCGCCCTTGCCAGTGCTAACCGGCGCAGGCTCGGCGGGTAAATCGGGTAAGGCTGAAAAACGCAGTGCCACCGCCAGCAGCAAAATGGCGACAGCGATACCGGCATAAGGTGTAATAAGTTGCAGCGACAGCATCTCAAGCTGTTGCAGACGCTGTGCTTCGTCCAGTAAGGCCAGGCTTTCAGCGGTAATATGCCCTAAATCCTGCAGCACCAGCCAGGTAAATACCAAAGGTGCCAGTACACCGGCACTCTTATTTAAAATGCCCATTAGCGAAATACGCGCCGCGGCAGATTGCTCGGGCCCAACCCTTACCAGGTAAGGGTTAGATGCCGTTTGCAATAAGGTAAGCCCGGAGCCCACCACAAACTGCGCCAGCAAAAATACCGCAAACTGCTGGCTTAGCGCCGCCGGAATAAACAATGCGCACCCCAGCGCTATCAGGCCAAGGCCAATCGACATGGCATTTTTATAACCCGACCATATCAGCACCCGTGCCATCGGCAACGCCATTACCACATAAGCAATATAAAAACTAAAGGCGATCAGTAAAGCCTGTACTTCGCTTAACTGGCATACCAGCTGTAAAAACGGGATTAACGCCCCATTAAGCCAGGTAATAAAGCCAAACATAAAAAACAGCACACCGATAATAATAATCGGTTGCAGGCCGTAGCCGGTTTTGCCGGGATGGGTCATAACTGTATCCTGTTGTTGTTATTAATCTGAGTGCCTTGTAACCAGCAGCGCTGTATATCCAGCCCGGTATTAAGCAACAGCATATTGGCTAGCGCGCCCTGCTGCAGGTAGCCTATATCAGGCTGCAGGCCACACAAACTGGCCGGGTTAGCGCTAAGCGCTTTTAAACCACTGCTAAGCGGTAAGGCTAAATCATGATGGTAGTGGCGCAGTGCCGTGAGCATATCCAGCGCAGAACCGGCTAGCGTGCCATCTGGCAGTGTAAGCTTTAAGCCGTCGCGGCGGATTTCAGTATGCTGATAGGCTAAGGTTTGTAGCTCACTGCCGGTGTGTGCCATAGCATCGGTAACCAGGATCAGCTTATCTTCGCCTTTACATTGCGCGGCAATACGGGCCGACAACGGGTGTACATGCAAGTGGTCCAGAATAAGGCCGCAATACACATCCGTGCTTGCCAGTGCCGCCCCCACCATACCGGGCTCGCGGCTGGTTAGAGGCGACATAGCATTAAATAAATGGGTAAAACAGCGGGCTCCGGCATCAATAGCAGCAAGTGCCTGTTCTGCGGTGGCAGCAGAATGGCCCAGACAAACAATAACGCCCTCAGCAGATAACTGGCGAATTTGCGCTGCCGGTACAGTTTCCGGCGCCAGCGTTACCATAACTATGCCCAGATCTTTACGGCAAAACAGTGCCAGCTCAGCATCAGACAAGGGCCGGATACAGTCAGCCGGGTGAATACCCCGCCGCGCGGTTGAAAGATGCGGGCCTTCAAAGTGAATACCCACTATTGTATGCCCGGCTTGCGGCAACAGCTCAGCAACCGCATCAGCGGCAGCTTGCATAACCTGCAGTTTATCGGTAATTACCGTTGGCAGCATGGCCGTGGTGCCAAACTGCAAATGCGCCTGGCTGATAGTACGCAGAGCGGTGGCATCCGGCTGTTGGTTAAATAACACGCCCCCGCCGCCATTTACCTGAATATCAAAAAAACCGGGGCAAAGCAGCCCCTGTAACTGCTGGCCAGGTTGCGCCGGCTTAACTCCGGCCTCAATAGCACTGATACGGCCATGTTGCCAGTCTACCCGGACATTGTTCAGTAGCTGCCTGCCATCAAAGCACTGCGCTACATACAGGGTTTGCACTGTGCTATTTGCCTTGCTCATAACGTAATAGTCACTTTATTCAGCCCTACCGGCGCATCCGGGTTTTTGCCCATCGCCACCGCTATAGCTTCAATATCCAGATAAAAGCGCTGCATCAGCAATAATGGCTGCAGACGCGGATGAATGTCTGCCAGGGTGCTGTGTAGTGTTACTACTTCACCACCGCGTTTTTTTACTTCGGTAATTTGCGTTTGATGTGCGCCAGCGCTTTCATCTTCCAATGCCACGTTTAACAGGGTCAGCGGCTGGTTAAGTAACGATACCGGGCCGTGTAAAAATTCGGCACTGCTGAAGGCTTCGGCCTGAATACCGCATACTTCTTTGATTTTAAGTGCTATTTCACGGCTGATGGCATAACCAAACGCCCGCCCCAACACCACACAGTGCCGCAGTTGTTGCAGGTGTGGCAGTTGTAGCTGGGCCGGTTGCACCAGCACAGTTTGCAGCGCTTGCGGTAAGCCGGGTAATGCCGCTAGCAGTGCCGCATCCTGTTTCCAGTACGCTACCAGCTGTATTATCGCCGCCAGCGTACACAAATAACTTTTGGTTGCCGCAACGGCTTTTTCGGGCCCGGCCAGCAACGGCACGGCGTAGTCGGCCAGGGCTGCCAACGGTGAACTGATATCATTTACCAGCGCCAGCACCAAAGCCCCGCTTTGTTTGGCGGCACGGGCCTGCGCCAGTATGTCTTCACTACGGCCAGACTGAGATATAAGCAGCACCAGCGCGCGTTGCAGTTTAAGCTGGCGGGCAAATAAACTGGCGACAGAAGGCGCGGCCGCAGCTACCACCACGCCCAGCTCTACCTCAATCAGATAGCGGGCAAATACACCGGCGTGGTCAGAAGTGCCACGGCCAACAATATAGACAAAAGCCGGATCAAAAGCGCGAATGCGCTCTGCTACTTCGGCGTATAAGCTGCCGTTGCTGTCAATTTGTTGTTGAATGCGTTGCCAGGTTTCGCTGGCTTCCTGTCGCATCAGGGTCATAGTTGTTTCTCCAGAAAATACTGCCGGGCCAGTGCACTGGCGCCTGCCTCTGGCGGGCCCTGCACCTGGCTGAATTGTTGCTGTAATGCTGGCGGCAATAATGCCGCCAGCTGTGGTGCTAAACCGCCTATCATGGCAATCTGCGCCGCGCCGCTGTCCTGCAGGCGTTGCAACAACGCCTGAATATAACTAAGCCCCCTGGCCAGAATATCGCAGGCATAAGGATCGCCCGCCTGCTGGTGTTGTAATACCAATGGCGCCAACTGGCCGTAATCTGCAGCTTTGTAACCTATGCAGCAGCTGATCAGATCGGTATTGCTGTTTACCCCCAAACGGCGGCAAATACTGTGCGTCAGCTCTGTTGCCGGTTGCAGGCCATCCAGTACATCCAGCGTGGCGCTGACCCCTTGCCAGCCAAGCCAGGCACCGCTGCCCCGATCTCCCAGCGGAAAGCCCTGCGCACTGAATAGCTGTTGTTCGCCATTCACACTGGCAAAAGCGGCGGTACCGGTACCGGTTATTAAAATGGCGCCATCGCGCCCGCCATGGGCCCCCAGGCAGGCAATATGTAAATCGGTAGTAACCTGCATACTGGCAAAAGGGTGCCGCCAGTTTTGCATTTGCCGCTGTACCCTGGGTACATTTACCCCGGCAAGGCCCAATACCACATGGCTTTGCGCTAACATTGCACTGGTATAACCGGCCTGCTGCAGTACGCGCTGACAAGCGCTGAGTATTGAATCGGTGGTCTGGGCAAAGTCTGTTGCCGGGTTGGCCGGGCCTGCTACGGCTTCGGCCAGCAACTGGCCGCTGGCGTTTTCCAGCCGGGCTTTACACTTGCTGCCGCCGCCATCCACGCCGATAAAAAGTTGTTCGCTTTGCTGCACTAAAATCTCCTCAGACTGCACTGCTGATGCCATTAAATTTTCACGAAGATTTTGCGCTGATACATCCACCATACCGGCACATAACACAAAGCCAGAAAGGCAACTATCCATAACCCGGCGCTGAAAAACCGGCTTAAGCCAAGCTGCTCAGCTAACTGCAAATAGCTGCCATGTACCGACACACCTGCAATTTGCAGTTCCAGCAGCTTTTCCAGCGCCACATGCAGCACATAAGCCACAATGGCATTGGCACCAAACACCAGTGAAACCTGAGTAAACCTGTGATATTGCTGTACGTCGGTGTACCAAATCAGCAGTGCCAGCACCATGCTGGCCATGCCGCTGGTTACCAGTACAAAAGAACTGCTCCAGATTTGCTTAATCAGCGGGAACCACAAGCTCCACAGGCAACCGAGCAAAAAGCTGCTAAAACCCAGCACAAATAACAGCATGACCAGTTGCGGCAATTGCTGTTTATACTGCAACACTATGCGGCCCATAATGACGCCAAATAAACCGCTGGCAATGGCCGGATAAGTGCTGAGTATGCCTTCAGGATCCCAGGTGCCGCGCCATAACATACCGGGCAGAAACTGACTGTCGAACCAGTTAATCAGGTTGGCATCACGCTCCAATTGCCCTGCCGCCAAACCCGGAGCCGGTACCAGTAAAATCAGCAGCCAGTAACTCAGCAGAATAAACACTGTGATTTGCACCAGCCGTTTAGTGCTGCAGTGCATCGACAGCAACGAGCACACCAGATACACCAGCGCGATGCGTTGCAGTACGCCAAGAATGCGCAGATCGGCAAATTTCAGGTAAATCAGGTTAACGAAGATACCAAGGCCAAACAGGATCAGGGTACGGCGCAAAATTTTTACCCGCGCTTCTTTTAGCTGCTGTGCGCTACGCGCCACCGGCTGTAAACCGATGGCTACTGCTACACCAACAATGACCAAAAAGAACGGAAAAATAAAATCGGCAAAGGTAACCCCCTCCCAGTAAGCATGGGAAAACTCACCATAGGTGTTGGGGCTGTTAACCATAATCATAAACAGAATGGTTAAACCGCGGAATAAATCTAATGCCAGCAAACGTTGTGATTGCATAGTATATTCCTGCTTAAAGGTTTGATGGCGGCGCTTTACTGGCGGTAACCAGTTGCTGTAGTGCTTTTACTGCAGACACCACATCGGCCGGCACTGCTGATGCAGGCGGTAACGGTTGATCCAGCCAGGCGTTCTCCCAGGCAATTAATTGCTGCTCCAGTGCGGCAGTATCCAGTGGCTTACCATTTACTGCAGCCTGGCGCTGGGCATCGAAAAACAGCTGCCAGCGCGGCAGATAAAAGTGTGCGTACATACCCTGCCAGGCTTTAGAGGCGTAGTCTTTTAAACTCTCTCCACCCCAAATAGTGACTTGCTTACGGGCATTGCGCTCGTAAAAGTCGGCTAATTCCGGGCTGTCAGCATAGGCACGGGCATCGTTAACCCAGCTGTAAAGTGTTTCCTGCTGGCCGCCAATCAGCGCATCTACCTCCAGTATCAATTGCTTGGCCTGACGGCGGAAATTATCGCCCTGTTCTACCTTACCCTGCTGATAAGCCAGGGTGGTATGTTGCAGCAACATATCAATATGTTGGGTAACCGAATGACGGGCAAAATCGACCAGATCATAGCGGAATAACCTGTCCTGTTGCTGCGCCTGCGGTAAGGCCACCAAATCACGCAGTGCCTCATCCAGCAAAGCTAAATCACCCGGTGCGCCGGTGGCGCGCAGATATTCTGTTGAGGGGCGTTTAAATAACAAATAAGCACCGGCTGAGCCTTCCCACCAGCGAGGGTCCCAGTACTTGGTGCTAAGCGTAGCCTTGTACAGTTTATTCCAGGCTGACAACAACGCCGGGGTGGTGCTGCCGTAACGGGCATTCAGGTAGTGCTGCAGCCACTCTGTTGTTGCAGTAGCTTGCCCTTGCCAGGCTACGTCAAACATATACTCGTATGCTGATGACGTACCGTGGATCCCCTCCGGAAATACGCCATAACCGGTTAAATTGCCTTTTTCTTCATGCTGCAATGCATAAGCAGTTTTTTCGCGGTAGAAATCAAAATCGGCATATACCGGGTTGCTGCCACCGTAATTATGAATAAAACCAAACACCCACTGCTTACCATAAAACCCTTTGGCGCCCTGCCATACATCGTAGCGGTCGTTGCCGATATCGTGGATCATCATTTTGTCATCAGGTATTTTGCTTAAAAATGCCTGAATGGAATCCAGATCCCAGAAATGCCTGTCTGAGCCAAACATCCAGCCCTGCATTACCCAGGTAGCGTTGGGCACAACCTGCGCCAGTGACTGATACAGCGCCTCGCCATAACCGGCCAGATCCTGATAACGGTTATCTTTTGATACCGGCGGCAGCATTTCGTTAAAGGCATCCATCAGGTAGTAGTGCTGCTCACCATATTCAGCGTTGTATAACTCAATAAAGCGTTTGGCGACTTTAGCAAACAGCGGATCGGCAGGATCGAGCCAATAGGTGGGTTTAGGAAAACCACTCCAGGCTTTCATTTCAATGATCCGGGCGTCGGGGAACATTTTAACAAACTGCTCCGGCACATAACCGGAAAACGCCGGTACTACCGGTTTCATGTCGTAGCTGGCCATTTTTTGCAGGATCTGTTTTTGTAGCTGATGTTTTTTATCAATATAAGCCTGTGGCAACGGGCCTTCGTGGCCTTCGATATTGCCCATCCGCTGCCAGGGGGTAAATGCCGGGCCAGAAAAGTAAGCTGCCAGTTCATCGTCAGACACACCAAACTCACGCCATAGCTGTTGCCAGATATATTCCTGCCCTTCCATCGCCACCGGGTTATTTACCCCGTGCAACGCCATCCAGTCCAGTTCCTGCTCCCAGCGATCCCAATTCCACCACGGCGTGGTGTAACCATAAGCACACACATTTAAGTAAGCGCGCTGCTGAAACAAAGCCGTAACCCGCTCGGCCGGGTAATCAGCAAACTGCTCTGGCAACTGTACCCGGCTGCCTTCCCAGCTTACTGACATAGCGCCAATCTGGCGCAGATATTCATAAGTACCATAGCTTAGCGCCGTTAACGCATTGGCACTGACATACAGCTTGCCACTGCGGGCCTCAACCTGATACCAATCGGGCTGGTCATCGTTAACCAGCGAAAAATGCACATGCGGCACAGCCTGGCCTGCCACCCGCTCAAACAGCTGCCGCACCGGTTCAGCGCCTGCGCTGTTTTGTTGCTCTGCCACTACGCTTTGCGGTTGCTCAACTGCCGGGCTGCAACCGGTTAACAAGGCGCCAGCCAATAAGCAGGATGCCAGCACCTTGTGGCGGAACTGACATAGCTTTCGCGACGGGAACTGTCGCGGCGATAAATTTAGCGGGGATAAATGCATGGGATGTCCTTTTATTATCATCGTTATAATGCACAACACAGCGCCTGCCCCAGGCGGCAGGCTACTGTTTTTACGAAGTATTACAGGTTAAAGCTTACACCCAGATAATAGCTGCGGCCGATAACACTGGTAGTTTGCCAGGCACGGGTTTGCTCATCACGGTAGGCTTCTTCATCTTTGCCGGTAACGTTAAGTGCGCCAAAACGCATCGACCATTGATCGCTGATGGTCCAGCCTAACAGCAAATCTACCTGATTACGGCCATTTACCACCCGGCCTTCACGGGCAAAAAATGCATCGCTGCTGTCCTGAACATAGGGGCTGCGGTGGTTTAGTGCTACGCGGGCACTGAACTCTTCGTTTTCCCAGTAAGCGGTAATATTCCAGGTTTGCTCAGATGAGTTGCTCAGGGTAAAACCTTCGCTTTCATCTACCAGAATACGGGTATAGTTAGAACTTAAGCCAAAACCGGCTACCGGTAACAGGTCATCTAACCCCTGGTTCCAGCCAATTTCATAACCTTTTACCGTTAGTGTTGAGCTGTCATTGTAAATGGCGGTGATATCATAAATATTGCCGCTGGCGTCAACGCACTCTGAACCTGCCATACCCAGTGCGGTACCGTTATATTGCGCCGGGCACACCAGCTCGCTGACGGTGCCGTTTTTAATATCTTTCTGAAACAGGTTTACCGTTAACGAATCACCCGGGTTGTAGTACCACTCCCAGCCTAAATCCAGCTGATTCGCGGTCAGGGCTTTTAGCTCCGGCTGGCCCAGGTTGACAGTATAAGTGCGGCTGCCAACCGAGTTTGCCCCCGAGGTTTCTGACGGTGCCAACTGGGTGTTAGAGGTTAAAATGGGCCTTACCAGTACTTTGGCGGCGGCCAGGCGCACCTGCATATCATCGTTCAGTGCCAGCACAAAGTTAGCACTTGGCAGGAAGTTGTTGTAATCATAGCTTTGGGTAATTTCACCAATCGCCAGTTTAATTTCTTCGTTATCCGGGTGAGTGGCGCCGGTCAGATAAGTATTTACATCGCGTTTGGTTTGCTCGTAACGGCCACCAAAATTACCGCGCAGGGCCAAACCAAATACTTCAGTTTCAAAGTTAGCCATCAGGTAGGCCGAGGTAATTTGCCGCTCCATCGAATAACTTGACTGGGCAGCAAATAAGGTGGGTACCGTTACGCCTTCAGCCACCAGTGCATCGCGGTAGGCCTGAATATTGGGTGCTATCCAGCTGTGCGGAATACTCATCTGGTTGTCGAGGAAGTCGGTTACCAGATAGCCATATTCAGCCATTGACGGTAAATCTGCCGGGTCGGCATCACCAATAGCGGCACGGTCAGTGCGGTATACTTCGCGCTCCAGTGTTTCTTTACGGTATTTAACCCCGGCAGAAATACTGGTAAAACCGTGCCAGTCCAGTAAACGGGTTGCATCAAACTGCACGGCGGTTTCATCAGAATCCATTTTACGGCTGGCCCCGTTGGGGTATTCATTACGTGGCATGATCGCCGGATACAGCGCCGGATCAGCCAGGTTTTCAGCAACATCAAACACCACATCCGACGGGTTAGAAATATCCAGCGTAGCCTGCGAAATGACTGTCGCTAATATCGCCGCTTCTTCATTGTGTAATGCTTTACCTGCGGTGTAATGCAGCACGCTGCTAAAGGCCCAGTCGTTCCAATCGTAATCCAGCTCTAAGGTGTAAGCCTGCGATTTTGCGTCTTTTTCTTCCAACTGGCGGTTATTTTCGGTGGTAAAGTTGTTGATTTGGATCTGGTTATACACGCCATTTTCAGCCGCACCTAAGCGGGTGATCTGGTTTTCATTAAACAAAAACACCTGCTGGTTCAGATCCTGTTTGGTGTCATCACCGGCATAAACAGCGGTAAATTTAGCTTCAAATTCGCTTGTTGGCCGCCACTGCAGGGTACCATTAAACAAGGTGCGGTCGGTTTCACGGTCAATACGGCGATAACGTGGCCGGCGCGGCGTAACATCGCCTTGTGCATCAACAAACCAGCGGTCCATCCACAGGTTGTCTACTCTGTCGTCTAACTGCTGATAACCCATGTTTAGCAACACGCCTACGGTATTACCGGCAAACTGGTCAATGTAGGTAAAATTGGCTTTTGGTGTAACATCACCGCTGGGTGAAAATTCTGAATACTGGCCATTGGCCGACAGCAGAATTTTTTGCTCTCTGAAAGATAAAGGCGAAGCGGTATCAATATTAATAGTGCCGGATAAACCGCCGCTGTCCATGTCAGCTGTGGGTGATTTAATCACCTCAATCAACGACGCCAGTTCAGTCTGGATAATGTCAAACCGAAAACCACTGGTAAAATCGGCGCTGGCCATGGTCTGGCCGTTCAGGGTGGTACGCGCATATTGCGAACCAAGGCCACGCACGCTGATCGTTGAGCCACGGCCGTTAACATTAGAAATTTGTACGCCAGGAATACGCTGAATAGCTTCAGCGATATTTTCGCTGGGAAACTTACCGATATCTTCCGTGGTGATGGCGTCGGTTACCTTAGTATCCTGGCGTTTAATATCTGCCGCAGCCACTAAACTGCCGCGGAAGGTTACTGAAATAACCTCATAATTATCATCTTCAGGTGCTGTTGTTTGCTGCTGTTGCTCCTGGGCCAGCGCCGGAAATAATAACGACGCCAGGATCGATGCAAGAACTGTTTTCTTACCTAACTTGTGCTGATTCAACCTGTTCATACCTGCGCTCTCTTGTTGCCAATTATGGTTTATTGAACGTCTTTTCCTGTGTACCAGAGCTTGCTGGCCGGTGATTTATTAATCACTCTGGGTTCAAGTTAGCACCACACTGTCAACGTTGTCAATGAAAAACGTGACAACGTTGACATAAATTTTAAGTTATTGTTTATCAATGAAAATATCGATTTTCACAATGTAGAAACAGAGTCACGCAATACCAATTGCAACTCAAAGCCGCAATGTTCAGTTTGCGTTTCATTCTCCAGCATCAGGCTAATGAGCAAGGCTGCCGCTTTAGCAGCAATTTCGGCGTTGGGTTGGTGTACTGTGGTGAGTCGCGGCCAGGTTTGGCGCGAGAACGGGCTGTTTTCAAAACCTACTATCGACAAGTCTTGTGGCACCGCAAGTTGGTGCATACGGGCAGTAAATAAAGCGCCAGCGGCAATTTCATCATTACAGCCAAACAGTGCGGTGGGTTTATCAGCTTGTTGTAATAGCTGTTCGGTCATGGCGACACCGGAGTCAAAGGTGAAATCACCGGCGATCACCAGTTGCTCTGACACCGTTAATCCGGCCTCATGCAGTGCAGCGCAGTAGCCACGATAGCGGCCCAGTGACGATTGGTGATCTTTGTGATAGCCCAAAAATGCTATACGGCGGTGGCCCAGTTTTAGCAAATGTCTGGTAATACTAAAACCGGCTTGCTCATCGTCAACGTAAATGGTTGGGCACAAATCATCCGGTGGTGCCGAGCCTGACACTATACGCACTACTTTGGCCTGCTGGGCCAGTAGTTGCTGTACCAGTTCACGGTTTTCTGACAGCGGTGGTGTCAGGATCACCCCGCCCACCTGGTTACTGCCAATAATGGTGGTAAGCTCGTGCAGCACCTGGCCTGAGTGAGAATCTGTCGGGTGGATCACCAGTTCAAAACCTTTTTGCCGGCACTGCGATAAAATGCCGTTTTGCATTTCAATCACGTAGTGGCTGTTGGGGTTATCGTATACAAATGCCAGCGAAAACGGTGCGGTGCGCATTAGCCTTGCCGTACGGTTAGGCTGATAATTCAGCTGGGCAATCACTGCCTGCACCCTGGTTTTAATGTCATCACTAACCCAGGCTTCGTTATTCACCACCCGCGACACCGTTTTAAACGACACCCCGGCGAGGCGGGCCACATCTTTGATGGTAGGTTTTTTGCTCGACATAGCGTCCATTAAGATTAACTAAGCATGCAGCGTGATTAGCCAACTTTATACCGGCACCCGCTGGCTGTGCAAATATCTTTCAGCTTACAACAGCTTAAGTCAGATAAAAAACAAAGCCTGAACCAGTGCCAACATCATGTTATCTGGCTCTGGTGCAGGCTTTTACCGGCGATTAAAGCTTATTCGGCAGATTAGAACTTATAGCTTAAACCCGCCATATAAGTACGGCCACTGGTGGTAGTATTGTAAGGCCGCTCACTGGAATCGCTATACTGCACTTCACGCTGGTTAGTCAGGTTAATGGCTTCCAGAGTAAACTTCAGCGAGTCGGTGATTTGGTAAAATGCTGAGAAATCAAAGTAGGTGGTGTCATGGAAACCACGCTCATCTTCGTCAGCTAAGCCACCTTCTACTACACTGATATATTTACTGCGGTGTGCCGCAGCAATACGGGCGCCCCAGCTGTCTGATTCATAATACAGCGTAAAGTTGTAGCTCTGTTTCGACAGGCCAGGGAAGCTTTTTTCCTGATTCTCGCCGCTACCCTGCACGTTGCGGTACAGTGTAGTGCCATCTACCCAGGTATAGTTTGCAATAACACCCAACTGGTTAAACGGTGCCGGTAAAAAGTCCAGATCGCGCTGAAACGCCAGCTCTGCACCTTTAATTTTTGAAGAATCAGAGTTTTGTGGTGACGTAACGTTAAACAATGAATCCATCGTCGCGCCGGTGGGCAACAGTGACGCTGGCAGGCCAAGTTCGCTGTAGGCTACCGTTACCGATTCCGTCACAATAAAGTTTTCAATGTCTTTATGAAATATTGCCGCAGATAACGAGCCGACACCTTCGAAGTAATATTCCAGCGCTAAATCGAAGTTGGTCGATTCAAACGGCTTAAGATCAGGGTTACCTATAGCGATACGGCCAATTTCGCCCGGAGAGCCCGTCATTTGTGCCACGTTAGCCGACACCGAAATAGCGCTTAGTGACGGCCGTGTCAGGTTTTTACCGGCGCTAAAGCGCAGCAGCAAATCGTCGCCCAGCTCGTACACCAGGTTTAATGTTGGCAGTACACCTGAGTATTCGCGCTCAATAACAATATCCTGGCCGTTAGATACACCGCTGGATGTCAGTGTGGTTTCATAGTAACGCGCACCAACAGTACCGCGTAATGTTTTACCGCCAATCAGTGTGTCCCAGTAATACTGGGTGTACAAACTACTGGTTTCTTCTTCTACCGTGTAAGAGTTAGTCTGGATAATTTTATCTTCACCCAGTTTTAAATCTTCCAGGCCATAAAACGCCTGCAACGCCCGCACATCGGCCTGCAGCCACGACATATTCGGGTGCTCAGAGTAAACACTGGTTACCGCATCAGAAATAGTGTTTATACCGTTATTTAGCGGTGTAGCTTTATTTTCGGCATAACCGCCGTCTTCACGCATGTTGCCGCTGTTTTTAAACTTTTTGTAATTAGCACCAAAAGTTAAAATGCTGCCGTTATCAAACGCATAGTCAAAATCTGCTTTGGCATTATCGAAATCAGTGGCGATGTAATCTTCACGGAAATACAGATCTTTTACCGTCCAGCCAGCCAGCGCTGTCGGGTCAAAGTCGTAAGTGTTTACACCGTAAAACCGATCCTGGGTAAAGTCGGTGGTGATGCCGCCGCTGCGGGTTAAGTTAACCTTGTCTAATCTGGGCTGGTTGTAGTCAGAGGTACTGGTACCCAGTTGGAACTTAACACCAAGGTTATCGGTAATTTGCCAGTCGGTATTAAATGTCAGTTGCTGAAAAATAGACTCGTTGTAGTCTGAACGGTTTTCGGTACGGATAGTCGAGTTGCTAAAGCGGGCATATACAGCTTCCAGATCGCCGTTATTATCGAGCACTTCCAGCTCTTCAATCCGGCCCAGCGCAGTACTGCTGGCTCCACCGGTAGAAATATGATGCTCGTCCAGCTCGTTTTCCAGCTTGCCGTACATATATTCCAGTGCAAACTTCAGATCATTACTCGGCCGGTATTGCAGTGCTGTGGTTACGCCCAAACGCTGCTGTTCGTTGTCCCATACTGAATAACGGTTACCACGGGCAAACCAGACATTACCATTGGCTACCTCTGCGGCATCGGCTGCGTCAACAGCATCACTGATATTGGTAGACCTTACCTTACGCCAGCGATAGGTGTTATAGCCCATTTCGCGTGACTCTTTTTTGCTGTATGCCACCGAAGCCAGCGCACCAAAGTTGCCCCAGGTGTTGGATAACATACCGGCAAAACGCGGATCGTTACTGTCGGTGTTAGTATTGGTGCCCAACTGCCCGGCTACTGCGCCCTGAAAACCATCGTAGTCAAACGGCTTGGCGGTGCGCAAATTCACCGTACCACCTATACCGCCTTCTTCCTGATCGGCTGAGTAAGATTTTTTCACGTCAATTTGGTTAAACAGCTCTGAGGCGAAAATATTAAAGTCGAATGCCCGTGAGCGGCCAACGGCACCTCGGCTGTCCATTGGCGACGACGAAATACCCAGTGCTTCCATGCCGTTTACCTGCACGCGGGTGAAATCCGGCCCCAGACCACGCAGAGAAATCTGCCGGCCTTCGCCACCCTCGCGGGTAATGGCCACACCAGGTACCCGTTGTAGTGAGTCGGCCAGGTTCAGATCCGGAAAGTCGGCAATATCTTCAGCCACTATCGAATCCTGCGCTATCATCGAATCGCGTTTAATGTCTTTTGCCCGGATCACCGAGCTGCGAAAACCTTTAACGGCAATAATTTCAACGTCTTCATTAGTTGCCTGTACTGTTTCTTGTGCTAACACCGTGCTGTGCATACTTGCGGTTAATGCCGCCAGGATGGCCAGCGACATGGTGCTTTTTTTATAATTTTTCATGTCTACCCCTGTTGATTATTTTACGAGCGCTTTTACCTTAAACAACCATTGACACCGGTGTCAATTGATTATCGTTTTTTGCTTAAATATCTAAGCAAAATCTGTCACAACATGCTGAATAACACGGCAACCGGCAGATAATGCGGCCAAAATTGGCCCGGTTAACCTGGCTTCCCCACCAGGTAACAGACAAAATTGACACCGGTATCAAATATTCAACACCTTAGTATCTCTATGCTTGTGTACCCTGTGCTGTATGGCTTTTACTGCCTGCCAGAGCGTACCAGCCGATATAAACATAAGCACAGGCAGGTACCAGAAAACTCCACTGCAACGACCACATATCAGCTACACCTGCTTGTAGCAGCGGCATTAACGCACCGCCCACAATACCCTGACACAAATAGCCTGAAGCGCGGCCGGTGTGTACACCCAGGCCACGAATCGCCAGCGCAAAAATAGTTGGAAACATAATAGAATTGAACAAGCCCACCGACAAAATAGCCCACATCGCGATCTCGCCACTGCTATTCACTGCCAGTATAATCATCAGCACAGCTAACACAGCGTTAGCTGCCAGCAGGTAAACAGGCGCGATAAAACGCATTAAACCGGCACCAATAAAGCGCCCCACCATGGCCGCGCCCCAGTAATAAGACACCATTTTGCCGGCGGCAACTCTGTCCATACCGGCAATATCCAGTTGCATAAACAGGCTCACCAGATAGCTGCCTACCGCCACCTCAGCACCAACATAAAGAAAAATAGCCACCACACCAAAACGCAGCTGCGGATAAGTGCGCATCAGGCTGGCAAAACCAGTTTTGCTGCTGGTATCGTTTTGCTGTAGCGCTGGTAAACGCAGCCATAAAAACAACAGCGCAACCAGCGCCAGGATCACGGCTAACAGTAAGTAAGGCCCCTGCACCGAGCTGGCGTCGCCTACTACGGTACCGGCCGATAAAATAAGTACTGCGCCAAACCAGGGCCCTGCAGTGTGGCCCAGTGAATTAAGTGCCTGCGCCAGATTAAGCCGGCTGGCAGCATGGCGTTCATCGCCCAGTACAGCCACATAAGGGTTGGCCGACACTTGCAACACGGTAATGCCCGCAGCCAGCACAAACAGCGCCAGCAGAAAAAACCAATACCAACCCAGTACCGCTGCCGGATAAAACAACGCCGCACCGGCAGCCATGGTTAGCAGCCCTACCACCATGCCGCGCTGAAAACCAATCCGTTCCAGTAATATTCCGGCCAGTGGCGATACGACAAAATAGGCGCCAAAAAAGCAAAACTGTACTAAACCTGCCTGCAGGTAGCTCAGCGCAAAGGCGCCTTTCAGGTAAGGCAGCAAAATATCATTTAGCGCAGTAATAAAACCCCAGATAAAAAACAGCGATGTCATGGCCCAAAATGCCAGCCTGACATTCATCGCAGATTGATTGGTTTTTAATGCGGCCGAACCGGATAATTGCATTAGTTACTCCCTCCCGGCATTGCGGCCAATACATCAAAACAGGCACACAAGGTGTGATAATCACACTTGGCACCGGCACTGCTTTTTTCATTGTTGTAACGCTGGTTTTGCCGGTTTAGCAGCCGGTACCAGGCGCCATACCGGTGGTCAACCAGATGCTGCCAGCTGTACTGCCAAAGCTGCTGATAGGCGCTCAGGTACTGCGCTTCAGCGGTGGTTTGGTATAACAGCGCGGCGGCGGCGAAACTTTCAGCCTGTACCCAGAAGTATTTGTCGTCGTCACACCAGTTACCTTGCGCATCGTAGCCATATACCAGGCCACCGTGCTCACTGTCCCAGGCGGTGTTAAAAGCGAGATCAAACAGGCTACGGGCTTTGGTTACCAGAGCAGGGTCAGCGTCCAACCGGTTTAACTGCAACAGCAATTTAGCCCACTCGGTTTGGTGGCCGGGCTGAAAACCCCAGGGCCGGTACAGATTTTTCGGATCGTCTTTGTTGTAATCCCAGTCGGGCTGGAAGGTTTCAGTGTAATGTTCCCACACCTGCCATCCGGTAAGTGCAGCCTGGCGCACAGTAATATTGTGGGCCAGCAATTTAGCCCGGGCTAAATAGCGCGGCTCACTGGTAGCCTGGTATGCCGCCAGCATCGCCTCACACAAATGCATATTGGCATTTTGGCCACGATACGAACTAAGCCCCCCGGCGCTGCTTATTTCATCAGCATACAGGCCGAATTCGGCCTGCCAGAAGCGCTGCTCCAGTAAGTTATAGGTTTCAGCAATTTTATCGCGCCGCTGTGCAATACCAGCCTGATGCACAGCACTGTAAGCCAGCAGCACAAAAGCGTAACCATAGGCTTGTTGTGTCATATCCAACGGCTGGTGATCCTGTAGCGTCCAGGCATAGCGCTGGCTGTCGCTTTGGTAATGCACCTGCTCTAAATACTGCAGGCCATGCAGTACCACTGTTTTATACTCTGGCTGATTAAGCACTACTGATGCCCGGGCATAGTTAACAATCAGCCGGGTGCTGCTAACCAACTGGCGAAAACCAGGATTAAACAAGCTGCCATCATCCAGATAATTATGGAAAAAGCCGCCGCTGCTATCGATTAACCGGGGAGTGTAAAACGCCAGAATATCGCGACAATGCGCCAGTAAAAAATCCCGGTCATAACTTTGTGGCAACGGCGGAACAGACATCAGGCTCATAGCTGAGCTCCTTCAACAGCAATAGCACCGGCGACATCGGCCAGCACAGGTAAAGCAGGAAAAGCGCCATGGCGGGTAACGGCATGGGCACCACAGCGCGCAGCAAAGGCTAAAGCAGCCTCTACCGCAGCAGTGTTACGGCAAAATGCCGCCAACGCTGGCTGTAAACTTAACTGATACAACAAACCGCCAATAAAGGCATCACCACCGGCAGTGGTATCTACGGCCTGCACTTGCGGCACTGCAAGGCTGCCGTGTGTAAGGCGGTTGTAATAGCGCACGGGTTTGTCATCATGGGTTATCACCACCAGATGCGCCTCTGCCGCCAGCAATTGCTGAATATACGGCTCAGGGTTATCACTAAGGTAAGCCAGTTCATCATAAGAAAACTTCAGTAACTGCGCTTTGTTGACAAAGCCACGCACTACTTCTTTACCGGCGTGCCCTGCCGGCCAGAGATTATGGCGCAGGTTAACGTCAAAACTTAGCCACAAACCCTTATTGCGTGCTTGTTGCAGTAGCTCTGCCGTTACAGCGGCAATGCCCGGTTCAACTAAGGTATTGCTGCAAAAATGCAGCAAGCTGGCCCCGTTAAATAACGCTGGCTGGATTTGCGCACTGCTATAGAGTAAATCGGCTGATTGCTCGCGGTAAAAGCTGAAGCTACGCTCGCCCTGGCTGTCATGCGCTACAAAAGCCAGTGCAGTTTTCGCTGCCGGGTGCAGCGCCAGATGCTCTGTGCAAACGCCATAATGCTGCAGGGCCTGCTGTAAAAAATAACCAAAGCTATCCTGCCCTACCTGCCCGGCAAAACGGGCTTTACCACCCAGCTTTGCCACCGCCACGGCTGCATTAGCCGGTGCGCCGCCGGGGTACTGAGCAAACTGCGCAATGCTCAGGCCGTCAGACTGTATTTGGCTTTGGCTGATAAAATCAATCAGTGCTTCGCCAAAACAGACTACGGCGTTGCTGTGGTTATTGTTGCAGGTCATTGCCGCTTACCAGTTAAACATAGTGCCATCTTCTAGCCGGTTTACCGGCAGATAGGCACGTTTATAGGGATATTTCGCCGCTTTGGCTTCATCGATATCAACACCATGGCCCGGTGTATCACCTACCTTCAGATAGCCATTGTCAAAATGGTAATCGTGCGGGAATACTTCGTCGGTTTCATCGGTATGGCGCATATATTCCTGAATACCAAAATTCGGCACCCAGGTATCAAAATGCAGCGCTGCGCCCATAGTTACCGGGCTTAAGTCGGTAGCACCATGGAAGCCGGTACGCACATGGTATAGCTCGGCCAGGTGCGCAATGCGGCGTAAATGGGTTATGCCACCACCGTGTACTATGGTGGTACGGATATAATCAATCAGTTGCTCGCTGATCAGTTGCTGGCAATCATGGATAGAGGCAAACACCTCACCCACGGCGATTGGCGTAGTGGTATGGTGGCGGAATAGCCGGAAGCCTTCCTGTAACTCTGCTGGTACCGCATCTTCCAGCCAGAACAGTTTGTACGGTTCTAACGATTTACCCAGCTGTGCCGCTTCAATAGGAGTTAAACGGTGATGCGTATCGTGCAGTAAATGATGTTCATAACCATAGGTATCGCGCAGTGTTTCAAACAGCTTGGGTACGCTGTTCAGGTATTTACTGGTAGACCACAGGTTTTCTGACGGCAAATCGTTATCTGCCGGTTCGTAATACATTTTATCTTTCGATACACCATAGGTGCTGGCCAGGCCCGGTATGCCGGTTTGCGCGCGGATCGCTTTATAACCCAGCTCAATATACTTACCTACTTCAGCTACCGTTTCGGCAATATCCCGGCCATTGGCATGGCCATACACCATAACGCCATCGCGGCTGCGGCCTCCCAATAATTGGTATAACGGCATATTGGCGGCTTTGGCTTTAATATCCCACAATGCCACATCAATAGCGGCTATCGCGGTCATACCCACCGGGCCACGGCGCCAGTAAGCGCCACGGTAGAAAAACTGCCAGATATCTTCAATCTGGCTGGCATCGCGGCCAATCAGACACGGGATCAAATAATCCTGCAAATAACTGACAACTGCCAGCTCGCGGCCATTAAGCGTAGCATCACCGATACCATACAACCCCTGATCGGTGGTGATTTTCAGCGTAACAAAATTTCTGCCCGGACAGGTTACAATCACTTTGGCATCGATGATTTTCATGTTGTTCCTCAACTTAAAACTTGAATAGTGCTGACCAACCGACTAAATTGGTCTGGCCGATTTATAGACATTAGCACCTGGACAGGCCAATTTACAATATAAAATAATTGGTCAGGCCAAATTTTTTTGAAAGCCTATTTTTTAAAAGAGCACCATGACAAAAACTGTACAACTAATATCCAGCACCAGCCCGCAGCGCCCAACACCGGCTGGCTCAAGGCTTTATCTGCAAATTGCCGAAAAACTGGCCGGGCGGATCAGCACCGGCGAACTTAGCCCCGGCAGCCGCTTACCGGCAGAGCGTGATCTGGCGCAAAGTTATGACGTAAGCCGCCAGACAGTACGCGAAGCACTAATAGCGCTGGAGGTATCCGGCTTAGTAGAAATCAGGCCTGGCTCTGGTATTTATGTGCAGAAAACCGCCGAAAAACGCCACGGCCTGAAAAGCTCAATAGTGGCAGACGACGCCCCCGGCCCACTGGAAATTATGGAAGCACGCTTACTGCTGGAAGGCGATGCCGCGGCGCTGGCAGCTGAACGCATCAGCAATGAAGAGCTGCAAAGACTCAAGGCTTACCTGCAACAGATGGCACTGCTGGTAGAGGCAAAAAAAAGCACAGAGGCTGAAGCTTATGACGGTAAGTTTCATCAGTTAATTGCCAGTGCCACCCGCAATAGCGCGCTACAATCGATGATTGAATGGCTGTGGCAACTGCGTGAAAGCTCAGAGCTAAGCCGGTTATTTGCGCGAAAAATTCAGCAGCAGGTAGCCGGCCCCAATATTCTGGCACATGAAAAAATTTATCAGTGCATCAGCCGACGCGATGCAGACGGTGCCAGATCGGCGATGCAGGCGCATATCAGCGAAGTAACCCAGGCCTATTTACTACTGATTTCAGACTAAAGCGGACAAACCACACTTGCAACTGGACAGGCCAATTTGTTATAGATAGTCACTCTGAATTACAACAAATCCGGATTTCCTATGCTGTTTAACCTTAAGTTGTTTAACGTTAAGTTGTTTAGTTTTAACTTAAACCGTCACCGCTTTGCTGTCGGCAAATTTCAAAGCCTGCTACTGGGCCCGGTGCTGTTTAGTGCCGGGTTGTGTCTGACGGCAACTGCGGCACAACCAGCGCCGCAGCCGGTTGAGCTGGTATATCCCTACCTGGACACCGCTAACAGCCGCTGGTTTTACTTTAGCTCTGCCGCCCGGCCTTTTGGTATGGTTAGCCTGTTCCCCGACACCGAGCAAATGGGTGAATGGGGCAGCGGCTACCGCTATAACTCAGACACCGTGCAAGGTTTTAACCATATCCATGAATGGCAACTGGCTGGTTTATCAGTAATGCCGTTGTCCAGCAGCGCGCCGCTCGCCACACTAAAACAAGACTACGCCTCGGCATTTTCGCATCAGGGCGAAGTGGTTCAGCCCGGCTTTCACCAGTTACATCTGCAGCGTTATCAGTTAGATGTAGCCTTAACGGCTACCTCAAGGGTAGGTTTTCATCAGTACCGCTATGCCAAAGATCAGCCCCAGCAAGTGCTGTTTCAATTAGGCGGCCTGATGGGCCCCTCGCAATTGGGGCATGCCGAAGCCTGGTTGCAAGACGACAACAGCTTAGCCGGCTTTATTACCAACCAGGGTACTGAACGGCGTACTAAACCGGTAAGAGTGTATTTTCATGCTCAGTTTAATCAGCCCATTGCTAAACTTGATGCCTGGCGCGGTGATATAGCGTTTAGCAATGTCCAGGGCGTTAACGGTGACAATGCCGGTGTTGTGGTACAGCTAAAGGGCCAAGGCGAACCCACGCTGATGAAAGTGGCTATCTCTTATGTGTCGGCAGAAAACGCCAAACTAAATATGCAGACAGAACTGCCACACTGGGACTTTGCCCGTGTACAGCAAGAAGCGCGGCAGGAATGGAATACCCTGCTAAGCAACATTCAGGTTAAGGGCGGCAGCACGCAGCAGCAACGGCGTTTTTATACTGACTTATGGCATGCCCTGCAAGGCCGCCGCGCGATTTCTGACGTTAACGGCCAGTACCCGGATAACAGCGGCCAGCAAACCCGCATTGGTCAGTTACCGCTAAACGCGCAGGGCCAGCCCAGGTTTAACCAGCATAATTCCGACTCATTCTGGGGCGCACAATGGACTATTGCGACGCTGTGGCCACTGGCTTATCCGCAAATTGCCTCAGATATGGGCAACAGCCTGCTGCAATATTACCAAGACAGCGGCTTTATTCCCCGCGGCCCCTCCGGTGGGCAAGACACGCTGGTGATGACAGGCTCACCTACTACGCCGTTTCTGGTTTCTAACTATCAAAAAGGCCTGCGTGATTTTGATGTAGAACTGGCCTATCAGGCAATGAAGAAAAACCACAGCTTAGAGGGCGTGATGGCCCGCGCCGGTTACGAGCATTACAGTGCAACAGGCGGCGGCATGCGTTATTACCTTAAGCAGGGCTATATTCCCTACCCGCTGCCGGTAGCAGAAAGCAATTACGGCAGCCATCGCCGCGGCCCCGGCCAAACACTGGAATACAGCTTTCAGGATCATACCCTGGCGCAACTGGCCAAAGCCCTGGGCAAAACCGCAGACTATAAAGAGTTCAGCCGCCGCAGCCAGAACTACCATCACCAGTTTGATCAGCAAAGCGGCTATATGCGGCCACGCAATATAGATGGCAGCTGGCAGCAGCCGTTTGACCCTTTTGAATATGAAAACGGCTTTGTAGAAGCCAATGCCGCTCAGGGCACCTGGTTTGTGCCGCATGATATTGCCGGGTTGGCTAAGCTAATGGGCGGTAAAGATAAGCTGGTTAGCAAATTAAACACTGCCTTTGAAATTGCCGAACAGCAAGGCTTTACCGCTGGCACCGCCCATGCGCACGAAACCCACCCGGAGTACCGGCGCATTCCAATAAACTACGGCAACCAGCCCAGTATGCAAACGGCTTTTATTTTCAGCGCTGCCGGTGCGCCCTGGCTAACACAATATTGGTCACGCCGGGTGGTTGATACCGTTTACAGTGATTTATCGCCAGAACGCGGCTATAACGGTGATGAAGATCAGGGCTTAATGGGCAGTCTGGCGGTGTTACTGAAAATTGGCCTGTTTCAGCTAACCGGCGGCACAGAGGCCGATCCTATCTACTATATTGGCAGCCCGTTATTTGACGAAATCAGCATTACGCTGGATCAAAATTACTACCCCGGCCAGAAATTTGTTATTAAAGCCCTGCAAAACAGCACCAACCGGCCTTATATCCAAAGCATAAAGCTAAACAGTAAACCGCTAGATCGCAGCTTTTTATACCATAGTGAAATTATCGCCGGTGGCGAGCTGGAGCTGACAATGTCAGATAAGCCGAATAAAAACCTGACACGATAAGGGAAGTACATGGCCAGACTTTGCCTGCTGTTTGACAGCGACGGTACCTTAGTAGACAGCGAGTGGTTGTGCAATCAGGCACTGGCGCTGCTATTTGCCCGCTATAATGTGCAGTTAAATGTCGTAGATTTAATGCGTGACTACCGTGGCGGTGAACTACAGCGT
Source organism: Rheinheimera pacifica (assembly GCF_024809855.1). Taxonomy (GTDB): domain Bacteria; phylum Pseudomonadota; class Gammaproteobacteria; order Enterobacterales; family Alteromonadaceae; genus Alishewanella; species Alishewanella pacifica_A. The sequence goes on from NZ_JANUEM010000006.1 coordinate 29,846, forward strand.
ATTTTTGACCAGTTAGCCGCCCAACATAACGTAACACTGAATAGCGACAGCGAAGCCTGGTATCGCGCTAAAGTAGCCGAATTGTTTGCGCAACAATTACAGCCGGTAGCAGGTATTCCTGAACTATTAGCCTGGGTGCAACAACAAGGCTGGCCATGCGCCGTAGTAAGCAATGGCCCGCAAAGCAAATTACAGCAGGCACTTAGCCGCTGCCAGTTGCTGCCGTTTTTTAACGGCCATATTTACAGTGCTTATGATATTGATATTTTTAAGCCCGACCCACGCCTGTATCTGCACGCGGCAGCGCAGTTAGGCTCCAGGCCAGAGCAATGTGTGGTTATTGAAGACAGCCTGCCGGGCGTAAAAGCCGGTGTTGCTGCCGGTATGACAACCATTTTCTACAACCTGCATAACGAAACCAGCCCAAGCACCGACGTAATTGAAATCAAACATATCAGTGAAATTAAAGCGATATTGGCGGGGGTTAGCAAGGGCCTGAGTTAGGCACCATAACCACATTTTTCAGAAGCAAAAACGTTCGTCGAAATTATCGAACAACCTAATCAGCTTTTATCGCTGTTTCTTTTTTCTATTCACCTGGATACTGTTAGCCTGTAATGACCAGAAACCAAACCCTAAACCACTTTTGAGCGTATTAAGCGGGTTGATTCCACCCAAGAGGACTTTTATGCGATCTCATATCATCATTAAAGCAGGCATCGCCGCATTTATCGCTATGTTGCTGATCTCTTTAACCGGATGCGCGCAAAAACCGGAGCCCGATAGCGTTGCCTGGCAACAGCAACTGAATTTGCCCTCGGTAAAATACTCGGCAAACGTTGCTGAGCACTTGTGGCTAAATATTGAAGAAATCAGTTTTGACTGGCTGGACCAAAGCCGGGATCGCGTTGTACCGGCATTATTGTTTAAACCCGCACGCCAGAAAAAAGCCAGCGCCTTAATCGTGTTTTCTCATGGCCTGGGCGGCTCGAAAGAGCGCTACGCTTACCTGGGCCAGTATTGGGCCAGCCAGGGCTATGCCAGCTTGCATGTGCAGCACGATGGCAGTGATCGCAAAGTCTGGCGCGGCAGCAGGCTAACACTACCGTTTCGCTTGATGGACGCGGCCGATACAACCGAAGCGTTAGCCAGAGTACTGGATGTGAAGTTTGCTTTAGACCAGATATTAGCGTCAGAGCATGCCGCAAATTTTGATCAGCAAAATATCGTAATGGCTGGCCACTCCTATGGTGCCAATACCTCAATGCTATTAAGCGGTGCCCAGGTTGAGCAAAACGGTGCCCTGGTCAGCCTGAAGGATGATCGCATCAAAGCGGCTATTTTAATTTCAGCCCCGCCTTTTTATAACGATCAGCCGCTGGATAAAGTGCTGGCTGAAGTGAACATTCCCACTTTGCACATCACCACCACCGAAGATGAAATTCGGGTACCGGGTTATTATTCATCGCCACAAGACAGGTTTGACTTGTATAACGCCATAGCCAGCAGTTACAAAGTGCTGGCGGTGTTTAGCTCGGGCAGCCACAATATTTTCTCTGGCTGGCGTGGTGGCAAAGATACGCAGCCACAGCAGCAGGTAATTAAAGCCGCCACCCAGGCGTTATCCAGTGCCTTTATTGCACAAATAACCACCGATGACAGCCAGGCTATAAACCTATGGGCCCAGCAACATCAAGCGGTGTTAGCTGAGTTTATCCGCTCAGACTTAGTGGCAATGGCAGATTAGACGGATGATGAGCAAATTACCTGGTAAATACTCAGCGAAGCCACTCATCGTTTAGAAGTTGCTACGCCGATAGGGAAATACGTCTTAACCCGCTGAGCAATCGCCTGCTAAGCTCAAAAAGGGTCGGAGACAATTAAAGATCTACTTGCTTAATCACAATATATTTCAGTAACTTGCAAGAAGTAAGCGATTATTAGCTCCGCCCCCTTTTTCCTCTTTCTTAAAATCGTAGTAGTGATTTTCACCTTCATCGGTATATTCACCGATCAATCGCAAGCCGTGCTTCTGAAGGAACTCGATATACATGTTTCTGCCCAATGATACAGATTTCTTACCCGTTAATAGGTCATTCCAATCACAGACCTGAAAAGGAGAACTGAATAAAAGCCGCCCTCCTTCTTTTACTGAAGCGGCCATTTTCTCAAGCACCATTCGTTGCTTCTCTTTAGACAAAAGAAAGATTAATCCCACGGAAAGAACTCCATCAAATTCTCTGTTGAAAAGAGAAGACTCTTCAGCAAGCTCACATCGAACGAATGCATTTGGGAACCTCTTTTGGTGTTCTAATATCAGAGTTTCTGAAGCATCGATTCCGTATACTTCAATTCCCTTTTCCATCAGGCCTCGGGTGTAAGATCCGCCAAATCCACAGCCAACATCTAAAACTGCTTGTCCTGGATCAAGAAAACTACTCCAACTCATAACGGTTGTAGCTCCTATGTCCAAGGATGCAATGGATATAAATTCCTTTGCGACGGATTCCCAGTCATTAGATAAATCGTCACCTTTGCCTGAAGTTGGCACTACTCTCTCCTATAGCTCACCAACGCCCAAATTTAGCGCGGAAAGCCGCGCAGCGGGTCGACATTGCAGCCAGCGCTTTTGCTAGCGATAAAATTTTTTTGATACTCATTGAGCCTTCTCCCCAGTTCAGCCAGATTGGCTAAGCTGGAAGGCGACCAAACCAAAAAGGAGAAGACCCAATGAAATTTTATACTACACAACATCCGTACTATTGTGGAATTGATTTGCATGCCCACTCTTAGCAAAAAAGTCGGAGAGAATTAAAGCCCATCCTAGATAATCCAATATATTTCAGCCACTTGAAATAAGTAAGCGATTATTAGCTCCGACCCATTTTCCAGACCCATTTTCCAATTACAGTTGCAATGGGATCAGTTTTTGATAATGAAATGTTGCATAAAATACACTTATTTCGTACTATTTTTATTCATTTTCTGCTAACAGCAGAACGGATTCATTATCAAAAAAAGGATACATTGGTTATGCAATCAGATTTTGCAACAGCAACACAGACCAGATTAGGACCTGCGCAGCGAAAAGAGCTTGAAAATAAGTGCCATAACCGCCTCAATTGGTCTGATGGTGGCAACTGGATTGGGTCAGGCCGCAAACCCAACTGTTTTTTAAAAGACGAGATAACAAATTCGCGTTCTCACACTTACCTATTCGAAACGGACAGTGCAGCCACAAACTGGAATCTTGAACATGAAAAAGCAATTCGTTACACCGGCCATTTAGCAACTGCCGGTTTGACTGTAGCTGCCACATTATTAACCAGTGGTATGGCAGCGGTAGCTATTGGTACCATAGTCGCTATTACCAAAGATGAGATACAGGCTGGTGTAGAATACCCAAGAATGGCTCGCGGATGGTCGTTTGAGATAATTTTTGAACATAGCTTTAAATGGTCGCCGCATCCTTGGGGGCAAAAAGGGCTAACACAAAAAATCACTCTGATTTCTCGTAACTTTGAAGGCGCGATTGTCAGAGAGTCATCTGCTACCCGCAAGTATCAGCTATCAGAATTGCCAGATGGCTTGGCACGTGCAATTGCAAGTGCCCCCTCAATAAAGACGACATCAACTTATGCATAAATTTATGGCACAAATAAAGAATATGGTTGCACTAACCCTATTCGCTTTAGTCTTGTCCTCTTGCAGCAATGCCAGCGAGAGTGATGATATTTTAGGCCGCTGGGTAATGGCTGAAGTGGTTTATGATGATGGCAGTGTTAATCAGCTGGAAGCCGGTAATTTTGTTGATATCAATGCCGACACGATAACAGAGGTTATTAAGGGCTATGGCAACCGACAGTATCCCTACACCAGGCAAAACAACGTGCTTACGTTAACTGCGGATGATGAGCAAATTACCTGGCAAATACTCAGCGAAGCCACTCATCGTTTAGAAGTCGCTACTCCGATTGGAAAATACAAGTTAACCCGCTGATAAATCGTCAGCTAACCATGATGACAGATGAAGCAGTCTATCTTGCTGATGGAAAACGGAATGCTTGCTAACGAGGCCAGAAGAGCAGTTTTACGTATTAACTCCGAGAAAGCTTATTATGCCAAGTGGTAAAACGACTGATGGCCGTTATAACGGCCATCAACTATTTAATTATTATTGTTGCTGAATCGGTACCGGTACTGGAGGAATTGGCAAGTTAGCGATATGTACTTTTGGTGTGTACGCTTTTGTACCCAGTCGCCAAAGTGAATCAATATTTCTCAGGTAAGTAACTACACTATGATTCGCATCGTTGATAATTCCACAAAGCTCCGTCTGATGAGGATTACTCGGAGGGAAGTGTGGAGAACGGTCAAACATGCCAACGCCAACCGGCCAATGGTCTTGAAGCGGCGAATTATCGCAAGTATCTTGTAACTGTTTCACGTAGTCTCTGATATCGGTATTTTCACTAAAATAGAACTTTGCCGCTACTATAATCGTTAACATTCCTTTTCTTTCACCTATAAACTGAATTGGTGACAGCAGTCCGGCCATGTATATGCTTTCAATTACGTCAATGACACGAGTGTCGTGGTCTTCATCCCAAATAACAGAAAAATCGTGGATTTGCGGTCTATTTATTGGTGTTCGAGTGACATCAAGCCACTCAACTGACCTGAATACAGAATAATGAGTGCCGCGGCCTAAGTGTCCGACAGGTTCTTGTTCGTCATAAATACAGGAAAATAAGGTAGAATATTGATTGATTTGCTTTGTCATTATGTGACACTCCGATTTCGTCAGATTACGTGTTTTTCGTTCCACTAAGGACTAGCTTTCGGCTAGCCCACATTTCAGTTTTAAAGTTACCACAGTTAGGATTTATAACATAGGCTATTATTTCGTCAGCTATATTCTGCTTTTCCACTCATTTTTATTGTTAAATGAGTAAAACGGGGCTTTAAGCCCCGCTATTGACGTCCATTATGTTAAGTCTTGATTTTTGCAGGCTCGCTCCAATATTTTCTATAGCTTTGCCCCTCAGATACTTGATTCCTTCGAACATATCCAACGCCGGTACCATTGGTATATACAACGCCTTTTGACCTCCACGTTATCTGAGAGGGCCAGTGTGGCGGAACTGGAAAAATTGGTTGTGAATGCACCAGTGCTTCAACGTGCTCTCCCGCTTCTTCAGGAGTAATTACAATATACCTTTTGTATTCACCTTCCGTAGAATCCAATACCGCATAGTTTATTTTGTGCCTTTCTTTAGGCCTATAAGGTAATGCAGCATCGAGAGAAGAGACTAGCTCATTTTCGGATTCAGAGTTACGAACAAAAATATTTGCTCTGCAGTTAAGGTATTGAAATTGATTAAACGCTCTAGCATCAGCGTTGTTTTTACATACTGCCCAGCCTTCGTTGTTAGGGACGCTATACACATCACCATCATAAGCCATGAATATGACGTTTTCAGAAAGAGGCAAAAAAGCTAGCAATCCAGATGCCCCCAGCCCAAAACCCATACCTCTTGCACGCTTGTCTAATTGGTGCCAACGATTTCCCATTATGGCTGGGTCATCTGAGGTGACAAATCGAACTCCTGACTTGTTCTTAATTAGGCACGCTTTGAGATCGCTGACAATATTCATCTCAGTTGCAAAGACATACATTGAATGAAGTACTGCTTCTTTAATGCTGGGGACGAATTTATCTGAAACTCCGCCGAAAGCGGCATTAATGCCCTGAAACATTTCAACTTGTCTTCGAGATGCCGATTCCGTTCGTAGGTACTGTAGCAACCAAAACAATTTCAGAAAGTGTTTATGATCTTCGGTAAACCTGTATCCCGGCGACAATACCTCTTTGACAATACTTCCGTATCTTCCCTCGATAAATTGAATCGCGTTTTCCAGTTCCTGATCTTCTCCGTAAAAATAGTCCTTTGAACACTGATGTTTAAGCGGGGCGTTTTGAATTAGCCTCCTGCGATCAATGTTAAATAAATTTATAGCTAAGCCTTCGCCACTCTTCGAAAAAGCTTTGAGATAGCATCTGGGGACAAAGTGTTGATTCTTATTCGTTGCCATTCATCCTCGTGTCTACATTCATAGCTTGTTGGCTTAATGCTTGAAAAATCCGTACTTAAACACAGATTTTAGCCTTTTCTGTTCAATGTACTGAACATTACACCGCATCTTTCCAACTTACAATGACTTACAGGTACAGCTTATCCTGGCGACAAATACAGCATATTTCGGGGAAATGTCAGCTAACCGATTAGGCGCTATCTACTGCAAAGTTAAAGCCTTTTGCCGTTTATGTATTTATTGCAGGCTACCGCCTGGCAACCATGATGACAGATGAAACAGTCTATCTTGCTTATGGACAACAGATTGGCCGTTAACGCTGCCAGAAGAGCGGTTTTAGCTGTTGAGGATGGGGAGGCTCTTATATGGTGTTAGTTTGCATAACTGTCGCTCAACTGACGTGCAGCACTTAAACACTCGGAGACTAATTCTCTGGCTGTAGTAGATTGACCTTCTTCATACCAAATGACGTTTCTAGACTCCCAGCATAAATAGCTGATCATTTCGATAAGTGAAATAAATATGTGAGGTAAACCAGATACCTCAAGTGTCCAGCCCTGTGGCATGAAATGTATAAACGAGTTTCTGAGTTCAAGTAACTTACTTACACAATAGTCCCGATCAGTGTCACAAGGTAGCGTTTTACTATGCGTATAAAAAAGCATCATTTCCTGAGACTGAACCTTTTTGTATAGATTAGGAAATGAATCCATTTTGGCTTTTGGCCAGGGCTTATTGTCTCTGTGAGCTTGATAGCATTTTTGTGCTAATTTCTCAGGCATGATCCTAAAATCATTGCCAGCCCTTAAAGCTTGAACCATTGCTCCTTGAGCCGCGTTGTGCAGAGCAATTACAGCCCATTTCCATTGTTCTATATCATCTGATACAGATATAAGGCATTTGCGAACCATTCGCATCGAAGAGATAAACTCTTGTCGCTCATCTGTCCTAAGCCAATGTTCCATATTTCCCTCCGTAAACTAACGCCCTTACTCAGCAGCCTTGGCGGCGCAAGTCGCTGCAGAGACTGCCAGGTAGAGGCACCGAAGATGCCGGAATGTGCGGGAACAGTTTGTTACACCTTTTCAACTTCGGAACTCCGCCATTCCGCGTTTGCGAAGTGAACATTAACACCTTCGAGGTTGCTACAGATTTTTGTAAAGTTATGTAGTGCACAATTGAACTCGCAATGGAAAGAGACGGACGACTGATTTTCGTTATAGTAACGAGCCATTTGCTTTGCCTTAGGAGATTCGATTTCTCCTGTAATATATAGAGATCCTACTTCACCTGATTTGAAGGCGGTTTTCTTGATGTGTTGTTTGGAGACAGAAACTCCTGCACACAAAAAATCTATCTCTGCTCTATCCAATTCCACATCGAACGGAGACATGTTTATTACCTGCAAGTATATAGAATACGAAGCAATTTCACCTAGATTGACCCTGACAGCCTCATGCCGAGCCTGCACGTCAATCAGCACCAAATCCGCCAACCGCTCCTTACTGAAAATCTTTCTCAGAATAAACCCTGGCAACCATTTCAGGTACTTCCATACTTCGATAACAGAGGATATTTCCATTCATACTCCATGCGGCAGTAAGGTCACCCCAGCCTCACTGGACACTGGGCGAGAACAACCGCTTGTTAAGTTTTATCGACTTCCCTTCGCGTCACGCTGATCTCGGATTTATTGATAATCCAGCTTTCTACCCAAGCGATAGCTTCTCGCTCTGACTTGAAGAGGTTGTTTTCTACATCGAAACTCATGGCGATCCCTTCAGGACTATCAAACTTTCCTGTTCTATGTGACACGTAAAGAATCACCACTGCTTGATACCCGTTGCATCGTTTGCTCGGCCCTACATAAATGTAGCAAGCAAGGATGAATATCTGCCGATGTATCAAAATCTACTGCGAATCTTTTGTCGCTCATTGAACCTCAAGGGTAAGAAACTTTACGCATTACTAACCGGAAAATTGGGAGCGCACGAGTAATTTTGCAGGTGCAGTAACTTGTTAACTTTGAAGACCTTGCGATCTAGACAGCCATTGTTCGTAGATACCTTCCTTCCAGCGTCCCTTGTTTTTGATTTGGACACTTCTTCCAGACCCAATTTTTTCACCTAATTCGCCAAGTGCAGAAGCATGGCGGGCTGCCCAGCCGTTTTGCCTTGCCCACATTTCAATTTCTGTTTTTACAAGCTGCTGTCCGTTTTCTTTGAGAATTTTGAATAGTTCCTTTGCTGAATCAGAATCTAATGGATGAACTAAACCAGTTGAAATATTCACCCTGAATGATAACGACTTCAATGCTTCTTCGATAACTGAATTCATTTTAATCTCCTTATTCGTGACAATAAAAGCTAACACTTATTCTGCAAGGCCCCCCGCGCGTCAACACGGGTTAACACGGACTTATAAATATAATGTTTTGTACATTACACCGCATATTCCCAACTTACAATAAGTTACAGGCACAGCCTATTTCAACAAAACATCAATCAGCTTTCAGCCCTGCCTGCTGCAACATCAACGCATAAAAAAACCGCCAGCAGGCGGTTTTTTTAATCAACGGTATTAAATCAGCCTTTACGCCAGCTGGTTACGCCGTTTTTATCTTCTACGATAATACCTTTTGCCGTTAACGCATCGCGGGCGGCGTCTGCTGCTGCCCAGTCTTTGTTTGCACGGGCGCTGTTGCGCTTAGCTATTAGCGCTTCAATTTCAGCTACATCGTCATCTGACGCGCCTGATTGTAAGAACTGCTCAGCATCACCTTGCAGCAAGCCCAGCACGCCGGCTAATAAGCTTAATATACCAGCCAGTTCGGCAGCCTTGGCCGGTTCGGTTTCTTTAAAGCGGTTTACTTCACGCGCCAGTTCAAACAACACCGGTAAGGCTTCCGGAGTGTTGAAATCATCGTCCATTGCGGCTTTAAAACGGGCGATATAATCACTTTGCATATCAACACTGGCAGATGGCGTTACATTACGTAGCGCAGTGTATAAGCGGCCTAAGGCAGCATGAGCCTGCTGCAGGTTTTCAGCGGAATAGTTCAGCTGGCTGCGGTATTGGCTGGATAATAAAAAGTAGCGTACCGCCTCGGCGTTATATTCTGCCAGTACGTCTTTTACCGTAAAGAAATTGCCTAACGATTTAGACATTTTCTCTTTATCTACCTGCACCATACCGGTGTGGATCCAGGTATTTACGTACTTGTGGCCATGAGCACAGGTAGACTGAGCAATTTCGTTTTCGTGGTGCGGGAACTGTAAGTCTGAACCGCCGCCGTGAATATCAAAATACTCGCCTAAATGCTTGGCACTCATGGCAGAACATTCAATATGCCAGCCAGGGCGGCCATTGCCCCACGGCGATTGCCAGAACGGCTCGCCCGGCTTAGCGCCTTTCCATAATACGAAATCCAGCGGATCGTCTTTATTATCGGCCACTTCTACCCGTGAACCGGATTGCAGCATCTCCAGGTTTTGCTGGCTAAGCTCGCCATAGGCTTCGTATTTGCTAACGTCAAACAACACATCGCCATCGGCTGCCACATAGGCGTAGCCTTTGGCGACCAGGGTTTCAATCAGGGCGATAATTTCGGCCATATGGGTGGTTACGCGCGGCTCGATATCGGCCGGCATTAAGCCAAGCGCCGCAAAATCGGCGTGCATGGCTTGGGTAAAGCGTTCGGTTAAGGCGTCGCAGCTTTCGTTGTTCTCGGCGGCGCGCTTAATAATTTTGTCGTCTACGTCGGTAATATTACGCACATAGGTAACGTCATATCCTAAAAAGCGCAGGTAGCGGTTTATTACGTCAAAGGCAACATAGGTACGGGCGTGGCCGACATGGCAGTAATCGTAAATGGTAATACCGCAGACATAGAGCCCTGCTTTACCGGGTTCAATTGGCGTGAAAAGTTCTTTTTTTCTGCTTAAGGTATTATAAATATGTAACATGTCTTCCCCGAAGTCCTTTGACTAAAAACGCTAAACCAGTGCTGCTACAGCACCAGCGCGCTAGTGTATCACCGGTGCTGTAACGCGGCTATCCTTGCTTTATGATTTGGCTCAGCTGCGGTAGAATAGCGCCACTTTGAACTAAGGACACCTTATTATGATTAGCTTACACACCAATTACGGCGTAATTAAATTAAACCTGTTTGCCGACAAAGCCCCTGCTACGGTAGAAAACTTTATCAGCTATGTTAAAGACGGCTTTTACGACAACACCATTTTTCACCGTGTTATTAACGGCTTTATGATCCAGGGCGGCGGTTTTACTGCTGAGATGGAGCAAAAAGACACCAAAGACAAAATTAAAAATGAAGCCAACAACAAAGTGCCAAACAAAAAAGGCACTATTGCTATGGCACGTACCAATGACCCGCACTCGGCTACCTGCCAGTTTTTTATTAACATCGCCGACAACGACTTCTTAAACTTCAGCTCTGAAACCGGCTCTGGCTGGGGTTACTGCGTATTTGGTGAAGTGGTTGAAGGTATGGACGTGGTTGACGAGATTAAAAAAGTCGCCACCGGCCGTAATGCAGGCCACAGCGATGTGCCGGTAAAACCGGTTGTGATTGAAAAAGCTGAACTGCACGCTTAAGCGCTGTTGATACCAGAGCTGATGTCTGAGCTTATGCCTGAACAGCACACGCTGTTTATCGCCGATCTACACTTAGCGGCAGATCGGCCCGATATTACCGCCGCCTTTTTACGCTTTTTGCGCGAGCAAGCCATACACGCCGAAGCCTTGTATATTCTGGGCGATTTATTTGAAGTATGGATTGGCGATGACAACCCCGAGCCATTGCTGGCAGAGGTAGCCCGCGCGCTTAAAACCGTTAGCGATAGCGGCGTAGCGCTGTATTTTATTCACGGCAACCGCGACTTTTTTCTACGTAGCACTTACGCCAAACGCTGTGGCATGACCCTATTGCCACCGGCAAAGGTAATTGATTTATACGGCAAGCCAACGCTGATAATGCACGGCGACAGCCTGTGTACGCTGGATATTGCCTACCAGAAATTCCGTAAATGGTGGAACCAGCCCTGGTGGCAGTGGCTGATGCTGAATATGCCGCTATGGTATCGCCAGCGCCTGGCCCGTAAAGCACGCGCCAAAAGTGCTAAATATAAGCAGCAGTATATGGCACAGGCACAGCCACAAATTATGGACGTTACCCCCGACGAAGTGCCCAGAGTAATGGCCGAAGCCGGGGTATTAAGGTTGATCCACGGCCATACCCACAGGCCGGCAGTACATAAACTGGACGTTAACGGTAAAACGGCTGAGCGCTATGTACTGGGCGACTGGTATACACAAAGCAGTTATTTAAAAGTGAGCGCCAGCCAGTGGCAGCTGCATTTTACCCCTTTGACCAGCTAAACCGCCGCGATAAACTTATTACAGCAGTTACTGGCTAACTACGGCACTGTCCACGATGAAGCAAACCGGCCTGCTGATAAATTTGATCCAGCAGGCGCATATTATTTATGGCATCGTTACCACCGGTTAAGGCTGTAGTGCGGCCTTGCAGGCAGTCTTTAACATGCTGCAACTGATAATAATAGGTGCTGCGGCCCGGCACACTATATTGCCGCTCTGAGCTGGCAGTAATCAATTTTATACTGTTACCCAGCTGTGGTGTAATCAGCCCGCTAACTTCAATACTGCCCAAACTGCCTTCCAGCACCAGGCTGGTATCGGGGCTGCGGCTTAAATGCTCTGCCATGCTGGTGCCGATATCGGCAATAACACCGTCAGCAAATTGCAGCTGTGCCTGAGTGGTGATATCAATCTGTGGCCCGCCATTAGTTGCCCCGGCGGTAATACAATTAGCGCTTAGTACCTGAGGTTCGTTTCCCATAATAGTACGTACCCAATGTAGCGGATAACAGCCTAAATCCATCATGGCGCCACCGCCCAGCGCTGCTTCGTGCCGTAGCGAACCGGCAAAATAGGGGATCCGCACCGAAAAATTAGCCCGTAAATGGCGGATACTGCCAATAGTACCGGCCTGCACCAGGCGCATTATTTCAACAAACAACGGGTGAAAGCGGTAATGAAAGGCTTCCAGCAGTACCTTGCCGGACGCCTTTGCCGCCTGCACCATAGCTTGTGCCTCAGCTTCATCCATAGCAAACGGCTTTTCACACAACACATGCTTGCCCTGCTGTAAGGCTTGTATGGTCCAATACGCATGTTCTGAAGGTGGCAGCGCATTGTAAATCAGGTCGATATCGCTACGCTCAAGCAAAGCCTGATAGCTGTCGGCGACATGTAAAATGCCATGCGCACCGGCATACTGGCGGGCCCGTTCTGCCGATGAGGCGGCTACCGCTTGCAAGGCAAAACCTCTTAGTTGCTTAAGCGGCTGAAATATTGCTTTATCACTGATACGGGCAGCGCCTAATAAACCAATGCGGATCATAGCCTTTCCTTATACAGTTACTTAGCTGGCTGAGGCAGCAACAGTTCTACCTGATAATGCCGGCCGGCGACAATATCCGTGATAAGCGGTTGTGGCAGTAAGCGGCCATCGACACTTAGCTGCGCGACTTTGATATCACTTTGCCGGCGCATTACTATGCTAAACTCTGCGCCACGAAACTGCCGCTTAAGCTTAACCTGTGGCCAATCGGCGGGCAGTTGCGGTTGCAGTAATAAGCCCTCTGCACAACCTTTTACGCCAAACAGCCCTTCGATTAACGAGCGATATACCCAGTGTACAGTACCGGTATTAAATAACTGGCTGGAGCGCCCGGCAGTGCGCGGAAATTGCCGGTAAGCACCGCGATAGTAATTCGGAATAAACACCGGTAACTGGCCGCGTTGCAGGCAGTCTTGCTCTGTGCTGCCGGGCAGCATCTGGCGCAGTACCTGATAAGCCTTGTCTGGCTGGTTAATCTGATACAACGCATACAGGTAAAATGCCGCCGCATGGTTATACACCGAGCCATTTTCGGCCGAGCCCGGATGCTTTTGTGTTACCCTGCCAACATCGTCGCGCATAGCGGTATAGGCCGGAGCCAGCATTTGCACACCATAAGGCGTGGCCAGTTGGGCATCAATTTCGGCCAGCATCAGTTGCAGCTGCTCGTTATTAGCCGCCCCGCTTAACATGGCCCAGCTTTGCGGGTTCAGATAAATACGGCCTTCAGCGTCTTTACTAACGCCAAATACCACATTGTCGTCGGTAATACCGCGGCCATACCATTTGCCATCCCACAGGTAATGGTTAACCGCCTGATTAAAGCTGTCAGCATCTTTGCGGTATTGCTCAGCACGTTGCTGCTCGCCCAGCTGCTGGCATATACCGGCCCAGCAGTTAAGCGCATAAGCCGCCGCCAGCGATAACCAACCCGATACGCCCCGGCCTTTGTAACCAACCATATTCATTGGATCGCACCAGTCGCCCTGTTCAATAAAACTCAGGCCCCGCGCATCCCGTTTATGCAGCAACCAGCTCATGGCCCGGCAAATATGCTCAAACACTGTGGCTTGCTCAGCACTGTCGCCAAATGCGATCTGTTGCTGCAATAAGCCAGTGTCGTTGGTTTCAGCCAGGTAGGCGGCTAAACATACCGGCAACCACACGCACTGGTCAGTATGCGGCACCTGGTTAATGTATTTCAGCTCGGCATCGGGGTGCAGCAAAATGCCGTCTGGCATTTCACCGCTGCTGTGCTGCTGCGCCAATGCCGTTAATAAAGCCGTGCGAAACGCCTCTGGCCGCACATAGCTCATGCCCATATTATCCTGCAGATAATTGCGCGTTTGCGGATCGGTAGTAAGCCGGTTAACGTCGCCGTGGTAATACACCTGGCGTGGCAGCCAGTGGTTTACAAAGTTATCCAGTGCGGTATCGGGTGTTTCTATCTGTAAACAGCCCTCTCCTTGCGCAATATAATTGCTGTACTGCTGCTGCGCTGTGCTAAAGCCATCTGGCGTTAAAAAGTAACGCTGACGGGCTGCGGCAATCTCACTTTCATCCAGTGCCGGGCCAAACACAAAGCGGTAAACCTGCTGTGCACCAGCAGCCAGTTTCAGCCGGTATTGCATAACGCAGGCCGGGGTTTCATATAAGGCATCGCCGCCATCAAGCTCGGTTTGCTGCAAAGCACCCGGCGCATGCAGACCACCCTCACCTTCAAACGCTTGTTGTGCGCATTGCCAACTGGCAGGCACCTGCTCGGCCAGCAAAAAGGTTTTATCCTTTAGCAGCTTGTTTTTAAAATAATCGGGGTATTTTTGATACGGCGTTACCGATGAACACACTATGGCGTTGAGCGCCGGTTCAAACTTTGCTGACTGGTTCATCCACGACATATAACCCACCGGGAAATACGGGTAGATACTCAGCTCTCGTGGCTGTGCACCAAGGTTAGTCACCGTAAGCTGCCACAACTCATGGGGCTGATCCGGGCTTAAGCACAGCTGCCATTGCAATTGCAGGCCCTGTTGCTGCAACTGCCAGCAAATATCACTTTTACCGGCCGAAAACACAAAGCTGTCGGCTTTGCTGCGCACCGGCTCGTAAGGTACCGAAAACACCTTAGTGCTTTGCTCGTCTTTAATGTAAACAAAGCGGCCCGGATGATGCGCATAATACGGCTGCTCGGGCTGCATAAAGGTTTTTGCTTCCAAATTGGGCGCATGGGCGTATTTTGCCGGCTCCGGCTGCATAAACTGCGCAGTGGCATAGCCACGGCAGTTCAGTTGCACCATTAATTGTTTGTTCCATAAAAATGCTGCTGCCAGCGGCATAGTGGTAGGGCTGAATAAGTCATAACGTTGGCCGTTGTTGCCAGGTTGCATGCCAGAGGCTGCCATCAAAGTAATACTCCGGGTAAAATTATCTTATGCGCTGGCGGCTGCCTTGCGCTGTTGCAAATCTAACTGAATTTTTGCCAGTTGCTGGTTATCCAGGCTGTAATAACGCATCACAAAAGCTGCCAGCAGTGCGATAACCCCTGGGATCACCGAAATCAACAGTACTATGCCGGTTTGCGAGCCACTGCTTTGCTGCTCGTTAGCGACATAACCAATAGCGGCCAGCAGCCAGCCAATTAAGGCCGATGCTATAGCCCCGCCCAGTTTTTGTGAGAATGTTGCTGCAGCAAAGGTCATGGCGGTGGCCCTGCGCCCGGTGCGCCATTCGTTGTAATCGGCCGTGTCGGCATACATAGAAAACGCCAGCGGCGACTTTGGCCCCAGCACAAAACCAATGGCCAGATTAAGCGCGAAAATAACACCGACAGCATCGGCCGGTACAAAGTACAGGCTGATGGAAAGCATCCCTGCTAAGGACATCAGTAACACCATCAAATGTTTTTTATCAATAAAGCGGGTCATCAGTGGCGTGGCCGCAGCACCAAGTGCCAGCGCAAACATATAGGAAGATAAAAACTCGCCGACTAAATCGGGCCTTTCAACATAATATTTAAAATAATACACACCGCTACCGGCACGCATGGTAATGGTTACCATAATAATCAGCGCCAGCGCAAATAACACCAGCCAGGGTTTGTTATGCTTTAAATCAGCCAGATCCTGCAGCACTGCAGTAGGTTGCCGGTTAATAGGTTCAATACGTTCGCGGGTGGTTAAAAAGGTTGTTAAAAACATCAGTGCTGCAGCGATACCAAACACCAGCATCGTCAGTTGCCAGCCCAGCACATCATCGCCCTGCCCCAGCAAAGGCACTAACTTGGGTGTTAAATACGTTACCAGTATGCCACCGCTAAAACCGCCGATAAAACGAAAGCTTACCAGTGTTGTTCGCTGCTGGCTGTCGCTGGTAATAACGCCAGACAGGGCAGAATATGGAATATTAATCGCGGTATACACCAGCATCAGCAAGGTGTAGGTAGCATAAGCCCATACCAGCTTGCCGGTTTCGCCCAAATCCGGCGTGCTGTAAGTGAGTACACCGGCAGCCGCCAGCGGTATTGCTAACCATAATAAATAAGGCCGGAATTTACCAAAGCGGCTGCGGGTGCGGTCGGCAATAGCCCCCATTAGCGGATCGGTAAAAGCATCAATAATTTTTGTTACCAGCATCATAGTACCGGCAGCTGCCGCTGAAATGCCAAATACGTCGGTATAATAAATCAGCAAAAAAGCTGAAATATTAGTCCAGTAAAAGTTAAAGCCCATATCGCCGAGGCCGTAACCTATTTTTTCGCGCAGCGTTACCTGTGTGGCACTCTGCGGCGTTGTGGTGTGTTGCCTTGCTGAAGCGGTCATACCCTGTTATCCGTTATTATGAACTGTTATGGCATCAGCTCTGCGGCTGAATATGATAGCGCAATCAGGTATCGATTTACGCGGCTAAAAACTGTGTTATCTGCTGTACCAGCTTTGCTGCCGGCAGCGTGATATCCAGCATGGTTATATCGGTTTCATTGTCGCAGCTTTGCATGGTGAGTAGCTGGCTTTGCAACATGGCTGGCGGCATAAAATGGTTTTGCCGCTGCGCCAGGCGCTGTGCCAGCAATGTGGCATCGCCCTGTAAATAAAAAAAGTGGGCATTGTCTGCACTACTGCGAATTTGCTGGCGGTGGCGGGCAATTAAACCGGAATAACTTAACACACAAGGCTGCTTTGCGGCTTTGCAGGCACTAAGCTCGTTACATAGTGCCTGTACCCAGCTTTCGCGTAAATGATCGGCCAGCGGTATGCCACTGGCCATCATCTGTTTTGCCTGCGGGCTGTGATAATCGTCGCCTTCAATAAAGCGCCAGCCCAGTTGCTGCGCCAGTAACTGGCCAACGGTTGACTTACCGCTACCGGCCACGCCCATAATCACAATCGTTTTGCTTACTGTAGCGCGCATAATAAGCTGCTGCTTCCTGTTAGTGTTGCTTGTTGGTTTCAAGCTTAAACCAGCAACAATGATTGCGCAACCATTTTGACTAACAACCCGCAATACAGTATTGTCTTGTAAAAGATTGCAGAGCTAAGCTTATGAGCCCAAAGCCAAATTTAAAAGACGTTGCCAAAGTTGCCGGTGTAAGCGCCATCACGGTATCGCGGGTATTGACAGACCCAACCAAGGTATCTGACAAATTACGCAATAAAGTAGAAAAAGCCATTCACGAAATTGGCTATATCCGCAACCATGCTGCCAGCGCCCTGGCGTCGAAAAAGTCCGGCGTGCTGGCCGTTATTATTCCGTCGTTATCCAATATTGTGTTTAACGATGTACTGCAGGGCATTTATCAGGCAGTGAAAGCAAAAAACCTGCAGGTGCTGCTGGGCGACTGCCACTACTCGCCGTTGGAAGAAGAAAAGTTGATTGCTACCCTGCTTAGCCAATCGCCGGAAGGCTTTATTGTTACCGGAGCCGCACAAACTGATTACGCCCGTAAACTGTTACTGCAGGCTGATATTCCGGTGGTGCAGATCATGGAGCTGACCAATCAGCCGATAGATTTAAACATTGGCTTTTCGCATTACCAGGCCAGTTACGATATGACGAAACACCTGCTACAACGTGGCTATCGCGCACCGGCCTTTGTTGGTGCCCGCATGGACCCCCGCACCCAGCAGCGGCTGGCAGGTTTTAAACAAGCTATCGCCGACTGGCCACAGCCCTGTCGCAGTTTTATTAAAACCACGGTGCAACCCTCGTCGATTAAACTGGGCGGCCAGCTGTTACAGGCCGTAATTGCCGAATCAGACAACCAGTGCGATGCGGTATTTTGCTGTAATGATGATCTGGCGCTGGGTGCTTTGTTTGAAA
This sequence comes from Rheinheimera pacifica, assembly GCF_024809855.1. GTDB lineage: Bacteria > Pseudomonadota > Gammaproteobacteria > Enterobacterales > Alteromonadaceae > Alishewanella > Alishewanella pacifica_A. The sequence continues at coordinate 47,703 of NZ_JANUEM010000006.1, forward strand.
GTAAACGCATGAATTTAAACGTGCCCAAAGATATTGCCATTTGCGGCTTTAATGATTTGGAAGCTTCAGCATTGGTTGAACCAGCCATTACATCTGTGGCATCACCACGCGCTGATATGGGCCGCCAGGCAGTAGAAATGTTGTTTAGCGCAGCTGGTAAAGGCCGCCATGCGGTAGCCCCGGTAGATGTCGGTTACAATATTATGGTACGCAGCTCAACCTGAGTTGCAACATGAATAACAACGCCGCTGATATCTCAGCGGCGTTGGCCTGCGTGATTAATCAAAACTCACTTTTACCCGAACGCCAAAAGTACGTGGCGCCTGCCACATATAGTTAGGTACCGGGTTGCTGTTCCAGCGGCCCTGATCGCTTTTTATGGCTTTGTCAGTCAGGTTATTAACAAAAGCTTCCAGACTCCAGTTACCGGCCGATGGCTGATAAACCAGGCTGGCGTCCAGCTTGGTATACGCATCCTGACGGTCAATGTCTGCTGCATAAGGCAGATTACGGAAGCCTTCCGGTCTGTCACCACGGTTAGCCGGATCAAACCAGATCTCTGACGAATAGCTGGCACGCAGGCGTGGCCGCACTGAAGCCCCATTGCTTAACTCAAAGAAATGCTCATAACTTAGCGACATACTAAACTCTGGTGCCTGCACCAGATGGTTACCGCTGAAATCCAGTAAATTTGGTAGATTCGGGTTACCGGCTGACGGGTTAAAAGCGATACCGTCGGCGCCATAGCTGGAGTCGGTAGTGAAAAACTCATCGTATTTCGCATCCAGATACGACATAGTGCCGTTCAGCTCGCCGTTACGGCCCACCAGCCATTTCGCTTCTACTTCCAAACCATTAATAGTGGCTTTACCGGCGTTGGTTTTGCGCAATAAGTCAGCACCGGTTTCGGTGGTGACATTACTGGTTACCTGTAAGTCGGTGTATTCGGTGCTGAATAAAGCAGCAAATACCTGCAAAGTGCTATCGAGGAACGAGCCTTTTAAGCCCAGCTCAATGCTGGTATTTTCTTCCGGTGCCACATAAGCATTGGTACCGGCAGCTTCATTGTTGTTTCTGGCAATGATGGCGTCCAGATCAGCTTGTGTAAACGGGCCGGTACCGGTGTACTGGCCGCCGTCCTGAATAGTGCCGGATTTAAAGCCGGTAGCATAAGAGCTATACAGCATAATAGTGGGTGAGAAATCCCACTCCAGCCGCGCCATACCGGTAGTTTTGTCCCAGCTTGGGCTGGTATCGTTGTAGGTGTCTACCCAGCACTGGCCGGGTTGTACCAGGTGTTTGTTTGGTGCCAGGCCATTTAGCAGATTATCCGGATCCAGCAGGCCGACATAGTCACTGTTTAGCGGCAGGTTTTCGGTGCGTTTAACATCAGGGCACATAATGTTACGCCCGCCTCTGTCCCAACGCTCGTCTTCGGTATAACGCAGCCCGACACTAACACGGAATTCATCAGTAAGTTTATAAGTGCTTTGGGCATAAATACTGTTAGATTTCAGACCACGATCCGGCTGGCGGTAGGTAGACCATAAATTCGGGTTAGGTGTATTGCCACCTTCGTAGTCTACATCCGGGTGCACTATATCAAAGTGAGTGCTGTTGTTTTCTTTAAAGTAAAACAAGCCAACCATCCACTGCAGGCGGGCGCTGTCTTCATTTTTAAGTTGCAGTTCATGCTGGGTTGCTTCGTGGGTACATTCTACACAGCCGCCCCACTCATATTTGTTTTGATCCCAGCTTCTGTCCCAGACAGATTCACGCGACGAATCGGTATAACCACCGATATAGGACACCGTAATACCGTTATCAAAATTGTAATTTAACCGGGTACGCACGCTGTCGATCACAAAATCGTTAAAGCCCGGCTCCTGAATATAGGCCGAACGGTTTGAGCCGCCACTTACTGTCGGAATATGGCCTGTGCCCTGGTCAGTAAAGTTTTCATATGACAAAAACCAGTCAAAATTATCATTCGGCTGCCATAGCGCACTGATACGGGCGGCGGCCAAATCGGTAGAGCCGTAATTTTTGCCCATGGCAGAACCCGGCGCCATATCTACCACGCCTTCAGATTTATCCATTGCTGCAGCCACACGAATTGCCAGCGTATCGGTCAGCGGTAAGTTAACCATGGCGCGGGTGGCACGCCGGTCATAGTTACCCAGGGTAAATTCAGCATTGGCTTCAAAGTAATCCAGTTTAGGTTTGGCCGTATGCAAATTAACCACACCGCCGGTGGCATTACGGCCAAATAAGGTGCCCTGTGGCCCGCGTAAAATCTCGGCGCCTTCTAAATCGAACATCAAGGCTGAAGCGCCCTGAGAGCGGGCAGAATAAACACCGTCAACATGGAAGGCTACTGCAGGGTCACCGCTTTCGGTTTGGTCCGACGAGCCAATACCACGCAGGTATACCATAGGTGTATTTTGCGTGCCATTTTGGGCAATATGTAAACTTGGCACTATGCCTTGTAAATCATCCAGTTGCAGTACGTGGTTGTCGTCCAGTGCATTCTGGTCAAAGGCTGTAACCGCCAGCGGTGTTTCGCGGATAGTGGTTACCCGTTTGGTGGCGCTTACCTGGATTACTTCTATCGCACGCGCTTCACTGCTGCCGTCTGCTGCAGGTTCAGCACTTTGCGCATATACGCTATTTGCTCCGGCTGCAAGCAAGGCAGCAGAGATCAAAAGATAGCTTTGCTTAAGTTTGGTAATTGGTTTTTTGCTGATTGGCATAATTGTTTCTCCCCCCGGAGTTGTTGTCGTTACTGCAGCTCAAGCACTTACACAGGGCCCAGTTATTGTTATCAAATAAATGTTTGCGCTACCATTTAACTGAAGGTTATACGAAAAAAACCTACAGCAGGCCAATTAAATACAGCAAGTTATTGACTTAAGCATCATCAAAACCGCTATCAACCAAAAATGATTGCGCAACCATATTTTAATAATTGGGCTAAATTAGAGCGAAAGCAGGTAGCTTGTCAAGGAAAAAAGCGGTTATTGCACCAGCAACTGCCACAAGGTGCAGTTAAGCACCCGGAGCAGTGCCGTTAGAAAGCTATATCTGAGGATAAGATTTTCGAAATAAACTCAATAGCTTGCACTGACTGATAAGAATTATGCTCGGAGGCAACTACATACTCTGCCACGGCCTGGGGTAAATGCGCACTACTATAGGGCACTACACTGTCATTTAATGCCGGGCATGTAGCAAAGTCGGCGCAGCGGTCTGCCCTGTTATTGCCTATTACCGAATACACCGGCACCTGTAGTGGTAACAAGTTTAATTGCTGCACCAACGGGTGCCTGGGCGATAATACATCAACGCTGTTAGGGCCAAAGCCACGCATATAGCTGCGCATGGCGGGTTTAATATCATCTTTAGTTAATGCCAGCCACATATTGCCAAACACGTTTTTCACCGCTTTAGGCAACGTGATCATGGCTGATGCTAATCTGCCGATCCAGCCGTCAGCAGTAGCCGCGCCGCGGTGCGGCGTATCAATAAACACTACCGTTTTTACATAAGGCCGGGCCGTAAAAATAAAAATATCCTGCAGGCTCTGGCGGGTGTCGGCATTTACCGGCAGCTCAGCTGCAGGCCGGTAAAAAGTGGTATCCCATAAAGCGGTACCGCTGTTTTGTACAAAGGTTTTGCTGATAATACCGCCCATACTATGGCCTACCAGTACCATATTATTTGCAGCTACTGCCTGACCGTCTGGCGAAATATGCTGCAGCAGTTCATCAGTGCGTTGCCTTAAACGCATGGCATTAAAAAACGGCGGCGGGCCGGAGGGGTAAAACGCATGCCACACCTGATAACGGGCCGATAGCTGCGGATCAGAAAATATCGCCCAGCTTAAGCGGCGCCATATCAACGGGCTGGAATTTAAACCATGGATCATCAAAACCGGGATTTTGTCTTCACTTAGCGGCTCTATGGCATAAATACCCAATTTTTCGTCTACTTTGTCAGCATTAAACAGGCCGGTTTTTTCTAACTGATCGGCCACCGCCACTTCTACTAAACATAAATACGCGGCTGCAGGATCATAATTCAGCAGATATTGCTGCCCGGCTACCGGCCAGTTTTGCTGTTGTTGCATATAAACACCGCGCAGTGTGAGCACAGGCAGCACCGGGTTGCTAAAATCCAGCTTTACCGGCATCACAGTAAGCGGGCGGAAAATCCCCTCAGGCGGAAAATAACGATCCTGCTCAGAGCCGGTGTTTGCACGCTGCCCTACTACAGCAATGCCTAAACCATTATCCTGCTGGCGTAACATAAAAGGGTCATAAGCCTGCAAATCAGCCGCCAGAAAAAACTGCTCAAACGCCTGGCCACTTTCATCGCTGTCTGCCGATAACTCAAGCCGCAGATTCAGCGCTTTAGTGTCCTGCCGCGCCAACGCCGCCCTGACCAGCGGCATTAATGCCCGGTTATAGTAGCCAACAGCCTGCTGGCGCTGCGAATCATCCAGTGGCTGCGCCAGCCAGCGTTCTGCGCAGCTTAGCTGCAATAAAAATAGCTGATACCCCGGTGAGCGCTGCGCAGTAAGTTGCAGGCAATACTCTGCTATAGCCACATCTGGCACCTGGTTTAATGCAATATATTGGTAAGCCAGCAAACCTGTTACAGCCTCTTCCGGCATCGCTGCAGGTTTTTTCCAGTAGATATATTTGCCCTGGCTACAACCCTGCAATGCCATAATAAGCAGCAGAATACACAATTGCCCTACACGGTAACGCTGCAACATTTTTACTCCTGTAGTTTAAAAACAGGTTTGATTTCCGCTATGCTGTACCACTATAGCATTGTTCTGTGTCAGGTTTTTTCAGTATGGAAAACTCATTTAAACACTTTGCCGGCCGGTTAGCCGAATTTATTGACGTCAGCCGCGATGGCTACGCCATTCTCTCTGCTGACGATACGCTGCTTTGCGCCAATAAAGCGTTTCTAGCCGTGTTTTTCCGCCCCGAAACCGAACTGATTGGCCAGAGCTTTGAGGCTATTATGCGTACAGTTTTTGACACTCAAAAAGGCCCGCGCATCGATACCGACAATATTGACAGTTGGCTAAACCGGGTACAGCAGCTGCGCCGCTCACGCGATTTTCGCTTGTTTGAGGTAGATTTAGTCGATGGCCGCTGGTTTTTATTCTCAGAACAAACCCTGCCGGGTGGCGAAATGCTGATACAGGCCAAAGACATTACCAAACAAAAAATTGTTGAACAGCATTTAAATGAACATACCCGTAAATTAACTAATTTAGCCCTTACTGACGAGCTGACACAAATTGCTAACCGGCGTAGTTTTGTTGCTTCAGTGCAAGCTGAAATCACCCGCTGTCACCGCCATAACAATGCTATGGCATTTTTTCTGCTGGATATCGACCACTTTAAAAACGTCAACGACAGCTTCGGCCACCAGGCTGGCGACGAAGTACTGCGCCAGGTAGCACGATTAATTAAAAGCACCTTACGCGAATACGATATTTTCGGCCGTATTGGTGGCGAAGAGTTTGGTATTTTTCTGGCACAAACAGATCGCGACACAGCAGTTGAAGTAGCAGAACGGCTACGCCAGCAAATCGCAGATGAAAAACTGTATATTGATGGCCGTGAGCTGCGCATTACCTTGTCGGTAGGTATCGCGCTGGCGCGCAACAAAACCAGCTTTGAACAGCTATATGCTGATGCCGATGCTGCGCTGTATCAGGCCAAACATAGCGGACGTAATAAAGTGGTGGTAGCAGAGTACTGCGTTATTTTATAAGCTCAGGCCGGCACACCACTGTGAAATTTGAAGTCGGCATCCGGCGAGCTGATAAGCTCAGCTTCAATCACCGCAAAAAACGCAATCCGCTCACTGATATCCTGCCCCGCTATTTCTGTGGCCAGAGTCAGGTAATCCTGATAATGCCGGGCTTCTGAACGCAGCAATGAAATGTAAAAATCGGCAATCGGTTTTGGCAAGAGCGGGGCTAACTTAGCAAAACGCTCGCAGGAGCGTGCTTCAATAAAAGCACCACAAATCAGTTTATCTACCATCGCCTGTGGCTCGTAGGTGCGAACATGGCGCAGCAGCCCGCGGGCATAGCGGCTGGAAGTAATTTTTTCGTACTCAATACCATTGTCAGCCATCACCTCCAGCACCTGATAAAAATGATGCAGCTCTTCTTTGATCAGCAATACCATTTTATCAATCAGATCCTGTGCATAACCGGAATTAGCTTTGGGCAACATAGACTTTTTCAGGCTAAGCCCGGCCAGTGCCCGCCAGTCACCTTGCTGGCGATAGGTAAAGTCTTCAAACGGTTTGAGCCATTGCAGCAATGCCTCGCCACTTTGCTCGTCGCTGGCATACCGGCGGATCAGATACATAGCTGATTGCGCCGCTTTTAACTCGCAAATCAGGTGATCCTGCAGCAAAAGTGGCAAGCTTCCTGGTTTAGCCGCCATTGCCAGCCATTGTGCAGGGGTTTCACATTGCAGAAACTGCTTAACCGGGCTTAATAACTGCGTAATTTCGGCGTTTAGCATGTTGTTAGTTCACGACTCAGAGATGGCGCGCATTATAGCGGATAGCCCTCTGGCTACCAAGCGATGATAGTTGCAGCAACTGCCTGCTCAAATTTCAGCCAGAATGCTTGACGAAGTGCATTATATTGGTCATAACTGATGTAACGGCTATTGCAAATAGTCAGGTAATACAGACGTAGTGACAAGGATAATAATTATGATATTGAATCACTTATGGGGACTGTATGCTCATCCGAAAGAAGAATGGCATACTATAGATGCAAGACATGAAAGTTTTCGTTATAGCCTGATCCACATTTTGCTGGTTGCTCTGATACCCTCTGTTTGCGCTTATTATTCAGCGGTACATCTGGGCTGGAGCATAGGTGTGGGTAATCGTATTATGCTAACCCCCGACAGCGCGCTGATGTTGTCAGTTGCTATGTATATTGCACTGATTGGTGGCGTATTTGCGCTGGCATTGCTGGCACACTGGATGGCCCATACCTTTGGTGCTGAACCTACCTATACTCAAACACTGGAACTGGCAGCTTATACATCCACGCCACTGTTTATGGTGGGTTTTGCCGGCTTGTATCCTGAGCTTTGGGTAGTGATGGTAGTTGGTTTGATTGGCCTGGCTTATTCAGTGTATCTGCTGTACGTCGGGGTGCCCATACTGATGCATATTCCGGAAGAGCGTGGCTTTATCTATGCCAGTTCTGTGGTTACCTGTGGTTTGGTGTTGCTGGTGTGCATTCTTACTGCCACAGCAATATTATGGAGTTCCGGCTTCGGCCCGGCATTTACGCATTAAACTATTCTGAGCCAGAAACTATAAAGGGAGTTTAATGCTCCCTTTATATTATCAACACTATGTTATGGCGACTGCTTAGCCTTCGTTGTAGGTTTCCAGGTTAGTTGCCATCGCTGCGCCGGACTTTTCCTTAGCGCTATCGCTGCGCATCTGGTCCAGCCGGTTCAGGTATTCCTGATCGATATCATTAGTAACGTAGTTACCGTCAAATACTGAGGTTTCAAAACGTTTAATTTCCGGGTTCTCCAGCCGCACCGCTTCTATCAAATCGGGCAGTGACTGAAAAATCAGGCCGTCTGCACCAATAATATTACAGATACTTTCCACGTCGTGGCCATGCGCTATCAGCTCATTAGCCGATGGCATATCAATACCGTACACATTAGGAAAACGGATTTCCGGCGCCGCTGAGGCAAAATAGACTTTCTTTGCACCAGCTTCACGTGCCATATCAATAATTTGCTGTGAAGTAGTACCACGCACTATTGAGTCATCTACCAACAGCACGTTTTTATCTTTAAATTCCTGCTTAATAGCATTAAGTTTACGTTTAACCGATTTTTTCCGCGCTTCCTGGCCGGGCATAATAAAAGTACGGCCGATATAGCGGTTTTTCACATAGCCCTGGCGATACGGCAAACCTAGCACGGTGGCGATTTGCAATGCTGCATCGTTACTGGTTTCCGGGATAGGGATCACCACATCAATATCCAGGTTAGCCCATTCACGTTTGATCTTCTGCCCTAGCATTGTGCCCATGGCTACGCGGGAAGCGTATACCGAAATATTGTCAATGGTTGAGTCTGGCCGGGCAAAATACACATACTCGAAAATACACGGGGTATAACTTGGGTTTTCGGCGCACTGAAAGCTGTGCAACTCGCCCTGCTCGGTGATATATACCGCTTCGCCCGGCGAGACATCGCGCAGTACGGTAAAGCCGTCGGCATCCAGTGCAACGCTTTCAGATGCCACCATATACTCGGTGCCAAGCTCGGTTTCGCGCTTACCCATCACTAACGGGCGAATACCGTTAGGATCACGAAATGCCAGTAAACCGTGGCCGATAATCAGCGCCACAACGGCATAGCCACCTTTAACTTTACGATGTACATTGGCTACAGCACGGAAAATATGCTCAGCCTGCAGCTCCATAACACCGCTGTTATGCAGTTCATGCGCCAGCACATTTAACAACACTTCAGAGTCAGACGTGGTGTTTACATGACGGCGCGCTACCCGGAAGATATCTTCTTTCAGAATATGCGAATTAGTCAGATTGCCATTGTGCGCCAGTGCAATACCAAAAGGGCTGTTAACATAAAACGGCTGAGCTTCTGCGGTGCTGGAAGAACCCGCAGTAGGATAACGCACATGACCGATACCGATATTGCCTGCCAGACGTTGCATATGGCGGGCTTCAAATACATCCTTTACCAGCCCGTTTGCCTTGCGCAAACGCAGCGTGTTGTGGTCAACGGTAACAATACCCGCAGCGTCCTGCCCGCGATGCTGCAACACGGTTAAACCATCATACAGTGCCTGATTAACCGGATATTTCCCAACGATACCAACAATACCACACATGGATTTTCTTCCTCGCCAGCGTTAAGGCTTTTGCATAAAACTGGAATGGTTCTGCAAATACTCGAAGAACCATTCAATAATAAAACCGAATTCAGGGATCAAAATTGATTGCTGCCACCAGGCAGCACCTGCCACCGGGGTAAAAGCGTCCATAAAAAACAATATCGCGCTGACAATCAGCACACCGCGCAGCGCACCAAAAACCAGGCCTAATACTCTGTCTGTGCCAGACAAACCGGTAGATTGCACCAATTTGCCAATAAGAAAATTAACTAAAGCGCCAACAATAAGGCTGCAAATAAATAAAATGGCGATGGCGCAGGCGTTACGCAGGGTTTCGTCCTGCATAGAGGTAAATAAACCAGCCAGATGGGGGTAATATTGGCTGGCAATAAAGAATGCCAGGATCCAGACAGCCAGTGAAATAGCTTCTTTAACAAAGCCACGTACCAAGCTGATAACTGCAGATAACGCTATGATTGCCAGAATGGCAAAATCAACCCAGACCATTTGCTACCAACGGTTGTTTGATGACGGCGCGCATTCTACCAAACACAGCGACTGCTTGGCTAATTATTTTCTGTTGGCTGATAACTCATTACTGATAACCGCTCAATACCGGTTATTTCCTGCAGCTTGGGCAATTGCTGTTCCAGGCGCTCTTTTCTCAGCTCTGGGCCTACCAACACACTGGTAAGCTTTACGCCCTGAGCATTGCTTATCTCACGGGTAAAAGTAACAAAACCTGCCTGACGCAATTTAGCAACCAATGCATTAGCATTTTGCACTTTGCTGAAACTCCCCACCCTTACTACCCAACCAGCCTGAGCCAGAGCTTCATTAACGGGCCGTGTTGTTACAGGCTTGTCTGCCGACGGAGCCGTTACCTGGGTATAACGCTGAGACGGCAAGCCATTATCGTCTTTTGGGGTTTGTTCTGCGGCATCCAGCGCAGGCTCGTCCACCGGCTGTGGTGTTACCTCTGAGCGTGCCTGTTCAAATGCTTGCTGATCAAAAGCTTGCTGCTGTGGCACGCCTTGAAACTCAGGACGATTTGGAATGACTTTAAAATCGTCTTTCACAACCTGTTTTTCACCATCGAGTAAATCAGGCAGAAAAATAATACCGGCCAGTACCAGGATCACTGTACCGAGTAAACGATGTTTAAATGCGGGTGTCACTTTGCCTCCTGATGGCATGACAGCACTGCTGACACTGTAATAAACGAACCAAACACAACCAGTAACTCATCACTTTGCAGACTTTGCTGCAACTGCTGATAAGCGCTTTGCGTCTCGTCATGCAGTTGAGTCAGCACCCCCTGAGGTGCCAAAACCTGATTAAGTTGCTCTGCAGTTGCGCCCCTAACCCCTTTGAGGCTGACAAGATGCCATTGTTCAAACAATGGCGTCAAGGGCAGCAATGTTTGCTGAATATCTTTATCTTTTAGCATACCAACGAATGCGAGTATACGCCTGAAACGCGGTTTAAGCAGCAGCAGCTGCTCCGCCAGGTAGCTGGCCGACTGCGGATTGTGCGCTACATCGACAATAATAGCAGGCTGTTTTTGCAGCCATTGCATCCTGCCAGCCAGTGTCAGCCCAGCCAAAACACGGTTCAACTGCTGCGGCGAAGGCTGCATATTAAACTGCTCCAGTACCGCTAGGCTACAGGCTGCATTTTGTACAGGCAGTGCCGGTAGCGGCAGCTTAGAAAATTGCTGGCTTACCCCTTGCCATTGCCAGCTTTGCTCCTGCTGCCCGTACTGGTTCTGATAATGATAATCCCGCTGTACCAGTATTGTTTTGCATCCCAGCTCTGTCGCTTTTTGCAATACCGACTGTGGCGGATTAAGCTCACCGATAATGGCAATACCTGCGGCTCTGAATACCCCGGCTTTTTCACGGCCAATGCTTTCACGGTCATTACCCAGCCAATCCTGATGGTCTAAATCTACGGTGGTAATAACACTGATGTCGGGCGAAATAATATTGGTGGCATCCAACCGCCCACCTAACCCGACTTCAATCAGGCAGTAATCTGGCTGCTGTTGCTGTAACAAACGAAATGCCACCAGCGTGGTAAATTCAAAGTATGTCAGGGCAATGTCCTGGCGCAGTGCTTCAACAAAAGCAAAAGCGGCTACCCAATCTGCGTCAGGTACGTCCTGGCCATTAAGGCGTAAACGCTCGTTAAATTGCAACAGGTGCGGCGAACTATACACACCAACCGTTTTACCCTGCGCCAGCAGCAGTTGTTCAATACAACACGCTGTAGTGCCTTTGCCGTTAGTACCGGCAATAAGCACTTTTTTACCCGGCAGATGTTGCAAGCCAGCTCTGGCAGCTACGGCGTATACCCGCTCCAGCCCCAGCTCTATCTGGTGCACGGGATGGCTTTGCTCTATATAACAAAGCCAATCGGCCAGGCTGTGGCACGATTGGCTGTTCAGTACTGTTGTAGTTGACATAACACCTTAAGCGGCGTTGTGCTCCGATACCGGGGCAGGCAGCTGCATAAACTTCGCGACTAATCGCGCAATTGTATCGCGCATTTTGCGCCGGTCAACAATCATATCAATAGCACCGTGTTCCAGCAGGAATTCACTGCGCTGGAAACCTTCCGGCAGCTTTTCACGCACGGTTTGTTCAATAACCCGCGGGCCGGCAAAACCAATTAATGCTTTGGGCTCGCCAATGTTTACATCACCCAGCATAGCAAGGCTGGCTGATACACCGCCCATCGTCGGGTCGGTTAACACTGAAATATATGGCAGGCCGGCTTCGCTCATTTTCGCCAGTGCGGCGCTGGTTTTTGCCATCTGCATCAGAGAAAACAACGCTTCCTGCATACGGGCACCGCCGCTGGCAGAAAAACAAACAAAAGGTACTTTGTGCTTTAAGGCGTGTTCAACACCGGCAACAAACTTGGCGCCGACTACTGACGCCATAGAACCGCCCATAAACTCAAACTCAAATGAGGCGGCTACAATTGGCATACCTTGTAAGGTGCCGTGCATTACAACCATGGCATCTTTTTCATTGGTGTCTTTTTGTGCTGCCGCAATACGATCTTTGTAGCGCTTGCTGTCTTTAAACTTCAGTAAATCCTGTGGTTCAAGCTCTGCTGCCAGCTCTTTAGTGCTGTTTGCATCGAAAAAGCTGGTTAAGCGTGAACGGGCCGATACCCGCATATGATGATCACACTTGGGGCATACGCCAAGATTACGATCTAAATCTGCTTTATATAATACCGCTTCACAGGATGTGCATTTGGTCCAGACACCTTCCGGGATATTTCGACGCGCGGAAGAAGAGGATGTTCTGGGCAGGATTTTTTCTAACCAACTCATAAATGTTTCCTATAGGTAACAGCACCGCGTACCCGCCATGCCGTAAATACGTTAAAAAACGCCGAAATTCAGTAAACCGGCGCTATTAAAGCACAAAACTGACGCTACATAATATAAAAAACTGGTCTTAGTAGTACAAGCCGTAAGGCAGTCAAACAGCTTTTAGTCTGGTAAAAACAGCGGACCGGTTACCGCCTTAGGTAAGGCAAAGTGCGCAGGATAATCTACCTCTACCAGATAAAGCCCACCGGGTTTGGCTGTTGCGGCGGCAAGATTACGATCTTTGGCCGCTAAAAGCTCAGCAATCCATTCTGGCGGGCGGTTTTTCATGCCGACTTCCAGCAAACTACCGGTAATATTACGTACCATATGATGCAAAAACGCATTGGCTTTAATATCCAGAATAATATAGTCGCCCTGCCTGCTAATACGTAAGTGATGCACATTACGAAACGGGCTATGCGACTGACATTGTACAGCTCTGAACGAGCTGAAATCCTGCTCACCCAGCAAATATTCGCCAGCCTGCTGCATCAAATCTGTATCCAGGTTTTGATGATAGTGGCTTAAACCAGCGCGTAAAATGGCCGGTCGGAATTTATGGTTATAAATAATATAGCGGTAACGGCGGGCTGTGGCGCTAAAACGGGCGTGAAAATCGTCAGGCACGGCTTTAGCCCAACGCACGGCGATTGCATCAGGCAACTGGGCATTAGTACCCATTACCCAGGCTTTATCATCACGCACAGCAGTGGTATCAAAATGCACGACCTGCCCGGTGGCATGAACCCCCGCATCAGTGCGGCCAGCACAAAACAATTCTACCGGCTGGTTTGCAACTTTAGACAGTGCAATTTCCAGTTCCTGCTGTACGCTGTTTACTTCACGCTGACGCTGCCAGCCATAAAAGCCGGCCCCATCGTACTCAATACCTAACGCAATGCGCATGCCATCCCCCTGTTAAACGGCGGCGATTATACCGCAACCGCCATTAATATGCAGTGTTGGCACTTATTCGGTTTGCTTTAGTTTCGCAGCTTCGGTTTTCACATTTTGCGGCGCGTCAGAGCTAAGAATGTCATCCAGCAACATAGTGGCGCTTTCTTTATCGTCAATTTCGATATAAGCCCGCACTAAGTCGAGTTTGGCTGCGTAGCCATTATCTTCTCTGTCAACATCACGTTGCTCGTGTTCGCCGATAATATCAGCAAACTCTTCCAGCCCGACATCAACATTTAATTTATTGAACCGCTCTGGATCCAATTCCTGTTGATCGGCACTGGCCAGCAACTTGTCAATTTCTACAAAATCGTCATCGGCAAAATCAAAATCTTCAGCCACAGGTGCTGCTATTGAGTCAGTGGCATCTGTGAAATTAAAATCAACCTCATCGTCTGCAGTGGCGTCTGTCAGCTCCAGATTATCAGCCATGGCCTCTAGTTCGGTCATCAGCGTATCAAACTGTGCTTCCGGCATGGGATCCAGCTCAATGTCAACCGCTTCGTCAGCCAACGCTTCACTGGTCTCAGACAATTCAAACGCCGGATCAAACTCATCTGCCAAAACATCATCAGCCAGTTCCAGCTCAGGGTATTGCTCAAGTATCTTGCTGGGGTTTTCTACCGACAATGCCGCTTCAGTTGGCCGGCTGACAGAAATGTCGTCCAGTGCCGTCAGGTCAAGGTTTTGCAGCGTTGTATTTTCGGCTTTTAATTCTTCAGCGTCATCAATCAGCGCATCATCCGGTTCATCCGGGCTGGTATCAATTGCTGCAGTATCAAGTGGTGCCGTCTCAACAAGTGTGGTGTCAGGCTCGTCTGCTGCCTCGCTGTCCGGCTCTGCCGAAAGCTGTTCCAGCCCGATATCCTGCGGCGTAACAGTATGAATAGCGGCTTCTTCGCTTGCCACATCGTCAAGCGCATCTACCTGATCCAACAGTTCATTTAACTCTGCATTTAGCAGTGCTTCATCTTCTGTCAGTTCATATTCAGGTATAACGTCAGGCTGCGCAGCTTCGCTTTCAGCGACCAGGCTTTCAGCAAACTCCTCCAGCTCTGAGCTGTCAAAGCTTTGCTCCGGCTCTGTCAGTAAAGTGTCGTCCAGAGTAATGTCCGGCTCAGTTTCAATACTGGCGGTTTCAGTTTCAGGAGCAACGGGCGCAGGGGCCTGGCGTGCCAACGCTGCCAGCATATCCTGCTCCTGGCCGGTCAGCTCAGCCAGTTCATCGTCGTCTTCATCCAGTGCAACTTCTTCAATCAGATCATCTATATCAAATTCGTCAAACACTTCCTCATCCGCCAGCGTGTCAGTGCTTGCCTCTGGCCGGATGTCAGCCTCGTTTAATATATCGTCCTGACTATGATCGTTATCGGCAAGCTCTACAATGGCATCATCATCATCGGCTGCTGCAAAAAGGGCTGATAAGTCACTGTCAGACAATATATTATCAGTATCAAATAGCGTATCCTGTTTTGCTGGCTGCTCTGCTTTGCTATCTGCCGCAGGCAATAAACTGTCATCTTCAAAAGTGAGGGCATCGTCAAACTGCAGCAGGTCACTGTCAGCACTGCTGTCTGCTAAGATAGTGTCATCAACGAAGGCATCTTCGAGTAATGCATCATCAATTTCGAACAGGCTTTCATCCAGCTCATCATTTTCTTCCAGCGGCGGCAGCGGTGAATGATAGGTTGGATCTGCCAGGGGTTCTGTACGGGCTGCATTAATTACTTCTTCTGTTTTCTGGCCGCGTTTTTTTACCCACAACAACACGCTGAACAGTACCAGCAATGCCGGTATACAGGCGGCGAGGATCCAGCTTAACGGGTTTTGCAGCAGGCTTTGCCAGTCAAAACTCTGTTCTGCGGCCAGTTTTGCTGCAGCGTCTTCATCCGCTTTAGCTTGCAGTAACTGAGCCTGCTGTTGTACTAACAGCTCAATTTGCTGCTGAATGTCACTGTCCTCACCTAACTGAACCTTCAGTAATTCCAGCTCTTGCTGCAACTTGGTTAAACTGGTTTTTAACTGCAAATTTTCCTGCGCCATGGTTTCAACCAGTTGCATTGAGTCAGCAAACTGGCTGCGTAAACCGTCAAGCTGCTGGCGTTGCTGTTCGTCCAGCCGTTTTAACTCTGCCTGCCATTGCGGTGGCGTTATACTGGCTGCAGCACCGCTGTTGCTTGCTGTAGCAACGGGTTTTGGCGCGGCAGCTTTTTGCCGCTGTGCCCAGATTTTGTCATCCTGCTCAGCTTTTTGTCTGGCAATGCCAACGTCAACCTGCTGGATTTCCTGCAACGATGGCACCATCAGTATGGCACCGGGTTTTAAGTGATTAAGATTATCTTCAAGAAATGCATCGGGGTTTTTCAGGTATAACGCATACATCACCTGATACAGGCTGATATTACCGGCCGGTTTAACACGCTCAGCTACACGCCATAGTGTGTCAGCGGGGCTTAACGGGCCAATTTGTTCAGCTGGTGCAACGGTATCTGTAGCGCGCGGTCCGCGGATTTGCGAAGGCGTAACCGCATCAGAACCACGCGGCCCACGGATCTGGGTGGTACTTTCCTGTGCCTGCAAGGACGACGAAAAATTGACAAGCACAGTAATCAGTAAAACAAATAACCAAGGCATTAATGTCCCCTACCCCAAAATCAGGCGCATTTACAGAAGAAATCGGCAGCAACTGCAGTAATCTTTAGCGTTAACTGCAAACGACCTGCAAACACTGTTCCAACTATATGTGGTAACTAAATGCTGAAAATATAAAGCAAGGCAGCCATTCTGACCAGTGTTAAAAAAACGTAGTGAAATTAACCGGGCATAAAAACAACAAGGCCCCATGCGGGGCCTGCCATACCGGGCATTCTATGCCTGGGTTTAATACAACTAGAGATAATCGCGGATCAGATGCTCTGCAATCTGAATACTGTTGGTGGCAGCGCCTTTACGGATGTTATCTGCTACAACCCACAGGTTTATGCCATTTTCGTGTGATAAATCCTGCCGGATGCGGCCAACAAATACTTCATCCTTACCCGCAGCACTGCATACCTGAGTAGGGAAATCGGCATTGTTTTCCAGTAACACCACACCTGGCGCTTCGGCCAGCAAGGCTTTTACCTGCTCGACACTGATTGGCATCCGGGTTTCAATATGCACCGCTTCGGCATGGCCGAAAAATACCGGCACCCGTACCGCTGTGGCGTTAACAGCAATGCTGTCGTCACCGAAGATCTTCTGCGTTTCCCAGTGCATTTTCATTTCTTCTTTGGTGTAGCCGTTATCCATAAATACATCAATTTGCGGGATCACATTAAAGGCGATCTGGCGGGCAAACTGGCCCTCTTTCTCAATCGGGCGGCCATTCATCAGTTGGGCGGCTTCATGCGCTAATGCCTCTACAGCGTCCTGGCCTGCACCACTTACCGACTGATAGGTTGCAACATTAATACGGCTAATGCCCACTGCATCATGGATAGGCTTTAGTGCCACCAACATCTGAATAGTAGAGCAATTTGGGTTGGCAATAATATTGCGGTTGCGGTAATCAGCAATCGCATGAGGGTTAACTTCCGGTACCACCAGAGGGATATCCGGCTCGTAACGGTAGTGTGAGGTATTGTCGATCACCACACAACCCGCATCAGCAGCCTTTGGCGCATAAATGGCTGAGACACTGCCACCGGCAGAAAACAAACCAATCTGTGCTTTTGACCAGTCGAAGGTTTCTGCGTCAATAACCTTAATCTTCTTGCCTTTGAACGTCACGGTACCACCAGCAGAGCGGCTGCTGGCTAAAGGGAACAGTTCAGCAACCGGGAAGTCGCGCTGCTCCAGAATTTCAATTAAATGTTGTCCTACTAATCCTGTTGCTCCTAAAACGGCAACATTATATTGCGAAGCCATGACAGTTCCTCTAGTTATTGTGCGAGGCTAAAACCTAACTGCGGCAGATAAGCGGGTATCACTTTGCCACACAGTTGTAATGAGCTGAATTCACGCCGCGGTGGATATGACTTTCGAAGCCAGTCAAAGCCGTTACGCTGCAGGTAATGGCGCAGTATTGCATCATCACGCCGCACATCATATAACAGTCTTGCCAAATTTTGGACATCTGGAAGCCCAAAATCTGCACTAATTTGCAATTTTTCCATTGCTGGCACTGCAAGCAACTGGCTTAACTGTTGTTTTACCGGTTGGCCAAACAATTCACAGCAGCGCTGGTATAACATTTCGGTACCACGGGCTTTGCCTTCAACGCTATGGCCGGCAATATGTGCTGTGGCAATATCAATATAAGGTAGTAATGCCGTAAGAATATCCGGCTCTTGCTCCCACACATCCAGCACCACCGCTCTCCTGTGACTGGTACGGCTCAGATCGCCAAGTAAGGCCTGATTATCCACCACTGCGCCACGTGAGGCGTTAATAATTGCACAATCGGGTTTGAGCTGCGCTAATGTTGTGTCATTCAGTAAATGTCGGGTTGCAAAAGGGCCGTTGCTAATAAGCGGAGTATGAAAGCTAATAATATCGGCTTGCCGGCATACATCTGCAAAATCAGTATGGGCAAAATCAGCCTCCTGCTGTGCCCGCAGCGGATCGCATTGTAATACGGTAATATTAAGTGCCCGTAAGGCATTTACCAGCCGCTGGCCAATATTGCCCACGCCAACTACACCGACGATTTTTTCAGTTAACTGCCACTGATATTTATCGGCCAGACACCACAGGCTGCTAAGCACATATTCGACCACAGATTGCGCATTACAACCCGGCGCACTGGAAAAACTGATATTACGCTGTGCCAGGTAAGGCTGATCAATATGATCCATACCAATGGTGGCAGTACCAACAAAGCGCAGTTGCGGGCACTGGCTTAACAAAGCAGCATTTACCGGTGTTACTGAGCGCACCAGCAGAATATCAGCCCCGGCCAGTTGCTCAGCCGTTACAGTACGGCCATTAAATAAGCTGACATTACCAAACTGAGCAAAAAATGGCTGCACCAGCGGCATGTTCTCATCAGCAAAAATGCGCATAAGGTTTCCCTGCAAATATTTTGCGCCAGAGTGTAGCAAATAGCATAAAGCCAGCCTATCGAAACAGGCTGGCTTTACAGGATAAAACAATAAATTGCTTGGTTATGGCAGAGCCACTTCAAAGGTAAAGGTCACCGATTCACGTACTTTATCTGCCAGAGCGGTAGCAGTATCAGCAGAGTACGATGCTTCAATTAAATAGCGCCCGGCGTGTTGTGGCGTAAAACTAAACTGGCCTTTGCTGTCGGTTTCAAATTCAACCCGGCCAGCATCGTTACGATACAACTCACCTTCATAAGAAAGGATGCCTTTTACTCCCGCCTGCGGTTTACCATCCAGATGAAATACAAATTGCAGTGTTTCTTCTGCTACCGCATCGGCCGGGTGTGTATTGCTACTGATTTCCAGCCCGGCGTTTTGTAGTTTCAGCACCGTTTGTGTCGGGCTGTTTACTGTAACATAAGCAAAATTGCGGCTGCGCATTTGCACTGTTTCTACTTTTGAGGCTCCGGCGGGTAGCTGTGCCGCACGCTCCTGTTTATTTGCCATTAGCCGTTTGCGCTCACCGTTTAGCTCATAGCTGGTGAAATAACGCAGCGGGTTAGCCATTTCCAGCCGGTAAGTCCCATCGCCGGATAGCTGTACATCGGCCATAGATTTACGCTTACCCTGATATACAGTCGTCACATCCTGTGCTTTGCCATCAGGGGTATACAGTTTAAGGCTGGTTAAACCAATGCCTTTATCCGGTACGAATGTCATGTTGGCAGCTGAGGCATCCACGGCTATCCAGCTGTCTTGCTTAGATAACACGTAGTGGCTGGGTATCAGCCATAATGTATGAGCACTGACACTGGCACTGATACACAATGCCGACATTACTAATGCTGCTTTTTTTAACATTTCAATATTCCTTAATAGTCTGTCAATTCAGGTATTACTCAGCGCAATATTGCGCTGATGTCGCCAAGCTCACCATCGGCGGCTATTTCGATTACTGCATTTGTCGCTGGCAGGGTAAAATCATGCTTAGCCAGGCTACGGCCTCCCTGCTCACGTGCTGCTTCAACAAAAAGCGTATACTTGCCAGCCGGCAGTGCACTGCCGTCATCGTTGCTTCCGTCCCAGTGCAGGGTGTAGCTACCTGGCTTTTGCGTGGCACCGCTTACGGCATCCACCAGGGCGGTGTTGCTGCGGCCGATTTTGCGCCAAAAGCGGCGTAAATCTTTTAACCAGTCTGGTTTTTCTACCCACAGCGCAATCAGTTTTACCGGTTGCTGCTGTGCATCTTCAATCCACACGGCAACATAAGGCCGGTGGTACTGGCTGGTTTCTATTGCCGGTAATTCCAGCTTAATATCGCTTTGTGCAGCCTGTGCCGTTGTGTGGCCAAATAAGGCCGCTGCACATACACATAAACAAGCACCGGTTAACTTCATAATGTTCCCTCTGCAATACGCCAACAGCGGCGTTAATGTAACGACAAGATATATGCAAACAAACTGATAAAAATACCCAGCATGGCCAGGCTGTTACCGACACTGCGCCGCGTGGCTTGCTTAAGCATCAGATAAAACCCGGTCAGAGCAAAAATAATGCAGGCAACTGCAGTAAGATCAATTAACAACAGCCAGCTAAGCCCGGCATTGCGGCCTTTGTGTAAATCGTTTAGCAGTGCCAGATAGCCATTAAACTCCAGCTCCAGCTCGGCAGTGTTGGCGGCAAAATCAACCACTACTGAGGCATACCCGGCCGGGCGTTTAAAATCCAGTTCCAGCAAGCTATCGTCAGTATCAAACTGATAACTGAATACCGATGCTTTAACCTGATGCTCGCGGCTCAGCCAATCACGAAACTGCAAAGCAATGGCAGCTTGCTCGCTGTCTGACTGAGGTAAATCGGAATATTGCAAGGCCTCAGGTAATGTCAGCACTTGCTGACGGCTGCTTTTACCAGCCGTGCTGTACAACAGATCAGGGTGGTTCAGGGTTATGCCGGTAATAGCAAAAAACAGCAGCAGTACCAACACCAGCATTGAGCTGTAGCTGTGCAGCAACCGCATAAATTTTGCCAGCACAGGGCCACGACCTCGTTCTATCATTACAACACTACCGGTAAAAAAGTTATCGGCATAATACTGATAACAATTCGCATTTGCAACAAAAAAACAAGGTATAAAAAAGGCGCATTTAAGCGCCTTAATATCAGTAAACTATACAAAACAAAGCTTTAGTAGCGGGCAAGAAACTCGGCGCGGGTACGGCCATCATCTTTAAAGATACCGCCAAGCGCTGTAGTTTGGGTTTTGGAGTTAACATCCATTACGCCACGCGATTTTACGCAGTAATGCACCGCTTCCATTGTTACCGCCACATTTTGGGTTTGCAGCAAGGTTTGCATTGCCACCAGAACCTGTTGCGTTAAACGTTCCTGCACCTGCGGGCGCTGAGCAAAAAAGCGTACTATACGGTTAATTTTTGATAAACCGATAATGCGTTTTTCCGGAATATAGGCCACCGTTGCATAACCATCAATCGTAACAAAATGATGCTCGCAGGTGCTGGTAAAGCTGATATCCTTCACCTTCACCATTTCCTTTACCTGCATTTTGTTTTCAATCAATGCCATTTTCGGGAAGTTAGCATAATTAAGGCCGCCAAAAATCTCATCAACATACATTTTGGCAATCCGGTGCGGTGTTTCGCTTAAGCTGTCATCCCGTAAATCCAGGCCCAGCGTGCTGACAACTTCCGCCATCAGGCTGTTTATCTTGTCGTACTTCTGATCGCGCGACAAACCATTGTCCAGCATCGGAGTTTCTAACCCCAGTGCTTCTAATGCGCTTCGTACCAATACTGCTTCTTCTGATAACATAACTATATCCAAACCGGCTGTTAGACCAACAATACGTGCCGCCAAGGCCGATAGTTTAAGAGTAAAGTCATTTTTTTGCCATTTTTATGATCAGCAAAGCCCTGCAGCCGGGAAAACCGCAAGGCTTTAAACAGCAGAAAGGCTTATTGCACCAGCGACAGGGCTTCCAGTAACTCGCGCGGTTCAACCTCAGGGCCGTTTAAACTTTCGTCCCAGTTAGTGCCAATTAACACGCCATCATCGTACATTTCTTTTAACCAGCCATCACAAAATACATCCAGCGGAATGGCTTCTGCTTTATACACTGCCCACTCTTCTGAGCAATGCGCTGTAGCAGATGCTTCATCTGACCAGAATGGCATTACGTCAGTGTCTTCAAATTCTACCGATTCAACTACCAGCAGATCTTCACCGTCTGCTAATACATAAACCACACCATGGGTTTTAGCTTCTTCAACGAAACGCTGAAAACTGGGATCTTGCGCAAATTGACTCATATTCATTTCCACCCGGGGTAAAGTACCATTTGCTATTAGACCAGAAAGCACGGCGTAAAAGCGAGTTTTATCTTATCTGCCCTCGCCGCGCCTTTCCCTGCCCGGTGAAAATAACGTACAATTGCCGACACTATTACCCGCAATGATAAGCAGATAAAACATGGCTCAATATATCTACTCAATGCATCGTGTGTCGAAGGTGGTGCCACCTAAGCGCACTATTTTAAAAGACATTTCATTATCTTTCTTCCCCGGCGCCAAAATTGGTGTGCTGGGCTTAAACGGCTCCGGTAAATCGACCCTGCTGCGCATTATGGCAGGTGTCGATAAAGAGTTTGAAGGCGAAGCCCGGCCACTGGCAGGCACTAAAATAGGCTATCTGCCGCAAGAGCCTCAATTGGATCCAAGCAAAACAGTACGTGAAATCGTTGAAGAGGCCGTCAGTGACGTTAAAAATGCCCTGACCCGCTTAGATGAAGTTTACGCTGCCTATGCTGATGAAAATGCTGACTTTGATGCCTTAGCCCGCGAGCAAGGCGAACTGGAAGCCCTGATCCAGGCTAAAGAAGGCCATAACCTGGATAATACGCTGGAGCGCGCCGCCGATGCACTGCGCCTGCCACCGTGGGATGCCAAGATTGAGCATTTATCCGGTGGTGAACGCCGCCGCGTGGCTATTTGCCGCTTATTGCTAGAACGGCCAGACATGCTGTTGCTGGACGAACCAACCAACCACCTGGACGCCGAATCTGTTGCCTGGCTGGAGCGCTTCCTGCACGATTACCCCGGCACTGTCGTAGCCATTACCCACGACCGTTATTTCCTTGATAACGTTGCTGGCTGGATTTTAGAGCTGGACCGTGGCTATGGCATTCCTTGGGAAGGTAATTACTCTTCCTGGCTGGAGCAAAAAGATGCCCGTTTACAACAGGAAGAAAAAACCGAAAATGCCCGCCAGCGCTCAATTAAGCAGGAGCTTGAATGGGTGCGTACTAACCCGAAAGGCCGGCATGCCAAGAGTAAAGCGCGGATGGCACGCTTTGAAGAACTGCAAAGCCAGGAGTTTCAAAAGCGCAACGAAACCAACGAGCTGTTTATTCCACCAGGGCCGCGCCTGGGCGATAAAGTGCTGGAAGTTAACCACCTGCGTAAGTCTTTTGGCGATCGCTTATTGATCGATGATTTAAGCTTCAGTATTCCCAAAGGCGCTATCGTTGGTATTATCGGCCCGAACGGTGCCGGTAAATCGACATTATTTAAAATGATCAGCGGCGCAGAGCAAGCTGACTCCGGTGATATCAGTGTCGGCGACACCGTGCAATTAGCCAGTGTTGATCAGTTCCGCGACAATATGAACCCGAAAAACACCGTATGGCAGGAAATTTCTAACGGTCAGGATATGCTGCAAATAGGCAACTTTCAGATCCCCAGCCGGGCTTACGTGGGCCGCTTTAACTTTAAAGGTAACGATCAGCAAAAATTTATCGGTGAGCTATCGGGCGGCGAGCGTAACCGTGTACATTTAGCTGCACTGCTAAAAGCCGGCGGCAATATGTTGCTACTGGATGAGCCGACCAACGATTTGGACGTAGAAACACTGCGCGCCCTTGAAAACGCCCTGCTCGACTTCCCGGGCTGCGCTATGGTGATTTCGCATGACCGTTGGTTCCTTGACCGTATCGCTACGCATATTCTGGATTACCGTGATGAAGGCAAAGTGAATTTCTTTGAAGGTAACTACTCAGACTATGAAACCTGGTTAAAGGCCACTTATGGTGCGGATGCTTTAGAGCCACACCGTATTAAGTACAAAAAAATCTGATGCGTTATAACGCCCGCTACACTGCGGGCGTTTTTTTATTGCTGCGGATGATAACTGGATAACATAATCTGTTGATAAAGCTCTGTCGTGGCCACTTTCTGATGAGCTTGCTTTAATCTTGCCACCAGCTCTGGTGATGTCTGTATATTGGCAGCAAGCCAGGTTTGTTGTGCTAACTCCGGCACTGCATATACAAAACGGATGTATTTCTCCGGCAATTTCAGGTTAGCAGCCATATCAGCCAAAGCTACCGGATCGTCAATAACTAAATCGACCTTGCCATGGAGTAATAATTGCCAGGATTCAGTAATATCGGCAGACAACACCAATTGCTGCCCAGGCGTAAAACCGTTATTTATTAAAAAATTAGCAGATAAATCATCCCGCTGAACTGCAATAGTAAATGCTTTAGCATCCTGCAGTTTTTCAATTTTAATATCGTTGCGATGACTTAATGCAACAAAACCCAACTGATAAGCGGCAACAGTGCCTATCCAGTGAAACTCGTTTTCACGTTCAGCCGTGCGGGCCATATTGTAAATAAGGACATTCGGCTGGCTACGGGCGATACGGAATGAGCGGGCCCACGGGTATATTTCAATTTTGGCATCCAGCTTAGCTTCTGCCAGTACAGCTTTTACCAATGCCGTGCTAAGCCCGGCTACTTCGCCCTGCTGTAATGTCTGATGTGGCGGAGAGAGCTCCGTTACCACCCGCAAAGGCGCAACAGCCGTTACAGTAAAACTCACACAATACAGTAAACCCAATAGTAATTTTAATTTAGTCACTTTGCCTGCCCGGCTTTTTTTACTCTGTAACATAGACTATTGCAGTTCTGCTTTCATAGCCAGTGTACAAATAAAAATAAGCTAATTTTTAGTCAAATTGGCTAACCCGAGTTGGCAATATCAAACAGAGTAAAAAAATAGAAATAGCGGGAATGGAATAAAATTGTTTTAAATCATGTGGATAAATATTTCTTTCATTCTGGCACGCAGCTTGTAATAGGTAGGTGTGTAAATAACACTAACCCAAAACCAAAGGACAAAAAATATGAAAACCCTAACTGCACTTACTCTGGCAACTGTTATCGCAATCGGCTTTACAGCACCTGCACAGGCAAACACCATTACTGACAATTTAACTGAGGTGGTAAGCAATCAACTGGCAGAGTTGGGTAACAATATCAAGCAACAAGCCAAAACTGCATTGGAAAAAACGGCAACGGAATTGTTTTTCTCAAACGGTTCTGAGCAGGCTGTACAACACGTAACAAAAACTGCCGGACAAACATCTGACAGCAAAAAATAAGGGCTGCAGTTATGCCGGCACCAGACAATCCGCTTACGACAGCAATACTGCGTAAGCGGCATGCTTTTACTGCTCTGACCACACAGCCAGTTCATTGCCGTTCGGATCAGCAAAATGAAACCGGCGCCCACCGGGAAAGGTAAAAACAGGTTTAACAATAGTGCCGCCAGCAGCAAGGATCTTAGCTTCTGTTTGCTGCAAATCTTTACTGTATAACACTATCAGGGCCGCACCTGCTGCAACGCTGGATTGTTTTGCCGCCCGGTAAAAGCCTCCATCCAGACCTGAGTTGGCAAAAGCCACATAATCAGGGCCGTAGTCTGCAAATACCCAGCCAAAGACCTGCCCGTAAAACTGCTTTGCTGCCGCTAAATTACTTGCCGGAAGCTCTACATAATTGATTTTTTCATGCCCACTCATTACTTAAGCTCCCAGTTCTACCCATTTATCTACTAATGTAATGCAAGCCACCAGCGCTAACAAGATAGCAGAAACAGAAAAGCCACGCGGGTTGGAGGGCGCGTGGCTTTTCTGTAGCAGAACACTCTGATTTATTTACTTCTTACCATAGAACCGGTGTTTAGAGCCCGGCCCATCTGAGCCAACAAGTGGTTAATACGGCGTATCAGCAAAGCACGGCCAATAGCATTGCTGCGCTTGCCAGTAACATTATGTTTATCTGCTGCAGTATTTAATGTTGTCATGCTTCACCTCTGTGTTTCACCATTGCCTGTATGCTGTGCATTATGCCGACTTTTTGCACAACTCACGAACGAGATAAATTGCAATCAATACATTAAAAAATCTAATGCAAACTAAAGATGGAATTCATAGGGCATTCAACAATATGAATGCTAAACATAACAGCACAAACCAACGTAAAATAATTTTTATGCATTTAAAATAGTAAATTATGCGAAAAACCTGCATCTTCTATCCAAAACACACAGAAGCCGCAAGGCGTTTACCTGAATATACCCGACATAATTTTGGTTAGTTATTCTAATCAAAAAATCTTGCTAAAAAGTTGTCAGATGCAAAAATGCAGCTTTTTAGTGTTTCTGGTAGGCTACGGCTTGGTTATATGCTAAATTAGTTGCGAAAGGTTCTCATTTACATTTGGAGTTTAGTATGAAAAAAATCTTCTCTGCAACATTGGTTACAGCGGCTTTATTAAGTTCTGCGCTGGTTCAGGCCGATGAGCGGCCGGATCATTATAAAGGTAAACCTTCAGAAACACTGGAGCAGGCAGTAGCCAACTTCAGTGAGTATAATCAAAAGCTAAAAGCTGTGTTGGCAGGCGAGCTAACACCACTGGCAATGGTAGAAATTCACGAACTAACCTACACCATTGAGGTGGCGCTGGAAAAAATTCATACTGAAACCGGCAAATTAAAAGACGTGCTGGAAGAGGTGCATGTTGCTTCTGAGCATATGGATACAGCAACAGCAAAAGATCGCGGTGATGCTTATATTAAAGCAGCACAAACACTGGTGAAGTAATTAAATAGCAAGCCCGGCGAACCCGGGCTTTATGCTTTAAAAAGTTTGCTTATTTTTTGGTAAGAATTTCTTCAGCATTGGCAGCTGCCCATTCATTCCAGGCATCTACTTTAGCATTAAAGTTTTCTACTGCTTGCGCTGTGGCATCAGCAATTAAACCATCAATTTGCTTAGCATATTTTTTATCAACTTTAGTTACCGGAACTACGTCAATACCGCGCTCCTGCAAGCCTTTCTTCATGGTATGAGTACGCAGCAGCTGCAGCTGGCCGTTCTCAACGTAAAAGTACTGGCTGTCTTTATTGATCGTTTTAAACTTAGGTTTGGTAGGGCGCTTGTCTGCTTTAGCCGGGCCATCCTGAGCATCGGTGCTGATTACATCATTATTTAATTTGTAGCCCAGCTGTTCCATTGTAAAACCCTGAGCTTTAGCAAACTGCTCTAACTGGGTAATCAATTCAACTTCTACCTGACGTTCTGCTAACACTGCGTTCAGAGTTTCAATAACGTCTGTCAGTTTAACCAATGTTAGTTCTTTTGCTGCTTTCTTTAGTTCACGTTTATCTAATAAAATTGACATTGCCATCTCCTTTAATAATTCATCGCCAGAGGATAATCAATTTATCAAATAAAATAAAGATATAAAAAACACTTAAACATCAAAAACAATATCATTCATTCAGCTTCAGTTAAGATTAAAGCAATACTGCCTGATTTTTGTTCCATTAACAGGGTTTGACGTTTTGATTATACATTTAATTTAAACATATTTCCTGTATTAGTACTATGAGGATTAAAGCTGCACGCTGTGAGGCCAGTGCAAAGAAGGTGCGGGTAAAAGGTAAATACAGCAGCACTTAACTGATAACAGTGCTGCGGTACTTGTTATAGCAAAAGCGGATAAGCCGCATCAGCTAACTACGTGTAATCTCAGCTGCGGCCATATTTGTCTTCAAACCGCACAATATCATCTTCGCCCAGATAACTGCCGGATTGCACTTCAATCAGCTCTAACGGAATTTTACCGGGATTTTCCAGCGAGTGGATCACACCTACCGGGATATAGGTAGATTCATTTTCAGTAACCAGAAACTCATTGTCGCCATTACGTACTAACGCCGATCCGCTGACAACAACCCAATGTTCTGCGCGGTGATGATGCATTTGTACTGACAGTTTAGCGCCGGGTTTTACTGTAATATGTTTCACCTGATACCGGCTGCCATTATCGACAGAATCATATTTACCCCATGGACGGAACACTTCACGGTGCAAATCAACTTCAGTGCGGCCATAACTTTGCAATTTAGCCACCACGTTTTTCACACCCTGAATATGCGTTTTGCTGGCAACCAGCACAGCATCTTTAGTTTCAACAACCACAACATCATCCAGGCCAATAACGGCTACCAGACGTTCTTCAGCATTAACGTAGCTGTTTTTACATTGTTCCAGCAAAACATCGCCACGACAGGCATTCCCCTGCTCATCTTTAGCCATCACCTCCCACAGTGCATCCCAGCTGCCAACGTCACTCCAGCCGGCATCCAGTGCGACCATAGCGGTATTGGCTGATTTTTCCATCACGGCATAGTCAATCGAATCAGACGGGCAGGCAGAAAATGCCGCTTTGTCCAGCCGGATAAAATCCAGATCTCTGGCAGCATTGGCCAGTGCTTGCTCAGCAGCACTGATAATAGCCGGAGCAAATTGCTTTATTGCAGCAAGCAAACTGCTGGCTTTAAACAAAAACATACCACTGTTCCAGAAGTACTCGCCTGAGTCGACAAATTGCTGTGCTGTCGCCAAGTCAGGCTTTTCACAGAATTTGGCCACGGCAGCCACTTCGGCCAGTAAGCTACTATCAGCAGTATCGGCACGGCGGATATAACCATAACCGGTATGCGCACAGGTGGGCACTATGCCAAAGGTTACCAGCTTGCCTAGCTTTGCAGCCGGTGCAGCCAGCTCTACCGCATGGTGAAACGCAGGAATATCTTTAATAGCGTGGTCAGCAGCCAGCACCAGCAGAAGCGGGTCATCGCCATCTGCCATAGCCTGCATAGCAGCAACCGCTATTGCCGGCGCCGTATTGCGCCCCACGGGCTCCAGCATAATTGTTGGCTGGCCGGCGCTCAGTTCACGCAGTTGCTCTGCTACCATAAAGCGATGATCTTCATTACAAATCACCATTGGCGGCTGTAAACCAGCCAGGCCTTTTAACCGCAAAATGGTATTTTGCAGCATACTTTTATCATTGAGCAGTGGCAGAAATTGTTTTGGCTTTTTTGCCCGGGATAAGGGCCACAACCTTGTGCCTGAACCACCTGACAGTATTACGGGGATCATTTTTGCTTCCTTTTATTGAACTTAGCGTGATAAAACAACCTTTGCCACAGTATAGCGATATTGCTTTGCTTTCGTCAGCCACTGGTATTAACTTAATCTGCGTGATAAGTTTTTATACAATACTGTTTAATTTCAGCTGGTCGGTGCTCTAAAAGCAGGTAAGATCGGCTATCTTGTCGCGATTTTTCTGATCAGGGTGAGTTATGCCAGATTTTAAACAACTGTTTGTCAACAATAGGAATTGGGCAGATCGGATTGAAAAAGAACAACCGGGATTTTTTCGACAGCTATCTGAGCAACAGGCACCGGAATATCTGTGGATTGGTTGCTCTGACAGCCGGGTACCAGCCAACGAAATTGTAGGCTTGTTGCCAGGCGAACTATTTGTACACCGTAATGTCGCAAATTTGGTGCTGCATTCCGATATGAATTGTTTATCAGTTCTGCAGTATGCTATTGATATCCTTAAAGTAAAACATATTTTAGTAGTGGGGCATTATGGCTGTGGTGGCGTTAAAGCTGCGATGACCAAGCAACGGGTTGGCTTTGTCGACAACTGGCTGCGTAACGTTAAAGATGTTTACTCTATGCACCGTGACGAGTTGGACCAGGTTGCCGACGACAGTGAGCGGTTAAACCGGCTGATTGAGCTAAACGTGATGGAACAGGTACGCAACCTGTGCCACACCAGCTTTGTGCAGGAAGCCTGGGAGCGTGGCCAGCCATTAACTATTCACGGTTGGGTTTACAGCTTGCGTAACGGCCGGGTAAAAGATTTACGTGTAAGCCATTCCTGCGCGGACAAAATTGACGATATTTATACGCTGGATCTGGCTGACTGCCATATCAGCGAAAAATAGCTATTTAAAAATAATTTGTTGCTGCGCCACTGGCTTATAGGTGGCGCGGTGGCCCTCTACCCAGTTGCCATTTTGCAAATAGTTTGATTTCACATCCAAAGTGCCGTCAGGCATTATCCGGCTGAATGATTTTACTTCCGTAATGCCATTCTGGTTATTTTGCACTTTTTCCTGCGCAATAATTTCTCCTACCTGTGCATCAAAGGTCATGGTGCCATGAGTATAAAAACCAGCAGTGGTAAAGTAGTAATACGCCAGGCTTTGCTGATTTTCATCCCAGAAAATAAAAGACTCACCGCCATATTGGCCATCATTAATGGAATGCACCGTTTTTATTGCCTGGCCATTTAACGCCCGGCTCCACAATGAGCGATCAATTACCTTGGTATCGGCTCCTGGCTGGCTTAAATCGCCTTGCCAGTACTTAAGGTATGGCCTTAATGGTTCAAGCTTTGGATGAAGCGTGGCTTCTTCAGCCGCACACAATGCACAAACACACAGCAACAGCATACTTAAAAAGATACGGCTCATATTGTATTACTCAGAAATAACTGTCAGCCAAGTATCAGAGAAAAACCAACCAATGTAAAACCCGCCGTTTACAGGATCACGGTTTTGTTGCCATGCACAAATACTCTGTCTTCCACCACCAGCTGTAATGCTTTACTCAGTGCTGCTTTTTCTACATCACGCCCGGCCCTGGCCATATCAGCAGCACTGAAGTTATGGTCCACCGGCGCCACCATTTGTTGAATAATAGGGCCTTCATCCAGATGATCATTTACAAAGTGTGCTGTAGCACCAATAATTTTCACCCCGCGCTCAAATGCCTGCTGGTAAGGGTTAGCACCAATAAACGCCGGTAAAAAGCTGTGGTGAATATTAATAATTTTTTCCGGAAACTGTGCAACAAATGCCGGCGTTAAAATACGCATAAATTTAGCCAGCACCAGATATTCCGGCTGGTAGGGTTTTATAACTTCCAGTAAGGCGGCTTCATGTTCGGTGCGGCTTAAGCCTTTATGGCAAACATGATGATAAGGTAAGCCAAAGCGTGCTGCTAATTGCTCCAGCCTTGGATAATTTCCTACTACGGCAGCAATATCCAACGCCAGCGAGCCATCAAATACCTTAATTAAAATATCTCCCAGGCAGTGCGCTTCTTTTGTTACCAGCACAACCACCCGTTTCGCCCGCTGGCTAACAAGGCTGCGTTCAGATCCAGGGGGTAAGGCTCTGTCTAAATCAAACAATAAGGTTGCGTCGTT
Organism: Rheinheimera pacifica; assembly: GCF_024809855.1. Taxonomy (GTDB): domain Bacteria; phylum Pseudomonadota; class Gammaproteobacteria; order Enterobacterales; family Alteromonadaceae; genus Alishewanella; species Alishewanella pacifica_A. The sequence goes on from NZ_JANUEM010000006.1 coordinate 78,532, forward strand.
AAATACGCCTTCGAGTTCCGTGCGCATATAAAACCGGCCGCTTACCGGATCAACATACTCGGTATTGCGGATAATATTCAGCTGGTGCTTGTAACAAATATTGGTGATTTGCGCGATAAGGCCTTTAGAGTCGGGGCATTCCGTTAATAAAATTTTGCGTTCCATATCTCATATCTGTTGTCTTTTAATCCTGCTGTTGTTTTACCGCATCTTGGCACGTAGCGTCAAAGACATTTAGACGTCTTCTGCTTAACTTGTTGTTTCGACAAAAAACCGCATAATACCCGCAGTCGGGTTTTAATCAGTATAGCTTTGGAGTCTATGGCGTCTTATCAGTTTAATGTGGTGGGTTATGTTCAATCACCCTACAAGCAAAAATTTGCTATTCCACGCCAGCCCGGCCTGATCCCGGAAGCCACCGGCTATCTGGTGCTGGAAAGCGATTACAGCGACGAGGCCATTTTGCGCGGTATAGACAGCTTTAGCCACTTATGGCTGCTGTTTGTATTTCACGAAACTGCAGATAAAGGCTGGTCGCCAATGGTACGCCCGCCACGCTTGGGTGGTAATACCCGCAAAGGCGTATTTGCTACCCGTGCGACTTTCAGGCCCAACCCGATAGGGTTATCAGTAGTAAAGCTGGAAGGCATTGAGCGCAAAAACGGCAAACTGATGCTGAAACTAAGTGGCATAGACCTGCTTGATGGCACCCCGGTGGTGGATATTAAACCCTATTTGCCATACTCAGACGCATTACCTGAAGCCGCAGGAGGTTTCGCCGATGCAGCACCGCAAACAGCTATGACCGTCAGTTTTAGTGAAGCCGCCAGCGCATTTTGCCAAAAGCAAAGCCAATACCCTGATTTACAAGTATTTATCGACAAAGTGTTAAAGCAAGATCCAAGGCCGTCTTATAAAAAGCAGCGCGACGGTGAACAACATTATGGTATGACACTGTATAACTACAATATTAAATGGACCGTGAACGGAGAACATAACCATGTTACTGAAATCAATCAGCTACCTGAGTAGTGTGGCAGCTGCAGCAACCTGTGTTGCCGTATCCGCAACCACCCTGCCCGACTTACCCGAGCCGGTAAGCAATAACGCCGTTGCCAGCACCACTGTGCGGGGTAAAACCTATATTGCCAGCTTTATGGGCCTGGGGCCGGGCAAACAACACAACGATATGCATAACAAAGTTTGGATGCATACTGTCGGTGAGTTCGGCTGGCAAAATTTGCCTGCAGTGCCAAGCACACAAAAGTTAAGTGGCCGGGTTGCTGCCAGTGCAGTGGCACTTAATAACAACTTTTTTGTTTTTGGTGGTTTTACTGCAAATGCAGATGGCAGTGAACAAACTGCCAATGACAGCTACCGGCTGGATCCGGTTACCCGCCGTTACACGAAATTAAATGACATGCCGGTACCGGTAGACGATGCCGTGGCGTTAACCTATCAAAACCGCTATATCTATCTGGTTAGCGGCTGGAGTGACCATGGCAATGTAAATCTGGTACAGGTTTTTGATAACTTTACCCAGCGCTGGTCACAGGCTACTCCGTTTCCCGGCAAACCGGTATTTGGTTTAGCCGGCGCGATGGCCGGTAATCAAATGCTGATCTGCGACGGGGTAACACTTGAGTATTTTGCTGATAAAAAACGCGAGTACAAAAGTGAACCGGCCTGCTATTTAGGCACTGTGGGTAGCAATGCTAATCAGATTGACTGGCGCCTTATTGATCATCCTACCGGTACGGCAAAGTATCGCATGGCTGGTATTAATAGCAGGGTAGACGGTAAAGATATGCTGGTATTTATTGGTGGCAGCACTAACCCCTATAACTACAATGGCATTGGCTATAATGGCGCAGCCTCAGAACCTGATAGTAAAGTGTGGCTATTTTCACCCGCAGAAAAACGCTGGTTTAAAGCAGCGGATACCACAGCAGTAATGGATTTAAGAAGCCTGGTAGAGATAGATGGTGAGATTTATTCAGTAGGCGGTATGACAAGCGGCCAGCAGGTCAGTAGCAAACTGATTAAACACCCGATAAAACTCCAATAGAATTGCCCCTGCCGCCTTGCTAGAATGGCGGCAATTTTTTAGCACCAATACGGAATTACGATGCGCAGCAGTCAGTACTTACTATCCACCATCAAAGAAACACCAGCCGATGCCGAAGTGATCAGCCACAAGTTAATGTTGCGCGCCGGCATGATCCGCCGTGTAGCCTCAGGCATGTACACCTACTTACCCACTGGCGTACGGGTGCTGCGTAAGGTAGAGCAGATTGTCCGCGAAGAAATGAATAAGGCCGGTGCCATTGAAGTATTAATGCCAATGGTACAACCGGCAGAGTTATGGCAGGAATCTGGCCGCTGGGACAAAATGGACGCTGAGCTACTGCGTTTTAAAGACCGCCACACCCGTGATTTTGTGCTGGGGCCAACACATGAAGAAGTAATTACCGATCTGGTTCGCCGCGAGATTACCAGCTACAAGCAGTTACCTTTGAACCTGTATCAAATTCAGACCAAATTCCGTGACGAGCGCCGCCCACGTTTTGGTGTTATGCGCGCGCGTGAGTTTTTAATGAAAGATGCTTACTCCTTTCACTTAAGCCAGGACAGCCTGCAGCAAACCTACGATGTCATGTATCAGGCATATTGTAATATTTTCACCCGTTTAGGGTTAGACTTCCGCCCGGTACTGGCCGACACCGGCGCTATCGGCGGCAGTATGTCGCATGAGTTCCATGTGCTGGCAGCATCCGGAGAAGACGCTATCGCCTTTTCAGATGAAAGCGATTACGCCGCTAATATAGAAATGGCCGAAGCCGTAGCACCACAAGGAGAGCGCGCAGCAGCCACGCAACAATTAGCCGAAGTAGCCACCCCCAATGCAAAAACTGTGGCCGATGTTGCAGCCTTATTACAGCAGGATATGGCACAGGTAAGCAAAACTCTGATTGTTTACGCTGCTAAAACCGATGATAAAGCGCCACAAACACTGCTAGCCCTGGTACTGCGGGGCGATCACGAGCTAAACGAAATTAAAGCTGAGAAACTGCCGCAAGTGCAAAGCCCGCTGGTATTTGCCAGCGAAGAAGAAATCCGTGCAGCCATTAATGCAGGCCCCGGCTCACTGGGGCCGGTTGCTATGCCCATTCCGGTTATTGTTGATCGCAGCGCGGCACATCTTAGCGATTTTATCTGTGGCGCCAATAAAGACGGTTATCATTTAACCGGTGTTAACTGGGGCCGTGATATTAAAGATTATAGCGTGGCAGATTTACGCAATATCGTTGAAGGTGATGCCAGCCCGTGCGGTAAAGGCAACCTGGTAGTTAAACGCGGTATTGAAGTTGGCCATATTTTCCAGTTAGGCGATCGTTATTCACAAGCGTTAAAAGCCGGTGTACTGAACGAAGAAGGCAAACACCAGATCATGACCATGGGCTGTTATGGTGTGGGTGTGTCGCGTATTATCGCTGCCGCTATTGAGCAGAACAACGATGAATACGGCATTATCTGGCCTGATGCAATAGCGCCATTTCAGATTGCCTTAATACCAATGAATATGCACAAATCAGTGCGTATTGAAGAAGCTACAGTGCGTTTATATAACGAGCTGACAGCAGCAGGCTTTGAAGTGCTGTTCGACGACCGTAAAGAGCGCCCCGGTGTAATGTTTGCCGATATGGAGCTAATGGGGATTCCACACAGTATTGTCATTGGTGAACGCAACCTCGACAATCAGCAGGTGGAATACAAAAACCGCCGTAGCGGTGAGAAAGAAATGCTCGACATTCCGGCGGTGGTTGCTGCCATGCAACAGAAACTGGCAAAATAACCTGCTAAATGTCGCTATATAAAAAACGCCGGTACAGATTGCCGGCGTTTTTTTTAAGTTGATAGTAATTTAACGGTACTGACTCAGCTCGTTATTATAGTTCTGTTAAAACAACAGGTTTTTACCAAAAAAGATGGTGGATACCGTGTTAACAAAAATCACCGCCAAAATTAGTGGGATAAAGGTACCCAGCGAAAAATTAACGTATTTTTGCAAAACCGAACCAGCAAAAGTACTGTTACCCTGGCTGATCTCCGCGTCCAGATTATGTTTCTTCCAGCGATAAATGACGAACAGGCATAACAGAAAACCATTAAGCGGCAGAATGGTTTCATAGAAGATGTCATATACTACATCAAAAAACGACTTATCTAGGCCACCGTAACTTAGCAGGTTGCTAAACAGCTCTACCCGTCCAAACGACAGCGCAGAAATCACTGATAGTACAATCATAGCACCACCCAGAGTATACAAAGCAGCACGGCGGCTGACACCTTTACCATCCATTAAGCTGCATACCGGCACTTCAATAATCGAAACCAACGACGTTAACGCCGCAAAAAATACCAGCAGAAAAAAGAAGCTGGCAATAAAAGACGCCCCGAAATAACCAATATCAGCCTGCAAGGCCAGAAAGATTTTTGGCAGAAACATAAAAATCATACCAATGCTGGACTCGGACAATTCGCTTAACTGGATATCCGGGTTAAACGAAAATACCGCAGGCAAAATCAGTAAACCCGAACAGCACGCCACCAACACCGACAAACCCGCCACCATTTTACCGGCATGCACAATATTGTTGTTTTTCTGAATATAAGAGCCATAGGTAATTAAAATACCCATGGCCAGCGATAGCGAGAAAAACGCCTGCGCCAATGCGCCGTTTAACACTTTGCCGGTCAGTTTGTCGAACTCAGGGATCAGAAAGAACTTAACGCCCAACATGGCGTTGTCCAGTGTCATTACGTAAATCACCAGCGCAATCAGCATTATAAACAGCATTGGCATTAATATACGTGATGCTTTTTCTATACCTTGCTTTACGCCGCCTTGCAGAATTAAGAACGTCAGGCCAATTACAACCGCCATATAGATAAACAGCTCGTTGCTATTAATAAACACACCAAAGCTGTCTGGCGCGGCAAGCTCGTTTAACTGCCCCATCACCGATTTAGCCAGATAACCAAAAATCCATACTGTGATCACCAGATAAAACACACCAATCATAAAAGGCGTAATAACTGACATCCAGCCAACTGTGCGCCATGCACGGTTTTGGCCAATTTCAGTGTAGGCACCCAATGGGTTTTGCCGGGTATGGCGGCCTAAGCTCATCTCTGCCAGCATTACCGGCAAACAGATAAAGAATACGAAAAAGGCATACATGATTAAAAAGGCGGCGCCGCCATTTTTACTGGCCATTACCGGAAAGGCGACCAGATTACCAATACCTACAGCTGAACCGGCGGCTGCCAGTACAAAGCCCAGGCTTGAACTGAATTGCTCACGTTTCATTGCTACGCGGACTCCCTGAATTTTTCTTATTAGAATGCCGGGGCTTTGCCCGGTTATTGTTATAGCGCTTTGCATGCTAACAGGCTGCTGCGGCAAATCCTAGTGTTGCACTGCTCCGATGCGTTTAATGTCGTTGGAACAACGTTCAGGATCTGCTAAGGTGCGCCAGTTAAAATCCGTGCTGCAGAAGGACTTCCCCATGTTTTATATGATTTACTCTGAAGATGTTACAGGCAGCCTAGATAAGCGCCTGGCTACCCGCCCGGCACATCTGGCCCGTTTAGAGCAGCTAAAAGCTGAAGGCCGCCTGCTATTGGCCGGGCCTTTACCTGCCATCGACAGCCTGGATCCAGGCAGCGCAGGCTTTAGCGGCTCATTGGTAGTTGCTGAGTTCACTTCGTTAGTTGAAGCACAGCACTGGGCAGATGCTGATCCTTATCTGGCTGCAGGTATTTACGCCCGCTCAACGGTGAAACCGTTTAAAAAAGTATTGCCGTAAGGCCCGAAAAATCAGGAGATACGCATGAGCTATATTTTACTCACCGGCGGGGCCGGCTACATTGGCAGCCATACTGCGCTGGAACTGCTGAACGCGGGCTACAAAGTGCTGAGCTTTGATAACTTTAGCAATAGCTCAGACGCCGCTTTGCAACGGGTAGAGCAGCTTAGCGGTAAAAGTATTGTTAGTATTAACGGCGATATCCGTGACGAGCAGGCACTGCGCCAGCTGTTTACTGATTACACTATCAGCGCAGTTATCCACTTTGCCGGACTAAAAGCGGTGGGTGAATCCACCCAGATACCATTGCACTACTACGACAACAATGTTGCCGGCACCGTAACCCTGTGCCGGGTAATGCGGGAATTTGGTGTAAAAAAACTGGTATTTAGCTCATCTGCTACCGTATATGGCGATGCCAGGCAAGTGCCTATCCCGGAAACTGCACCGCGTTCAGCCACGAATCCTTATGGTCAGAGCAAGTTGATGATCGAACATATTCTGGAAGATCTAGTACGCGCCGAACCAGACTGGGGTATTACACTGTTACGTTACTTCAACCCTGTAGGGGCGCACGACAGCGGCCGTATCGGGGAAGACCCTAACGGTATTCCTAATAACCTGATGCCATTTATTTCCCAGGTGGCCGTGGGTAAGCGCGACAAGCTCAGCGTATTTGGTAACGATTATGCCACCCATGACGGTACCGGCGTGCGCGATTATATCCATGTGGTTGATTTAGCACGGGGCCATGTTAAAGCCCTGCAATATCTTGAGCAGCATAACGGTATTGAAGCGATAAACCTTGGCACCGGCACCGGTTACAGTGTACTGGATATGGTAAACGCCTTTAGCCAGGTAAATAATATTGCTGTGCCCTATCAGATGGCCCCAAGGCGCGCTGGTGATATAGCGGTATGCTACGCCGAGCCAACGAAAGCCAAGATGCTGCTGGGCTGGCAGGCAGAAAAAACACTGGATGACATGGTTGGTGACAGCTGGCGCTGGCAGTCGGCTAACCCGAATGGCTATAAAAACTAGCTGATGAGCCCCAACTCCAGTGCCAGCAATACTGCCCGGGTGTGATCCCGCACCCCTAATTTGGCAAGAATAGCTGAGCACTGGTTTTTTACCGTACCTTCCGATTTATACAGCGCGGCAGCAATTTCTTTATTACTGTAGCCCGCCGCCATTAATTGCAAAATATCTAACTCTTTATCACTTAGCGGCTCTAGCTGTACCGGCATTGTAAAGCTGGTTTTATTGCTGCGTACGCTGCCCAACAAGGCTTTACAACAGCGTTGAGGCGGGCTTAATGTGCTGGTATAGCTCAACAGCCAATAGCACAAGATATGACAATACAAAACGCCGCAATGCAAAATAAAGTAATTTGGATCACCGGCGCCTCAGGTGGGATTGGCGAGGCGCTGGCTCGTGAGCTGGCCGCTGATGGTGCCCGCCTGATCCTCAGCGCCCGCCGGGAAGCCGAGCTGCAGCGGGTATGCGCCAGTTTAGCTAATAGCACACAACACTTATTATTACCTTTAGATATCACTGACAGTGCGGCAGTTACCAGTGCTATTGGTAATATACAGCAGCAAATTGGCGGCCTGGACTGGTTAATTAATAATGCAGGTATCAGCCAGCGGGCGCTGATTGTTGATACTACAGCAGACACTGATCGCAGATTATTTGAAATCGATTATTTTGCTCAGATTAATTTAACCCGTCAGGCACTACCGCTGTTACTGGCCGACGGCGGTGGCAAGGTGGTATTTGTGTCCTCTGTCGCAGGTTTAGTGGGTACCCAGTATCGCGGCAGCTATTCCGCCGCCAAAGCAGCCTTGCATTTATGGGCAAACAGCCTGCGCGCTGAACTGTTTGAACAAGGCTTAACTGTAGCGACCATTTTCCCTGGCTTTGTTAAAACTGATGTGTCTCGTAATGCCCTAACCGGCGATGGCAGTACGCTGGGCACGATGGATGACGCCCAGGCCAATGCTATGAGCGCGGAGCAGTTTGCTGAAAAAGCAGTAAAAGCACTGCTAAAAGGTAAAAACTATATTGTGATAGGCGGCTTAAAAGAACGCTTAGGCGCCCTGGTATCACGCCTATCGCCAGAACTGCTGTATAAAATGGTGCGCAAAAGTAAAGTGCGGTAATCAACTAAAACAACAAAGGCGCGTTACGCGCCTTTGTTGTATATGCTCAATTAACCTCGGCCTTCGCGGCTGGGCTTTTTGCCGGTGGGCTGGCGTTGTGGCTTGCCTTTCGGGGCTGCCGGGCTGCGGCGCCCTGCTGGTTTATTATCATTTGGTTTTGCTGGCCGTGCTTCGCCTGGCTTACGCTCTTTTGGTGTGCGCTCCGGTGTTTTAGCAGCGATATCGTGTTTACGCACAGCACGTTTCATGCTGGCCATACGGCGGCGGCGCTCGTCGCGGTCTTCCGGTTTAACCAGTGTTGCCACTTCCGGCACTAAGCTGACTAACTTACGCAGGTAGTTTACATCTTCCAGCGGATACTCGGCATAGCCGCCGGCCGGTAAGTGTTTTGGCAGCAGTAAATCACCGTAGCGTACACGAATAAGCCGGCTGACTACCGCCCCCTGTGATTCCCACATCCGGCGCACTTCACGGTTACGGCCTTCTGTAAGCACTACATGGAACCAGCGGTTAATCCCTTCGCCCGGCAGCGCTTTTATCTTTTTGAAGTTGGCTTTGCCGTCTTCCAGCTCAACGCCAGTGCGCAGGCGCTGGATCATCGCGTCATTTATCTCACCAAATACCCTTACGGCGTATTCACGCTCAACTTCAAATTTGGGGTGCATCAGGCGGTTGGCCAGTTCACCATCGGTAGTAAACAGCAATAAACCTGAGGTATTAATATCAAGGCGGCCAATGGCTATCCAGCGCGCGCCTTTAATATTCGGCAAGCGGGAAAATACCGTAGGGCGGCCTTCCGGATCGGTACGCGAACAAATTTCACCTTCCGGCTTGTGGTACGCCAGCACGCGGCAAATTTGCTGCTCTTCGCTGGCAATTTGTACCGGGTGACCATCTACCCGTACCTGTTGGGTTGGGCTGATGCGATCACCTAAGGTTGCGGGTTTACCATCTACTGTTACACGGCCACCGCTGATCCAGTCTTCCATTTCTCGGCGTGAGCCTAATCCGGCGCGGGCTAATACTTTTTGTAGCTTTTCGCTAGCTGCTTTCTCACTCATTAGTGCAATTCTCCTGTCGTCACGACGGTGTCTGCCAGATCCAGGCTAATGGCCTGAAATTCCGGCAAGGGGGGTAATTGGTTTAAATGTTTTAAACCAAAGTAATCTAAAAATTCTTTTGTAGTGGCGTATAAGCCTGGCCGGCCTGGCACTTCTTTATGGCCGACCACCTTAACCCAGCTACGATCCAGCAAGGTGCGCATAATCTGGCTGCTTACCGACACGCCGCGAATATCTTCAATCTCGCCACGGGTTATCGGTTGGCGGTAGGCTATCAATGCCAGGGTTTCCAGCACGGCACGCGAATAACGTGGCGAACGCTCCGGCCACAGCCTGGCTAAATAGTCACTCAGCTCCGGTTTGGTAATAAAACGGTAGCCCGATGCGATTTCCACCAGCGTAACACCCCGACCAGCGTAATCCTGCATTAGCCGGGCTAAGGTTTCGCTCAGGCGTTTTTTACTGACATTAAAACCATCCAGCACGGTGCTTTGTAAATCATCACTGCTTAGCGGCTTATCAGCGGCAAAAATGGCGGCCTCTACCAGTTGCATCAGCTGCACATCATTAATTTTATCGGCCATTATGCCTCACCTGCTTTAAGTTTGACATGAATTTGGCCATAAGCTTCTACCTGAATAATGTCTACCAGCTTTTCTTTGGTCAGCTCGAGTATCGCTAAAAAGGTCACCACCACGCCTTCACGGCCTTCTGTTACGTCAAAACAGCCTGAAAACGCCAGATAGCCATTATGTTGGCTGAGCAAGTCGAGAATACGGCTCATCCGTTCGCGGGTAGATAAATGCTCGCGTTTAATATGATGGTGCTGAAAATCTTTTGCCCGTTTTACAATGTCTTTTAAGGCCAGTGTCAGCTCGGCTAAATCAACATCCGGTAAAATCAGCAGGGGCGCAAAGTTATCAGCCAATACTGCGTTGGCATTAAAATGGTCGCGCTCGTCACGCGGCAGGCTGTCAAGCTCAGTGGCGGCCTGTTTAAATACTTCGTATTCCTGTAAGCGGCGGATAAGCTCGGCGCGTGGGTCGGCTTCTTCGTCTTCCACTTCGCTGTGCCGCGGTAGCAATAAGCGCGATTTAATTTCAGCCAACATCGCGGCCATCACTAAATATTCTGCCGCCAGTTCAAAATTCAGCCCCTGCATCAGGTCGATATATTCCATATATTGCAGAGTAATTTCATTTACCGGTAAATCGACAATATCAAACTTATGCTTGCGGATTAAATACAACAGAAAATCCAGCGGGCCTTCAAAGGCATCGAGCAAAATTTCCAGTGCATCAGGCGGAATATATAAGTCTTCCGGCCGGTACAGCACCGCTTCACCGCGCACAAAAGCCAGTGGCAGCGGTTGCTGTATCGTTAAGCTGTCACTGAGAATGTCGCTCAAGGTAGGATCCCTGGCTTAACGAAACGGCGCAGGGTCGCCACGGCCTTCGCGCAGGATCACCGGTTCATCATCAGACAAGTCAATCACAGTCGTCGGTGCTTCACCGATAATGCCGCCATGCAGGATTAAATCAACCTGCTTTTCCAGCCTGGCACGCATTTCTTCCGGGTCGCTTTCTGCAAATTCTTCGCCGGGTAAAATTAAACTGGTACTCAGTAATGGCTCGCCCAGCTCAGCCAGTAGCGCCAGCGCAATTTTATGCTCAGGAATACGCAGGCCGATGGTTTTCTTTTTCTCGTTTAATAAACGCTTCGGTACTTCTTTGGTGCCACGCAAAATAAAGGTATAAGCGCCGGGGGTATTATTTTTAATTAAGCGAAAGGCGCTGTTTTCTACTTTGGCATACACCGACAACTCGGAAAGATCACGGCATAACAGCGTAAAGTTATGATCAACGCTTACCTGGCGGATTTGTAAAATACGCTCCATAGCGTTCTTATCACCCACATGGCATCCCAGCGCATAACCGCTGTCGGTGGGATAAATAACCACACCGCCCTGCTGAATAATTTGCACAGCCTGTTTTAACAGGCGCTGTTGCGGTGTTTCCGGGTGAATATGAAAAAATTGGCTCATTGTTATTCTTCTTTAAATAGTATTTTCTTTATTACAGTATGCGGCTTCCACAGCTTGTGGCTGTGATCCCGGCCAGTGGCCAGTTGGCCCACACCGGTATTACATCGTCGGTTAAATATAGGTTTTTTCCGATATCATTCCAAGTTGTAACCTGATGAAAATCTGAACCGACCGACGCCGTTAAAGCATGTAACTGGCACAGAGCCCACAGCTCACGTTTTTGCACCGGCGTTTGCTGTGGCGAAATCACTTCTATCGCATCACCACCGGCAGCGGCAAACTGCTCTGCCAACCGCTTTACCCATTTGGTTGTCAGCTTATATTTCAGCGGATGCGCCAACACAGCCACTCCACCGGCATCATGGATCCATTTAATGGCTTCTGCCATCTCAACCCAGTTATTCGGCACATAACCAATTTTGCCGCGGCCTAAATACTTTTTAAATACGCCATCCATAGTACTCGCCTTGCCGATACTCACCAGATGGCGGGCAAAATGGGCGCGGGTTAAGGCGGCACCATTCGCTAACTTAAGCACGGCGGGCAATACATCCGGGATCTGGCTTTTTTCCAGCCGGCGTGCCATTTCTTCTGCGCGCACTAATCTTGCTTGCTGCTGTGTGCCTAAGCGCTGTAAAAACTGTGGGCAGTGCGGATTAATATTTAAGCCAACGATATGAATTTCCAGTTGTTGCCAACTGGTAGAAATTTCCACACCGTTAATCAGTTGCAGCGGTATTTGCTGCTCAGTAATAGTGTGCTGCGCTGCAGCTAAACCGGCCACGGTATCATGATCAGTAATGGCCAGCACATCCACGCCCTTCTCTGCCGCGCGTGCTACCAGATCAGCAGGCGAAAGTACGCCGTCAGAGCAGTGGGTATGGCTGTGTAAATCAATTTTCATCGGCACCTCAATATAAGCCGGCTATTGTCGCACAGCACCGGCTTATCGCAAAGCAAGGCATTAGCCATCTGGCCACTTATACGCTTTTATTTCTGTGTTATAACAAATAAGCACTTGACGCACGCTACCGTTTTGCGGTTTTATGTAGGCACAATAAACGAGGTTACTAAAGCTAATGCAATTTATCACAACCCTTAACCTGACTAACTGGTGGTGGCACATTCCCAACGGGCGTGTGTAGGCGTTGTATTAGCTTTAATTACCGAAGCCCGTTTCCACAAGAAGCGGGCTTTTTTTATGCGCCTGCAAAACTGTGCGAACCGGCTGAATAAAAACTGTGGAGCTGTATTTATGCAGCATAAGGAAAAAGTGAAACATGATTTTTAGCCATATCACGGATACGCCGGGCGACATTGCCAGTATAGCTATGCAGTTGCCGTATCACAGCGATGCGCTGGCATGCTACAAGCAGCTTACGGCTCAAAGCCCGTATTCGCTGCTGTTAGAATCGGCCGAAATAGACAGCAAAGATAACTTAAAAAGCCTGCTGTTGATTGATGCGGCGCTGCGGATAGAATGCAACGACCAAACCGTGGTAATTAACGCCGTTAGCAGCAATGGCGCGGTTTTATTACCGTATCTGGCAGATAAACTTAGTGCTAATACAACGGTTGAGCAAACTACAAACCAACTGCGCCTTACCTATCAGCGTCCGGCGTTATTGCTCGAAGAAAGCGAGCGGTTGCTTAGCGCCAACCCGTTTAGTGTACTGCGCACCTTGCAGCGTGAACTTAAGTGCCAGAGTGATGAGCCCTTCGCGGTATTTTTAGGCGGCGTAATTGGTTATGACATGGTAGCCACAGTTGAGCAGTTGCCAAACGTAGCCACAGCCGAAAACCAATGCCCGGACTATGTATTTTATCTGGCCGAAACGCTGCTAGTGCTGGACCACCAAAGCGGCCACAGCCGGCTGGTAGGTAATGTATTTTGTGGTGAGCAGGCAGCGGCCAACTGTTTTGTTATTGGTAAACGGCTGGAGCAATTAAAGCAGTTGCTGCAAGCACCCGCGGTTACTACTACTGCAACAACAGCAATACAAGCTGAAGTGCAGGTCGATATCAGCGATACCGACTTTATGACACAGGTAGAGAAACTAAAACAACATATTGTCGCCGGGGATATTTTTCAGGTAGTACCCTCACGCTGTTTCCGCCTGCCCTGCCCTGAGCCACTGGCCGCCTACGCCCGGTTAAAGCAGCAAAACCCCAGCCCTTATATGTTTTATTTGCAGGATACCGCTTTTACCCTGTTTGGCGCCTCGCCGGAATCAGCACTAAAGTTTGATGCGAAAAGCCGTCAGGTAGAAATTTACCCGATAGCCGGTACCCGCCGTCGCGGCTTTAAAAGCGATGGCAGTATAGACCGCGACCTGGACAGCCGCATTGAGCTGGAACTGCGCCAGGATGAAAAAGAAAAAGCCGAACACTTAATGCTGGTTGATTTAGCCCGTAACGACGTGGCGCGCATTAGTGTACCGGGCAGCCGTTATGTCAAAGAGCTGCTAAAGGTAGACCGCTACTCTTATGTTATGCATCTGGTCTCCCGCGTGGTCGGTACGCTTAAGCCTCAGCTGGATGCACTACACGCCTACCAGGCCTGTATGAATATGGGCACTTTAGTGGGCGCGCCCAAAGTAAAAGCGGCCGAGCTTATCCGTGGCGTAGAAGGCAAACGCCGTGGCAGCTACGGTGGTGCTGTCGGTTATCTGTCCGGCAATGGTGACTTTGATAGCTGCATTGTGATCCGCTCGGCCTATGTCGCCAATAACACTGCCTATATTCAGGCCGGTGCAGGGGTGGTGTTCGACTCTGTCGCTCAGGCCGAAGCCGATGAAACCCGCAGTAAAGCCCAAGCGGTTATCAGCGCCATTATCTCTGCGCATGATGCAGCCCATGCCAGCACAGCGAGGAATAACTGATGGCCGTTATCTATTTACTCGACAATATCGACTCTTTTACTTACAACCTGGTCGATGAGTTTGCCCAGCTGGGTTACGAAATAAAGTTGTATCGCAATACCGTACCGGCAGATTATATCTACCAGCAAATGCGGGCCGAAACCGCGCCAGTGCTACTGGTATTATCCCCCGGCCCCGGCAGCCCGGCAGATGCCGGTTCAATGCCGGCACTGCTGAAACTGTGTGAAGCGCAATTTGCAGTACTGGGCATATGCCTCGGCCATCAGGCCATAGTGGAACACTTTGGCGGTGTGGTTGGCCGCGCCGGTGAAACCGTACATGGCAAAACAGCCTCAATAACACTGCAGAATCATCCACTATTTGCCGGTTTACCTAACCCGTTTTTAGTAGCGCGTTATCACTCGTTAATGGCTACTGAAATGCCCAACGCCCTTACCTTGCTGGCTAACGACAGGCATATTCCGATGGCAGTGATTAACGAGGATAAACGCATGCTGGGTTATCAGTTTCACCCGGAGTCTATCTTAACCACCTTAGGTAAACCGCTGCTGAAAAACAGCATTGATTATTTATTACGAGGCTGAAGATGACAGATCCAATATTAGCGACAGTACTTTCAACAGTACAACACAGCCTCAGCGGCCAGCCACTGAGCTTTGCCCAGGCTGAACAGTTTTTTACTGCCGTAGTAAAAGGCGAAGTAGAGCCCGTGCATCTTACAGCGCTGTTAGTGGCGCTGAAAATGCGCGGCGAAACTGCCGATGAAATAGCCGGCGCCGCCAGCGCCTTGCGTGCTGCCGCTACAGAATTTCCACAACGCACTGCCGGCAGTATCGACTGTTGCGGTACGGGTGGCGATGGCAGCAATACCATTAATATTTCTACCACCGCAGCTATTGTTGGCGCTGCCATGGGTTTAAAGGTAGTAAAACACGGCAACCGCAGCGTGTCATCACGCTCCGGCTCTGCTGATTTATTAGAGCAACTCGGCGTAAATATTCACATAGCACCAAAGCAGGCAGCTGATACCCTGGCACACACTAACTGCAGCTTTTTATTCGCCCCGCTGTACCATGCCGGTATTAAGCACGCGATGCCGGTGCGCAATGCACTGAAAAGCCGTACCCTGTTTAACCTGTTAGGCCCGCTGGTAAACCCGGCCGCGCCGGATTATCAGTTGCTTGGCGTGTACGACCCGAAACTGTGCCGCGTTATGGCGCAGGCACTGCAACAACTGGGCGTAAAACGCGCCTGGGTAGTACATGGCAGTGGCTGTGATGAAGTAGCACTACATGGCACCACCTATGTCTGCGAGCTTAAAGACGGTGAACTGACCGAGTTTAGCCTGACACCGGACGACTTTGGTGTGGATCTGACCCCACTTTCGGCGTTAGCAGGCGGCGAACCGGCCGATAACGCTGCTGCCACACTGGCGATTTTACAGGGCGAAGGCCAAAGCGCGCATAAAGCGGCGGTAGCGATAAATGTGGCCGCCATGCTGAAAATTGCCGGTATGGGCGATGATTTAAAACTAAATACCCGTGCCGTGCTGGAGCTGCTAAGCAGCAACAAAGCGTTTGCAACCCTGTCGCAGTTTAAACAACTTAGTCAAATCAAGGAGCCGGCACATGGCTGAGCAAATGCCAAACGTACTGGCAAACATTGTGGCGCATAAGCGCAACGAAGTGGCACAGCTGAAACAGCAGCAACCGCTGTCGGCTTTTATCAGCGCTGTAACACCCACCGGGCGTAATTTTCTTGCCGCGCTGAAACAACCCGGCCCGCGCTTTATTCTGGAGTGTAAAAAAGCCTCACCATCAAAAGGGCTGATCCGCAGTGATTTTAACCTGACCGAATTAGCACAGGTATATGGCCAGTACGCCGACTGCATTTCGGTACTTACCGATGAGAAATTCTTTCAGGGTAAGTATGAGTATTTACGCACCATGCGTGGCCTGGTAGATAAACCGCTGCTGCATAAAGACTTTATTATTGACAGCTACCAGATTTACTTAGGCCGCCACTGCGGTGCCGATGCGGTGCTGTTGATGCTGTCAGTGCTAAGTGACGAAGAGTATCGGGCGCTTGCCGCCACTGCCAAAGAATTAAATATGACCGTGCTGACCGAAGTCAGCAACGAAACCGAAACCCTACGTGCTGTGGCACTGAACGCCGGGCTTATTGGTATTAATAACCGAGACTTACGTGATTTAAGTACTAATCTGGATACCAGCTTTACGCTGGCGAAACTGATCCCCGCTGGCAGAACAATAGTATCTGAGTCCGGCATTTACACTAACCAGCAAGTGCGGCATTTAGCAAAGGTAGCAGATGCGTTTTTGGTGGGCAGCTCGTTAATGGCGCAAGCGGATTTAGCCGCAGCCACGCGCACGCTGGTGCTGGGCGAGCATAAAGTCTGTGGCCTTACACGGCCGGAAGATGCTGCCGCCGTTTATGCTGCTGGTGCCTGCTATGGCGGCTTAATTTTTTATCCGCCCTCCCCGCGGGCCGTTACGCCAGAGCAAGCCGCTTTAGTACAACAAGGTGCGCCACTACAGTATGTTGGTGTCTTTGTTAATGCAGAACCTGCTCAAGTGGCGGCGTTAGCATATAGCTTAACGCTTAGCGCCGTGCAGTTGCATGGTGAAGAAGATGATAGCTATATCAACACGCTAAAACCGCTGCTACCGCCACGATGTCAGATCTGGAAAGCTTACCGGGTAAAAGATGCATTACCGGCATTTACACCACTTGCCGATCGCATTTTGCTGGATGCCTATCATCCCACTCAACATGGCGGCAGCAGCATCAGCTTTAACTGGGCCTTGCTAACAGAACAAACAGCCAACCAGCCCGTTATGCTGGCCGGTGGCTTAAACAGTGATAACTGCTTTGCCGCCGCCGGATTACCGGTGGCCGGGCTCGATTTTAATTCAGGGCTGGAAACTGCGCCGGGCATCAAAGATGCAGCCAGGATCCGCTCAGCCTTCACACAATTACGGGAGTTTCACCATGAGTGAACTAAAACTTAATCCTTATTTTGGCCAGTACGGCGGCATGTTTGTGCCGCAACTGCTGGTACCGGCCTTAAAACAGCTGGAACAGGCTTATGTAGATGCGTTAGAAGATCCTGCTTTTCATACCGAGTTCCAGCAGCTGTTAACTGAATATGCTGGCCGGCCAACACCATTAACGCTGTGTCGCAATATTTCACCCAACCCGTTAGTGAAAATTTACTTAAAACGTGAAGACTTACTGCACGGCGGCGCACATAAAACTAACCAGGTACTGGGCCAGGCGCTGCTGACCAAGCGCATGGGTAAAAAAGAAGTGATCGCAGAAACAGGTGCAGGCCAGCATGGTGTCGCCACGGCCTTAGCCTGTGCCTTACTGGGCTTAAAATGCCGCATTTATATGGGCGCTAAAGATATTGAGCGCCAGCAACCTAATGTGTTTCGTATGAAGCTGATGGGCGCTACGGTAATACCGGTAACCAGCGGCAGCGGCACTTTAAAAGATGCGGTTAACGAAGCGATGCGCGACTGGTCGGCTACTTATGACAACACCCACTATATGCTGGGCACTGCAGCAGGCCCGCACCCGTTTCCTACCATAGTGCGCGATTTTCAGAAGATGATTGGCGAAGAAGCCAAACAGCAGATCTTAACAGCCGAAGGCAAACTGCCCGATGCGGTGATCGCCTGTGTTGGCGGTGGCTCTAATGCCATTGGCATGTTCGCCGATTTTATTACCGAAGAAGGCGTAAAACTGATTGGCGTGGAGCCCGGCGGTAAAGGCATTGATACCCATCAGCACGGTGCAGCGCTGTCTACCGGCAGCTACGGCATTTTGCACGGAGCTTACACGGCTATTATGCAAACCAGCGATGGCCAGATAGAAGAATCGTATTCTATTTCTGCCGGCCTCGACTACCCGGCCGTGGGCCCACAGCATACCTATTTACAACAAACCGGCCGCGCTGAATACGTGGCAATAAACGACGATGAAGCCTTAGCAGCATTTCAGCAACTGGCCAAGAGTGAAGGTATTATACCTGCGCTGGAAAGCTCGCACGCGCTGGCCTATGCGTTAAAACTGGCAACGCAGGCAACTGTACCAACAGTATTGTTAGTTAACTTATCCGGCCGTGGCGATAAAGACTTAGCCCATGTGCACAGCGTATTAGCAGGAGGCACGCTATGAAGCGCTATCAGCAAATGTTTAACCGCTTAAACAGCGAAGGCCGTGGCGCTTTTGTACCCTTTGTTACCATTGGCGACCCAACTCCGGCGCTGTCGTTTGAAATTATCAAAACCCTGATTGACGCCGGTGCCGATGCACTGGAGCTGGGTATAGCGTTTTCAGACCCGATAGCCGATGGCCCAACGATTCAGGGCGCCAATATCCGCGCCCTGGCCGCAGGTGCCACCCCGGCTATCAGTTTTGACATCATTGCGAAAATCCGCCAGTACCACGCCACTATCCCGATTGGTTTGTTGCTGTATTCCAACCTGGTAATGGCACGCGGCATTGATGATTTTTATGCTAAAGCCGCAGCGGCCGGGGTCGATTCTGTGTTAATTGCCGATGTGCCACTGCATGAAAGCAAGCTGTTTCGCCAAAGCGCCGTTAAGCATGATATAGCCCCTATTTTTATAGTGCCGCCTAATGTGGAGGATGATGACCTGCGCGAAATTGCTTCCTATGGCCGTGGCTATACTTATTTGCTTAGCCGTGCCGGGGTTACCGGTGCTGAAACCGTGGCTGCTATGCCCACCAGCGAACTTATTGCCCGTATTCGCAGCTATAACCCGGCCCCGCCGCTGCTGGGTTTTGGCATCTCAACCCCGGCGCATGTGAAAGACGCTATTCACAGCGGTGCTGCCGGTGCTATCAGTGGTTCGGCTATTGTTAAGCTGATAGAGCAACATCAAAGCGAACCGGCAATCTTACTGGCGCAGTTAAAGCAGTTTGTCAGCAATATGAAAGCCGCCACCTGACATAAGCAACACAACTCACGCTACAGCTTGCTGTGGCGTGTTTTTTCTCAAAGCTGTCGATTTTTCTGCCGTCACGCAGGATAATAGCGGCTTTACGCCAAACGGACCCATATTTATGCAAATCAGCGACAACAGCGTAGTACAGTTTCATTACACTCTGACAGACGTTAGCAACGGCGCAAGTGTTGAACTGGAGACATCAAACGGCAGCCATCCGCTGCTGTACCTGCACGGCCATGAGCAAATGCTGCCGGCACTGGAACAGGCATTAAGCGGCAAAACCGCCGGTGACAAACTGGATATTACCTTAACACCAGGCGAAGCCTATGGTGAACGCGACGAAAGCGCCATTCAAAGCATTCAGGTAAAACACCTGCTGGGCGCGAAAAAATGGCAACCGGGTATGACGGCTGTAGTGCAAACCGAACATGGCCAGCGCCAGGTTACTATTGTTAAAGTAGGTATGTTTAAAGCCGAGGTAGACACCAACCACCCTCTGGCCGGCAAAACGCTGAAATTCGCTGTGGAGATAGTGGCAGTACGCGAAGCCACCGGTGAAGAAATTGCCCATGGCCATGCCCACGGTGAAGGCGGCCATCACCATCACTAAAGCATTACACTGCTACACCGGCAGCTAAGCTTTTATCGCTTAGTTTGCCGGTGTCACCTTAATCAGCTGGCCTTTGTCACTGTCGGTCAGTAAATACAAAGCTCCATCCGGCCCGCTGCGCACATCACGGATACGCTGCTTCAGCTCACTAAACAGCACCTGCTCATGCACCACCTGGTGATTTTCTATATCCAGCCGGTACACACTTTTTGCTGCCAGTGCAGCCACAAAAATATTACCCTGCCACTGTGGGAATAACTCACCACGGTATAGCGTCATTCCCGCCGGGGCAATAGATGGTGTCCAGCCCCAGACAGGTGCCTGCATACCGGTAAAATGAATATAAGGGGATACCCTGGCACCCGTGTAATCTATACCTTTAGTGGCTACCGGCCAGCCATAATTTGCACCGTCATTAATAATATTTAACTCATCGCCACCACGCGGGCCATGTTCGTGGCTATACAGCGTTTGAGTGGCAGCGTCATAAAAAATACCCTGTACATTACGATGCCCCAGGCTGTATATCTCAGCGGCATAACCCGGCCTGTCAGCAAAAGGGTTGTCTGGTGGTACCGAACCATCAACATTTAACCGTACTATTTTACCCAAATGATTAGCCGGGTTTTGTGCCTGCTCACGGTAGTCAAAACCATCTCCCAGTGTTAGCACCAGGCTGTTATCAGGCAAAAAAGCAATACGGCCTCCAAAGTGGGCGGCGCCACTTTTTAGTGGTTGGGCCTGAAAAATACGTTTGATATTGCCAAGGCCACTGGCAGTTAGCTCGGCACTGGCAAGACAGGTATTATTGGCTTTTAGTGTGCCACAGGCGTAGCTGAGCAAGATTTGATTATTATCGGTAAAACCCGGCGTCAGTATTACATCTTGCAAACCGGCCTGTGCAGCCTGCAGCAGATCAGGTAAGGCCGGTTGAATACTAAAGCGCTCACTGCCATCCGCTGCCAGGCGTTTTAAGATACCGCCGCGCTCGGTAAGTAACATATCGCCATCCGGCAAAAACTCAAGCGCCCAGGGATAACTCAGGTTATCTGCCAGAACTTTTAACTGATAAGATGCAGCGGCATTGACTGCAGGTACGGCAAAAAGTAATGCCAGTAAAATAGCAAACCTAGGCATAGTACTTCCTCCGTTTTAATAGCCATATATAGCCCAGCATACCAGCACTGCTACATAACAACATACTGATAATGCCCCCGTTACTGCGGGTAGCGGCAATTAGTGTAGGCATAGGTGCTATGGTGTTAATGATCAGTAGCATAAGGTACAACACCACTGCGCCAAGCACGGCGGCCAGCCAGAACTGCCGCAGTAACGGCAAATAGTGCAGCAAGACAGCGGCAACCAGCAGGTTAACCAAGGCTATAGGTGCATAAGTTAAACTAAAATGGGTTAAATCAAACCAGACAGTGGCGGCAATATCGCCAGCTGCCACACCGCCGGTTAACGCTGCTATTGCGGCCAGATTAAAACCACTTTGGGTAATACAAGCCAGTACTGTCGTTAGCAACACTGCCAATAACAGATACCACAGCAGAAACCAGTGCACAGATATCATTATATTCCCCCTTTTTAAGAACAGTTTCAGGCTACCTTGTCAACACCAATGTAACAAGATTAATTTTACCTGCCGCTTACTTATCAGGCACAGAAACTGCTAAAATCGGCTTATGCCTTTAATCAGGTAAACTGTTAACATCGAATTGGCGTAATGTCAGTTCCTTCAGCCAAAAGAGCAGCTATCCTGTTATGCGTTATATCAATACTCCCAATTTCGACCATCAGCAAAGTGATAAAATAGGTATTCTGTTAACCAACCTTGGCACCCCGGATGAACCCACGCCAAAAGCGCTGAAACGCTATCTTAAGCAGTTTTTATCTGATCCACGGGTGGTAGAAGTACCGCGTTTGCTGTGGTGGCTGATATTAAATGGCGTGATCTTACAATTCCGGCCACGCCGCTCGGCCAAATCTTATGCCACAGTGTTTACCGAACAAGGCTCGCCATTGTTATTTCATACACAAGCCCAACGCGATGCGGTTGCAGCTCAACTTAAACAAGATGGCCTGAATGATGTCGTCGTTGAGTTTGCCATGCGTTATGGCAACCCGGGTTTTGATTCGGTATTAGATAAAATGTTTGCCCAGGGCGTGCGCAAACTCATCGTGCTACCGCTGTATCCGCAATACTCAGCCTCTACCTCTGCCTCCAGCTTTGATGAGCTGGCTCGCAACTTTATGCGCCGCCGCTGGCTGCCGGATTTGCGCTTTGTGTCACATTATCCAGACTATTCGCCTTTTATTGCTGCTGCGGCAGATAAAATCCGCCACCACTGGCAACAACATGGTCAGGCCGATAAACTGATTTTGTCTTATCATGGCATTCCCAAGCGTTACTTAGTGAACGGCGATCCCTATCACTGTGAGTGTTATAAAACGTCGCGCTTAATTGCTGAACAGCTCGGCCTTAACAAAGATCAGTATCTCACCACCTTTCAGTCACGCTTTGGCCGTGAAGAATGGCTAAAACCTTACACCGACGAAACATTAAAAGCCCTGCCAGCCCAGGGCGTAAAAAGTGTACAAATTTTTTGCCCGGGCTTTTCAGCTGATTGTCTGGAAACCATTGAAGAAATTGGCGAAGAAAACAAAGAGTACTTTTTACATGCCGGTGGCGAGCGTTATGAATATATCTCAGCGCTAAATGCCGATCCGCAACATATTAATGCGCTGTGTCAGTTGATTAAAGACAACCTGCAAGGCTGGCAGGTTAACTCAGAGCCACAGCGTGCAATACGTGCAGCTACCCTTAACTTAGAAAAACACGGAGACTAAACAGCTTGTATGAGCACCAGCAACGGTAATAAAACGCGGACTGAGCCAACATTAAATGCACCACCGCTGCTAAACAGAATAAAGTTCGACAATGTTCGGGAAGCTCCCTACGTCTCGCCGCAGCAGCCCCCGTTGCGTTTAACTCCGTGGTTATTACTACTGGCCGTTATACTGCTTGGCGTAGCTATTTATCAGGAAAGCCGTAATCATTTTTATCAGTCTGCATTATGGCACTGGCTGGCTGGCCACCTGAGCTATGAGGTGGTCCCCGGCCCGACAGAACAAGTCCGCTATGCTCAGGCAGGGCCATTTGATCAGCGCTTTGGCTACAGTAAATTGCCGGAATGGATCGAAAGGCTGCAAAATACCGGCTTTCATATCAGCCAGCAAAGCCAGTTTTCTGACAGCCTGCTACGCTACACCGACTATGGTTTCTATCCGCCCTATAACGAGAAAAGCCAGGCCGGGCTTACTATTAATGGCTGTAAACAGGAACTGATGTATCAGGCTCAGGCACCTGCCATGCAGTTTGCTACTTTGCAGGAAATGGCGCCAATACTGGTAAAAAGTTTATTGTTTGTTGAAGACAGAACCCTGCTTACACCGGAACACTCACGCGCTAACCCGGTACTGAATTTACCCAGGCTGGGTGCTGCAGTATGGTCGCAGTTGCAACGTGCTGCCGGTATTCCCGCCGCCGCAGCCGGTGGTAGTACACTTGCGACCCAACTGGAAAAATACCGCCATAGCCCGCACGGTTTAACCTCTGATGTTGCCGATAAATTCCGTCAGCTGGTGTCCGGCAGTATCAGAGCTTATCAGGCCGGGGTCGATACCCAACAGGCACGGCAACGTATAGTGCTCGACTACATCAATACCGTACCGCTGGCAGCAACCGCTGGCTATGGCGAAGCTCACGGTATGGGCGAAGGGCTCTATGCCTGGTTTGGTGCTAATCCGGTTCAGGTGAACCAACTGCTGCGCCAGGGCGGTCCTTATACTGATGCGCAAGGCTTGGCACTTAAACAGGTTATGGCGTTAATTATTGCCCAGCGGCGGCCGTCTTACTATTTATTACAAGGTCGTGCCGATTTAGAGCAGCTTAGCAGCCGCTACCTTAACTTGATGCAACAACAGGACATAGTACCGACTGAGCTTGCCGCCAAAGCCATACAGCAAAAACTAAGCTTTAATGGCAAGGCCGCACCGGCTGCACTACCCGGCACAGATTTTAAAGCCACCACTATGGTTCGCAGCCGCCTGAGCCAGTTATTAAATCAAAGCCTGTATCAACTCGACCGGCTGGACTTAAGCAGCCAAACCACGATCCATAATCAGTTACAGCGTGATATCAGCCAACATCTGCATAAGCTGAATAACTACAGCGGCGCCGAACAGGCAGGATTGTTTGCAGACCGCCTGCTATCGCCCGGACAGCAAAGCAAAGTACGTTACAGCTTTACGCTGTACCAAAGCACTGATAACGGTAATAAAGTGCGGGTGCAAACCGACAACACCGACCAACCCTTTGATATGAATGACTCGAGTAAACTTGAGCTGGGGTCCACCGCCAAACTTCGTGTACTGGTAAGCTATTTACAGATCGTGGCAGAACTGCACCGGCTTTATGCCGAAGAAAGCGCCGAAACATTGCGCTTTCTTGAGTTAGCGCCGCAAGACAACCTCACCAGTTGGGCAGTAAATTATTTAAGTGAATATCCCGGTGTCAGCCTGGATACAATGTTGCAGGCAGCTTTGCAACGCCAATACAGCGCTAACCCGAAAGAAAGTTTTTATACCGGTGGTGGCCTGCATACTTTTAGTAATTTTCGTAAAGAAGAAGACCGGTTAACTCCTACTATCGCAGAATCGCTGCAGCAATCAATTAACCTGCCTTTTGTGCGTCTGCTGCAAGATATGGTGAACTACAGTATTTATCATGGCGAAAACAGTAGTTACCAGTTACTGGCCGACGATGATAATCCGCGCCGTGAGCAGTATCTGCGCCGGTTTGCCGACCGTGAAGGCACCACATTTTTGCGCCGGTTCTGGCAAAAATATAAAGACACTAATGCCGAACAACGTTTACAGCTATATATTGCCAGTAGCAGGCAAACTCCGGAACGGCTGGCAGTGGCTTACTTATATATTAACCCGAACAGCACGCAGGCACAGTTTAACGAGTTAATGCAGCAGCAATTTGGCGCCAGTGGCAAAGACAGTTGGCCAAAACTGTATGACAAATATCAGCCTGATGCCTTTAATTTACCGGACCGGGCATATTTATCCAGAAGCCACCCGCTGGAGTTATGGCTGCTGGCTTATCTGCAACAGACACCCGACGCCAGTTTGCAAAGTGCCATCGCTGACAGCAGCACCAAACGCCAGGAAGTTTATCAGTGGCTGTTTAAAACCCGTTTTCGCAGTGCCCGGGATAATCGCATCCGTAATATGCTGGAAATTGAAGCCTTTTGGGATTTACATCAGCGCTGGCAACGCTTGGGTTACCCGTTTGACTATCTGGTGCCGTCACTGGCAACAGCGCTGGGCAGTTCCGGTGACAGGCCAGCGGCACTGGCGGAACTTATAGGTATTATTATTAACAACGGCAAACGGGTACCCACTATCCGGATAGACAAGCTGGCATTTGCCACCGACACGCCGTATCAAACTCATTTCGAGCGCCCACTGCCCCAGGCCCAGCAAGTAATGGAGCCAGAAGTTGCTGCAGCCGTAAGAACCGTATTGCAACAAGTTGCAACCGATGGCACCGCCCGGCGCTTGCAACCTGCTTATGCCGGTTCTCAGCTGGCAATAGGCGGGAAAACCGGCACCGGTGATAACCGGCTGGTACAGCTAAATGCCAGAGGTCAGCATGTCAGCTCAAAAGCGTTAAACCGCACTGCCACTTTTGCGTTTTATCTGGGATATCAGCATTTTGGTGTATTAACTGCTTATGTGCCTGATGCTGACGCTGAACAGTTTCGCTTTACTTCAGCCCTACCTCTACAGGTAATGAACAGCATGGCACCTGTACTGGTGCCTTATCTGACAGAAGGTGGCTGGTGCAATTAGCCGGTAACAACCTGATTACGGCCAAGATGTTTAGCCTGGTACAGCGCCATATCTGCACGGTGTAACCAGGCTTCCCAATCTTCGCCCGGTTGTAACTGGGCCACACCTATAGACGTCGTCAGATGCGAGCCATCTGGCAGCATCATGCGCTGCTCAACACCTGCCCGCAGTTTCTCGGCTAATTTATTCAGATCTGCCGGCCTGGTATCAGCCACCAGTACAACAAATTCTTCACCACCGAACCGGAATACCTGATCATGTGAACGCAACATCGACTTCAATACAGGGATCAGTTCAATCAGCTTTTGATCGCCTACTTTATGGCCGTGGTTATCATTAATTTGTTTGAAATGATCTAAGTCGAGCAATATAAGCCCGTACTGCCGGGCACCTTTAGTAAATTCATAAATGGCAACCGCCAATTGATCATTTAACGTACGCCGGTTTGACGCCCCCGTTAAACTGTCTGTTGTTGCCAGCCGCTTTAATTCCTGGCGCTGTACCTGGGCCCGATAAGCAAAAATAAAAGCAAACACACTGGAAATAGTTGTTGTTACCATAAAAGATGTCATCTGAAACTGGCTGTCAAAAACACTGCCCGGCCGCCAAAAAGCATAACCCAGCAGTACCAGTAACATAGTAACCAATAACACAAAGGCCTTACGCGGAGACACAAGAAAGAAGATAAACACTAAAAACGGATATACCCAAAACAGACCATCTACGCCTAAATTAATACATACCAGCACAGCACCAATACAAAATACCACTGCCATAAACAGACCTGGCTTTACCGTATCACCGCTGCGCCAGGCCATGCGGGTGGCAATAATAGAGCAGCTAACCATGATTAAATCTGCAATACCGACAACAATATTACCGGTATACAAACGATACAGGCCATAAGGGGTGACACATAGCACTATCATAGCCCCGACCAGCGTTAACATAGCCAGATAAAAATCGTTTTTTAAACGCTCCAACACCGCTTGTATCCCCGCCCGAGCTAAATTATTTCTTATTAATATAGAAGCATCGTAGCTTATTCACTAACCAGAAAGCAAAATCACATAACGGGACTACTATTGGGCTGGCTAAGCAGTGCTGCGCTTAACTGATTAAAGTGATTAAAACTCCAGTTAGCCTGAATGGCAAAATGCTGGTTATGTTGATTCAGATACAAGCAAGAAGCCATACCAGCATTAGCGGCAGTTTGAATATCGAAAATATAATCGCCAACATAAATCATTTGATGTACAGGCAGCTGCAGCTGTGCAGCAAACTGCAATAACCCGGCCGGATCCGGTTTTGCTGCACAGTCTTCCCGTGTGAGCACGCGTTGAATAGGGATCTGCAACCGCTCTATTGTTAATTGTGTTGCTGCACGCATATTACGTGTCAGCAGTGCCAGCGGTATATCAGCCTTGAGCAGAGCCTGTAAGCACTCTTCAGCTCCCGGCATCCAGCAAGCTTGCCTGGCACCGTGTAATTCATGCTGGCAAATAATCTGCTCGATTCTGGCGCGTTCAGCCAAGTCTGTCACCCCGGCCAGAGTTTCCAGCAAAGGTGTACCATGCGGCCAGCCGATATCGTCACACATAGCGGCAAAATCTAACGCAGAATCGACAAGTGTGCCGTCAAGGTCAAACACCACTGCTTTTATATGCTGTAGCTGCACGTCAAAGTTCCTTACCCTTTATTAGTCATTTTGGTCAAAAGTTAGTGAAATTCGTATTTAAATTAGCAGAAAATAAATTTATCTATTTGTTTTTAAACAAATTAAATCTGGCATGCTTTCTGCCTGAATTATCATATCACTACATTATAAGGAAGAAAAAATGAGTATTCTGAGATTGCTGTTTAATATACTGTGGTTTGTACTGGGTGGTTTTGTCATGGGGCTATTATGGTGGCTGGCAGGCTTACTGTGTTTTATCAGTATTATTGGTATACCCTTTGGCCGCAGTTGCTTTGTTATTGGCGAAATGGCCTTCTGGCCCTTTGGGCAGGATGCCGTAAACCGGCGCTATATTAACCGTTATGACGATATCGGCACCGGAGCCATGGGCACGCTGGGCAATATTATCTGGTTTTTGTTTTTTGGTATCTGGCTGGCTATTGGCCATCTTGGTCACGCACTGGTATGCTTTATCAGTATTATCGGTATACCTTTTGGCTTGCAGCATCTTAAACTGGCAATGTTGTCGTTGGCGCCTATTGGTAAAACGGTGGTAGCACGCCACGCTATCTGATGCTAAACGCTGGTACCTGCAGCAACAAATGGGCATAACTTATGACAAAGCAGCATTATCAGCGTATCTGGCAAACGGTAAAGCAAATTCCAGCCGGAAAAGTAGCCAGCTATGGTCAGATAGCCGATCTGGCAGGCCTGCCCGGCCGCGCCAGGTTAGTAGGCAAAGCTCTGGGATATGCCCCTGCCGAACTCGCAGTACCCTGGTACAGAGTACTGCGTAGTGATCGCAGCCTGGCTTTTCCGCAAGGCTCAGCAACCGCTGAGGAGCAACGCCAGCATTTGCTGGCAGAGGGTGTGCTGATCAAACAAAATCGGGTAAACAAGAAAGATATATGGCAGCCAGAGCTGGCAGAGTTGCTATTTAACCTACAGTACTAAACCCGGTTTAGCCGTTTCTTTGAACGTAGCAAAGCTTCCTGCTCAAACTCTTCCATATACTCAGCTAAATCGCCTTTCCATTTTTCATCCGCTTCATCTACTGCGTCTTTAACCAAACCCACTTCAAGCTGATCACGTTGCACCAGCAGCTTATGTGCCCGGCTATGCATTTCCAGTTCAACCTCAGCCTGGATCTGGCTGATTGAGCGCAGCAGCCCAAGTTTTCGATACGCAAATAAAGCCAACAAGTTAATAATAATTATTATGGCGGCGTAAATTACAGTCATAAAACCGCCTCATATCTCGTGTTTCGCCGCTGTAATTTAAGCTCAGCTAACCAAGCTGTGATAATAACAGGCACTAGTGCAATATTAAGCAAAGGAATTGCATACTGATAAATGTACTGAAGAAACTCTGTATTAAACACGAATCGATCAATAAAGCGGCCTGTTTGCAAAGTAGCAAATACAACAAACAACATACCTACCAGCTTAGCTATAAAGCCTACGTTTTGCGCAAGCAGCTTGTGGAACTTAAATAGCAAAAAAACAGCTAACATATCAATCAAAGCAAAGCTTGCATACCAAGCAAACTTGGCACTTAAATCCGGCTGGCTCGCGTATTGGTATAACATCGGAGACAAAGAAGTCATGGCACCGTTAGCAACGGTAAGTACAATTAAAGTAATAACAAAAGATGAAACCTTCCGCTCAACTGCCATTGCTAAAACTAAAACAAAGAAGTACGAGACAAAAATCACTTTATCCAAAGAAAACAATAAACTGTCAATGTAAGACCAACTCATGCAAGCCCCTTGCTGCTAAAGTTTTGGCGGTTCAATTCCAGCGCCGTTGCCCAAAGCCGAATAGCTGCTGTCGATTACTGTCGTTTTGGGTGGCTCAATACCGGCACCGTTACCTGGAATTGCTGATGTCGTCTTAGGCGGCTCAATACCTGCTCCATTACCCAATGTTGTTGCTGAATCTTTTGCCAGCAATGCTTTTGCTTGCTCACTGATTTGTACTGAATCGGTTGTTTTTACAGCCGGAGACGCTGCGGCCTGAGTATTTTGTTGTTTTAACGCAGCTGCAGCTGCTTTTTCCTGAGTATATAACTGCAATTGGGCGGTGTTATTATTGCTGATATTATTTACTGACATGCTTACCTCTTGTATTGAGTTCTATCTCAACCCCATACTAAGGTTCATAGCAAAATAACTCCAGCAAATTTACAGCCATTTATTTGACAAAAAAGTGATATTTACGCCAAAGATGTAACCTTGAGTAACTATCCGGCTTATATAAGGATAAAAGTGAATTACCTTGCCCATGCTGCATTAGCAAAACCCAATATTTATTCACTTACCGGCAATTTGCTTGGCGATTTTTGTAAAGGTATTCCATTGAACACTTTGCCCCCCGATATTCTGGCAGGTTTACTTAATCATCGGGCGACAGACAGCTATACAGATCAGCACACCGAAGTCAGGCAGCTAAAAGCATTATTCTCCGCCAGCCGCCGCCGGTTTGCCGGTATAGCACTGGATGTATTATTTGATCACTTTCTTATCAAACACTGGCAGCAGTTTTACAGCACCAGTTTTGCTGATTACAAACAGCAGCTATATGCAGACTTAGCTACAGCAGAACCTCTGATGCCGGTAGCTATGGCAAACACTATGCGCAGTGTCCGCACACATGACTGGTTCAGTAGCTACCAGCAATTGCCACAGTTAGGTAAGGCTTTAGACCGTATTGCCAGCCGGATAAAGTTTACACATCAATTTGCTGGCATAATTGATGAAATTCAGCCGCAATATGCGGTGCTGGAACAAGGCTTTTTAAGGTTTTATCCGCAATTGCAGCAACATATAAAGCAACTGTCGCTTGAAACCTGAGCAATAACGCTCTGACACAGCGGGCTCCGACGTTATTGCAGCAGATTTATCCCGGCATTAGTTGCGTTAAAAGCCTGCTATTGGCTAGACTAGCGCCCTGTTCGTTTTGATAGCATTGAATACAGGAGCGCAATAATGGGCGCACAATGGAAAGCCAAACATAAAATGGATGCAGCCAACGCCAAAGGCCGCATTTTTACCAAACTGGCAAAAGAGATTGCTGTTGCTGCACGTAATGGTGCCGATCCGGATATGAACGCCAAATTACGTTCTGCCATTGAAGCTGCAAAAAAAGCATCAATGCCAAAAGATACACTGGAACGTGCAATCAAAAAGGGCGCAGGCCTGCTTGATGGTCCGGCAAACTATGAAACTGTAGTTTACGAAGGCTTTGCGCCGCATCAGGTGCCGGTTATTGTTGAGTGTTTAACTGACAATAAAAACCGCAGCGCGATGAGTATCCGGCAGTTGTTCCGCAAAGGCCAACTGGCAACTTCCGGCGCAATATCCTGGGATTTTAAGCATTTAGGCCAGATTGAAGCGGAGCCTGTCAGTGCAGATGCCGATGCTGAACTGGCTGCGATAGAAGCCGGTGCGCAGGATTTTGAAGCCGGTGACGATAACGAAGTGGTATTTTTAACGGAAGCCACCGATTTAGATCTGGTAGCCAAGGCTCTGCCGGAGTTTGGCTTTAATGTACTGACCGCTAAACTGGTATACCGCGCGAATAACCCGGTAACCTTAGACGATGCGCAGCGCGCTGAAGTAGAAGCCTTTTTAGATGCTATTGATGCTGATGATGACGTACAAAACGTTTATGTTGGCTTAGCCGGCTAATCTTTCTGTATTATCTGCGCACTAACACAGCCATCCTGTCAGGTGGCTGTATTGTTTTTACTACCGGCTTAACCAAACAATAAACGCCAGATACTGACTTTGCGCTGCTGATGGTATTCTTTGCGCAGGGCGTCTACCTTCTGCAAATGCAACTTTGCCTGGGTAATATCATCCTCTGTAGCTGCTTGTCGGGCTAACTGAAGCTCTGTCAGCACCAGTTGTAACCCATGTTTAAACTGTTCTGCTTTTTCCGCTTCAAAATCCGCCAGGGCTGACTGCTGTGTCAGGCTGATCAACTCATCCAGCGGCAGTAATAGCTGGCTAGCGCTTTGTGCGTCATAAGCCTGTTTATACTGAAAAGCCATATTTTTCATGGTTTTTTCCAGATCAACTGACGCGATAGCCGGCACAGAGTAAAACAACCAAAACAAGCTAAAACACAAAACGCGCATCACAATATCTCAAAAAACAATAAGGCGGCTATTGTAACGTAAAGTGCCAGGCAGGCATATGGTACCGGTCCGCTGTAGAGAGCGCGCAAAACGCGTGCCAGGCGCAAAAATAACCCGCTTTGCCTGACAGTGCTTGTCGTTAGCTGTTAAACCTGCTGAGATAACAACGATTACCTGAAATAAATAAGAGATAACAATAATGAAGCAAGCTCTCCCCCCTTTAGCCATGTTTTTTGGTGTTGCCCTGTTAAGCGGTTGTGCAGCCACTGCCACTAACAACACGGTTTCGCAGGCTAGCACTGCGCAGCAACTGGCACAGCAGTACATTATTATTGACACCCACATCGACGTGCCTTACCGGCTACATAAAGACTGGGAAGACGTTACTGTAGCCACCCAACGCGGTGAATTTGATTACCCGCGAGCGCAGGCAGGTGGCTTGAATGCGCCCTTTATGTCTATTTACATCCCGGCGTCTTACGAGCGTAGTGGCGGCGGTTATCAGTTGGCAAACCAACTGATAGATAGCATGGAAGCGCTGGCAGGCCGTGCGCCGGATAAATTCGCCATGGCATACAACACAACAGACGTACTTGAACAGTTTGGCAGTGGCAAAGTATCACTGGCACTTGGCATGGAAAATGGCACGCCGATAAACGGCAAGCTGGAAAACCTGCAGCATTTTTATCAACGCGGCATCCGTTATATTACGCTATCGCATTCTGAGAGTAATCATATTGCTGACTCCAGCTATGATTTGCGCCGCCGCTGGAATGGCTTAAGCCCGTTTGGTAAAGAGTTGGTGGTGGCGATGAACAATATCGGCATGATGATTGATATTTCGCATGTATCAGATGACGCCTTTTACCAGGCCGTTGAGATCAGCAAAGTGCCGGTTATCGCCTCACACTCGTCACTGCGCAGTTACACCCCGGGGTTTGAACGCAACATGGATGACAACATGATTAAAGCGCTGGCGAAAAACGGCGGTGTAGTGCAAATTAACTTTGGTTCGTCTTTTGTGACCATGATGGCTAACCAATACGGCGCTCTGCGTAAAGCCGCAGCAAAACAGGCAGGCGTAGCCGACGATGACGCTTTTGAGCTGGAGTTTCGCAAAAAACACCCCTACCCGTTTGCAACCTTAGATACAGTACTGGACCATATTGATCATGTGGTAAAGCTGGTAGGTATTGATTATGTTGGCATTGGTTCTGACTACGACGGCGTAGGTGATTCACTACCGGTAGGGCTAAAGGATGTAGCCAGCTATCCGAATTTAATCAACGGCCTGCTGCAGCGTGGCTATAGCACGGCTGATATCGAAAAAATTCTGTCGGGTAATTTTCTGCGTGTCTGGCGCGAAGTAGAGCAATACGCCGCGCAACAACAAGCCTGATAAATACTGGTAATGCGCGGTACAAGCCGCGCTTTACCTGCCTGCCTTAAACCCGTTTATGGCAGGCACATCACTAAATAAGGCCTGCAAGCAAGCCGATAGCCCCACCAAATACGCCTCCCCATACTACCAGCCAACCTAAATGCTGGCGGATCATCTGCTGAATAATGTCTTTTACCAATTCAGGGGTCAGCTCGTTTAAGCGCTGCTGCACTATAGTGTCTACCTTAACCCGCATACTTTCCAGCTGTTCGGGCTGGTCCAGCTGTGCCAACAGCAGTTGGTTAAATTCATCGGTTTGCGATATCTCTGCCAATGCGCTTTTCAGCTTGCTGATAAACGGTTCTTTTAACGGTAATAAGGCAGCACTACCGCCAAACATACCCAGCATACCGCCAAATGATGACTGCTCGACTACTTTTAACAATGAGTCAAACGCTGGCGACAAATCGGTCTGTGCTATAACCGGCTCAAAATCAAATGCTTTACTATGGCTTTGCTGGTGGTCTGCCAAAAAACGCTCAATATTGTTGCCGCTGAAAAACTGTGTCATCACCAGTTGGTAAATTCCCGCTTTAAACTGCTCAAACCGGGCCGGAATGACGCCAGAGCCATACAACAGTGGTACTTTCTCAAACAGCATATGCACTGCCAGCCAGTTTGTCAGAGCACCGGATAACGCAAATAAGCCTACACTAAGTAAAAGTGGTTGCTGTAAATACCAGCCTGCCAGCGTAATTGCTGCGGCAACCCCATTCGTAACTACATTTTTATTCATGCCTGCCTCCCACTGATAAAACATAAGCTTATGTGGCGCAGATTCTAATCAGCTAAGCGCAACGGAGCAAGCGCCCGCTTTAGCCGTGGGCAAAATCAGGTTATGCTGGCAGGTATAAGTGAAAGTAAGAATTTACAGATAAAATAAGAAATACAGATGAAAATAGTCGTTGCCTCGGCAAATCCGGCAAAAATCAGTGCGGTAAAGGATGCATTAACACAGGTATTTAACGGCAAAACACTGCTATGTAGCGGGCAAAGTACTGCTTCTGGCGTGCCAGCACAGCCTATGAGCAGTGAAGAAACCTTACAAGGGGCGCTCAACCGGCTGCGGGCAGTTGCAGCTGCCGCGCCGGGAGCAGACTATTATGTTGCCATTGAAGCAGGTTTAGACGGCGATTACAGCTTTGCCTGGGTTGTTATTGCCCACCAGGGGCGTATCAGTAAAACCCGCTCGGCCAGTTTACCCATTCCACCTGCTGCACTCATGGCATTGCAACAGGGCAAAGAGCTGGGCGATGTAATGGACCTGATGTTTGAGCAACATAATGTTAAACAACAAGGTGGAGCCATTGCCATGTTAACCAACCATCTGCTGACACGCTCCAGTGTGTATCAGCAGGCGATTATCTTGGCAATGATCCCGTTTATTCAGCCGCAACTATTTAATACTTAACTGTAAAACTCAGTTGTAACCTAATACTGCACAATGTGCAGTGTCAGTATCACGGCGGTTGCTTTTAACTTCTGCCGTGTCGCTGTTGTCAGTCCACACTAAACTCAGTGCCTGACGTTCTTGCTGAGTTAAATCCACCGTTTTTTGCTGATTAAAATAAAAACGAGGCTCTTGCTCATGGCTTTGTTTCACTGCACTCATAGCAGACTCCTGTAGTGGGTATAAAAAGAGAGTACTCACTAACTTTATAAGCCTTAGCCTGAGCACAGGCTGAACAGTAAGCTTTATCTGCTACAGATACGCGCGATTAAATGACTCTTTCGATTGCTGCAGATAACTACGCGCCTTTTGCGCATGATTTTCCCAGATTTGTTTATCAGCGGCATCGGTAAACGGGTTTTGGCTACTGCTGACTGAGCGTTCAAACCGGTCATAATGTGTTAGCATGGCCGACGTGATCTGATTAAACTGGTCTTTGTAGCTTTGGGTATGATCCAACTGCTCTGAGGTTTTCAGCACAAAACGGATAAGCTCGGTATTATTGCCCTCATCCAGATAACTCTTTGCTTTTAGCGTGATATTACCCGCCACTTCGTCCATGAGTTTCTGCCGCACCAGTTCATCTTTGCTAAGTGCCCTGCTAATTGTCTCCTGCGAGCGCACCATGCTGGCATGTTGTAACGTGTCGCGCAGTTGTTTGTCTAAGTTACGCCGAAAGCTGTCAATAGTCTTTTGAATACCCAGTAACTCGGCTTCCAGCGCTGCAACCTGTTGTAACTCTTTTTCCAGTTCAGCCAGAAAACGCTCAGCATCCTGATAAATTTTCAAACCGTTTTGTTCGGCAAATTTACGATCAGAGCGGCTTAACCCTGCATCGCTATAGTTCGATTTATCAAAACTGGATGCCAGAAAAGATTTAAACGGCTCAGCAAAAGCCGAATAAGCCCCCGCGCTTACTACATTCAATGTGGCAGTAGCCAGATCGCCAAATGGCTTTAACATAGAGTTCAGCCGGGCTTGCTGCAGCGGTGTTGTTACGCGTTTAGCATCATTTACAATACTGCGAAAACTGGCATAAGCCATCGGGTTAGACATTCTATTACGCTCAGAACTTGCCAGAGCCAGCGCAATACCTGAATGTAGTGCGTTGGCGTATTCCAGATACTGACGCTGCAAATCCAGTTGAGCAGCGTAGTTAACGCCCAAAGTGCGGAAAGATTCGGCCTGCAAGGCAATATTCTGATCCTGGCGCAATTTGTCCAGAATACCACTGACAATACGCTGCTCATTCTTCTGTAAAGCGGTTGCCAGTAAAATACGCTCTACCAGTATATCGTCAACGTCCACAACGCCATTTACGACTTCAATATCCAGCCGCAGGTAACGCCTGGCGGGCTCATCAATAGAAACGCGGTGTGCTTTATAGCTGACATCGCCAGCGCTATGCTCTATCAAGGCAACCGGCTGCCACAGCGCATTTAGCGATGGCATATCCGACACCAGCACATGAATACGATATGCGGTGATATTGGTATCAGGCCGAACCCATAACTCCAGCACACCCATTTCACTAATAGCATCCTTGCTAAATAGCACGCTATTGCCTGGCTTACAACGCAGTGACAACTCACCGGAACGCGGCACACCAAGCAAGGCCCGGCAATCGCCAAGTTGGCGCCAACGCTCAGCATCGCCACTTTCAAAGCCATCACTAAAAACCACAGCGGCCTGCCCCGACACACCAGGCAACCAGGCAGCAAGCAAGAACGCAATCAAATTACGCATGGAAACTCCGAAACTGGAAGCAAGCATAAAGCCACCGGATAGCGGCTTTTGGAAGTGCAGCTATTTTAACCGAATACAGCACTGCTGCAATACTGCGTTAGTTAACACTGTGCAAAATACTGTATCATCAAACCTCTGCCCCTATCCGCCCCCAACCAGTGAGCCGTTTAAATGTGGCTGAATGAAGAGCAAAAGCTCGATGCTGCGATACGCACCTATAGAAAAACGCTGCTGCAATCTACTCCGCAGCATATCGTTATAGATAATTTATTTGATAGCAACAAACTCGATGAGGTTGTCAGTATTTTACAGCAAGAGAGTGGCTGGCAAACACAGAAACACACCTACTCGGCTTTATATGTCGATAACGCAAAGTGGCAAAAAACCCAGAAAAAGCAGCGTTTTGTACAACGGGATCTATGGCAACGCCCAGCTCTTAGTGCTGTAGGCGCACCAGATAATGTTGCAGAGCAGTTTTTAGCGTTTTTACGTAGTGATGAATTTATGTCTTGGTTATCGCGTATCTTTAAAGTGGCTTTAACCGATATCAATGTGGCTAATCCCGCTATTAACAGCAATTGCTTTCGCTTAGGTGCAACTGACTTTGTTAATCAGCACGCTGATGACTCCCCCGGCAGAGAAGTATGTATGTTGTTGTATTTAAATAAAGGCTGGCAACACAATAACGGTGGTGAACTGGTTTTTCTGGGAGCAGATGCCAACCCCGTCAGTATAGCGCCGTTGTATAACCGCTGCGTATTGTTCAACCCGGCCTCACCTGGCTCTGAGCACTGGGTAAAAGCACTGACAACCGAAAATACACAGCAATATCGTTATAACGTCACCAGTTGGTATTGGTCTGAGTGATGACAAAGGCCCACGCTTTTGGCGTGGGCCTTTGTCATTTATCTGGCGGAGAGAGAGGGATTCGAACCCTCGTTAGGGGTTAACCTAAACACACTTTCCAGGCGTGCGCCTTCAGCCACTCAGCCATCTCTCCGGAACTTGCGTTGCAAGCGCGGCTATACTAGGGAAATTCACCGCGCGCTGCAACTGTTATATGCAGTAGTACTTTGTTTATGCCTGCTTTTTATACATATCAGGCCAAAAGTCTATCAGGCGTTGCCTTTTACCTGCTTTTTCAAATCAGCAGCAAAGCCCAGCATACGGTTTAACGGTATCAGGGCTTTTTCACGCTGTGCGGCATCAACAAAGATTTCATGGCCGTTAGTGTCTGTCAGGGCCGCCTCAATCGCTTTTAAGCCGTTCATTGCCATCCAGGGGCAATGAGCACAGCTGCGGCAAGTAGCGCCGTTACCGCCGGTTGGTGCCTCAATAAAGGTCTTGCCGGGCATCTGCTGCTGCATCTTATAAAAGATGCCCTTATCAGTGGCGACAATAAAGGTGTCATTAGGCAGCGTTTGGCTGGCTTGAATCAATTGGCTGGTAGAACCTACAGCGTCTGCTAACTGTACTACGCTGTCAGGCGATTCCGGGTGCACTAATACTGCGGCATCGGGGTATTGCTTTTTCAGTTCAATAAGCGCGTTGGCTTTAAATTCGTCGTGGACGATACAGGCCGCATTCCACAGCAACATATCGGCGCCGGTTTGCTTTTGTACCCAGGCACCCAGGTGCTTATCCGGCCCCCAGAGGATTTTTTTACCCTGGCTGTCTAAATAATCTACTACGTCCAGAGCAATTGATGATGTTACCACCCAGTCGGCGCGGGCTTTTACCGCAGCAGAGGTATTGGCATACACTACTACGACACGATCAGGGTGCGCATCGCAAAAGGCTGAGAAGGGTTCTGCCGGGCAGCCTAAGTCCAGTGAACAGGTAGCATCCAGCGTGGGCATTAACACCGTTTTGTTGGGCGTAAGAATTTTTGCTGTTTCGCCCATAAACTTTACGCCGGCGACAATCAGCGTTTTCGCCGGATATTCATTACCAAAACGGGCCATTTCCAATGAGTCGGATACGCAGCCGCCGGTTTCTTCAGCCAACGCCTGTATTTCCGGATCAGTATAATAGTGGGCTACCAGTACAGCGTCTTTTTGCTGTAACAGGGTTTTGATACGGTCTTTATAGGCTTGCTTTTCGTCACCGCTCAAAGGCAGTGGCTTTTTCGGAAAGGCAAAGTCTTGCTCTGTGAAATACAACGTCTGTTCCATAGGGCTTACCTGCTGACTTTAAAGGGCGGCTATTATAGCGCTGCGAATTAAGAAAATACAGTATGGTGGCATGGTGGGTCATGATGGATTCGAACCATCGACCAACGGATTAAAAGTCCGCTGCTCTACCAGCTGAGCTAATGACCCATGCAGGAAAAACGAAGAAAATTGGTGGGTCATGATGGATTCGAACCATCGACCAACGGATTAAAAGTCCGCTGCTCTACCAGCTGAGCTAATGACCCAAACAGGGATATCGAAGTGGTGGGTCATGATGAATTCGAATCATCGACCAACGGATTAAAAGTCCGCTGCTCTACCAGCTGAGCTAATGACCCATTTCGATATCAAAGTTTGCGCGGTTGGTGGGTCATGATGAATTCGAATCATCGACCAACGGATTAAAAGTCCGCTGCTCTACCAGCTGAGCTAATGACCCTAACCGCGGACGCATATCTTACTGATTTACGGCTTTTGTGCAACCAAAAAGTGTTAAAAACCACGCCTATGTGGTCTGACTGCTCAAAATGCCAGCGTTTAGAGGTGTTAAAGCTTGCAGAAAAAACCCAGCCTAAGCTGGGTTCATATTATTTAAGTGCGTTGATTCTATCCTGCGCCAGCTTCGCTGAAGTAGCGTTGGGCTGTTTTTCCAGCAGCTGGCGATAATATCGCAGTGCTGTATTTTTGTCGTTCTCGCGCTCTGCCACCTGCCCTAATTTTAATAAGGCATCGGCCACTTTACCGGAATCCGGGAAGTTCTTCACTACCCGCTCAAAATGCGTCTTCGCTTTAGCCAGTTCATTATTGTTAAATAACAACTGTCCCAGCCAATAGTGTGCGTTAGGCGCATAGCCTGAATCAGGGTAACTCTTGATAAAGCTTTCGAACTCAGGAATTGCTGCATCATAGCGGCGATCTTTCAGCACCATATTTACCGCTTTATCATAGGCTTCATTTTCTGAAACATCAGATGAATACACTGCAGTGCCCGTAGCTGGTGCCGGGGTATTAACAGGTATGGTCGGTATATTGGCAGACGGCGTTGTCTGTATAGCACTGACACGCCGGTCTATTTCCTGATAAATATCGCGCTGACGCTGCAGGATTTCGTCAAGCTGATACGTATGTGTTTCAGTTACTCCGCGCAGCTCGCTAACTTCATCCAGCAACAATTGTAGCTGTTGTGCCATACGAAGCTGTGCTTCTGACCTTGCTTCAACAATACGTTCAAGCGCAGTTAAGCGTTGTTCTATAGAACCCGCAGGCTGAGCCTGTTGAGTAGTGCTAATAGCCGTTCGGTTGCGGTTAATATCAGTAACCGGTGCCGGATTTGCGATAGCACTGGCGTGAGCCAGTGTTATCGCTGTAAGCAGAGTATATTTCACTGTCATGCGTATCAATATAGTAATGAGTCTGGATTAGTAGACTAACACTGCACGACGGTTTTTAGCAAAGCCTGCTTCGCCACGTGATGTATCAGCTGGCTTTTCTTCACCGTAGCTTACAGTTGAGATTTGGCCAGCAGAAACACCCAGGTTTTGCAGATACTGTACTACAGAAATAGCACGACGCTCGCCCAGAGCGATGTTGTACTCTGGTGTGCCGCGCTCGTCAGTGTGGCCTTCAATAGTAACGCGAACACTTGGGTTAGCAGTTAAAAACGCACCGTGAGCTTGCAGTACTTCAATAAACTCAGGACGTACAGTCGCTTTGTCAAAATCGAAGTAAACTGTATTTTCCTGACGCAGAGCTTCCAGCTTCTGGCGTAACTGCTCAGCTGGGCTTACCGTTTGGCTGGCGGTATCCACTTGCACAGTCTCGCGGCCAACACCAGAGGTATCAGCATCAGATGCGTCAGTTGAAGAAGTTGAGCTACAAGCAGCCATGGTCAGCACTGGTAATGCAATCAATAAACCTTTTAACACTTTATTTAATTTCATGATGTTGTCCTTAGTATTTAAATGTAATAACGCTTTTCTTTTATAAAAACGGCGACCACGACGGAGATTTAACTTGCCCTTCTACCGCCGGCAGACGCGCTTTAAAACGACCGTCCATAGAAACCAGTGCTAACACCTGCGAAGAACCATGAGTGGTACTATAAATAATCATAGAACCATTTGGCGCCACGCTGGGTGACTCGTCCAGATTTGTTTTTGTTAACACTTGCATAAAACGGGTCTGACGATCCATTTTTGCAATGTGATACTGACCTCTGGTGCGATTCACCATTACAACCGAATGTCCATCCGGAGTGTAAGAGCCCGCCAGATTCATTTCACCTTCAAAGGTTAAACGTCTGGTCGCACCCGTTAACAAATTTACGCTATAAAGTTGCGGATTGCCACCTCGCTCCGAACTAAATAGCAGCTCCTTACCATCAGGCGACCACGACGGTTCAGTGTCGATAGCGCGATGATTTGTTATCCGCGTCAATGCCTTGGTAGCAACTTCCATCACATAGATTTCTGCATTTCCGTCTTTCGACAGCACCATGGCTAAACGCTTCCCGTCCGGCGACCATGCTGGCGCACCGTTAATACCCGGTGAACTGCTTAACATAGTACGACGTCCGCTATAAATATCCTGAATATAAATCTGTGACTGGCGTTTCTCAAATGTTACATAAGCCAATTTGGTGCCATCAGGCGACCAGCTTGGCGACATTAATGGCTCTCTCGAGCGCAATAACACTTGCTCATTTGCACCATCATAATCAGCAACAACCAATTGATAAGGGAACTGTTGATTACGATTTACCAAAACATAGGCAATTTTGGTTAAAAATGCTCCGCGCTCACCGGTCAGCTTTTCATATACTATATCGCTGATACGGTGGGCATACTGACGGAATTGGCTGCCATTAATGATGGTTTCCCGGCTATCAAGAATATGAGCATTACTGCCGGTTAAACGGCCAGCATTTAATGATTGCCTGTCTGCGCTGTTACTACCCTTTAAAACATCAATTAATTCAAAGCTAACAGTATAACGATCAATACCGATTTCTGTTATCTGGCCAATAACAATAGCCTCAACACCTTCACGTGCCCAGGCTGCGTAATCAATTTGTGCTGACGTTGGTGGCCGCTGTGGCATTTTTATACTGGCCAGCGGGCTAAATTTGCCGCTGCGCATCAGATCCGCCGCAATCACTTCATCTATACGCTCTTTAGGTAAATTAGCGCCTTTAAAAGTAAATGGTAGTATTGCGATTGGCCGGGCAGAGTCGATACCCTCGGTAATCACAATTTCTAAAGATGCCTGAGCAACTGAACTTAACATCAGCAATATAATAACAACTGCATTTCTGAACAATTTAAACATAATCAAAATTCTGGACTCACCGTTAAGTTAATGTCTTTCAACTGGTTATACACATCCGGGTCTGGCGACACAGGCAAAGTACCTGCGCGGTTTACAGCCCGTACAGCGGCGTCACATACTGTTTTGTCACCGCTGATAACACCAACATTAGTAACAAAACCATTACTCGCTAGGCGAATATTTATCCGGCACGACCGGCCACGCATACTTTCATCAACCAACAAATTTCGCTGCACTGCATCGCGTATCAGCGCTGTATAACGCTGCACTTCGGTTGCAGCCTGCCTTGCTCTGGCAGCTGAACGGGCCTGAGCTTCTTTAGCCATCTGCTCTTGCATAGCTCTTTCCTGCTCAGCACGCTCTTTCGCTTCTGCAGCCTGACGGGCGCGCTCCGCAGCCGCTTTTTCTGCTGCTTCCTGCTCAGCTTTACGTTTTTGCTCTGCTGCTTTGGCTGCGTCTTCCGCTTTTTTCCGCTCTTGTTCTTTTGCTATTCTGGCTTGCTCTGCTTCACGCGCTTTAGCCGCTTCCTGCTCCTGCTGCTTTTTCGCATCTGCTGCAGCAGCTCTGGCACGCTGCGCTTCTTCATCTGCCTGGCGTTTCTCAGCAGCTACCCGCTTCAAACGTGCTTCTTCTTCGGCACGATTTCTTTCTGCCTGCTGCGCCCGGCGTTCTAAATCACGAATACGCTTTTCTTCAGCAGCACGGGCGTTGTCACGCTCCTGCTGCATTTGCTGTACCCGGCTGTTTAACTGCTGCTGATCTACCGCTACGGCTTCAATTGGTGCTTTGCCTTCAGATTCCTGGCTAACACTCACCATTTCAGGCGTACTGGAAAAATCTGCACCAAAAACCAGCACTATCACTATAGCCAAATGCAGACCAAGCGATTTTGCCAGTTGTGGATCTATTGCAACAGCCATTTTAATTTGAATCCACGTTATCTGTCATCAGGCCTACAGAAGGTGCACCGGCACCTTTAAGCACATTGATCAGGCGGATAACAGCATCATAACTAACCTTACGATCACCCTTTACTATCACTTGCGTACCCGGCTCTATTTTCAGCCAGCTGGCTACTTCCACCGTTAACTCAGCCGCAGTAAATGGCCCCTGCTGTTTGCCATCTTTCTCAAAATAGTACAAACCGTCCTGATCTACTGTGGCGACAAGCGGTGTTTTACCGTCTTGCATTTGCTTTATAGGCTCTGCTGCTGATTTAGGTAATTCTACCTTCACGCCCTGAGTAATCAGCGGCGTGGTTACCATAAAAATAACCAACAGCACTAACATAACATCGATATAGGGCACTACGTTTATTTCAGCCTTTAAACGACGTTTTTTACGTACATACATCAGGCAGCTTCTCCGCCGTTAGATACAGCCTGCCGGTGCAGAATATTGGCAAACTCTTCAACAAAGTTGGCATAGCTGCTTTCCAGCACTTCTACCTGATGTGAAAATTTGTTGTAAGCAATTACCGCAGGAATTGCAGCAAATAAACCAATTGCCGTGGCAATAAGTGCTTCGGCAATACCCGGTGCTACCATTGCAAGCGTAGCTTGTTCTACGGCACCTAAAGCAATAAATGAGTTCATAATACCCCA
This sequence comes from Rheinheimera pacifica, assembly GCF_024809855.1. Taxonomy (GTDB): domain Bacteria; phylum Pseudomonadota; class Gammaproteobacteria; order Enterobacterales; family Alteromonadaceae; genus Alishewanella; species Alishewanella pacifica_A. The sequence continues at coordinate 121,652 of NZ_JANUEM010000006.1, forward strand.
TACTGTGCCAAACAGGCCGATATAGGGGCTGATAGAACCAACCGTCGCTAAAAACGGTAAATGCATTTCCAGCCGCTCTACCTCGCGCGATAAGCCAACCCGCATTGCACGTTGCGTACCTTCCATTACAGCGGCAGGTTGCCGGCTGTTGGTTTTATGCAGGCGGGCAAACTCTTTAAAACCGGCTTTAAACAGGGCTTCTAAACCATTGTTGGATGCTCTGGCACTGACTTCGTTGTATAACTTAGCTAAATCAACACCCGACCAAAATTTATCTTCAAACTTCTTTGCCTCAACCACAGCTTCACTTAAGGCTTTACGGCGGCGGAAAATCATAGTCCATGACATTACTGACATTGCCAGTAAAATCAACATAACCAGTTGCACAACAAAACTGGCCTCGATCAACAAACTTAAAATAGAAATTTCACCTGCCACGCGCTAACACCTCTGACACTTCGGCCGGAAAAGCCCTTGCCTTCATCTCCTGTAGTGAAATACAGGCTACTTTAATACGTGCTGAACAAATTAACTCTGCAGCACCATTATGAATATTTTGCTCAAAAACCATACTAGCTTGCTTTAAGGTACTGATTTGGCTATACACCGTCAATAATTCATTAAACCTCGCTGGCTTTTTGTTATCCATTAAAACTTGCGTAACAACAAAAGCGACATTATTTGACAATAATAAATCCTGTTCAATACCCAGGGCGCGCAACCATTCGGTGCGCGCTCGTTCAAAAAATTTTAAATAATTAGCATAATATACTATCCCCCCTGCATCGGTATCTTCATAGTACACACGCACAGGGAATGTAAAGACTGTTTCTGACATGAGCATTCACTTTAATTGCTGCATATGATAAGTAAGCCGGAGCACTAACTCAATTGCCTGACAAGCAGAACGGCAACTATATTTTTCTTCATCGGCTACTTGTAATTTTCATTTGTTTCTGTTGACCCATATCACTTTGTGAGGTTCCGTAAAAAATACATTTTTTATGCCTCATTTAATCTTATATGCCAGACACACTTAGCCCAACACCTACTTATGGAAACCCGATAAAAAGTAATGTGCCGTATCTTCCATGCTAAAGATTAACCCTAGATGAACAGCACCCTTGCGAGGAGACTAGCCCACATATTGGCTAAATTTAACGCGAGCCCACCACATCAACGCATTAGTTTTTTTAATGTCGCGACGCTAAATTTTCTCGTTTGAAGTAATTACTCGAAATCCTTATTATTACACCTGTGTTCTGAGCTAGCGCAAAAGTGAGGCAAGAAGTTACCGCACTTTAGTGAAGATCATTTGGCAGCGAGATTTGTGTTATTACCAAATTTTGTTGCTGCTTAAGCATGTTCCCTGGATTTTTTGAAGCACTCCTTCAACTTGTTGTATTGCCCGCTCCCTGAGCGGGCTTTTTTTTATTCCCGCCCCATTTTAACCCGCAGTGTTGTTGGCTGCATTCGATCATTCCAATCACACAGGAAACTATGTTCATGGGGTCGCGCTGGCGTTCCAGCTCGCTCATTTGCTGCCTAACTGCAGCTTAAACTGGTTAGGGAATGTCTATTTACTAATCTGTTTGCGGTAAGTCAAAGCCAAAGTGCTGATACGCCCGTAGTGAGACAATACGGCCGCGCGGGGTACGCTGAATAAAGCCCTGCTGTATTAAAAATGGCTCTATTACATCTTCAATAGTATCTTTTTCTTCGCCAATAGCGGCAGCTAAGTTATCTAGGCCAACCGGGCCACCCATAAACTTTTCAATAATCGCCAGCATAAGCTTACGGTCCATATAGTCGAAGCCTTCAGAATCAACATCTACCATTAACAGCGCCTGTGCCGCTATGTCTACCGTTACCTCACCATTGGCTTTAACCTGAGCATAATCGCGCACACGGCGTAGCAAACGGTTAGCGATACGGGGCGTACCACGCGAGCGCCGGGCAATTTCTGTCGCACCGGCTTCGTCTAACACTAAGTTGAGAAAATGTGCTGACCGCAGAATAATTTGAGTTAACTCTGCTACTTTATAAAACTCCAGCCGCTGCACTATGCCAAAACGGTCACGCAGCGGTGAGGTTAACGCACCCGCCCGAGTAGTGGCACCAACCAGGGTAAAAGGCGGTAAGTCCAGCTTAATAGAGCGAGCCGCCGGGCCCTCGCCTATCATAATATCCAGCTGATAATCTTCCATTGCCGGATAAAGAATTTCTTCCACTGCTGGGCTTAAACGATGGATCTCATCAATAAACAGCACATCATTGGGCTCAAGGTTGGTTAGCAGTGCCGCCAGATCACCGGCTTTTTCCAATACCGGGCCGGAAGTAGTTTTAATATTTACACCCATCTCATTGGCTACAATCATTGCCAGTGTCGTTTTACCCAAACCCGGCGGGCCAAATATCAGCAGGTGGTCCAACGGGTCCCCCCGGCCACGGGCTGCCTCAATAAAAATGGCCATCTGCTGACAAACATGCTCTTGCCCGGTGTAGTCGGCCAGGGTTTTGGGCCTTATCGCGCGGTCAATTACCTCGTCTTCGCGGGTGGCACTGGTTTGAATTAAACGATCAGCTTCTATCATGGCTTACATCATGCTCCGCAGCGCTGCTTTAATAAGCTGTTCACTGCTCATTCCGCTTTGTTTAGTCTTTTGTACAGCTTTATCAGCTTGCAACTGGCTGTAACCCAGCGACACCAAGGCGCTGGCTGCATCTTGCTCTGCACTTTGCTCAGGGCTGAAAACCGCTTCATCATCTTGCAACACTAAGCCATCGGTAACCGGCGTGTTGGGCGCTATGCCCCAGTCTTTTAACCGGTCACGCATTTCTACCACTAAACGCTCTGCCGTTTTTTTGCCCACTCCCGGTAACTTCACCAGGGTGCTGACATCGTCAAGTTGGACACAGCGCACAAATTGCTGCGCGGTCATACCGGATAATATCGTCAGCGCTAATTTGGGGCCGACGCCGTTGGCTTTAATAAGTTGACGAAACAGTGCGCGCTCAGCCTGATTAATAAAGCCGTATAGCAACTGCGCATCTTCACGTACAACAAAATGGGTATAAATAGTAGCTTCAACACCTATAGCCGGTAGCTGATAAAAGCTGGTCAGCGGTAGCTGTACTTCATAGCCGACACCGGCCACTTCTATTAATAAGTCCGGCGCCTGCTTTTCCAGCAAAATACCGCGTAAACGTCCAATCATAAGGTCTGCTTATAGAATAAGGTGATAAATCTGCTTAGCGTAACCGGCCACGCACGGTTTTACGCGCCTGCCCAGCCAAACTGATTAAACTCTGCTGAGTATGCCCATGACACAGGGCTACTGCAAGCGCATCGGCGGCGTCGGCCTGCGGGTTAGCCGGTAATTTGAGTAAGGTACGTACCATATGCTGCACCTGGGCTTTGTCAGCAGCGCCGGTGCCAACCACTGATTGCTTAACCTGACGCGCTGAGTATTCGTACACCTCAAGCCCGGCATGTTTGGCAGCAACAATGGCAGCACCGCGTGCCTGCCCCAGTTTTAACGCGGAGTCGGCATTACGCGCCATAAACACCTGTTCAATAGCAAAAATAGTTGGCCGGGTTTGGCTGATAATTTCGCTGACACCATTGAAAATATCCAGCAAGCGCTCAGGTAGTAAATCAGTAGTGGTAAGCCGGATACAACCGCTGGCGACATACTCGAATTTCATGCCTACCTGGCGCACTACACCATAACCGGTTAAGCGGCTGCCAGGGTCAATACCCAGAATAATATTCACTATTGCGCCACGCTTAACCGTGCTCGGCCATCAGTTCGTCACTGATATCGGCATTGTGATACACATTTTGCACGTCGTCTGAGTCTTCCAACTGATCAAGCAGTTTAAAAAACGCCGCCACATGATCAGCATCTACCTCAGCGCGGGTGGCAGGTATTAAGGTCACTTCGCTGCTATCAGGCATAAAACCGCCAGCTACCAGCGCGTCTTTCACATCATTAAACTGCTCAGCAGCTGTCAGCACTTCAAAGCTGCCATCTTCATGGCTTAGGATATCTTCGGCACCAGCATTCAGTGCCGCTTCCATCAAGCTGTCTTCATCCATGCCGGGAGCAAACACCAGCACGCCACGGCGGCTGAATAAATAGGCTACTGAGCCGCTGGTGCCCAGGCTGCCGCCAGCTTTAGTAAACGCATGGCGTACATCAGCTACGGTACGTTTATGGTTGTCAGTCATGGTTTCAACAATTACCGCCACGCCGTTCGGGCCATAGCCTTCGTAAACTAACTCTTCGTAGTTTTCACCCTCGCTGGCACCGGCACCGCGCTTTATAGCGCGATCTATGGTATCGCGGGTCATATTTTCTGACAGGGCTTTATCTACCGCCAAACGTAGCCGCGGGTTAGCGCTGATATCAGGGTTTAAGCGGGCAGCTACGGTTAGCTCGCGGATAATTTTGGTGAAAATTTTATTCTTTTTCGCATCCTGACGGGCTTTGCGATGCTTCATGTTCGCCCATTTACTATGGCCGGCCATCAGTTACTCCTTAGTTGTGGCAGCAAAATTGCTGCCACGGTATTGCAGGTAAAATGGTAAAACTTATTGTGCTTTCGCAACCACAGCTATGCCCAGCTCTGCCAGTTGCGCCGGGTTAGCGGCGCCGGGGGCGTCGGTTAACGGGCATGCCGCAGTGGCGGTTTTAGGGAATGCCATTACATCACGAATTGACGTAGCGCCAGTCATTAACATCACCAGGCGGTCCAGGCCAAAAGCCAAACCGGCATGCGGTGGTGCACCGTATTTTAATGCTTCAAGCAGGAAGCCGAATTTCTCTGCCGCTTCTTCATCGCTGATCCCCAACAAGGTGAACACTTTCGCCTGTACTTCAGCAGTATGAATACGCACCGAACCGCCACCCAGCTCGGTACCGTTTAATACCATGTCGTAGGCATTAGATAACAACTTACCCAGCTCAAGTTCACTATTGGCGGTATCTAAAAACGCCGCCGTGTCCAGCGGTGACGTAAAGGGGTGATGCACAGCAGAGAAGCTGCCATCGTCGTTTTCTTCAAACATCGGGAAGTCCACTACCCACAGAGGCTTCCAGCCAGGCTGGGTAATGCCTAAATCTTCACCCAGTTTTAAGCGCAGCGCGCCCATGGCTTCACAGACCACTTTGTAGCTGTCGGCACCGAAGAAAATTAAATCGCCGTTGCTGGCACCAGTACGCGCAATAATAGTGCTGATAATATCTGGCGTTAAAAACTTGGCCACCGGTGATTGCACGCCCTCCGCGCCTGCGGTGACATCATTAACCTTCATCCAGGCTAAGCCTTTGGCACCATAAATACCAACAAAACTGGTGTAGTTATCAATATCTTTACGCGATACTTTTTCGGCAGCGCCCGGCACTTTTAGCGCCACTACACGACCTTTGGCGTCGTTGGCCGGGCCGGAGAACACTTTAAATTCAACATCTTTGAGCAAGTCGGCCACATCGACAAACTGCATTGGGTTACGCAGATCCGGCTTGTCTGAACCATACAGACGCATGGCTTCCCAGTATGGCATACGTGGCATCTTGCCTAAATCAATGCCCAGCAACTGGTTAAACATCTGTTGCACCATCTGCTCAGTCACTTCCATGACCTGCTCGGCGCTCATAAACGAGGTTTCAATATCGATCTGCGTAAATTCCGGCTGGCGATCAGCACGTAAATCTTCATCGCGGAAACATTTTACGATCTGGTAGTAACGATCCAAGCCTGACATCATCAGTAATTGTTTAAACAACTGCGGTGATTGTGGCAACGCAAAAAACTGGCCTTTGTGTGTGCGGCTGGGCACTAAATAGTCGCGTGCGCCTTCCGGCGTGGCTTTGGTTAAAATAGGGGTTTCAACATCCATAAAACCGTTGCTGTCCATAAAGTTACGCACAAAGCTGGTGACTTTAGCGCGAAACTTTAACCGATCGCTCATCAGCGGCCGGCGCAGGTCAAGGTAACGGTACTTTAAGCGCTGCTCTTCACTGTTGTTCTGGTTGGAGTCCAGCGGTAATGGTGCAGCTTTATTAAGAATAACCAACTCACTGGCATACACTTCCACTTCGCCGGTGGCCATATCTTTGTTAATTTGCGAATCAGGCCGGGCCCGTACCTGGCCTTTAATCTGAATACAGAATTCATTGCGCAGTGTGTAGGCAACGTCAAACAGGTCTTTTAAATCCGGGTCGCAAACAACCTGCACCATGCCTTCACGGTCGCGCAGGTCTAAGAAAATCAAACCACCCAGATCGCGGCGCCGGTTAACCCAGCCGCATAAAGACACTTGTTGCCCAACATGTTGTGCGGTTAATAAACCGCAATAATGGCTACGCATTAAACCTTCCTTCTACCTTACTAATCAGCGGTACTAAAATGACGGCTAATTATATAGAAATGACGCCTAATGTCACTGCCCGCTTACGAAAACACCGCTCTGGAAAAACAGTACTGGTTTTTACCCTGCTGCTTAACCCGGTACATCAGGCTGTCGGCTACTTTCAGCAATTTGGCACTATCGGTACCATCATCGGGATAAATGGCAATACCAATGCTGGCGCCAACTCTAACTTCACCTACCGAAAGGGTTACCGGCTGGCTTAGCCGATGCAGCATTTTTTCTGCCACTATGGCGGCGTCTTCACGGCTAAGCAGGCCGGTCAGTAACACCACAAACTCATCGCCGCCAAAACGGGCAACCGTATCGCTTTTTCTGACTGCATCTTTGAGCACCAAAGCAAGTTTCAGCAGCAGTTCATCGCCGACATCATGGCCATACAGATCGTTTACTTCTTTAAAACCATCCAGATCGATAAATAACAATGCCAGAATTTCATTGTGCCGGGCATGTTGTAACAATGCCTGCTCTATCCGCTCTTTAATCAGCCCGCGATTAGGAAGCTGCGTTAAATCATCATGTGTGGCCATAAAACGCATTTTTTGTTCAGCTTGCCGGCGCAACCGCACTTCTTTGCGCAACGACAAATTCCAAATCACAAAAAATGTCAGCAACGCCAATGCCACACCACCAATTTGCCACATCATGCGGTTAAATTGCGCTTTGTTAATACCCTGCGTTATCTGAAAGCTAAACCACTTTTGATACAAATGCTGCCGCTCTGCCTGGCCAATGCTGCGCAGCCCCTTGTTGAGGATCTCTATTAATGGCTGGTAGTCATTGCGTACGGCAATTAACGACGGGTAAGACGGCAGATCATCCAGCACCTGCACGCGCAGATACATATAACCTGTTTGGCGCAACATTTCGCTGGCGGCCTCAACAGAATCGATAACAAAATCAACTTCATGTTGCAGTAAAAGATCCAGTGCCCGACGCAGATCAACCACTGGCTTTACATCAATTTGTGGATAAACGTCATTAAGATGTTTAGCTAATTGATAGTCTTTATATATTGCCACCCGCTTGCCATTCAGATCAGAGGTACTGAGCACTGTTGCAACATCTCCCCGGCTGATAGCCACCCATTGTATTGACCAGAACTCGTCGCTGAAGACCGCATAACTTTTACGGTCTTCCAGCTGTGAAACGTTAGCAATAAGATCGAGTTTTTTCTGCTGTAAATCAGCCAGCATAACGTCGAACTGGCTATACATACTGATATCAAAATCAATGTTCATCCGCTGGCTGAGCAAATTAAACATATCAACAGTAACACCGGCCGGATTGCCATCTGTGTCTATAAATTCCATTGGAGCCCAGTCACTTAGCATACCAACACGTAGCTTATTATGCTTACTCAGCCAGTCGGCTTCTTTAAGCGATAGCGGTACTTTGTCGCGAAAAGCCGCAAAATAATATTGTGCCCGATCCCTGATCCAGCGTTGTTCTGCCTGTATCAGCGTATCCAGCTTCAATGCAGCAAACCCCTGACGGATATGCTCTGCCAATTCAGGTTTATCCGCTCTGACCAGGCTATACAACGGCGAATTAACGCTGCTTGATTCCAGCCGGTTAAAGCTGTCCCAAACATTTAATTGCTGCAAGCGCATTGGCATAGTAGCTGAGGCACCAAAAAAACCCAGTAACTCTCCGTTTAAGGAGGCATCCAGCATCTCGTTCAGGGTGCGATATCTGGCAAATTCCAGTTGCGGGTAGCGCAGTTGTAATTCCGCCACATAAGGCGCATTTTCAAACACCCCCACTTTACCTATGCTGGTATCATCTAACTGTTTTAGCTGCAATTTTGCCGGGCTGAAAAGTTCTGAATTAAAACTATACAACTGATGCGCATCCAGCAGATTGTCGGGTAGCCCTTTGTTATCAGGAAAAGCGACTACTACGTCAATGCGGCCTTTTTGCAGGTTACTCAGATTATTGAATGAAGTGTCTGGTACAAAAGCGATTTTTGTACCGGTTTGTTCAGACCACTGTTGCCACATATCAACAAACAGCCCTTGCGCCTCGCCCTGCAGCGAGACATGCATATACGGCTGGTTATCAATAGACACACCAAGCAATAAGGTATCCTGCTCAGCAGGCGTGCCCAGCCAGCGTCTTTCCAACTCATCAATAAAGCTACGGTTAAGCCGCGCAGTAGCAGCAGCCAATTGCTGCGCCAGTTGTTGATTGGCTGGCATCACAGCATATACCAGCTCCATCTTGCGCAAAGCAATACGGCGGAACAAAGGAAACTTACGATTAAGTTCTTCATAGCGGGGATCATAAGTAGGAAGCCTGTCCAGGCTGGTGAAAGCAGCAACTTTTCCATCCAGAGCAGCCTGATACAACGCCGTAATATTGGGAAAATACATAAAGTTACCCTGCGGCAACTGTTGTTTTAACGCCGCCAGATGGCCGGTATTTTCTACCACACCGATCACAAAGGGCTGCAGATCTGTTAAGGAATTAACACCGGTTAAATCACGCATTACATAGATATTGCTAAATGCATCTACATTAAGCTCTGTTAGCTTAAACATCGCTTTACGTTCCGGCGTACTGGCCATAGCCCCGTGTAACTGTACATCGCCTTGTCGTAACAGTTTTAATGTGTCAGGCCAATCAGCAGCAATAAAGTCTATCTGAATGTTTTCCCGGCGCCCTACTTCGCGCCAGTAATCAACTGCCAGCCCGGCCACCTCACCTTCAGCATTGGTAAACATATAAGGATAAGTGTCTGCACTTAATGCCACCTGCAACCTTGCCGGCAAGCCGGTTTCAGACGCATAAGTCTGTGCCAGCGCAAACATCAGTAACAAAGCAAAGATAGATTTACCAATCATTATGTTATGCTTCCCAGCCTTAGTCTGTTAGTTGTACGCCGCCACGGTAATAAGGTCAAGTTAGCTATGTTATATCTCGGCTGCCCGGTATGGGCTAACCCAAAATGGAAAAATACTATCTACACTGTGGACGCCAAAGCAACCGACTTTTTGCCGCAATATGCCCGTTATTTTAACAGTGCCGAAGGCAACACCACCTTTTATGCTGATCCATCAGATGATACCTTAAAACGCTGGCAGCAAGACACGCCAGAACACTACCGTTTTGTCCTGAAAGTGCCGCAGCGCATCAGCCATCACGGTGCTGCAGACAGCCTGCTGCAGTTGGCTGACTGGCTTAAACGTATGGCAATACTTGGTCAGAAGCTGGCACTGGTGCATTTGCAACTGCCTGCCCGTACAGGCCCGGCCGATTTTGCTCATATCAGTACACTGGTTGAACAGATTGGCCAACAGTGTCGCTGTGCACTGGAAGTACGGCATCCGGCCTTTTTTGACAAAGGCCAATATGAAATTCAACTGCACAAAATGTTGCAGCACTATCAAGCCGAGCGCGTAGTAATTGACAGCAGAGCCTTATTTTCAGTGCCGGCAACCAATCAGGCATTAATTGATGCACAGGCCAAAAAACCACGGGTGCCGGTACATGCGATAAGTTTCAGCCAAACGCCGGTGCTAAGGTTTATCGGCACCGATGATATGGCCGTAAACCGGCAGTTTTATCAGCCATGGCTTACTAAAGTGCAGCAATGGCTCGATGAAGGCAAAAGCCCGTTTTGCTTTTTCCATACGCCGGATAACCATTTAGCGCCGCAACTGTGTCGCCAGTTTGCACAGGATTTAGCTTATCCTCACAGCTGTCTGGAACCCTGGCCCGGCGAGCAACAATTCAGCTTGCTGTAGTTTTGCAGTATTTAAGGTAAAATAGCGCCACTTATACTGCTTCCTACCGACACGTTTTTATGCAAAAAGATGCCATTTTCGCCGAGCCACTGGCTCATATTCAGGATTTTCGTTTTGACGATCAGGTTGCTGATGTATTCCCCGACATGATCCAGCGCTCTGTGCCCGGCTATCAAACTATTATCCAAACCATTGGCAAACTAAGCGGCCGTTTTCAACAGGCTGACAGCAATTACTATGATCTCGGTTGTTCTTTAGGCGCTGCAACTCTGGCCATGCGGCGTAATATCACTGCAGCTAACAGCCGTATTATTGCGGTAGATAACAGCAGCGCCATGGTAGAGCGCTGCGAGCGACATTTGCAGGCGTTTCGCTCTGATATACCAGTTGAGGTAAAACTGGCAGATATCCGCCAGCAACCCATTGAACAAGCCGCCATAGTGGTAATTAACTTTACCCTGCAGTTTTTACCAAAAGAAGATCGTAATACTCTGATTAACCGCGTTTATCAGGGTTTAAAACCCGGCGGTTTACTGATTTTGTCGGAAAAGTTTATCAACCACGAGCCCGTTACAAACGACTTGCTGGTAGAGCTACATCACGACTTTAAACGCGCTAACGGCTACAGCGAGCTGGAAATCAGCCAAAAACGCAGTGCGCTGGAAAACGTAATGAAACCCGACACTCTGGCGGAGCACCAGCAACGCTTGCAACAAGCCGGTTTTACCAGCCAGACACTATGGTTTCAGTGTTTTAATTTCTGCTCAATGGTTGCGATTAAATAATCGTTACTCTTATATAAGGTTAGCTATGCTCGATTTCACGCCCTTTTATGCCCAATTGGCAACCAATAAACTGCACAGCTGGCTGCAGACGTTACCGGCGCAGCTGGCAAGCTGGAGTAAAGACGCCCTCCATGGCGATTTTAAGCAGTGGCAAAAGGTAATCAGCAATCTGCCAACCACCACACCCGGCACGATTGAGCTAAAAACTTCGGTGCAGTTTGGCAACGCAGACGATATTAGCAGCGGTGAAGCGCAGCAAATCCGTTACTTGCTGCAGCAGTTAAAACCCTGGCGTAAAGGCCCGTTTAGTATTCATGGTATTGATATTGATACCGAGTGGCGCTCTGATTTTAAATGGGACCGGGTGCTGCCGCATATTGCACCGCTGGCAAAACGCACTGTGCTGGATGTGGGCTGTGGCAGTGGTTATCACCTGTGGCGTATGCGCGGCGAAGGCGCAAAATTTGTTGTGGGCATTGACCCGTCGCAGCTGTTTTATGCCCAGTTTCAGGCAATTAAACATTTTAACGCCGACCCTGCGGTCAATCTTATCCCGATCGGGATAGACGAGATGCCGGCACTTAAGCAGTTTGATACCGTCTTCTCAATGGGGGTATTGTACCACCGCCGTTCACCGCTGGATTTTCTGCAACAGCTGAAAAACCAGCTGCGCCCTGGTGGCGAGTTAGTGTTGGAGACCCTGGTAGTAGAAGGCGATGAACATACGGTACTGGTACCTGGTGAGCGGTATGCCAAAATGCGCAATGTCTGGTTTATTCCCAGCGTAGCTGCCCTAACGCACTGGCTGCAACGGCTGGGTTTTGACAATGTAAGGCTGGCCGATTTAAACCGCACTACGCTGGACGAGCAGCGCAAAACCGACTGGATGGAAAACGAAAGTTTAATTGATTTTCTTGATGCAACTGATCATAGTAAAACCATAGAAGGCTATCCGGCACCGCTAAGGGCAGTGATTGTCGCCAACGTTTAACGCCACAGGAGCACACGCCCGTCATGCCCTACCGTCCACGTTCAACTCTGGAGCAATGGCGTATACTGCAGGCAGTGGTCGATGCCGGCGGCTACGCTCAGGCCGCTGAACTGTTAAATAAAAGCCAGTCATCACTCAACCATGCCGTCGCGAAATTGCAAAACCAACTTGGTGTTGAGCTACTGGAAGTTCGCGGCCGCAAAGCTTATCTGACAGAAGCCGGTGAAGTGATGCTGCGCCGCTCAAGGTTACTGACACAGCAAGTAGAAGATTTAGAATTGCTGGCCGCCAATATCGACCAGGGCTGGGAGCCGGAAATCCGTATTGCGGTAGAACTGGCCTACCCGCGCCGTTTTTTAAATGAAGCCCTCGCTGCTTTTTATCCGCTTAGCCGTGGTAGCCGTATTCAGCTTATCGATTGCGTTATTACCGGTACCGCAGAAATGATCCTGCAAAAGCGGGCCGATCTGGTCATAGCAGCCTCGGCCGTTATTCCCAAAGGCTATTTAGGTGAGCATTTATGTCATATCCGCTTTATTCCGGTCACCGGCAGCCATAATCCGCTGGCCACAGCAAACCAGATCGACCAGAACGAACTGAGCCAGCATTTGCAACTGGTGATCCGTGATACCGCACAAAAACCGCAGGAAAATATCGGTTGGCTGCGGGCAGAACAACGCTGGACGGTAGATAACTTTTTTGAAGCAATAGAAATTTTGCAACTGGGCTTAGGCTTTTGCTGGCTGCCGGATTTTATGGTGACAGACTACATTACCCGTGGCACTCTGGTGCAACTTAGCCTGAACCAAAGCAGCGAGCGTATGGCAACCATATCGCTGGTAGCCCCCAAAGAAGAAACCCTGGGCCCCGGCAGTAAACAATTACGCCAGTTAATTCTGGCTGCCCATCAAAAATCCTGAGGCAATTTTATGCAACAACAAGAACTGAATAACTTAATGCAGGGCGCGGCCGCAGACGCGGTAAACTATGCCAGAGAAGAACACAATCTGGCGCTGGATCACAGCATAGACAGCCTGCAGCACATTGATATATTGCTAAGCGAATTAAACAGCCGGGAGCAAAAGCAACGTCATTCAGCGGAACTGGTGTTTACATTATGTAATATAATCGGTGCTTATATTGGTGAGTTATTTATCGCCAATGTTGGAGGGCACTGGCAGCATGATCAGACCGATAGTGACGCCCCTTTTGTTTATATACGGCTGAATGACAAAGAATTTCCATTTGCGTCAGTGTGTTATCACAAAATCACCCGCGATAACAGCATCAGTTTATATGATTATGTAAAGCAAGCTATGGCAAATGCTATGCAGTAAGGCTTTTGTCGGCGGCGTTAAGCAGGTAAAATGCCGCCAATTTTTAGCCTTTCCACTTTCAGTCATTCGAGGATTGCCGTGAGCGAGCAGAAAACATCGTTAAGCTACAAAGACGCCGGAGTTGATATTGACGCAGGTAATGCGTTAGTTGAGCGGATTAAAGGCGCAGTCAAACGCACACGTCGCCCTGAAGTTATGGGTGGTTTAGGTGGTTTTGGCGCACTGTGCCAAATTCCGGCCGGTTATAAAGAACCGGTACTGGTATCCGGTACTGACGGTGTAGGCACCAAACTGCGGCTGGCCATGGACTTAAAACGTCATGACGGCGTGGGTATTGATTTAGTCGCCATGTGTGTTAACGATCTGGTAGTACAAGGTGCTGAACCGCTGTTTTTCCTCGATTATTACGCCACCGGCAAACTGGATGTCGACACCGCATCGGCTGTAGTAAACGGTATTGCTGAGGGTTGTTATCAGTCGGGTTGTTCACTGGTTGGTGGCGAAACCGCCGAAATGCCGGGCATGTATCACGGCGAAGATTATGATATTGCCGGTTTCTGTGTTGGTGTGGTGGAAAAAGCAGACATTATCGACGGCAGTAAAGTAAAACCGGGCGATCAGTTAATTGCCATGGCATCTTCCGGCCCACACTCCAATGGTTTTTCGTTAATCCGTAAAGTGCTGGAAGTTAGCGGCCAAAGCCCGGACACCCCGCTTGAAGGAAAATCCCTTGCCGATCATCTGCTGGAGCCCACCCGTATTTATGTGAAAAACCTGCTTAACCTGTTTAAACAGGTACCGGTACATGCGCTGTGTCATATTACCGGTGGTGGCTTCTGGGAAAATATTCCACGGGTATTACCGGAAAATACCAAAGCCGTTATCGATGGCAAAAGCTGGCAGTGGCCAGCCATTTTCAACTGGCTGCAACAGCAGGGCAATATCAGCCGCCATGAAATGTACCGCACCTTTAACTGTGGTGTAGGTATGTTGGTGGTTGTGCCACAGGACAAACTGCAACAGGCCATCAGCATACTGCGTGATGCCGGTGAAACAGTATGGCATCTGGGTGAAATTCAGTCTGCTACGGCAGGCGATGAGCTGGTTATTATTAACGAATAAGGCAACCGATGAAATCTATCGTAGTACTGATTTCCGGCAGCGGGTCAAACCTGCAGGCCATTATTGACGCCTGCAGCAGTGGTTTTATCCCTGGTAAAGTCAGTGCTGTGATATCAAATAAAGCTAATGCCTACGGACTGGTGCGGGCGGGCGAAGCTGGCATCAGTACGCAGGTACTTAGCCACAAAAGTTATGCCAGCCGCGACAAGTACGATCTGGCGTTAGCTGATGCGATAGATCAGCATAAACCCGATTTGGTCATATTAGCCGGCTTTATGCGCATTCTTACACCGGCTTTTGTACAACATTTCAGTGGCCGGTTACTTAATATCCACCCTTCGCTGTTACCTAAATATCAGGGGCTGACAACACACCAGCGTGCTATTGATGCCGGAGATAGCGAGCATGGTTGCAGCGTGCATTTTGTTACCGAACAGCTTGATGGCGGCCCGGTTATTTTACAAGCTAAAGTGCCGGTATTTGCCGATGACGACGCCCAAAGCCTCGCAGAGCGGGTACATGAACAGGAACACCGTATTTATCCGCTGGTGGTTCGCTGGTTTTGCCAAAACCGTTTACAACAGCATTCAGATCAGGCATGGTTAGATGGCAATGTATTAGCAGCCAACGGTTATGCCAATGATGAAGACGAAGACTAACTGGCGCTTATGGGCGCCTTTTGTTGTAATAGCTACACTCTTTTGCAGCGCAGCGAGCGCTGAAACCGTACCGTTAAGCAGTTTTAACGCCGACTACATTGTCTATCGGGCGGGTAAAAAACATGGCGAAGCCAACCGCTATTTAAAAACCACAGAACAAGGCTATCAGCTGGGTTACAGCAGTGATATCAGTTGGATGATATTCTCTGATAAACGCCAGGAAATATCTGACTTTACCGTAACCGATGGTGCTATTCAGCCGCTGCGTTATGTGATGACACGCTCTGGCACCGGACCCAACCGCTACTACGAGCTAAACCTCGATCCTGCTACCAAAGTACTAAGCGAAGGCAAAGCGCGTAAACCTAAAGCCACTGAGTGGCAAAACGACTGGCTGGATCAGATAAGCTATCAGCTACAGCTGGTGCTGGACTTGCGTGCCGGTAAAACTGAATTTACTTACAATGTGTTAAACCGCCATGGTGACAGCAAGCCTTATCACTATAAAGTGGTAGCTGAAGAAATGCTGCCGCTGCCTTACGGTAATATTAAAACCTTACGTATCGCCCGGATTGAAGAAAACAGCGATAAACAGATCTACGCCTGGGTAGCACCAGAGCTTGATTACATGCTGGTGCGTTTATGGCGTGGTGAAGACAACGTCGAGCAATTCGACGTGCAGTTGCACAAACTTGACCTGACGCCCTCTGTTCAGGCCAGCGGTTCACCATAGCGAAACAGCTGGCTCTCCCCTGCAGCCATCTTATGCCATTGTTCATTATTAGTTAGCGGTTCAGTGGCAATAATCGTTACCACATCATCCGGTGTGGTTTCACGGCTAAAATCAATATCCACATCAACATCCGACAACCGGGCAATGCCAAAAGGCGCCCGCCGGGTGATCCAGTGCAGTTTGGTGGTGCAATAGGTTAATAAGTACTCACCATCGGTCAGCAACATATTAAATACGCCCAGCTTTTGCAGCTCTTTACATTTACGCTGGATAAACTTAAATGCCGCTTTACGGCCTGGCGGCTTCTGCGGATATTTTTTGTCCAGTTCGCTGAGTAAATAACAAAACGCCCGCTCGCTGTCTGTGGTTCCCACCGGCACAAAGCGTGCTACCGGCAATTGCTGGTAGCCACTTAGCTGGCCATTGTGGGCATAAGTCCAATAGCGGCCCCATAACTCGCGCGTAAACGGATGGGTATTTTCCAGCGCCACCCGGCCACGGTTTGCCTGGCGTACATGCGCAATAACCGCCTTGCTCTTGATCGGATAATCCGACACCAGCCGGGCAATTTCTGACTGATAACTTGGCAAGGCATCTTTAAAAGTACACACCCCTTTATTTTCATAAAAGGCCACACCCCAGCCATCTTTATGCGGGCCGGTACGCCCCCCCCGCTCTTTTAAGCCTTTAAAGCTAAAGCAAATATCAGTTGGCACATTGGCCGACATGCCCAGTAATTCACACATATGCGTCCTTAGCTGAAAAAGTGCTGCAGCGAAACCAAGCCAAAAGGCTATGCTTAAACGTAGTAGCGTAAGAGTTGTGGCTGAAGTTGACAATGACTTTATGCAACAGCCGCTTTTAGGCTTGCAACTTTAGTTAAAGCGTTTTACTCTTAACCGCATAGTGGTCAGACCTCTCATTGGGAGAAAATAATGGAAGGGTTAGTTTTTTTTGCAGTAATTATCGCCGCAATTGGCATATTGGCGTACAACCGCGCCAGCTTAACAATGTTTACCGCTGTTATTGCGGTAATACTGGCAGTTGGCACGGCATTAGAGGTGGTTGGCACCATAAGCTGGATAATATTTTTACTATTTGCACTGCCGCTGAATATTGCCGCAGTACGTCAGCAATACCTGACTAAACCGCTGCTTAAAGTGTACCGCAAAATTATGCCGGAAATGTCCAGCACAGAAAAGGAAGCCATTGATGCCGGCACTACCTGGTGGGAAGCTGACTTATTCCGTGGTAACCCGGACTGGCACAAAATGCATAACTTTCCGGTACCGCGCTTAAGTGCCGAAGAGCAGGCATTTCTCGACGGCCCGGTAGAAGACGTGCTGGCAATAATGGATGACTGGCACACCACACACGAACGTGCCGATTTAACACCTGAAGTCTACCAGTATTTAAAAGACAAAGGTTTCTTCGCCATGATCATCAAAAAAGAATACGGTGGCCTGGAGTTCTCGGCTTACGCGCAATCTTGTGTGCTGCAAAAGCTCACCAGCAAGAGCATGGTGTTATCCAGCATCGTCGGTGTACCTAATTCGTTAGGCCCGGGCGAACTGCTGCAACACTACGGTACTGACGAGCAGAAAAAACATTATTTACCCCGCCTGGCCAAAGGCCTGGAAGTACCCTGTTTTGCGCTAACCAGCCCTGAGGCCGGTTCAGACGCAGGCGCTATTCCCGATACCGGCATAATTTGTAAAGGCCAGTGGGAAGGCGAAGAAGTTATTGGTATGCGCCTGACCTGGGATAAACGCTATATCACTCTGGCACCTATTGCGACGGTGCTGGGTTTAGCATTTAAACTATACGACCCGGAAAAACTGCTGGGTGATAAAGAAGAGCTGGGCATTACCTGTGCACTTATTCCTGTTAGTACGCCGGGCGTAAAAATTGGCCGCCGTCACTTTCCGCTAAATGTGCCGTTTCAAAATGGCCCTACCCAGGGTAAAGATATATTTGTACCACTGGACTACATTATCGGTGGCGCGAAAATGGCAGGCCAGGGCTGGCGCATGCTGGTAGAGTGTTTGTCTGTTGGCCGTGCTATTACACTGCCATCTAACAGTACCGGTGGCATTAAAGCTGTTGCTATGGCAACCGGTGCTTATGCCCGTATCCGCCGTCAGTTCAAATTGCCAATTGGTAAAATGGAAGGCGTGGAAGAAGCGATGGCACGTATTGGTGGTTATGCCTATATGGCGGATGCGTCTACCACTATGTCTGTTGGCTCAATAGACCTGGGCGAGAAACCGTCTGTCATTTCAGCTATTACCAAATACCATATGACCGAGCGGATGCGCCAGGCCATTATTGATGCAATGGATATTCACGGTGGTAAGGGCATTTGTATGGGCCCCAATAACTACCTTGCCCGCGGGTATCAGGGCGCACCGGTGGCTATTACGGTAGAAGGTGCCAATATTTTAACCCGCAATATGATTATCTACGGTCAGGGCGCTATTCGCTGCCATCCGTATGTACTGGCCGAATTGCAGGCGGCCCAGTTAGATGATCAGGGCGCGGCAGTAACCGCCTTTGATAAAGCACTGTTCGGCCATATCGGTTTTGCTATCAGTAATTTCTTCCGTACCTTCTGGTTATCATTAACCGGTGGTGCTTTTAGCAGCGCGCCTTATGGCGATGCAACGGCAAAATACTATAAGCAAATGAACCGTTTCAGTGCAGCGTTAGCGCTGATGTCTGATGTTGCCATGGGTACCTTAGGCGGTGATTTAAAACGCCGCGAACGTATATCTGCCCGTCTGGGTGATATTTTAAGTATGTTGTACCTGACATCAGCAGTGTTAAAGCGCTACAACGATGAAGGCCGTAAAATTGACGATTTACCGCTGGTGCAGTGGGCCTGTGAAGACAACCTTGCCAAAGCGCAACTAGCCTTAAACGAACTGTTTGATAATTTCCCGAACCGTGTAGTGGGTGTAGTATTAAAACGGGTGGTATTTCCGTGGGGCCGCACCTTACGTAAAGCGTCAGATGTTACTGAACACAAAGTTGCCCGCGTTATGCAAACACCCGGCGAAGCGCGCTCACGTCTGGGCCACCATTTATACCTGAAAAACGAACCGTTAAACCAGTTAGGTTTGCTGGAGCAGGCATTACTGGATGTTCTGGCCGCTGAACCGGTGTTTGACAAGGTTACCCATGCTGCCGGTAAACGCCTGCCGTTCTACCGCCTGAATGAAGTTGCGGAATTAGGTTTACAGCTAAAAGCCATCAGCGAAGCTGAAGCCGAGCAGCTACGGGTGGCTGAACGTGGCCGTTTATTTGCCATTAATGTTGATGATTTTGACCCGGAATACCTGGCAGCAGATAAAACCCTGCGCCAGCAAGGTGCCGGTGCAGTAGAAAAAGATCAGGCGGCATAAATCATTTTTAGCTGATAAAAAACGCCGGTTTTCACACCGGCGTTTTTATTTGCACAATAACCTTAGTTAAAGTTCACCACTAAATCGGCTGAACAACTGGCTGTTGCCTGCTGACAAATTTTGTAAGTTACCGTTGGCGCTTCAGAGCGGAAGTTGTCGCTAATACGCCCCGGTGCTGTTAAGTCGCGCACGGCTTCGTTGTCACGGTACAAGGTTAACCCTGTTGCCTCACCACTCCAGTCCAGTTGCACCAGGCTCATACCAAAACGGGCTCGCACCGTACGCACCAGCTCCAGGCTTACGTCCAGTGGTGGTAAAGCCCCTGCCAGATTAAACGATACAATTACCGGATCATGATCTGACGAGCGGTATGCATCCGGCGCATAAAAATCAAGCTGCTGCTGTGGGGATTTAAACTCAACGTTATAATCCAGCGCTATTGGCTCGTCGGCGTTAATATTCCATTTAGTGGCATCGGCCAGGTACTGCAGCGCCACATCATTTAGCAAGGCATGATCCAATGACCCCGATAAACCAGAGAACACATAGCCATGCCCCGATTTACCCAGCGCATCAAACACATTGATATAACCGGCCTGTGCCAGTGTAGTAATAGGATCTTCTTTGGCATAAGCGTTTAAGTCACCCATTACCACTGCCGGAATATCAGCAAAATGCTCTGCGGCAAAAATGCCAATTGCCTGGGCTGCGCGGGTACGTGTCAGGTTACAGTTGCCCTGGCCATCGCCGGTATCCGGATCTGTAGCACCGCAAGCAGAACCTTTAGATTTTAAGTGATTAACCATCACGGCAAATTCAGCGTTGTTTTCTGTCAGGCTAAAACGCTGTGCCATCATAGGCCGGTTACTGCTGTCGTTAAACAATGCTGCGCCCTGACCGTCTGTAGCTGAGTTTGCTGAATTAAGGATCAACAGCTCGCCTGCCGGCACTACCTGATCAGCACGGTAAATTAACCCAACCGCTATTTCATCCGTGCCAACCGGGCCGGCTGCACTGATATATTGCCAGCTGCTGTTACCTGACGCCGCACGCAACCCCTGCACCAGATCAGCAATAGCAGAGGTACTGCTATAGCCATCGTTTTCAATTTCCATCAGGCCAATCACGCTGACATCCATCGCAACCATAGCAGACAGGATCTTCGCCCGCTGACGTTCAAACTCTGCAGCCGTATTAGCACCCCGTGCGGTTGGGAAACCACCACCGGTACCATTACCGTTAAAGTAATTCAGCACGTTGAAACTGGCTACTTTAACATTGCCATCGTCAGAGAGTTCCGGCGCAGCAGTTCTGGGGTTGCTATGTACAAAATTAACACTTGTCGTTGGCATGATGCGGTACTCATTAAAAGAGTAATGCATGGTACCGGTTAAATTGATCACAGTATCACCGCTACGCACAGTGTTAGCAGCCGATAAACCGCCTGTAGGATATGGCACTATGGCCGGGTTTTGTACTGTACTGGCATCATCAAGCACAATTTTATTCAGCGCATGCTGTGCTGCCAGCGCAATGGCGTCAGCCCCCGGTGCGACAACCTGAGTTGGCGTATAACGGCGGCCATTCGCCAGCGTTAATTCACCATAGCGGCCCAGGGTGTAAGTATCATTTACTGTTAGTGGCTGGCTAAACCGCACCAGCATGCCCTCTACCGCTTCTAGCTCACTTAAATTCAGTACAGGCAGAGTCATCTCAACCGGTTGTGGTAACGCACTGCTGCCACAATCAAGTGTTGCAGTAATGCTGCTAAGCTGGGTCTGGGTAAAATACTCATTCACTGTACCCTGCAAACGCACACGCTGGCCAACATTAACACTAAGGTTGCTGGTATTGACATAAACAAACAGCCCTTCCGATGTTGCCGGATCATTATCCTGCTCTGTCCCAACGGCTTGAATGGTATAACCCTGCAGCCCCGGTAAAGTTTGAGTGACAACAGCTTCTACCTGCACAACCTGCCCAACCAGCGGGCTTGCCATACCACTGCCTTGTATTGCAGAAATTGCTGTCGCTGGCTCACCACAGCTTAAAACCGGCTCGGGTTCCGGTTCAGGCTCTGGTTCAGGCCCGCCACCTTCGCCATTAAACAAACCGAGATCAGAAAAATCGTTAACCGGAAATCCGTTCCATTCATCAGCAGGTTCAAAAACGTCGAACTGATTGGTGTCGTACATTACTGCTTTACGGCGTAACGTCCGGTCAATGGTCGCTGTATCGCCACTGCCCCAGGCCGTACCGGGGTTAAAACCAACCTGGCCGAATGAATCAATAACAACACCATCTTTACGCAAGGTTATGGCATCGTTACCATTCCAGGACGCATTACCTGACACCTGATTTGCCAGGGCTCTTAGCTCGGCTACCGCACTGGTATGCGCATAGACAAAAGTACCACCTGCCGGCACAGTGCCGTTAAGCGTAGTGGTATTGGTTGCTGTTGCCGCACCATTGGCAAATACCTGTATTGTGTAACCTGACAGTACAATGTCATTACCGGTAGGATTGTAAAGCTCAAGTGCTTTGTTATTACCGGTGCCTTCTACATATTCAGAAATAAATAACTCGGCACTCACTGCCGGTGCCAGTAACATGGCGATAGTTGCTGATAGCGTCCTGATTTTCATGTGTTCTCCCTTGAGGTGTTATTAAGGACATCTGAATATAAAGCGCTTTTATGGCAGATTCATTAACTTTGTTCGTTGAATTTCGCTTATTTTCTTACATTTTTCTGTCAGTATAATTTACACCTTGCTAACCGGCTGTTTTGCTTCAGCATCTAAATTAAATAGACGTAAAGCCATCTAATTTTAAAGCGGTACTTCCATCTGGCTTCAGGATCAGGTTTACTGTGCCAGACCACCAATAACGGAGCCTAATATGTTTAAAGTAAATCAGTATTTTGATGGCAAAGTTGCCTCTATCGCCTTTAAAGGCGAGCAGTTACCGGCAACGGTAGGCGTTATGGCGCCGGGTGAATATGAGTTTGGTACCAGCCAGCATGAAGTTATGACAGTAATAAGCGGTGCACTGACCGTTTTACTGCCCGGAGCAAGTGGCTGGCAAACCTTTAGCCGGGGCCAGCATTTTTCGGTACCGGCGGATAGTAAATTTCAGTTGCAGGTAGCTGTAGATACCGCGTACCTTTGCACATACGCCTGATGTTATAAACCCAGGTAACAAAACAAGGAACCACCATGCGCGGTATGCGCTCTGCAGCTAAACAACCTGAACCCGCCAAAAGACCTGAAGCAACCAGCCTGAAACAGACAGTGGCCATGTTATGGCCTTATCTGTGGCAATTTAAATACCGTGTATTGCTGGCATTGCTGGCGTTAGTTGCGGCTAAAGCCGCCACATTGTTAATGCCGCTGGCATTAAAGTACATTGTCGATGCGCTGGATCAGGGCCGGCACAATTTGCTGGTGGTGCCCGTGGCTATGTTATTGCTGTATGGTGGCCTGCGCTTTGCCAGTGTGTTTTTTGGTGAAGTACGCGACGCCCTGTTTGGCCGGGTAACCGAGCATGCTATGCGTAAGCTGGGGCTACGGGTGTTTCAGCATCTGCATAGTTTAGAGCTGGCGTTTCACCTCGACCGGCAAACCGGCGGTATCAGCCGTGATATTGAGCGCGGTACCAACGGCCTGAGTTTCTTAATGCGCTTTTTAATGTTTAATATCGCGCCAACCTTATTTGAAATTCTGGCCGTAGCACTGATATTCGCTACGCTGTTCTCGCCGTTTTACTCGGTTGTTACCGTGCTGGCGGTTGCGGTATATATCTTTTTTACTGTGGTTATTACCGAGTGGCGCAACAAATACACCCGCGAAGCCAACCAGGCCGACAACACCACTAACAGCCGCGCCGTTGACAGCCTGCTGAACTATGAAACGGTAAAGTATTTTAATAACGAGCAGTACGAGGCAAAAACCTACGACAGCTTTCTGGCCAGGTGGGAACAAGCCCGGTTAAAAAACCGCTTAAGCCTGCTGGCATTAAACTCGGGCCAGGCACTGATTATTGCCGCGGCAATTACTGCATTAATGTGGCTGGCAGCAGACGAAGTTGTCAGCCAAAAACTTACGCTGGGCGACCTGGTTATGGTTAATGCCTATATGATCCAGTTGTTTTTGCCGCTTAACTTTTTAGGTTTTGTTTACCGCGAAATCCGCCGGGCGTTAACAGATTTAGAAAATATGCTCGGCTTACTTAAGCGCAAAGCCGACATTACCGATGCAGAAAATGCCAGCCCCCTGCAACTTGCTAGCGGTGAAATCCATTTTCAGCAGGTCGATTTTGCCTACCAGTGCGGGCGGCCTATTTTGCAGCAGTTAAGTTTTACAGTACCGCCCGGCAGCAAGGTTGCCATTGTTGGCGCCAGTGGCGCCGGTAAAAGCACTATCGCCCGGCTGCTATACCGCTTTTACCGTATCACAGGCGGCAGGATCAGCATTGACGGCCAGGATATCAGCACCGTTACCCTGGACAGCCTGCGCCGCGCTATTGCCATAGTGCCGCAAGATACTGTGCTGTTTAACAGCAGCATACGCGACAATATCCACTACGGCCGCCCCGATGCCAGTGAGCAGGAGGTTGAACAAGCAATAGACTTAGCACACCTGCGCGGTTTTATTAACAGCCTGCCGTACGGCGATGCAACTTTGGTAGGTGAGCGCGGGTTAAAAGTATCCGGTGGCGAAAAGCAGCGCATAGCCATAGCACGGGCCATTTTAAAGAAATCGCCAATTCTGGTGTTTGATGAAGCCACCTCCGCGCTGGATTCAACATCCGAGCAAGCCATATTACAAGCCATGCGCGAAGTAGCACGTAATCATACCAGTGTGGTAATAGCACACCGGTTATCTACCATTACTGATGCGGATAATATTATCGTATTAAAACACGGCAGACTGGCAGAGCAAGGCAGCCACAGCGAACTGCTGGCCGCCAACGGCGAATATGCCCGTATGTGGCAGTTACAACAAAAACAACAAACTGACCGCTAAGGCGGCCAGAAGAGCAGCGTTATCTATTGACTCAGAGAAGCCTCAAACGAGTTATACAAGCACTGCACTAAAGCTCTCACCTATGACATAGGAAGCGCCCAGCTCAAAAACTTTCAGCGACGGGTAACAAATAAATTCGGTGCATTGTTAAGCTTGGCTTCTAGTGGTTAGAACACTTTCATGCTTCGCGCGTATCCGCGGTTTTTATATACAAACTCTTCGAAAAGAGCTTGCTGACGTTCCATTTCAGGGGTTAAGTAACCCTCTGTTCCTGGGGTATAACTTCGATCAGCCTCTCCCAGTGGAGATACAAAAAGCAATTGTGCGTAGGGGCGGTGTTTTATGAATAGATGAACGTCAAAAAACTCTGAGTCTACATAAAAGCCAATATAAAAATATGCCAGAGCCAGCACAGAGAGAGCTGCTACCGGTTTCAGGGTTTTTGGTTTAATTGTTATGGGCATAACTATCGTCACACAGGCTAGCAACTTGTTGCGAGTCGGGCGGCCATAGGACGTGTTTTCCAATCAGTTCCAATGCAGTAAGAATGTCACTTACATCAAATGCTCCACCGGATAAATCGTAATGTACTTTGAGGATAACCCAAAACGCATCCTCAGCAATAAGTGTTTTACCTTTGAAGGTAAGCATTGTTCAAACAGACTCCGATGATTAATACCATATAATGCTCAAAGCAACTGTGCGGTACGCGTCGGCTGGTTTTGCTTGTTATGCAAACCTTTAAGAAACTCTGGAGCTAGATCTGCTCCGTTTGGCCAAACAACAGTCTCAAGCTCTGGATCAACCGATACCTTTCTGAAAACAGTGATTTCCTTCAGCGGTTCAAATACAGGCCCGTTTAGCACCCCATCTAGATCAATTTCACCAAAAGTACCATCATCAAATGCTACCCAGATTTTGTAATCAGCTACGTATTTTACAGATTTAATATGCAACATAATTTACTCCAGCGGTGCAATGTAATTGAGAGGCTCACCGGCTCTGGCTCGACGCCAGTTTTCTTCCAATTCTGTTTTATGTATACCTATCCATTCCTGAACAAAGGAAGCTGCTCGTTTGGGCAGCTCCCCTTCCAATATGGTTCCATCAAATGCAAATAGTGCTTCGTAACCAGAATATTTTGCATGAAAATGCGGTGGATTATGATCGTTAAAATACATTGCAATCAAAATTCCGTAAAAGCGACTAATAACTGGCATTTACCTACCCCTCGAAAAGTATAGAGCTATCATATTGCATCGGGGCTGACAGTCAAATCTGGCCTAACATGAAACTTTGCGGCACATTGCAACCGTCAGTCTCTTTACGCAAATACTTCCAGCGAATGTCTTCACTCAGGCCAGATACACCTGACCAGCCTCTAGGAAGCCCAAGTCCTTCTTCAGAGGCTTCAATTGTTGGCCCTAGCGATTGAAAACGTTCCTTGGTAAGTCATCACTGCCCATTGATGAGTCGATTGAATTCCACATTAATGTTTGCCAGCACTAAAGTGCTATGGTGCATTTTTCGCCAACTGCTTAGCTTAGGTTGCAACCCAACAGGAGCTAATACCATGTATCACTATAAAAATTATCTACTCACCAGCCTTTTTGCCGTTTTTGCTAGTTGTAGCCTGATGCCGCAGGCGGCTTGTGTTGATGCCGTAGTGCTGGTGCATGGCAATACCGCCACACCGGCAAGCTGGGATAACACCTATAACTACTTGCTGACTAAAGGCTACAGCAGCAGCGATATTTACCGGCCAGACTGGGGTTCAAAAAGTTGCGCCGCCTGCAATGATCACAGCGGCAGTGAAGAAACACCGGTACGTAATGCATTGCAACAAGCTTTAGTCAGCTCCTGCACCGGCAAGATAGATGTTATCGGCCATTCGATGGGTGCTACACTGGCGGCACAGCAAATAGATAAACTGGCGATAGCGTCACAGGTAAACAGTTTTGTTGGTATTGCCGGGGCGTTTCGCGGCTTATTAAGTTGTGGTGTTTACCCGTACAATGTATGGAACTCAACCTGCGGCAGTGCGGGTTTGTCGGTGTCGAGCCCGTTTTTGGACGGCTTGTACGGCACACGTTTTGGCCAGAAAGTGTATTCGATCAAAAGTTACAGTGATCAGGTGGTATGTGCCACCGGCAGTTGCCTGATATACGGCATTCACAGCAGCAGTATCTGGGGTGAAAATGCCAGCTATAACTACCTGCTGGGCCATTTTGCTCTGCAAACCGACACTGCTGCACAGCAATACCAACTGATTAAATAAGCTAAACCGGCCAGGCCGCGCCGTTGCGGCCTTAGCGGATAAACAACGGTTTTGTGTTTGCCGTTAGCAGCTTTAGCCCAGCAGCCATTGCTGCAACTGCGCCAGCGAGCTTACTTCTTTATGCGGCGTTACACCTTCGGGCCGCTCAGCGCTATGGCGGTTTAACCAGCAGGTGTCGATACCGGCGTTAATACCGCCTTGTATATCGGCATGCGGGTTATCACCTACCATTAAAATATGCTGCTTCGGCGGGTGGCCCATTAAAGCAAAAGCATGGTTAAAAATATCAATATGGGGTTTGGCTACACCAACCTGCTCTGAGATCACCAGCGGTGAAAACACATCAGCAAAACCGGTGCGCTCAAGCCTTACCTGCTGTAGCTCAGTAAAGCCATTGGTAATAATACCCATGTTTACCCGGCCTTTAAGCGAAGTAATAAGCTCGGCAGCGCCGGGTAGCGGGGTGCAAATATCTGCCATCGCCTGCATAAAGGCAGTGTTTAATGCACCGGCAGTTTGGCCGAGCTTTTCAGCCCAGGGCGTAAAACGGTTTATCTGCAGCTCACGCGCGCTAATTTCGCCCTGCTGGTATTGCTGCCACAGCGGCAGGTTAATGGATTGGTAATACTGGTATTCGTCTGCATTAAACTGATACTGCTGGCGGGAAAACATTAACTGTAACCCTTTGAAGGCATCAAAATGAAACAGGGTTTCATCGGCATCAAATAAAATCCACTGGTAACGCACTAGTGCCCCCTTAGCAAAAAAATAACGCCATAGTTTACCAGCTTTAGCACTGGCTATACATGCTTTGGCTAATGGCGAGGCAGTTGTTACACCGGTTATAAACACTTACATTTTGTCGCTGGGCAGACCTTGCTAACAAGGTTATTCTTGCGCTGTATCAAAGTACGCAACGCAGCAGTTATATAGTATGCCGGTTGCGTGGTACCTTTAGTTGTATTCGACCGGCCAGAACCCCCAACCTTCCGGCTGGTCTTTTTTATGCTTAGTCAGCCAGTTGCTGCACAACGTATTCACATAGCTGGTGGCTGCTAAATACCCGCCTGTTCTCTGTACTGTTAGTGCCGCCTTTTTGCAGTTGCTGTATAAATGCCTCCAACATACTAACAAAGCCGCGCTTATATAAAGTGTTGTGCCAGTCATGCTGCACCAGTTGCTGTAACTGATTAGCTCCAGCACTGTGCCCCTGCGCCAGGTTGTCAATTTGCCAGTGCTGATTGTGGCTGTAGTATTCCAGCCGTTCCATATTAATGCCAGCCAGCCGGTTCATTGACACCGATACCGTAGTTTTACCCAACTGCCAATTTACCTGCACCGCACCAAGCAGTTTGTTGTCAGCCTGTTGGTTGTCAAACTGGCCGTACACCACAGGGGTAAAATTACCTTTGTTATGTAATACCGTGGCATAGTGGGCAAAATCGAGCAGATGAATAAAGTCATCATAAACAAAAGTACGTGCATCTGCCGGTAAATTGTAGCGGTGTTTCTGGTAATGCAACTGCACAGGCACGGCAGCCAAAGGTGGCTGATACAAGGGCACATAACGGCGGTTAAAACCAACAAACAATAACAGCTTACGCCGCTCGGCCAGCGCCAGTAATTGCTCACATTCAGCCAGGTTGTAACTGAGCGGTTTATCAATAAATACCGCAATACCGGCGTTAAGCAGGGTTGTTGCAATGCTAAAATGGCTGTCGGTGCTGCTGTGGATCATAACAGCGTCAGGTTTGGCAACAATTAACTGCGTAAGCTCTGTGTAGCCTTCTTTAATACGGTATTGCTGCATAAGCTGATGCAACACTGCCGCCTGCCGGGTGCACAGCAGCGGTGTAATGCCCGGCATAGCCGCTATTAAAGGTAAGTAGGCTTTTTGCGCGATATCGCCAAGCCCCAGCAACGCTATTCTCATACCGTAACCTTGTGTGTTTTGTCTGACGCAAGGTTACGCTAAAGCAGTAAGCCGGAGCAAGTAAAGTACAAACCCCGGCCGCTATTGTTTTATCACTGCTTTAATGGAATTTTGATATAGCTCACACCGTTGGGTTCCGCTTTAGGTAGCTGGCCGCCACGGATATTTACCTGTACCGAAGGATAAATCAGCCTTGGCACTGCCAGCGTTTTATCGCGGGCTTCGCGCTTTTGCACAAACTCCTGCTCTGGCGTATCGGCTTTAACATGAATATTCTGCGCTTTTTGCTCTGCCACACTGGTTTGGTATTTTAGTTCGCGGCCATTTGGCTGATAGTCGTGGCATATAAAAATAGTGGTATCGTCCGGCAGCTGATAAATACGCTGGATAGAGCGATATAAAAGATGCGCGTCACCGCCGGGAAAATCACAGCGGGCAGTGCCGGAATCCGGCATAAACAACGAATCACCCACAAATAAATTACCGGCAATCAGATAACTGACACTGTCGTTGGTATGGCCTGGGGTGCTAATAACCTGCGCCGTTACCCCGCCAATACTAAATTGCTCATTATCAGCAAATAATTTGTCAAAATAGTCCCCTTTGGCCAGCAGTTCGTCATCATTTAGGTTAAATACCAGTTTAAAGGTTTGTTGTACTTTACGAATGCCTTCACCTATTGCGACCGGTGCGCCGGTTTTAACCTGCAAATAATGCGCTGCCGACAGATGATCGGCATGAGCGTGCGTTTCTAAAATCCACTCCACTTTCAGGTTTTTGGCAGTGACATAGGCTAGTATATTATCAGCGTCTGTCGTGCTGACGGCACCTGCGGCGGCATCGTAGTTCAGCACCGGGTCAATAATGGCTGCAGCCTTAGTGCTGATATCTGTAACTACATAGCTAAAGGTTGAACTGTCTTTATCAAAAAACATTTCAATATGCACGTTATTAGCAGCCATACACACCTCGTAAATTAGAAAGCTCTAAATTTAATTGCAGCGTAGCGAAAACCATTCTAGAATGCAATTCATGTTATAAGCATATTCCAATATGTTATATAGGACAAATACATTATGCTGGCCTTACTTGGTGCAATAGTAATTGGTTTAAGCCTGGGACTATTTGGCTCCGGCGGCTCTATCCTGACGGTACCGGTATTGCTTTACCTGCTGCATATGCCGCCTCAACTGGCTATAGCATCGTCGCTGTTAATTGTAGCGGGGATCAGCTTATTTGGCTCAGTGCGTAATGGTTTGCAACGGCTTATTAGCTGGCGCCATGTTATGTGGTTCGGTATTCCGGGTATGGCCGGTACTTACGGCGGGGCCTGGCTGGGTACTTTAGTTGATGCCCGCTGGCAACTACTGGTATTCGCGCTTTTAATGCTGGTGGCTGCGGTAATGATGTGGCGTACAAACACTGGCGAATCCGGCAATGGCAAAGTGTTTAAGCCGGTAAAAATTGTTATTGATGGCTTAATTGTGGGGGCAATAACCGGCTTTGTTGGCGTAGGTGGTGGCTTTTTAATCGTACCGGCACTGGTGCTGTTGGGCGGTTTAGCCATGCCGGTTGGTGTTGCTACCAGCCTGGTTATTATTGCCATGAAATCCTTTGTCGGTTTTGCTAAATACTATTGGGTGATGGCTGCAGACGGCGTCATATTTGACTGGAACATTATCGGCCTGATGATTATTGCCGGTATTGCCGGTAGCTACGTGGGTGCCGCCGTAGGCAAACGTTTGCCAAAACAACAGCTGCAACGCGCCTTTGCAGTGTTTTTAGTCATTATGGCGGTAATAGTAATCTATCAATCTGTTATTTAATTTCAGCAAACAGGAGCATCAGATGAAAACGTCACAGCAATTAATAGCTGAAGCCAAAGCGGGTATTAACGAAGTCAGCATTGCTGATCTTAGCAATGCGCTTAAAGCCGATAACGAAACCATACTGATAGATGTGCGCGAACCGGCCGAATTCGCGCAACAGCATATCAGCGGCGCAATAAATTATCCGCGCGGCGTGCTGGAAATGAACATCCATAACCACCCTAAAGTAGCCGCCACTGGTTGCGAACCCCAAAATGCACTGCAACAGCTGGCACAATATCCGCTGTATTTGATCTGCCGCTCCGGTGGCCGTTCTGCGCTGGCGGCAGAAGCACTGCAGCGAATGGGCTTTAGCCAAATTTATTCTGTTGCCGGAGGTATGCAAGCCTGGCTTGATGCCGGCCTGGCAGTTAAGCAATAACAGGAGAGCCTGATGGAAAACTTCACCCCGGTTGAGGCATTAATTGGCGGTGCCCTGATAGGCCTTGGCGCGCTGATCTTATTTGTATTTTACGGCCGTATCGCCGGTATTTCAGGTATTGCCGGTTCAGCTTTATTTAGCCGCGACGGCCGCAGCTGGCGGCTGGCATTTTTGGCGGGTATTGCTGCCGGCCCAATATTAGTGGCTGCAATATTAACAGATTTTAGCTACGGCACACCCCAGCTTAGCTGGCAGGTTATTGTTGCTGGCTTATTAGTAGGTATTGGCACCGGCTGGGGCAGCGGCTGCACCTCTGGCCATGGTATTTGTGGCATCAGCCGTTTATCGCCACGTTCAGTTACAGCTACCGTGCTGTTTATGTTAAGCGGCATGCTGGTTGCCACGCTGTTGCATTAAGGAAACTATCATGCCCGTTATTATCGCTTTTATTGCCGGGTTGCTGATGTCAGCCGGTATTGCTTATTCACAGATGATAGATCCAAACAAAGTACTGGGCTTTTTAACGCTGAATGCCAACTGGGACCCAAGTTTAATATTGGTAATGGCCGCAGCACTGGTGGTGTACAGCAGCGGTTACTGGCTGTTTATCCGCCAAGGCAAACCCGTGTTTGCTGAAAGCTTTAACTTGCCCGGTAAAAAAGCGCTGGACAAACCGTTGCTTATTGGTGCTTTATTGTTTGGTGCAGGCTGGGGTTTAGCAGGTTATTGCCCGGGCCCGGCATTAGCAGCTGTCAGCTCTGGCAGCCATGGCACTCTGGCTTTTATTGCCGCTATGGTTGCAGGCTGGTTTATCAGCCGCAAACTGGCTATATAACAGGAGTTTGCGCCAGATCAACAGCAAAAGCACAGCAATAGTCGCAGCTGGTAAAAGGCTATGTTATGCTAATTTCTATTAATATATTCTGGCAGGACTTGCGACCTTATGGCTGGTTTTACCTCTGTTTACCTGTTTATTGAACGCACTTTCTTTGGCACATTAAGCCGTAAAATTGTTGGTAATATCAGCTTTTTAGCGCTGTTCTTCCTGCTGGCACTGTACCTGGCATACCCGGCTTCCGGTGCTGACAGCCGCTGGTGGCTACTGCTGGTGCTTGGCGTAACAGCCTTTGGATTTACTATCGGCTATATGCATTACCTGATTGTACGGCCGGTTAAAGCGCTGGTATCGGCACTGCACGATACCAACCGTAAAGGCACCGACCTTAACCACCGCCTGCCCGCTTTTACTTATGATGAATTTCGTACCCTGTCGGAAGAATATAACCAGTTTGTCAGCCAGTTGGGGGTATTGCTGGGTGACATTCACCAGCAGGCCGGTGAAACCCATTTAGTTAACGAGCAAGTATCCGGGGCAGTAAAAAGCACCCGCAGCCATCTGCAGGATACCGAAAAACGTAGCGGCCAGATTCGCCGTGAAAGTGATGAAGTACTGCAATATCTGTCCGATATTGTGCAACATGGCGATCAGGTAGGCCAGGTATCTGGTGTGGCCGTAGATAAAGCCAAAGTAGCCAGTAACCAGATGCAGCAGCTTACCGGCCAGCTATCAGGTATTGTTAAACTACTTAACAGCTTTGGCAGTACTATTAATGGTTTGCATAAAAACTCAGAAAATGTGCGGCAAATTTTGGTAATGGTAGAAAATTTTTCCGATCAAACCAACCTGCTGGCGCTTAATGCTGCAATTGAAGCTGCCCGTGCCGGTGATGCCGGCCGTGGTTTTGCCGTGGTAGCTGATGAAGTGCGTACGCTGGCCGCTAAAGTAAATGATGCCACCAAGCAAATTTCCGGCTTTTTAAATGAAATGGAACAGCTGGTTGGAGAAACCCGCACTGAATCACAAAGCCTTAACCAGCAGGCACAACAAGCGCAGCAGCAAATTGACAGTACCAGTGCTGAATTCAGCCAGTTACAACAAGAACTGCAACACGCGAAAAGCGGTATTCAAAACATTAATAGTACCGTACTGGAACTGGAGCAACGCTACCAGCAAACCCACCAGCATTTATCGGCTATTGAACAGGTAACCAGTGATGCCTATAACCAGATGGCCTCTATTGATCAGGCAGCTAAAGATCTGTTATCCGGCACCGCCCGTACTCAGCAGCAACTTGGGCGTTTTGCCCGCAACCAGCAGTAAAAACGTTAAGCTGGCTATATTTGCTTACAGTTACATAGTTGCTGGTAGTTATAGCTGCCAGTATATTGCCCTGTAACGTTATACTGCTCTGAGTTTATTGCTGCTGCCAAGGATTTTTCATGTTTAAAAAGCTTTCTTTCTCCCCTGTTGTTATTGCTGTGACCTTAAGCCTGGCGCTTATTTTCTGGCTGCTTAGCGGCGACAATTACAGCACTAAAACAGATGCACCTGCTGAACAGCAAATTCCAGCTATTGAGTTGGCACAGGTAGAAGCACGCTGGTCAGATGCACAACCCTATCAGGCAAAACAAATTGCCCAGGGGCAGGTATTACCCTGGCGCGCAGTAAGCATTAAGTCGCAACGGGCTGGCACAGTTGACGCGTTGCTAAAGCAACAAGGCGACACAGTTAAACAAGGTGACAAACTGCTGCGCCTGTCAGACGAAGGCCGTACCGCCTTACTGGCACAGGCACAGGCAAACCTGAAGCTGCGCAAAAGTGAGCTGGAAAGCGCCCGCACACTGGGAAAATCAAAGTTTTTGTCAGCAACTGAGCTAACAAGGCTGGAAAGCGAAATGGCTAAAGCGGAAGCCGAGTTGCAAACCGCCCGGCTTGCAGTGACACAAACAGAACCGGTAGCGCCGTTTAATGGTGTGGTAGATCGCCGCCATATTGAAGTAGGCGATTTAGTTCAAACCGGCACCGAGCTGATGCAACTGGTGCAAATTGACCAGCTTAAAGTAACAGCGCAAATTCCGCAGCAACATATTTCGGCACTGAAGCCTGGCCAGAAGGTTACCTTACGTTTACTTGAAGGCCGTGAGCTAAACGGCGAGCTTAGCTTTATTAGCTACGCTGCCGATACAGCCACCCGCAGTTTTTATATTGAAGTAACGGTAGCCAACCCCGACCTGCTGCGTATCGCCGGTGGCAGCGCTACAGTTGAAATACAACTTGAGCCTGTGCAGGCACACCGGATCTCCCCTGCACTGCTGAGCCTGGATACCAGCGGCCATCTTGGAGTGTCAGTGGTAGACGAACAGCAACAGGTGGTGTTTTACCCGGTAGCAATATTAAGTGCCGATAACGACGGCGCCTGGGTGAGTGGTTTGCCACAGCGGGCACAAATTATTACCCAGGGCGCCGGCTTTGTGCGTGCTGGCGATAAAGTTGTGGTTGCCGGAGCCAAGCCATGAACAGCATTATTCAGGCGGCTATTCAGCGCAGCCGCGCCAGCTTAATGTTGCTGCTGTTTCTGTTTATTGCCGGTATTACTGCTTATCAGTCTATTCCCAAAGAAGCCAACCCGGATATTGCTATCCCGATGATGTACGTGTCAATGTCGCTTGACGGCATCAGCCCGGAAGATGGTGAACGCCTGCTGGTACGGCCAATGGAGCATGAACTGCGCTCATTGGAAGGCATTAAAAAAATGACTTCCACCTCCAGTGAAGGCCATGCCTCAGTGATGCTGGAATTTGACGCCGGTTTTAATGCTGATAAAGCACTGGCCGATGTGCGGGTTAAAGTAGATGCTGCCCGGGCTAAACTGCCAAGCGAAGCAGACGAACCTACAGTAAATGAAATTAACGTTGGCTTGTTTCCGGTATTGTCAGTAGGTTTATCCGGCCCGGTATCAGAAAACCAGCTGGTATTTATTGCCCGCCAGTTACAGGAAAATATTGAAGCTATTCCAGAGGTGCTGGAAGTTGATATCGGCGGCGACCGCGAAGATTTACTGGAAATAGTGGTAGATCCACAGGTACTCGAAGGCTACGGCCTGGATTATCAGCAGCTGTTTACCCTGGTTTCAAACAATAACCGCCTGGTGGCTGCCGGTAGCCTGGACACCGGTGCCGGCCGGATGGCGATGAAAGTACCGGGCGTTATTGAAAACTTAGACGATGTATTGTCAATGCCGATTAAAGTGGACGGCGATACCGTAATCACTTTCGGCGATGTGGCAACCATTAGCCGCAGCTTTAAAGATCCGCTCGGTTTTGCCCGTATTAATGGCCAGCCGGCAGTAGTACTGGAAGTTAAAAAACGTAGCGGCGCCAATATCATTTCTACCATAGAGCAAACCAAGCTACTGATTGAACAAGCCAGTGCAGCCTTTCCTGAAGGCATGCAGATTAACTATATAATGGATCAGTCGACCGAAGTAAAAAACATGCTGTCAGATTTGCTGAACAACGTGTTAGCCGCAGTGGTGCTGGTGCTGATCCTGATTGTCGCCACTATGGGTGTACGCTCGGCAGTATTGGTGGGTATTACCATTCCGGGCGCGTTTTTTGCCGGTATTCTGCTGATTTACGCGCTGGGCTATACCATGAACATTATCGTACTGTTCGCGCTGATTTTAGTAGCCGGTATGTTAGTAGATGGCGCTATTGTCGTTAGTGAACTGGCCGATCGTAACCTGGCTGAAGGGCAAAAACCGAAACAAGCCTGGGCCAATGCTGCCGGGCGTATGGCCTGGCCTATTATTGCCTCCACCGCTACTACAGTAGTGGTATTTATGCCGCTGCTATTCTGGCCTGGTGTGGTAGGCCAGTTTATGAAGTACCTGCCTGCTACTGTTATTTTGTGTTTGCTGGCATCGCTATTTATGGCACTGATTTTCTTACCGGTAATGGGTGGGCTGAGTAAGGCTCAACCGCCGGTACACAACGTAGAACAAAGCCGGGCAGGTAAAGCCTATCGCGGCTTGCTGGCACGCTTGTTACGCCGCCCGGGCCTGACCTTTGCCGGTATGCTTGGTGCTATGGTGCTGATCTTTTTTGCTTACGGCAAATATAATCACGGCCTGGAGTTTTTCCCGTCGGTAGAACCTGAATCAGCCCAGGTTTGGGTACGCGCCCGTGGAGATATGTCTATTTATGAAAAAGATATTTTGCTGCAAAAAGTAGAGCAGCGCCTGCTGGGGTTATCAGAAGTAAAAGCACTTTATGCCCGCTCGCTGGCAGCCAGCAGCGGTGAGCTGGCCCCCGACGTGGTAGGTACCCTGCAGTTTCAGTTTATTGACTGGTACGAGCGGCGCCGGGCGGCAGATATACTTAATGAAATGCGTGAGCTTACCAAAGATATTCCCGGTATTATTCTGGAGTTTCGTCAACAGCAGGAAGGCCCGGCCGCAGGTAAACCCATAGAGCTACAGATAAGCGCAATGGAAGCTGAAGCGACTGAACAGGCGGTAACACAAATTATCAGCCAGATGCAGCAAATGGGTGGTTTTGTTGATATTGAAGATGATAGAAGCTTACCTGGCATAGAGTGGCGTATAGAAGTAGATCGCGCCGCCGCTGCCCGTTTTGGTGCCGATGTACTGACAGTTGGTAATGCCGTGCAAATGATTAGTAATGGCTTACTACTGGCAAAGTTTCGTCCGGAATATGCCAGCGACGAAGTTGATATCCGGGTACGCTTTCCGGAAAACTGGCGTTCTTTAGATCAGCTTGGCCGGTTAACTATTCAAACACAACGTGGTCAGGTACCACTGAGTAATTTTATTAAACTGGTACCGGCACCTAAAACCAGTATTATCAAGCGCATTGACGGCAACCGGGCTGTAACAATAAAAAGTGATTTAGCACCGGGCAATCAGGTAAGCGAGCGCTTACAGGCACTGCTAAAAAGCGATATTAAGCTGCCCGACAACGTACATATTAAAACGGCCGGTGAAAGTGCCGATCAGCAAGAAGCCATGACCTTTTTAATGGGCGCTTTTGCTACTGCCATCTTTTTGATGCTAATGATTTTGCTGGTGCAATTTAACAGCTGGTACCAAAGCCTGCTGATTTTATCCGCCATTATCTTTTCTACCGCCGGTGTACTGCTGGGCTTGCTGGTTAACGGCCAAAGCTTTGGTATTGTTATGGTGGGAATGGGTATTATTGGCCTGGCAGGTATAGTGGTAAATAATAATATCGTACTCATTGATACCTACAATCAGCTGCGTGACAGCGGTTTATCGGCATTAGAAGCTGCACTGGAAACAGGCTGCCTGCGTTTACGCCCGGTGTTGCTGACATCCATTACGACAGTGCTGGGGCTAATGCCAATGGTACTGGCGGTTAATGTTAACATGCTGGAACCCAGCCTGGGGTTTGGCGCGCCATCTACCCAGTGGTGGACGCAATTATCCAGTGCCATTGCCGGCGGTTTAACCTTTGCCACCGTGCTAACCTTGTTTTTAACCCCTTGTATGCTGGTGTTGGGTGAAAAAATACAGCCACGCCAAACCAGGCAACAAGCAGAGCCTATCAGCAGCAGTGATGATATTGCGCTATTACTGAAAAAACGTGCCTGACACCCGCTATGCAGCCGCAGCTATCAATTTAATGCTGCGGCGCGCACTGTTGTGCCGCACGAAGCTGTTGCTCAATATCACTAAAGCTGGCAGGCCTGGCATAAAGGTAGCCCTGGCCAAACTCGCAACCCAGCTCTGCCAGTAAATCCTGCTGCTTTACTGTTTCAATACCCTCTGCTATTACAGCAACATCGATTGCCTGTGCCATCGCCAGCATTGCTTTAACCAGACTCAGGTTATTGCCATTTTCCAGTGCTTGCACAAAGGTTTTATCAATTTTAATAAAATCGATAGGTAAAGAGGTAAGATACGACAATGAAGAATAGCCGGTACCGAAATCATCAATTGCCACTTTAATACCCGCGCCGCGAAACGCTGTCAGGTTTTCCAGAGTAGCCGGTGAATTATCCATTGCTACACCTTCGGTAATTTCAAGTTGCAGGCACTCAGCCGGTAGCTCCATCAGCTGTAGCTTATTAAGCACATGCTGGTTTAACGCCGGATCAGAAAAGTGCTTGGCCGTAATATTTACCGCCACCGGCTTAAGTGGTAAGCCAGCTTGCCGCCATAACTTTATTTGCTGTAACACCCTTTTAATTACCCAGCAATCAAGCTTTTTACCCAGGTTTACTGCCTCTGCCACGGCTACAAAAATGTCCGGCGCGACAAAACCCAGCTCAGCATCGTGCCAGCGCACTAACGCCTCGTAACCCACCAGCTCTTTGCTTATCATATGGTACTTGGGTTGCAGTACTACGCTAAGTAAATCCTGTTCCAGTGCTAAACGTAAGCCTTGCTCTATTTCCAGTTGCCGGGTCAGCGCGTTATGAATATCTTCATGGTATAAACGTAACGGTAACGCCTGCTGTTTAGCAGCAAACATTGCCGATTCAGCCTGACGGATCAGCACGTTTAAATCAGTCTCGTCATCCGGATAAGTACTGATCCCAACGCATACCGAAGGGGAAATTTTCTGGTTTGCCAGCCAGTATGGCTCTGCACATTGTTCAACCAGATACTGGGCAAAAGACAATAAGCTGCTGCTGTCTGTAACCGGAAGCAACAAGATATAATCGTCGGCACCAGGGCGGCAGGCAAAAGCGCCTTCAGGCAGCATATTTTGTAGCCGGTGCGCTGCCTCTATTAGCATCAGATCGCCAAAATCATGGCCGTATTTCTCATTGATAAGCCGAAAACGGTGACAGTCAATAAACAGTACCGCATAAGCCTGCGTTGTATCAGGCCGCCGGTTGAATTGCTCCAGCAAGCCATCCCGATTTAATAAGCCGGTTAACGCATCAAAATTGGTCAGAAACTTCGCATGGTTTTTCGCTTTTATCTGCTCGGTAATATCAATACCTACGCCCTGAATTTCGTCAACCGAATCAGCTTTACTGGCTAAAGTACTAAATGTCCAGTCAACCCAATGTATGCCGTTATCCGCATCTAGCATCCGTACCAGTAATGATATTGTTTGCGGCTCACCGGCATGGCGCATTTGTTCCAGTAATGATTCAACATTGCAGCGCTCGTCAGCATGAATAAACTCAAAGATAGAGATCCCCAGCATTTGAAAAACCGGCTGGTTAAGCTGACGCCCAAAGGCATTATTAACAAAGGTAAGCCGCGAATTTTTGCTTAAACGGCAGATAAACTCTTTTTGATTCTCGACTATGTCGCGATAGCGCTGCTCTGCAGACGTCAGCCGCTGCAATACAGCTTTGAATTCAGATAAATCATGGCATACGCCAACAAACAGCCGACCATACTCAGTATGCGACTCGCCCACAGATAAATGCATAGGAAAGACTGAACCATCTTTACGCTGCGCCTGTACATCACGGCCAATGCCAATAATTTTGGCCTTACCGCCGCCTTTATAGTTCTGCAGATAGCTATCATGCTGGCTGCTGTGCGCTGATGTCATCAGCATACTGACATTGCGGCCAATCACTTCATGTTTCTTATAGCCAAATAACAGCTCGGCACCACGGTTAAAGCTTTGCACTATGCCCCATTCATCAATAGAAATAATGCCATCTACCGCAGCTTCAAGCAGAGCATCCTGCATAGAGCGTAAACTCAGGTGCGCTTTAACACTGGCCTCATACGCCGTTAAATCATGGCAAATACCAACAAAGTAATGTTTAGCGCCGGCTTTGGCTTCGCCAACAGAAAGATGCATAGGAAACACGCTATTGTCTTTACGTTTACCCTTTACATTGCGGCCAGAACCAATGATTTTGGCCTTCATACCCCGCGTA
Source organism: Rheinheimera pacifica (assembly GCF_024809855.1). Taxonomy (GTDB): domain Bacteria; phylum Pseudomonadota; class Gammaproteobacteria; order Enterobacterales; family Alteromonadaceae; genus Alishewanella; species Alishewanella pacifica_A. The sequence continues at coordinate 161,090 of NZ_JANUEM010000006.1, forward strand.
ACGTAATTTGCCAGATAGCTGTCATGCTCACTATGAAATGGTTCTGGCATTAACATACGGACATTCTGGCCAACACATTCGGCAGAAGTATAACCAAACAGTTTTTCTGCCGAGGGCGAGAAAAAACAAATTAAGCCTTTCTGATCAATAACAATAATGGCATCAACGGCACAATGCACTATGGCATCCTGCAGCTGACTAAGCTGAAAAGTATCCATACCCGGCGTAACCTTGTTGTTAAAATCCAATCAAACAAACTACTAATCTAAATTGTGATTTGTTGACAAGTATTACAACTTTAGAAGTGAAGTGAGCGTTTTTCCACTATAGAAAATAATAAGATTGCAGCAGTAGGATAAGACAAGGTTAATACCGGCAATATTTACCGGCAGATGTAGCAACAACAGCAAAGCACCATTAAATAAGCGTAACGGATTGCCCGAACGGGCAATCCGTATACTGTTTTTTAAAACGAGTAATTAAAGCTTACCGCAACGTTACGCGGCGTACCGTAACGATACTGTGTATAGGCATCGCCCCAGGCCGTCATATAGTTGTAGTACTTTTTATCAAACAGGTTGGCAATATTAAGCTGCAGGCTCATATTGTCGGCAAGATCATAACGCGCCATCAGGTTTGTTAACGAGTAAGCCGGCTGAGTTAGCTGCACACCACCACCTGCGGCAAAGGTTTCACTTTGCCAGTTAATACCACCACCAATGGTCAGCTCTGGCAGTAAATCGACAAACTGATAAGTAGTAAACAACTTAAACTGTTTACGCGGGCTATCGGTACTGACTTTAGCGCCGTAAGCATCTTCAGCTTGAAACTGTGAATAACCAGCGCTGATATTCCAACCATCAACTGGTTTACCAACAACTTCTAACTCAAAACCTTTACTTTCGGTCCCGTCAATGGCTATCGAAACCGGGCGATTACCAGGGCCCATACCACCTGTTGCTTCAGCCAGGTTATCCTGATTGATTTGGAAGATAGCTACGGTTGTGTGTAAACGATCGCCTAAGAAGGTACTTTTTAAGCCTAGCTCATAGCTTTTTCCTTCCAGCGGGTCGAGGATACGATCATTGGCATCATAAGCATTTTGCACTTTAAAAATTTCTGTGTAGCTCGCATAGAGCCGGTGTTGCTCAGTCAGATCATACAACGCACCTAAGTAAGGCAAAAATACGCCTGTGTTACCAAAATCTTCATTAGCGCTGTACCATACACCTGCACGGTCCCAGTTAGAGATACGGCCACCAACAATAAACTTTAAGCTATCGGTTGCAGCAATACGGGTTGCAGCGTAAAAGCCTTTTTGGTTAATAGTCACATCTTCGGCGCGTACTGGAGTTTCGTCCCATGCTGGCTCAGCTAACTCGGCCAGATTGTTCCAGTTGTAGAAATTACTTACCGGTATGCAGTCATAACCGAAGCATGAATTACCACCAACCGGAGTGTAAGAATCCGTTTCAATACTCTGCTTACTGGTAATAGCACCGATTACAAATTCATGTTGCTGGTTAAATAACTGATAGTCGCCTTTAAGCTGGATATCAACGCTGTCCTGCTGCGTTTCACCATAGGCATAGTAACGCTGAGCACTAAGCCCCTGGCCAGTATCTTTGTCTAAGGCACCGCTTACGTACAATAACTTAGAGTCTTTCTCGTACTCCATGCGGTTATAGTTGGCGACTAACTGCCAGCCATTGCTAAAAACGTGGTTCAGGTTAACAAAGTAGTTGGTATTGGTCGTTTCCCACCGGGTCCAGTCGGAACCGGTCGTTTTCGATACGTCCCAATCGGCAAAAGTACCGTCTGTAAATACTGCCGGTAACGCGCCCCAGGTTGCGGCTTTAGGATCACGGTTCTGATAGCTTGCACCAACCCGTAATAGTGTTGAATTGGTTAAATCGGCTTCTAATACCCCGTATAGTACGCTGGTATCTTCTTCATACTGATCCCAGTACGAATCACCTTTTACATATTTACCTACAACCCGGCCACGAATACTGCCTGAAGCATTTAACCCATTGCTCACATCAGCCGTAACCTGCTTTTTATTCCAGCTGCCAGCAGAGACATTAACATAACCGGCCAAATCTGTGCTGTTGGCATGTTTTCTTACCAGATTGATAGAAGCAGATGGATCACCAGCACCCGTTAATAACCCCGTAGCGCCGCGTACAAACTCTACCCGCTCGTAAATAGCCACATCTGCTACGGTTTCACCAGCATCACCCGCTAAACTCCAGGCAATAGGTACACCGTCAATTTGATAGTTACTGACTTCAAAACCGCGTGACTTAAAAGAACTGCGCACGTTATCAAGTTCGGTTGAAGACACGCCTACAGAATGCTTTACCGTATCCAAAATGGTATTCATATTTTGGTCACGCATCCGCTGTTCAGTAATGATACTAACCGACTGAGGTGTTTCACGCAGTGTCAGGCCAAGGCCGGTTGCCGTGTCAACAACTTCATTTACGGTGTAAGAGCCTTTAACTTCAAGCCTTTCTACTGCTTTACTGCTTTGCTCTTCAGCAATAACAGCAGCAGATGACATGGTCACGATTGCCAGCGATACCGCCGTGGCAACCGGCAACAAGCGGAATTGAATAGTAGACATGGAAACAAACCTTTGACTGCATGAGGAAGTTGCATTTTATTTTAAATAGCAACGATTATCAATAAGGTTTGTATTAATGATCAAGCAACAGGCCAAGGCATAACAGCAAGCTCCGCTGACATTTGCGCCAGCGGAGCTTATTTTCTAGCTATATTAATGTAATACGGGCGAACTTGCGTTTTCCCACCTGATAAATTTCTGTGCTGCCTTTTGCTACTTCCAGTTTGGCATCTTCAATGCGGGTTTCACCGTTTAGTTTTACCGCCCCCTGCTTAATCATACGAATGGCCTCGGAGGTGCTGTCAACCAAACCGGCTTCTTTAAGCAGGTTGGCAACCGGCATAAAACCGCCGTCACAGTTTACCGTCACGTCGGGAATATCCTCCGGCAACGCGTTTTTACTAAAGCGCTGGGTAAAGTCCTGGTGTGCCGCTTCTGCAGCGGCCTCATCGTGAAAACGGGCAATAATTTCTTTTGCCAGCATAATTTTAATATCGCGCGGGTTAGCGCCATCAACAACCTGCTGCTTTAGCGCAGTAATTTGTTCAACAGGCTTAAAGCTGAGTAAATCGTAGTAGCGCCACATCAGCTCGTCTGAAACAGACATAATTTTGCCGAACATATCGTTCGGGGCATCGGTAATACCCACATAGTTGCCCAAAGACTTCGACATTTTCTGCACGCCGTCCAGGCCTTCCAGCAGCGGTACCATCATCACGGTTTGCGGGCGCTGGCCTTCATCTTTTTGTAGCTCACGGCCCATCAGCAGGTTAAAGCGCTGATCAGTGCCGCCCATTTCAACATCAGCTTGTAACGCCACAGAATCCCAGCCTTGTACCAGCGGGTATAAAAACTCGTGAATAGCGATTGACTGATTATTAGCAAAGCGCTTTTTAAAATCGTCGCGTTCCAGCATACGTGCCACGGTTTGACGTGATGCCAGTTTAATCATACCGGCAGCGCCCAGCTCGCCCATCCACTCTGAGTTAAATGCCACCCGGGTTTTCGCCGAATCAAGTATTTTAAACACCTGTTCTTTATAGGTTTCGGCATTGGCCAGCACGTCTTCACGGCTTAGTGGCTTGCGGGTAACATTTTTACCGCTTGGATCGCCAATCATGCCGGTGAAATCACCGATCAGAAAAATCACCTCGTGGCCTAATTGCTGAAAAGCCCGCAATTTGTTGATCAAAACAGTATGACCAAGGTGTAAATCTGGTGCTGTTGGGTCAAAACCCGCCTTTATTTTTAAAGGCTTGCCTTCTTTTAACTTGGCAATTAGCTCTTCTTCCAGCAGAATTTCTTCGCAGCCGCGTTTTAATTCAGCTAAAGCCAGCTCCCAGTCCGCCATTTTAGTCTCCTGATTTTTAACCTGATTGCGCAAAGAATCCGCATTCTATAGCATGTTCAGGCTCGGGGAAACGCACAAAAGTCTGGTGTCAGGCAAAAAAACGGTATATGCTCGGTTTTTGTGCATTTCCCGAGCCAAGACTAGCATTATGCGCCAATTAGTAACCAAAATTCCCAAACAACACCGCGTCTTAATTGTCGCCACTTCGGTGTTCTTATCTATTGTTTTATTATTACCATCAGAACAAGCCTCTGCCTCTAAAGGCAGTAAAAGCGACAGTCTGGAAATAGGCAAGCGCTACAGCCTGGATATTCCACAAAGCGCAGAAGATTTAGCTCTTGAGCAAGCCATTTCTGAATTACCTGCCCTGCCAGAAGAAGACTTGTCGTTAAACTGGTCGATATTGCAGGTACAAAGAGGTGATGCATTGTCAGCCCTGTTCAAAAAGGCCAATATCAGCCAACAAGTTATGCTGGAAGTGTTGGCATTAGGTAATAGTGTTAAAACGCTAACCAGACTGTTTCCGGGCGAGCAACTTGAATTTGGCGTAAACGAAACGGGTGAGTTACAGGAACTACGCTATGCGCTGAACCACTTAACCACGTTACGTGTAAGCCGCAATACTGAAGGTAACTTTGTTGCCGAAGAACTGAAAAAAGAAGTTGAGCTGCGTAGCCAGTTTGCCAGCGCAGAAATTCGCAGTAATTTCTGGAGTGCCGGTATAGAAGCCGGTTTAAGTGAAGCACAAATTATGAGCCTGGCCGGTATTTTCGGCTGGGATATCGACTTTGGTTTAGATATCCGTAGTGGCGACAGCTTCAGCGTACTGTACGAAACCCAATATGTTGATGGTGAGTTTATCAGCAATGGTAATATTGTTGCCGCTCAGTTCCAGAACCAGGGGCATGTGTATCAGGCTGTACGTCATACCGATGGCAACTACTACAAACCTGATGGTGCCAGTATGCGTCAGGCATTTTTGCGCGCGCCGGTCAGCTTTCAGTATGTCAGCTCAAACTTTAACCCACGCCGCCTGCATCCGGTGCTGGGCACAGTGCGCGCACACAACGGCGTAGATTATGTTGCGCCGGTTGGTACGCCGATTATGGCTGCAGGTGATGGCCGTGTTATTGCGTCTACCTACAACAACCTGAATGGCCACTATGTGTTTATTCAGCATGCCAACAATATTGTGACAAAGTACCTGCATCTGTCGCGCCGTGATGTTAAACAAGGTGACAGAGTGCGTCAGGGCCAGGCTATTGGCCGTTTAGGTGCAACAGGCCGGGTTACCGGCGCACACTTACACTATGAGTTTGTGATTGACGGCGTACACCGTAACCCGAGAACTGTTAAGTTACCGCAAGCTACACCGCTACAAGGCCAGGAAAAGCAGTTATTCAGCCAACATGCACAGCAAATTATTGCGCAACTGGCGACTAAAGAGCGGGTGTTGCTGGCAAAAACCGCTACAGCAGCAACCGCTGCTCCTTAAGCAACTTACAGCTCATTAAAAAGCCCGGTCAAATGAACCGGGCTTTTTTTATCTGTTTAACCTTAACCAACCAGTGCCAGTAAAATACCGGCAGCAACGGCAGAACCTATTACACCGGCAACATTAGGCCCCATGGCATGCATCAGTAAGAAGTTATGTGGGTTAGCTTCCAGCCCTACTTTGTTTACCACCCGCGCTGACATTGGCACGGCTGACACTCCGGCCGCACCAATTAACGGGTTAATAGGCTGCTTGGAGAACTTAGCCATAAACTTAGCCATAATAACCCCGGAGGCCGTACCTATGGCAAAGGCGACCGCACCCAGCACCAAAATGCCGAGGGTTTGCATCGTTAAAAACTTATCCGCACTAAGCCTGGACCCAACAGCGAGCCCCAGGAAAATGGTGACAATATTAATCAGCTCGTTTTGCGCAGTTTTACTTAAGCGCTCCACCACTCCTGATTCACGCATCAGGTTACCCAGACAAAACATACCAATCAGCGGCGCGGCACTTGGCAGTAATAAAATAGTGAGCAGTAATACCGCCAGCGGGAAAATAATCTTTTCTTTCTTACTAACAGTACGCAGTTGCACCATCTGAATATTACGCTCAACTTTAGTGGTTAAAGCGCGCATAATCGGCGGCTGGATAATAGGCACCAGCGCCATGTAAGAATATGCCGCTACGGCAATAGCACCGAGTAAATCAGGCGCCAGCCGGGAGGCAAGAAAAATTGCGGTAGGGCCGTCTGCCCCGCCAATAATGGCAATGGCTGAGGCTTCTTTAAGCGTAAAACTTAAACCCGGAACTGCATTTAATGCAATAGCGCCTAATAAGGTAGCAAAAATACCAAACTGCGCTGCGGCACCTAATAACAGCATTCTGGGGTTGGCAATTAAGGCACCAAAATCCGTTAATGCGCCAACCCCCATAAAAATCAGCAACGGAAAAATACCGGTGCTGATGCCAACATCGTAAATCATATATAACAAGCCGCCAGGATCGCCCATACCAGCCAGCGGAATGTTGGTTAATATAGCGCCAAAACCAATCGGCAGTAATAACAGCGGCTCAAAACCACGGGCAATAGCCAGATAAAGCAAAATAAATCCGACCAGCATCATCACTACCTGGCCGGCGGTAAAATGCACCAAACCGGTTGAAGCAATTAAGGTTGCAACAGCGTCCATGAAAATTCCTCAGTTCAGTCTAGTCAAAGCTGATCAGTACATCGCCGGTGCTAACAGCATCACCGGCAGCAACATGAATATTGACCACAGTACCGTCAGACACTGCCCGTACTTCGGTTTCCATTTTCATCGCTTCCATAATAATCACCACATCACCACGCTTAACGTTAGCGCCAACTTTAGTGGCAATTTTCCAGATATTACCTGCCAGCGGCGCATTTAACGTTGCACTGCCGGTAACTGAAGCGCTGCCGGGAATATTTTCTGACACCACAGGCTTAACTGAACTGAGTTCGCCCGTTGGTGCAACCTCTACTTCATACACTTTGCCATCAACCCGCACGCTGTAGCTGGCAGGGCCACTCTGAACGGTGTTGGCTTTGGCTGGCACTTTCTTGTTATCTGTACTTTCCGGCTCCGGTGCCAGCTCAAACGCCGCCGGGTTATCACGATTCTTCAGGAATTTTAACCCCACCTGCGGAAATAAAGCATAGGTCAGTACATCATCAATCTGCTGCTCTGCCAGACGGATATTTTCGCTTTTAGCCAGGCTGCCAAGCTCTTCCTGCAATTTGTCCAGCTCTGGCTGCAATAAATCGGCAGGTCGGCAGGTAATTGCGGTTGCCCCCGCCAATACCCTCGCCTGCAACGCGGCATTCATTGGTGCCGGGGTAGCGCCGTACTCGCCTTTTAATACACCGGCGGTTTCTTTGGTAATACTTTTATAGCGCTCACCGGTAAGCACATTTAATACCGCCTGAGTGCCCACTATTTGTGATGTTGGGGTAACCAGCGGTAAAAAGCCGAGATCTTCGCGCACATGAGGGATTTCTTGTAACACAGCGTCCAGTTTATCCAGTGCGCCCTGCTCTTTTAACTGGCTTTCCATATTGGTTAGCATGCCACCTGGCACCTGTGCCAGCAAAATACGGGCATCGACACCTTTTAATGAACCTTCAAACTGCGCATATTTCTTCCGCACATCGCGAAAATAAGCGGCAATCTCAGCCAGCAGTTCTAAATTCAGCCCGGTGTCGCGCTCGGTGCCTTCAACAATTGCCACCATAGTTTCAGTGGCGCTATGACCATAGGTCATACTCATTGACGATATAGCGGTGTCCAGCATATCAATACCGGCGTCGATGGCTTTTTGATAAGTGGCAGTGCTTAAGCCTGTAGTAGCATGGCACTGCATCGCCAGCGGAATTTTAGTGGCTTCTTTAATACGGGTAACCAGCTCTTCACACTCGTAGGGTTTGAGCAAACCGGCCATATCTTTAATGCAAACCGAATGGCACCCCATATCTTCCAGTTGGCGTGCCATATCTACCCACATATCAATGGTGTGTACCGGGCTAACTGTATAAGAAATAGTACCCTGCGCATGAGCGCCAACTTTAATGGCAGCCTGAACCGCAGTTTGCAGGTTGCGGATGTCGTTCATGGCGTCGAAAATACGAAACACATCAACGCCGTTTTCATGTGCACGTTCAACAAAGGCGGTTACTACATCATCGGCATAGTGGCGGTAGCCTAATAAATTTTGTCCGCGCAGCAGCATTTGCTGTTTGGTATTTGGCATGGCTTTTTTCAGTTCGCGGATGCGGTGCCAGGGGTCTTCGCCAAGATAACGGATACAGGCATCAAAGGTAGCCCCACCCCAGGACTCCATCGACCAATAGCCCACTTTATCCAGCTTGGCCGCAATAGGCAGCATATCTTCCAGCCGCAACCGGGTTGCCAGTAATGACTGATGCGCATCGCGCAGCACAAGTTCAGTAAGTAATAATGGCTTGCTCATGCCTGAGTCCTCTTATTGTTGTTGGCGATACTGATGTATAGCGCCTGAAATAGCGGCAATGACTGCCGGGCTGGGGCCACTGCTGACACTTTCTACTCTGGTAGTTTTATCTGCGGTTTTTGCCGGAAAATAGCGCTGCATTACAGCACTGAGTATTTGTACGACAAACACCAGCAGTAATAAGAATGCAAACACCGCAACCATGCCAATTAACATCAGGCTTGCGGCTTCCCATAGTAACTCTGTAACCATAGCCGTTTCCTCCTTCAGTTGGCTGCACTTTACTGACAACACACAGGTATAGTCAGAATAGTTGAACACTGCCGGCCCGGCCTGATTTTATCCGGCCGACCCTGCATTATGCGCAGTTAACGTTAGTACGCTAAATAAAACTCAGTGATAGCTGCTATTTATGCTAACAATTTGCATAACATGCCTACACTACACGTAAAGACATTCAAATGTCTAGCCATCTGAATAAATGATAGTAGCTGCTTATCGCATTAGAGCAATAAGCAGCTGCAAGTTATGCCGCGTCAGTCAGTTGCCGGGCGATTTGCTGGCTAAGCTGCTGCACTGCCTGTCCCAGCGCCTGTACCAGTGCAGGGTAACCATCGTCGGTTAAGGCAATACGAATATTGAAAGGTTGTGAACCTTGCTGCGAACTCAGCGCAAAGCGGCCACTGACAATAGCATGGCCGTCAGCCAGGCCGTGAAACTGCTCCAACTGCACAGAAATACGCACAGTGTCGGGCCGGGCCTGTAACACTGCTGCATAGCCTGGCGTTTGTGCCAGCACTCTGTCACGTAACTGCCGTTGTAATTGCTGAGCCAGTGCCTCTGCCCACAAGTGCTGGCGAGCCGTAACCAATTCAACATCAGATAACTGCATTACTAACCCGCGGCCATTGAGATAGCTGGCTACCTGTACCGGCTCAATATAAACAGACCCCGCTTCAGAGACTGAGCTGCCCGGCGTTACCGGCGCTGCCGGTAACTGGTAATAATTACTGGCAGGCTGGCTGGCACAACCCGTTAGCAGCAAAAGCAGCGCCGCTGTAATATATCTCATTGCTTTGCCCTCTTCGGTTCAGGATCTTTAGGAATATCAGCTTCAAACACCAGCGCATTACTTTGCTGATTTAGCGTATGGAGTACAGGTTGCAACTCCCGTAGCACCTGATCCAGCGTTTGCAGGTTACCATTAAGTCTGTCGTAAGCTACTGACCCAGGGCTTAAACCAGCCAGCATCTGCTGCAGATCCTGCAGGCTTTGTTGTAACTGTGCCGGTAACTGTTGCACCTGTGGGCTGGATACCAAAGCATCCAGCTGAGTGACCATTTTGCTGGCGTTTTGCAATAAAACCTCGGTACTTTGCATAGTTTGTTCACTTTGCACCAGCAACTGCTCAACCGGCAGGTTATTAATTTTATCCAGTGCCATCAGCACTTTTTGTTCAATATTACTCAGACCGCTACGGGCAGTGGGTAACATCGGGTAACCTGCGCTCTGGCTTAGCGCCAGTTGCTGTGCCTGCATGGCCTGTTGCTCAACGTCTGGCGCCGCATCCTGGTTGATATCCAAATCAATATAAAGTGCGCCGGTTAACAGGTTGCCGGTTTTTAATGCCGCATACATGCCTAAATGTGCAGCTTTCTCCAGCTCCTGACGCAGTTGCGCTAAACTCAGGTTTTCATACAAACGCCCGGCTTCAATACGGATAAGCACCGGTATGCCCTGTTGCAGTGACACCTCAAACGGTTTATCGATAGAAAAAAAGAACGGTACGCTGGTAACTGTACCAACCCGGACACCGCGGTATTCTACCGGTGCACCGGCTTTTAAACCGCGTACTGACTCTTCAAAAAACAGCAGATATTCAACAAATTCACTGTATAAACCTTCCTGAATACTCTGTTTATTCGGAAACAACTGAAATTCAGCACCGTTTTTTACTGCTTCACCTGCCGGCCAACCCTGCATTAAATCGAAGCTGACACCACCGCTGAGTAAGGTAGTGGCAGAGCCTACATCAACCTGCAACCCTTCTGCCGACAAATCGACTGAAAAACCACTGCTAAGCCAGAAGCGTACATTCTCTGATACCAACACATCAAACGGCGCGCGGATATACAACTGGTATTGGGTACGGCGTAGTGTCAAATCAAATTCACTTTGTTCTACCGTGCCGACCTCATAACCGCGATACAATACCGGATCGCCAACCACCAGCCCACCGCTATCAGCTGTACTTAATAACACCCGTATGCCCGGCGCGTCGGCGGGGGCAATAGGAGGCGCGTCCAGCAGCGGGTACTCCAGTTGCTGTTTTTCCGCATCGCCCGGCTGCAGTTCTATATAAACGCCCGACAACAGGGTATTAAGCCCGGTAATACCACCGCGGCCAACCTGTGGCTTTACCACCCAAAACTGTGAGCCGGTGTTTAGCAGAGGGGTAATATTCGGTTTCATCCGTGCTTTAATGATCACTTGCTTTAAATCATCACTCAGCTCAACCGACACCACCTGGCCTACATCCACACTGCGGCTTTTGATCTGGGTTTTTCCAGCAATAATACCGCCGGCGTCAGCCGTTAGTAAGGTGAGTAAAGCCCCCTGTTGCTGGTAATGGTTGTACAGCATCCAGATACCTATCAAAACAGCCGCTATCGGCACCACCCAGATCGGCGACCACTGCTTTATCCGGCTTACCTGTGCACTATGTTGTTGCGTCAAAACTGGCGTCCTCTTGTTCGGCCAATGGGTCCCAGAGTAATCTTGGGTCAAAACTCAGTGCTGCCAGCATGGTCAGGATCACCACTGCCGCGAATACCAAGGCCCCTACACCGGGATATACACTCATAAACAAATCAAACCGTACCAATGCCGCCATAATAGCAACCACCAGTACATCCACCATAGACCAGCGGCCAACCCAGTCTACCAAACGATATATTGTACCGGAGTGGCGCTGGCGTCGTGAAAAGGGCAAACGGGTTAAATAACATAACCAGAACATAATCAATATTTTAGCTACCGGCACTATCACACTGGCAATCAGTATAATAATGGCTACCGGGTAGGCGCCATCCTGCCACATTAATATCAGGCCACTGATAATGGTTGAGTCGGTTACCTCACCAAAAGAGACTGTACGCATAATAGGCAACAAATTGGCTGGTATGTATAGCAATGTTGCTGCAATCAACAACGCCATGGTGTTTTGTACACTGGCCTGCTGACGTATCCGCACTTTGGTATTGCACCGGCTGCAGTGGCTTTGTGCCAGCGGGACTAAAGCGGTACACACCTGGCATAATTTTAAATTTTGCTGTAAACCGGTTTTACCGGCATGCGCTTCAACCTCCGGTATCGGATAGGGTGCAATTTTGGACCACAGCTCGCGCCGGTCAATCACCTGAAAAGTACGCAGATGCAACAAACAAAACAGGCAGAACGCCCAAAAGCTGGGGCCCAGCGAAATATCAGCATCAGCCACTAATTTAACAAAGCTGATAATCAGCCCCATCAGAAAAATGTCTACCATACTCCAGGGTTTTAGCATGTACAGTACCCGGGCTACCCAGGTACAGGCTGGCAAGGGGTAAAGCATCCCCAACTTTAAATACAATACAGCCAGCATACAGGCGGCAGGCACAGCCTGAATAAACAGCCAGATCAAAATCGCCAACCATTGTTGGTGCTCTGAAAATAATACTGAGGACGTATCAAAAAAATTCATTGCGTTGCTGTTGCCAGCAGCAAACATACTGACAAAGGGGAATAAATTAGCCAGCAATAACATAAATAATGCACTACCGGCATACAACACAGGGCGTAATACCGGTTGTGGATGGCACGCATCCAGGTGCAGGCCGCAGCGGGAGCAACTTGCCTCTTCGCCCGGTGCCAGTTCTGGCATTAACTGAACCAAATCACAATGCCGGCATAATACCAACTCACCAGACAGCCCTTGCGGCCTTAATGGTTTTGATAAAGGTACAGCTGAAGTATCAGATATCATCACGTGTCAGGCTTACCTGTTATTACGCGGTGACACGGTTCTAGCAAACCAAGGCTGAACTCTGCCTGAGCAAAAACCATGTAAATTCGGATACAATTTATAGCATAATCACAAGCACTTAGCGATGTAGGCAGCAGCTAAACAGCTTAAAAAGTTATATTCAGCCGAAAAGAAAAAACCCGCTAAGGCGTTAACCGTAGCGGGTTCTTCGTATATGGCGGGCGCAGGAGGATTGCAGGCGGCTATCCTGCCGCCTGCCCTGCGAGCCAGCTAAAGCTGTGCCAATTTGCTCCCGGCAAATTGGTCGAACCTTGCGGAGCTTCTCATCCGCCTGCGTCAAATTACCTCAGGCCAGAATTAAAAAACCCGCTAAGGTTTTAACCGTAGCGGGTTCTTCGTATATGGCGGACGCAGGAGGATTCGAACCTCCGACCGCTCGGTTCGTAGCCGAGTACTCTATCCAGCTGAGCTATGCGTCCGGTGTGTAACTATATGCAGCACAATTATTTTAAAGCACAGTGCATGATGCTTCCCAAATCAGATGGCGGACGCAGGAGGATTCGAACCTCCGACCGCTCGGTTCGTAGCCGAGTACTCTATCCAGCTGAGCTATGCGTCCATCTGATAAAATGGCGGAGAAAGAGGGATTCGAACCCTCGATAGAGTTTCCCCTATACACCCTTAGCAGGGGTGCGCCTTCAGCCACTCGGCCATTTCTCCGCTCTGTGTTGCGGCGTGTATATTAATGTCTCAGGAAAATAAGTCAAACAATTTTTAGAACTGAAAAGTGCGTTTGCCGACCTTTTAAGCAATTCACCGGAAATAAGTCATAAAACGTACAAAATCGGCAGAATTCGTCGGCAATCAGCAGATATAGCTGGGTTGTTAGTCGTCGTCACCATAATTTGCATCAGGTGAACCTTTCTCGGCCTGAATACGCATATAAATCTCTTCACGGTGCACCGATACTTCTTTTGGTGCATTAACACCAATACGTACCTGATTACCTTTCACACCCAGCACCGTTACTGTTACTTCATCACCGATCATCAGTGTCTCACCAACACGACGAGTAAGAATTAGCATTCGTTTGCTCCTTGTTCCTTTAACCCAGCGTGACTCACACCGGTGTATACGCTAAAACGCAGTATCATAACTCAGCTGGCTGACTGATTAAAAGGCAGCGGGTTAAATTAATGATATATGCCATCAGCAATTTTGCTGCAAAACGGCTGTATTGTAGCAATTTGCCGTGCGGCTACTGCAGATATTCGATATTCCGAAGTCGATTCACGGCAGATAACCATTTTGTCTGTTACGGCAATGCAGCGTTGCAAGATCAGTAAAGAAAGGCGTCAGCGCCCTTCTTTATACTAATTCAAGCAGTTTAGCTTAGTTTTGCCGCGATGTTCGCTTTTGCCTCATTCAGCACCTGTGGCAATGCGGCTACATCTGTACCACCAGCCTGTGCCATATCTGGCCTGCCGCCACCTTTGCCGCCCAACTGTTCGGCAGCCCAGCCAACCAGTTGGCCAGCATGTACTTTAGTCGTTAAATCAGCTGTAACACCAGCAATTAAGCTGATTTTGTCATCATTTACCGTGGCCAGCAAAATCACGCCTGAGCTGAGTTTATTTTTCAGCTCGTCAAGCATAGTACGCAGTGCTTTAGGTTCCGTAGCGGGAAGTTGTGCTACCAACACGGTAGCACCGGCTACCTGCTGCGCCTGATCCAGCAAAGAGGCTCCGGCATGGCTGGCCAGTTTGGCTTTTAGCTGCTCAATTTCTTTTTCCAGTCCTTTGCTGCGCTCCAGCGCTTGCTGTACCCGCTCGCTAATGCTGAACATATCGCCTTTAAGCGCGCTGGCAACACTTTGTGCCTGCTGTTCCAACTGCTGCACAAAAGCTACCGCGCCGGCACCGCTAACGGCTTCAATCCGGCGGACACCGGAGGCAATACCGCTTTCAGACACTATCTTACACAGGCCGATATCACCGGTACGGGTAACGTGAGTACCACCACACAGCTCAATAGAAAATTCACCCATACTCAGCACGCGTACTTCATCATCATATTTTTCGCCAAACAGCGCCATAGCACCGGCAGCCTTTGCCTGCTCAATTGGCATTAACCGGGTTTGTAACAGATGATTCTGCTGAATTTGCTCATTAACCAGCTGTTCAATGGTACGCAGCTCTTCTGCTTTTACCGCTTCAAAATGGCTAAAGTCAAACCGCAACCGATCGGGACCTACCAGTGAGCCTTTTTGCGTTACATGCTCACCCAGTACTTTACGCAGCGCCGCATGTAATAAGTGTGTAGCTGAATGGTTTTGTTTAATAGCGCTACGACGCGCGCTGTCTATTTGCGCATCTACATTGTCACCCACGGTTAAAGCACCGCTGATATAACCTTTGTGGGCAAACGCTTTAGCCAGCTTAACGGTGTCCTGCACAGTGAATATTGCACCGCTGGCCAGCGTTAAACTACCGGTATCACCCATCTGGCCGCCGGATTCGGCATAAAACGGCGTTTTATCCAGTATAACCAGCCCCTGCTCACCATCGCTAAGGCTGCTTACAGCCTGGCCATCACACAGTATTTCTACGACTACTGCGTTGCCAAATTCCTGCTCATAGCCGGTAAAAGCCGTTTGCTGGCTTGAGGTTAATGTGGCGTTGTAATCGGCACCAAAGTTAGATGCCTGCTGCGCGCGTTTGCGCTGCTGCGCCATGGCAGCATCAAAACCGGCCTGATCAATTGTCAGGTTACGTTCACGGGCTACGTCGTTGGTTAAATCAACCGGGAAACCGTAAGTGTCATACAGTTTAAATACCAGTTCGCCGGGTAATTCGGTACCGGTTAAGCCAGCTAAGGCATCTTCGAGAATAACCAGGCCACGCTCCAGCGTTTTACCAAACTGCTCTTCTTCCAGTTTTAGTATTTTTTCTACTACCGCCTGCTTTTCAACCAGTTCAGGGTAAGCCTCCCCCATCTGCGCAACCAAAGCGGCCACCAGTTGATAGAAAAATGCACCTTTAGCGCCCAGCTTATTACCATGACGCACAGCCCGGCGCACGATACGACGCAACACATAACCACGCCCCTCGTTTGATGGCTGCACACCGTCAACAATTAAAAAAGCACAACTGCGGATATGGTCTGCTACCACACGTAACGATTTATCGGTTAAATCAGTGGCGCCGGTGGCGTTAGCAGCGGCTTTAATCAGCGCAACAAAGGTGTCAATTTCATAGTTGCTGTGTACGTGCTGCAAAATAGCGGCGATACGTTCCAGTCCCATGCCGGTATCAACACTGGGCTTAGGCAGTTTTTCCATCCGGCCATCGCTGTGGCGGTTAAACTGCATAAATACGATATTCCAGATCTCGATATAGCGGTCGCCATCTTCTTCCGGCGATCCCGGTGGGCCGCCCCAAATATGTTCGCCATGATCATAAAAAATCTCGGTACAAGGGCCGCACGGGCCGGTGTCGCCCATGGCCCAGAAGTTATCCGACGCATAAGGCGCGCCTTTATTATCACCGATACGGATTATCCGCTCAGCCGGCACCCCTACTTGTTTTAACCAGATATCGTAGGCTTCGTCGTCGGTTTCATACACGGTAACCCAGAGTTTTTCTTTGGGTAGTTTCACCACCTCTGTCAAAAACTCCCAGGCATAGGCAATAGCCTCCTGTTTAAAGTAATCACCAAAACTGAAATTACCCAGCATTTCAAAAAACGTATGGTGGCGGGCGGTGTAACCGACATTTTCCAGATCGTTATGTTTACCACCGGCACGCACGCAGCGCTGGGCAGATACGGCCCGGTTATAACTGCGCGGGTCCTGGCCGAGAAATACGTCTTTAAACTGCACCATACCGGCATTGGTAAACAGTAAGGTGGCATCGTTGCCTGGGATCAGCGAGCTGCTGGCCACTACCTGGTGCTGTTTGCTGGCAAAATAATCTAAAAAGGCGCGCCTGATACTGGCCGATGTCATAGTCATGGAAAATCCTGTCCGCTTGGGTTTTACTCTGTTTGATTAATGGCAAATTGAATTTGTTCGTTACTAAAGCCACGGCGCTGCATATACGCCATGCGTTTAAACTTGTCTTTGTATTCAGTTACTATGCTTTGGCCGTATTTCTTCCGGTACAGCTGCTGCGCCAGAGCAAACCAATCTATTTCCAGCTCTGCGGCGCACTGCAATACCTGTTCACGGCTGATGTTTTGCTGGCGGCACTCCTGCACTATATAGCCCAGGCCATAGCCTTTATTTACCCGGCTACGCACTAACATACTGATAAAACGCTGCTGATCAAGGTAGTTTTCGGCTTTACACCAGGCAATTACCTTAGCAATATCGTCAGCCTCACCACCTTGGCGGCTTAAGCGCTGGCTTAGCTGGGCTTCGCTGTAGTCACGCCGGCTCAGCCAGTTCAGCGCCATGTGTTTTAATTCAGCAAGATCTGCCAAGGCTACACTTCCAATACGGCTTCATCAGTGGGTTTAACCTGCAGCGCAAAAAACTCATTAAATGATAAAAAGAATGCGATATTCAGCAGCGGTATCACCAGCAATAAACCGATAAACAGCGTTGGCATGGTAAGCATTATCAACCCCATACTCAAGAGGCCAAATACCACCAGTGCGGTAATATTACGCCAGCAGGCAATAAAGCTGGCCTGCATAATGGCCAGCAGCCGGCGTTCCTGTAAAAAGTATGCAATAGCAACGGCATAGGCAAATACCATCCAGGTAAGTAAAAACCCCACAACAAACAGTAGTACCAAAGCCCCGCTAACGGCTTGCTGTTGATGCTGCACCAGCAACTCTGCTGCCAACACACTAAGCGGAATTGATGCCAGCATATTTAATGCTGCAATACGGATAAACACAGCCCGGCATGCAGCTTCCTGCAGTGGCTGAAACAAGTTAACAAACTGAATGCTCTGTTTTTGTTGCACCGCAACCACGCTTTTATACACACCGGCAGTTAAAAACGGGTTAAGTAAAATACCGACAATCGCGGTTAGCGGATGCAATTGGCTAACCAATGCAATAAACCCCAGTGTGATAAACATTAACACCCACACCAGCGGCGCCTGCATAAAAATAGCCCAGCTTTGTTTAAACCAGCTTAAACACGCCAATGCATTAACCCGGCGTACAATAAGTTTTACCTTAAACTGCTTATCCACGATAACTCCACAAAACAGATAGCAGCCCGGCTGCTATAAAACTGGCGGTTATGATACTGCAAAATGCGGCAAATTAAGAGGGGATAACGGATAACCACCCGGATGAGTGGTTATATACAGATATATTCAGAAGCTAACAGCCATTTCATCCAGTAAATGCCTGCTGACGCTGCTCTGGCGCAATTGCCATAACAAATAGCGGATATCCAGATGTACAGCCCGGCTACGTCTGGCGTCATAGTGCCAGTTTGCCAGCTGATTTTCTGCCACGCCGGAAAACATCAGGCCGACTAGCTGGCCCTGGGTATTAAAAGTAGGCGCACTGCTACCCCGCCCACAGGTATCTATGGTGCTGAGAAAATTAACCGGTAACGATGTATCCGTTGTAGCTAATGCGCTGGCTGGTGGCTGTACGGCCATACCCTGC
This sequence comes from Rheinheimera pacifica, assembly GCF_024809855.1. Lineage (GTDB taxonomy): Bacteria > Pseudomonadota > Gammaproteobacteria > Enterobacterales > Alteromonadaceae > Alishewanella > Alishewanella pacifica_A. Next base: position 179,217 of record NZ_JANUEM010000006.1, read on the forward strand.
ACCGTACTGAACGGCTGATACCATACTGCATCAGCCGGCTGATAGCCTTTAACAGTACCCACGCTAAGCCGCAACGTACCATTGGCATCAGCATAGGCCAACTCGCCGTTTGCTTCGGCATAGGCCAGGTGTATTTCCATAACCAAAGGCCGTATTTGTGCCAACTGGCTGGCCAGCTCAAACCGCTGCTGTTCCAGTTCTGTACCTACATTATGCATAGCAACAGCAAAACTAAGCAGGGTATCGCGGCTTTTTTCAAACTGTTTTGCACTGCGTTCCAGCCATAAGCTGCGTTGTTCAGCATCACGCAGACTGGTGCCACGGTACATAGTTTCCAGTTTGTGCCGTACAATCTCCTGGTTAAAACCATCACCCAACGCAAAATAATGATCTAAGGCGCCAATACGGGCCGCCGGAGGTAAACTGGCATACTGGCGCAAAAAATGTAACGCCAGCTCTAAATCTACACGCACATCAAACTGCTCGGGCATTTCGCTGATCAATTGCTGTAACTGTGCTACTTCGGTGGCTACCTGTTGTTGCTCAGAGCTGTCTTTTGCCTGCTGTTTTGCCAGGGCCACTTTGTATAAACGCCTGGCCAGAGTAGGTAACTGGGCCCGGCTAAGATAGGTTAGAACCAGATCACGCTGTGCCATAATTTGCTGCTGTGCGCTAAGTTGCTTCAGCCGCTCAAGCCGGGGCTGATACAGCTGCTGGCGCACCGGGCTACCGGCAATCCAGGTATTAAGCTGTTGGCTTGCGGTATCTTTTTTCTGCTGCAAACTACTTTGCTGGTAGCGTGCAATCATATTTTGCTCTTCAACCAGGCTTTGCTGCAAAGAGCGTACTAAATCCTGATACTGTCTGGCACGCTCAGAACCAGATGGCGCCAGTTGCGTGATAAGCGCTAATGTCTGCTGCCGATATTGCACTGACTGCGGGTAATATTGCTCAAATAAAAAGCGTACTTCGTCAGCACTGGCATAGCGTGAACTTTGCTTAGGAAACGCAGCCGCCATTACCGTATCGCCTTCGGTAATACCTTTTGCCGACAAGGTTAAATGTGCTGCGGGTTTAAAAGCAGTGTTGTCTGGCGCATAAGCGCGTAAAAAAACGTAATCGGCCTGATACTTTGGCCAGCCCCAGTTTGGCGCCAGCTCAGATGATACTGCCGATAGCGGTAAATGTACCAGCCGCAGTTGCGCGATGGGCTCTAATGTAACCAGATAATATTCCAAACCATCGTGCTGGCTGGTCACTTCACACTCATAGTTGCTGCGCTGCTGGCACTCAGCGACAATTTTCTGGCTAAGTTGCTGCAGGGCTGTAGCCCGCTCGGCTGGGCTGGCATTCGTATCAAGCTGGCGGTTTAACTGTACCGTTACGTTTTGTATCTGCCGGATCAGCAAGGCCCGGACACCCGGTAACGGTATTTCATCTGCTGCATTGGCAGCTGAAAATTCCTGCTGTGCTGTACTAAACCCAACTTGCTGCAGGCTATCGGCCACACAGGCGTAATTTGTCAGCAACAAACCCGACGCCGACACAAATGCAGCACTGCAGTTATTTAACCGTACCAGAGCATTTAACGGCAAAGCACTGAAAGCATCAGCTTGCTGCTGCGCTTTTAGCAGGCCTTGAGCGACCAGCCGCGGTTTTAACTCAGGTAGCTGCTGTGGTTGCCACAAGCCTTCATCAGCTGCAGCGGCGCTACAACACAGTGCTAGCAACACAGCGATATAGCGATAAACTTTTCTCATATAGGAACATCTGTAAGCTTCAACGGCGCAACGCTAACATATTCTGCCTGCGACTAAGCCTGGCTTGCGGTAAAGCGCACAAATATGCGGTAACCAACAAATGATAAAGCGTTGAAATTCAGCACTGCCGCACTTGACCTATAACCCGGCGGCCGCATAATACACGCAGCTAAACTCACCGGAAAAATTATGGAAAACTTTATTGAAAGACTGATGTATGCATCGCGTTGGATTATGGCACCTATTTACCTGGGTTTAAGCCTGGCGTTGCTGGCTCTTGGCCTTAAATTTTTTCAGGAAGTATTTCATATACTACCGGTCATTTTTAGTATGAAAGAGGTAGAGCTGATTTTGGTAGTATTGTCATTGATCGACATAGCCCTGGTTGGCGGTCTGATCGTTATGGTGATGTTTTCCGGTTATGAAAACTTTGTCTCACGGCTTGATCTGGAAGGCAATGATGACAAACTCAATTGGCTGGGTAAACTCGATTCCGGCTCACTGAAAAACAAAGTAGCTGCATCTATCGTTGCGATATCGTCTATTCATCTGTTAAAGGTATTTATGAATACCGAAACCATCGCGAACGAAAAAATTCAGTGGTACTTGCTGATACATATTACTTTTGTGTTATCCGCCTTTGCCATGGGATATCTGGACAAAGTACTGCGCAAATAAACCAATACGCCTTCAGCCTGCCTGCTAAACAGTCTGCTGACTACTACCAAGCGTATAGGGCTGTGCAAACAGGAGGTTGAGCATAGTGAAGAGCCTATTTAACTGCTGCCGGATGCTGCTGTATATAGTGTTGCTGTTATGCAGTTGCCCTATGCTGGCATTGTCATCCGGCCAGTCCGGTACCCCGCTGCTAAGCAACTTTAAGCCGAAAGATTATAACGGCGGCACGCAAAACTGGGCCTTGGTGCAGGATCAACGAGGCCTTATTTATGTTGGTAACAACGTAGGCATACTGGAATACGACGGTGCTCACTGGCGTATGATCCCCACCCGCAATAAAGCCGTGGTGCGCTCTCTGGCACTGGCCAAAGACGGCCGTATTTATGTTGGCTCTAAGGGTGAACTTGGCTATCTTGATACCAGCCCCGCCTCTGGCAGCCGGTATGTTTCCTTGCTTGACCGCATTGCGCCAGAGCAGCGAAATTTTCAGGATGTGCGCCAAACGTTTGCCACCGACGATGGCGTATACTTTGTCAGCCGCCATTATATTTTTCTGCTTACACCGCAACATGTCAGAGTATGGAGCAGCAACAGCGCTTTTCTCAAAGCATTCTGGCTGAATAACCGCCTGATAGTACGTGAAGAAGGCACCGGCCTGCTGGAACTGAAACAAGGCGACTTTACTCTGCTACCAGGCTCTGAGCAATTTGCCAGCACCAGCGTATTTATGCTGGAGAGCTATAACGACAACACCCTGCTGGCCGGTAGCCGCGAAGATGGCCTGTTTTTGCTGGACAGCAGCGGTGTCAGGCGCTGGCAAACTGAAATAGACAATGTATTACCACAAGCCCTGCTTTATAGCGGTATTAAATTAACTAATGGCGACTTTGCGCTGGGCACCACGCAAAACGGTTTATATATTCTTAGCGCAGATGGCCGGTTAAAAAGCCACATTACCAAACAGTTTGGTTTGGTAGATCAGAATATCAGAGCGCTATATCAGGACCACCAGCAAGGTTTATGGCTGGCACTTGACCATGGCCTGAGCAGGATTGACTTATCATCTGCGCTGTCTTACTACAACAACGCCAGTGGCTTATACGGCAATGTGCTGTCGCTGTATCAACACAGTGGAACACTGTATGCCGGCACCAGCCTGGGTTTATACCGCCGTAACAGCCAGAATCAGTTTGAAGCCATCAGTCCGGTACAAAAGCAAACCTGGGACTTTATCAATTTTGAGCAACAGCTGCTTATTGCCAACAGTAACGGCGTTTATGCTTTACACCAGCAGGACATTACACTGATACGCCCGTCAGAGCTGGCCAGCAAAGTACTCTATCAGTCGGTACAAAACCCGCAGCGGGTATTTGTTGGCTTGCAAGATGGCCTGGCCAGTATGCGCTACGAACACGGCCAGTGGTATGACGAAGGCCGCGTACCCGGCGTGAGCGGCAATTTGAACAGCATCTATGAAACTGCCGGTGGCGATTTATGGCTGGGCACTCTGGCACATGGTATTTACCGTCTTAGCCTGCCACAAAACTGGCAGGGTGGCAGCTCGGTGCCGCTGGTAGTAAAACGCTTTACTAAAACGGCTGGCCTGCCCAGCGAAAACCGTAACTCAGTACATTGGTACCAGCAACAATTGCTGTTTGCCACAGTCAGTGGCTTCTACCGTTTTGATAGCACCAGCGGGCAATTTGTTGCTGACAAGGTGCTGGGTGCCGCCTTCCCTGACACCCAACCCTGGGTACGTTATCCGCAAATAGATCAGTACAACAACCTCTGGCTGCTAACATGGGACAATATCACCGGCAGCCGCCAGGCCGGGGTATTATTTGCTGACGACAATGGCTTGTATCGCTGGCAGGCTTCATCCTTACTACCACTGCAGGATATTCCGCTTGATACGCTACTGATCGACCAACAAAATGTGGTGTGGTTTGGTGGCGCTGAGGGTATTTTCCGTTTTGCTATCACCGAACACCGCAACCTGCCGCCACGGCTGCCGTTAATACGACAGCTCAGAGCACTGGACGGCAATATCTTCTACAGCGGTGGTGCCCTGCCTGCGCAGCTAAAGCTGGATGCCGCCAGCACAGAGCTGCGGTTTGAATACGCCAGCCCCAACTTTAGCCACTTATTTTTGCCGCAGTTTCAGGTAAAACTGCAGGGCCATGACAAAAACTGGTCGGGCTGGAGCAACGAGTTATACCGCGATTACACCAACCTGCCCGCCGGTGATTACCAGTTTATGGTACGCAGCCTGGATTATCAGGGTAATTTACAGCTGTCGGCGCCACTAAACATTAATATTGCTCATCCGTGGTATGCCAGCCCATTAGCATGGCTGCTGTACACGTTGCTGGCAGCGGCCTTGGTGTACCTGCTGCTAAAATGGCGCACTCACCAATTAACAGCTGAAAAACAGCAACTTACCACCTTAATAGAACAGCGCACACTGCACCTGCAACACACTATGCAGCAATTACAGCAAGCCAAACACACGGCAGAGTCTGCTACTGCAGCCAAAAGCGAATTTCTCGCCAATATGAGCCATGAACTGCGTACACCGCTAAATGCCGTACTGGGTTTTGCCGAACTGGCGCAGCACAGCCAGGATGCTAAAACCCGGCAGAGTTATCTTGCTAAAATTCGTGCCTCGGGAAAAATTTTGCTAAGCATCATTAATGACATTCTGGACTTTTCCAAAATAGAAGCCGGTAAGCTGGAGCTGGAACAAGCGCCGTTTCATCTGTCACAAACTATTTTGCAGGTTACCGACATGTTTAGTGCTCAGCTACAGCAAAAGTGGCTGAGCTTTTCGCTGGAATTGGACAACAGCATCCCGCCGGTACTGAGCGGCGACGCACTGCGGATAAGCCAGGTGTTAATTAACTTACTCAGCAACGCCATTAAATTTACCGAACGTGGCAGTGTCAGCCTGGCAGTAAGCCCGGTTGGTAGTGCCGGTAACTGCCTGTTGCAGTTTACTGTTACCGACACCGGTATTGGCATCAGCGAAGCACAGCAGGCACGTTTGTTTACCGCATTTAGCCAGGCCGATAGCTCTATCAGCCGTAAATATGGTGGCACCGGCCTGGGCCTGACAATTTGTCAGCGGCTACTGGCACTGATGGGCAGTAATCTTAATGTTAAAAGCAGCGAAGGCCAGGGCAGCAGCTTTAGCTTTGTAGTGCAGTTTAACGCCGCCAGTGCAGACAGCCTGGAGGCTACCACCCCGCCACCGCTGCAACTGGCTGAAGACAAAACATTTCAGCACACAGTGCTGCTGGTAGAAGACAATTATTTTAATCAGGCTCTGGCGCAAATTATTTTGCAAAAACTCGGCCATAAAGTTATTAGCGCCAATAACGGCGAACAGGCATTAGAATATGCAACGCAGCACCCAATCAGCCTGGTGTTAATGGATATAGAAATGCCGGGGCTTAACGGTTATGACACGGCACAGCGACTACGCCAGTACAACAGCTTTGCAAGCACCCCGATTATTGCTATGACAGCACACCACTCAGAGCATGTGCGCCAACAATGCCTGCAAGCCGGTATGAACGACATGCTAACCAAACCGATCGACGCTACTACACTGGCAACACTGCTGGAACAATGGCGCTAGCACAACTGTGCAGCGCTTTGCCTTTTAACGCAGGTTAGGCGCTAACCAGCTTTGCGCCTGCTCAGGGCTCCAGCCCTTTTTCGCTGCGTACTCGTTAAGCTGATCAACGTCAATTTTGCTAACGGTAAAATATTTGCTGTCGGGGTGGCCGAAATACCAGCCACTTACCGCCGCACCCGGCCACATGGCATAGCTTTCAGTAAGCTGAATACCGGTTTGTGCCTCTACATCCAGCAACTGCCACAGTGTGCCTTTTTCAGTGTGCTCCGGGCAGGCCGGGTAACCCGGTGCCGGGCGGATCCCCTGGTACAGCTCGCGAATAAGTTGCTCGTTATCAAGCTGCTCTGCGCTGGCATAGCCCCAATACTCACGCCGCACTTTTAAATGCAGGTATTCAGCCAAAGCCTCCGCTAAGCGATCGGCCAGCGCTTTTACCATAATGCTGTTGTAATCATCGTGCTCGGCAGCAAACTTAGCGGCAAATTCGTCGGCGCCAAAGCCGGTGCTAACGGCAAAACCGCCAATATAATCTTTTACGCCGCTAGCCACCGGCGCAATAAAATCAGCCAGGCAATAATTAGGTGCATTATTTCTAAGCTGCAGTTGCTGGCGCAGGTTATACAAACGGGCCTTTTCGATGCTACGGCTCTCATCGGTATAAACCACTATATCTTCACCGTCGCTATTGGCCGGAAACAGGCCAAATACCGCTTTGCCTTTAACATGGCCGCCGTTAATCATGGTGTCCAGCATGGCATTGGCATCCTTAAACAGTTTGCGCGCTTCTATGCCTACTTCTGCATGGTTTAGTATGGCCGGGTATTTGCCGGATAACTGCCAGGTTAAAAAGAATGGTGTCCAGTCGATATAATCACGCAACAGGTTTAAATCAACATCCTGCCACAAGTGTACACCGGGTTGGTTTGGTGCCGGGGTTACTTTACTTAAATCGAGCCGGAATTTATTCGCTTTTGCCTCGTTAAAACTCAGCAGCTTTTCTCCGGGGCGGCTACGGGCATGTTGCTCACGTGCCACGGTATATTCGTGTTTAATCCGCGCTAAATAATCCGCTTTGCTATCTGGCGTAATAAGTGATTGCACAACAGATACACTGCGTGAAGCATTAGGCACATACACGACGCCGTTAGCATAGTTCGGTTCAATTTTTACTGCGGTATGGGCCTTTGAAGTGGTAGCTCCGCCAATTAACAGCGGCTGGGTAAAGCCCAAGCGCGTCATCTCTTTGGCAACATGCACCATTTCATCCAGCGATGGTGTAATCAGGCCGGACAGTCCGATAACATCCACATCGTGCTCTTTGGCTATACGCAGGAGCTCAGCACAGGGCACCATTACACCCAAATCAATCACTTCAAAGTTATTACATTGCAGCACCACACCGACAATATTTTTGCCGATATCATGCACATCACCTTTAACGGTGGCCAACAGCACTTTACCCTGAGCCCTGCCGCCTTCTTTTTCCTGCTCGATAAAAGGCTGCAAATAAGCTACGGCTTTTTTCATTACCCGTGCTGATTTCACTACCTGCGGCAGAAACATTTTGCCTTCGCCGAACAAGTCACCTACCACATTCATGCCGTCCATCAGCGGCCCTTCAATTACATGCAGCGGTTTTTCTGCCTGTAAGCGCGCGTCTTCGGTGTCGGTCTCAATAAAGTCGGTAATGCCTTTAACCAGTGCATGTTCCAACCTTTTGTTTACCGGCAGGCTGCGCCAGGCATCATCAGCTTTTTCGGCGACACTGCCATCGCCTTTAAACTGCGCAGCAATATCCAGTAAGCGCTCGGTGGCATCACTGCGGCGGTTAAGAATAACGTCTTCTACGCGCTCTTTCAGTAGTTCTGGAATATCGTCATACACAGTAAGCTGGCCAGCATTCACTATGCCCATATCCATACCGGCAGCGATAGCATAATATAAAAACACCGAGTGAATCGCTTCGCGCACCGCATCGTTGCCACGAAATGAGAACGACACATTGGATACACCACCGGAGATTTTCGCGTGCGGGCACAGGCGCTTGATCTCGCGGGTAGCTTCAATAAAATCTACTGCGTAGTTGTTGTGCTCTTCAATACCGGTGGCCACGGCAAAAATATTCGGGTCAAAAATAATGTCCTGTGGCGGAAAACCAATTTGCTCAGTGAGAATGTGATAAGCGCGCTGGCAAATTTCGACTTTACGCGCTTTGGTATCGGCCTGGCCTTGTTCGTCAAACGCCATTACTACCACTGCAGCACCGTAGCGGCGTAGCAAACGCGCCTGTTGTAAAAATGGCGCTTCGCCTTCTTTTAGCGAAATAGAGTTAACAACCGCTTTGCCCTGAATGCATTTTAACGCCGCTTCAATAACGTCCCACTTCGACGAGTCAACCATAACCGGCACCCGCGAAATATCAGGCTCTGAGGCTAAAAGCTGCAGGTAACGCACCATGGCTGCCTTGCTGTCGAGCATGGCTTCATCCATGTTGATATCGATGATCTGGGCACCGTTTTCTACCTGCTGGCGTGCCACATCCAGCGCGGCTTCGAAATCGCCGTTTAAAATCAGCTTTTTAAACTTTGCCGAGCCGGTTACGTTAGTACGCTCGCCAACGTTGATAAATCGGGCCTGTTGCTGCATTACCACTCCAGAGAAAAGGCTTCAAGGCCAGCTAAATGAAAACTATGGCCGGGCGCTTTGGGCTGGCGTGGCGGCGCATTTTTTACTGTATCCGCTATGGCTTTAATATGCTCTGGCGTAGTGCCACAGCAACCGCCGACAATATTTAAAAAGCCCTGTTTGGCCCAGTCGCCAATTTCTGCGGCCATTTCAGCGGCGCCCAGATCATATTCGCCAAATTCATTTGGCAAACCGGCATTAGGGTGTACCGATACATAAGCTTCAGATACACCTGACAAGGTTTCGACATAAGGCCGCAGTAAATCCGGGCCCAGGGCGCAGTTGAGGCCAAAGCACACCGGCTCAACATGAGCCAGGCTGTGGTAAAAAGCCTCAGTGGTTTGCCCTGATAAAGTACGGCCGGAGGCATCGGTAATAGTGCCTGAGATCATTACCGGCAGTTTAAAACCCACTTCATCAAATACTTTTAGCACCGCAAAGGCCGCCGCTTTTGCATTTAGCGTATCGAAAATGGTTTCCAGCATAATAATGTCGGCGCCACCTTCAATTAAAGCATGCGTCGATTCAGTATAAGCCTCTACTAATTCATCAAAGCTGACATTACGAAAACCAGGGTCATTTACATCCGGTGATATCGATGCTGTGCGATTAGTTGGCCCTAACACCCCTGCAACAAAGCGCGGTTTATGTGGCTCAAGTTTGCTGACTTCATCACATACTTTACGTGCTAAGGCGGCCGACTCACGGTTAATCCGTGCCGATAAGCCTTCCATCTGGTAATCGGCCATGGCAATGCTGGTAGCATTAAAGCTGTTGGTTTCAACAATATCGGCACCGGCTAGCAGGTACTGGCGGTGAATATCAGCAATGAGATCCGGCTGGCTTAATACCAGTAAATCATTGTTGCCTTTTACATCGCACGGCCAGTTGGCAAATTCGCTGCCACGGTAATCAGCCTCTTGCAGGCGATGCTGCTGGATCATGGTGCCCATAGCGCCATCGAGAATAAAAATACGCTCAGATAACAACTTGCGAAAATGTTCAGGCGTTAGTCTTGCAGTCATAAAGTACTCGTTGTAATGCTAAATAGCTTAAGCGCTGCGGCCAATCTGGCTTAGCTCAAACGGCGTGGCCTGATAAACATAATAGTTCAGCCAGTTGCTGAACAGTAAAAAGGCGTGACTTTGCCACAGCTTTTGCGGCCCCTGCAAGGGGTCATTGTGGCGGTAGTAGTTTTCCGGCAGCTTAGCCGACACTCCGGCAGCTAAATCACGCTGATATTCTTCATCCAGCGTGGTTAAATCATATTCCGGGTGGCCGGTAACAAACACCCGGCTGCCACTGCTGTTTTGCAGTAAATAAGCGCCGGTAACATCAGCTTCGGCCAGAATATGCAAATCGTCATGCTGCTGGTATTTTTGCTTCGGCACCTGGGCATAGCGTGAATGTGGCACTAGAAACTCATCATCAAAACCGCGCACCAATGGGCAAAGCGGCTGGCTTACCTGCTGCCAGTAAACGCCGGATAATTTTTCACCACGGATTTCGCGCTGCAAACCATAATACTGATACAGCGCCGCATGCGCCGCCCAGCATAAAAATAAGGTGGAGGTAACATTGTTATCAGCCCAACGTAAAATATCGCCAAACTGCGCCCAGTAAGTGACATCTTCATAATCAACCAGCCCCAGCGGCGCACCGGTAATAATAAGGCCATCGTACTTTTGCTGCTGTACTTCAGAGAAGTAACGGTAAAAGCAGTTTAAATGGCTTGGTGGTGTATTTTTACTGACATGATCATCAATGCGCAGCAAATCAACATCCACCTGTAGCGGGCTGTTGGCCAGCAAACGCAATAGCTGAATTTCGGTAGCTATTTTATTAGGCATTAAATTTAAAATAGCAATTTTCAGCGGCCGGATATCCTGCGACTGCGCCCGGCTTTCGGTCATTACAAACACATTTTCGGCCGACAGCGCTTCTACCGCCGGCAACTGATCGATCACTTTAATAGGCATAGCCATACCCGGTTAACTGACATAGCCGCTACTTTGCGTAAAAGCGGCCTCAAAGTCAACTTCTATACGTTTAGATGGCTAAATAATGAGAGGCTATTGTCAGCATTGCGCTACAGCCAACCTTAGTGATGGCAGCTAAACAATTGCTGAAAAAGGCGTTAACGGCTATTTTGAGTACAATATTTTTGGCGTGGCAACTTATCAGGGTAATTTATGGCAATACAATTTATTCCACTTATCAAGGCGCTTGCGCCCTATCTGACAACAATAGCCACCAGCGCTATTCCGGCGTTTACCTCAAAATCAGAAGCAGCTAAATCAGACCCTGTGCTGGCACAGCAAATTACAGAGTTACAGAATGCGGTAACAAAAAATGCCCAGTCGCTGCATATTATTGCCGAGCAATTACAAAAGGTTATTACCTCTGCCGAAGAGGCATCGGTAGAAGCACAACGGCAGGTTGCTACCTATAAAGCTTTGGTATTAGGTAGCAGTATCGTTTCTGTTCTTGCCATTGGGGTGGCGATTTATAGCCTTATCGGCTAAGGGCTGCCTTCAAAGTGTAGTGGTCTAATTTAACCCACAAAACTTTATAAAGTTGATAACTGACATAATTTGAGGTGCAGTGCCTAACGCATCAACATTAGCAAAAGCAGGATCATCTAAAGAGTCAGACTGAGGAAATACAACGGTTACCGTATCGCCGGTGTTGTCATTATAAATCGCGGCCCACAAGGTTGATTTACGCTCAATTGCCAATTCTGTATAAACGCACATCATCCATCGGGAAGCTGGCGCAGAGCGCTGCTGAAAGCCAGGTATGTTTAACGTCGAGTAACCGTTTTCTCTTGCTACTTCAGTAACCACATAATCAAAGGCCGTTATACCTCTTTCTTTTGACGACATGGTAAAGAGTTCACTGGCGTTTAAGTTTGCAGTAAAGACCGCTGAAGTTAGCAACAACGTTAGTAAAATAACTTTCATAAGAGGCTCCTTGTAGATATATAGATGCGCGAACTTTTGAGTGTTGCAGCATATGCCCAAGCATTGATAAAGCTAACTACCGTGCTTTGAGACATTAAAGCCCATGTTGTAAAAACAGTAGTCAATACAGCGACTAGCCCAGCAGCTCTAACGCCATAGCTCACAGCTTTCTTGGCATATTCCACCGAACTAATATCTGGCCAGAAAAATTATCATTTCTTATCCCTACGGGGCATCCAGGCATTCCTCAATCGAGTTTTTCATATAGAAAACCAGCGCTTCAAAACCCTCTTGATTCCCCCATCGATCGTCAATCATCCCCAAGTAACCTTCTCGCGCATACTTCAATAGCATTTTATGATAAGGAGGTACCTGCTTTTCCGCCCACTCAGCAGCCGCATCTTTTGGAGCAATATCACCGGTAGCAGCGGTCAGCCACATACGTGATAAGGTCAGAACGACATTGCGTTCGTCTCCTGCTGTCTCAGCCAAAAGACCGGGCAAAGAATCACGAATTGCCCTTCGGATATCAGCCTTCGGCACCGGATCGAAAAGCTTTTCAGCAGAGCTCCCGTATAACGGCAGGCTGTTATCGATCACTTTCTTTAGAACAATTGCAAGATCAGGATCAGGGGTTGGTTCCGGAACATTTCCGACCTCAAACTCCTCTCGCAACCACTCACCGTATACAAACTCAGCCCGAGGCGGGAATTGCCAAGGTACGACATCAGAAACCGTCATCACAGTTAACTCTAGCGGCCTAATAGCTTGTGGATTCCCAATCACGCCGGATACGCTCATTAACTGAGATACCAAGGCCTTTCTCTGTTCAAAAGTAGGCGAGCCAGAGACTGCGACCAAGATATCTACATCACTGTCGCGCTTTAAACCACCAACAACGGCAGAGCCGAAGAGATACATGCCGACGATCAAATCACCAAGCACACCTTCAACGACTGACTGTGCCTGTTTCGCTTCATCTGGTATCTCCATATTTGCCATATTCTCCGAAAGTTCCTTTCGCCCTAAGGCCAGCCACAAACGCGAGCAACTTGTTCCGAGTCGAGCCGCGAAGCGGTGTTTTGAGGGCGATTGTTAGAGCTCACAGCTTGATGACTGCTAACATATCTTCTCCATCTTCATCCAAACCCACCTCCTGAAAGCCAAAACTTGAATAAAAATCTTTGGCCACTGGGTTTTCAGGGTTATAGCAAATTTCTATTTCTTTTACTTTGTCACTGGCTTTGATTTCATTGAGTGCCAAATTTAGCGCAGCTCTACCAATACCCGCTTTTTGAAAACGTTGATCCACCATAAAACGCCAAATAGAAACTTTTCCTGGCGTTTCAGATACCCACATGAAAAAACCGACAGGTTTATCGTTTTGATAGATCACTCTACAGGTATGCCCTTGGCAGTAATGTGACTCAACCAAAGACCACATATTGCTCGCAACATATTCCTGTTGCTCATCAGTGACATCTAAGTCACATACTGCTTCATAATTTGAACTTGTCACATCTTCCAGTGTGATACTCATGACTTTCCTTAGCTCTAACGCACGTCATAAACGGCGCGAAGAACGAGCGTCCGGCGACCGTAGGGAGCGAATTTAATGGCTTTGTTACGTGTTTTTATCATCCTAAGCACCAAGTAAAGGAAGATGTTTCAAGCTATGATACTTTAGTGCCAACTCGATACAATGACTCAATGGCCCCTTATCGACATGAGCACTCAAGGGGATAACAACTGCTCTTTTCCCTTCATATTCAAATTCAAATTCATCCCGGTATATCTCCTTGAATGTTTCGACCAAGCTGGTCTGACAGTGAAAATATACCTTGATGGCCTTTGGCTCTTTGGGCTTCCAGTCTATTCGGATCGGACTACCACCTTTTACAAGATAGCTGGCTTCACCCCACTTGAGGGTTTCTTCAACAGAACCTAAACTATTCACTTCCGCAACCGCCAAAATGAGGTGACGGGCCTTTTCAAGCTGCTTTTTTGCCTCTACAGGATAGCTGTCAAACTTGGCTTGAACTTCAGGGTTCACGAGACCTCCGACAAACGTGACACGTAACGCACGCCTAAACGACGAACAACTTGTTGCGAGTCCAGCGGACGCAGGCCGCGTTGTTTAAAGCACTTGTTAGGGCATGCGGTTGCATATCATGTTAGACCTTCGCAACGATATCAACATAATCTTGAAGAATACGTTTTAGAAGAGATGACATACGGATTGCTTCATCACGCATCATATTTACTGTATCACTGCATATATCTTCAAGGACCTCTCTGACCTCCCACATTTCACCGCTTTCGATACTTTTTATCCCGAAGCCTAGTTCCCTTGCTGCCACGATAAGATTCAGATCAAAGTGCTTCTTGCCCTTCCAAAATGTAGAACAATGTACGAGGTTGTTTCTTAGATCAATAGCGCTTTCAAATGCTTCGTGAAAGGCTTTACGTACAAATGCTACGTTGCTACTCTCAATATAGCCGCGGCTGGCGGCAGCCTTGACCGTTCTATTGTGAATTTCTCTAAATCGATAAAACTCATTGAAATAAGTACGAACAAGCAGATAGTACCGCGTCTTCGGCGAGCCAGTAAGCAGCACATAGTTTGTTGGAAGAGTTTTAAAATCATTCAAAACCAGATTGAGGTTTTCAATAACTTCGTTATTCTCTACCACCCAACGGAATAAGAAAAGGGCGACATCAAGGTTCTTATCAAGATAACCAACATTAATTGAGCCGCTTTCAATTGGCGGGCCATCACGCTCCATAGACGAGATCATTAATGGATTTAGACGTTTCAAATCCTCCATGTGCTTTTGAGGATATGGAATGTCCTCAATTTCCTTAGTTGGTTGCTGCCACATATCTTATAGCCTTAACAGCTTATTCAAAGGATCTAAACCCGCGAGTTGCGTTGCTAAGATCCCGCAAGTTACAAAATTTTATCCAGTCTAGGGCGCTGGTTGAATGTAAATCAAGCATTTTTATGTTGTAGCAATTTTTGTTGCTGCAACTTGCGGTTTTTGCACCCGCGAATTGCTGATAAAAAACTCAAAGGCCAAACTGTGTTTTTAAACAGGTATTTCAGCTAGCCTGATACCAAGCTTGTTAAAGCCTGCAATTTTTACAATTCTTACCCTCTACCCTGAATACCTTACCGAACCGGGCTCAGGGCATTTTCGCTAAAGCGCCCTGCTGACGCGGTCTTGCCAATGTGGAATAGCTCTTGCTGCTGTTATAGGTAGCTTAACCGCGCTAATAACACTTGCGTTATCAACAACACCGTTTAACAACTAAGGAGCACACATGGCTATTATCAAATGGGCTACTGCAAAATATGAAGGTCTTGGCAAAGACGGTAAAGGGCATGTTTCTACTGAATCAGGCGCTTTGAAAGATCAGCCTTATGGCTTTAATACCCGGTTTGAAGATAAAGCAGGCACCAACCCGGAAGAGCAAATTGCTGCTGCGCATGCGTCGTGTTTTACTATGGCGCTGTCTTTTGGCCTGGCAAAGCTGGGCTTTAATAAAGGCAGCTTAGCGTCTAAGGTTGCCATTACGCTGGTTAAAGAAGGTGATGGTTTTACCATTACGAAGTCCGAAATAAAGTTAGATGCCAAAGTGCCGGGCATGAGTGGTGAAGACTTTGAAAAAGCAGCGGTAGAAGCCAAATTAACCTGCCCGATATCCAGGTTGCTAACTTGCGACGTTACTTTGGATATTACCTCGTTTGAAGGTAGTTAAGTTGGGCTAATCTGCTCTTGGCGTAACGCCAAACGCCCGTTTTATAACGTTAAAACGGGCCGCTTTAAATACCATGGAGCCTTATTAATGACATCTGAGCAAACGGAACAAGAGTCGCGTAATTTTATGCATTATGCAGCACTGAAAACGGCCATTATTAATAATGAAGAGCAGCGGGTAAAAGAGCTGTTGGCCAACAAAAGCATGCAAACGCTGGAAAAGGGCTACCTGCTGGATTTAGCCAGGTTAAATAATAACAGCGCTATATTGGCGTTATTAGAAGCCGTTCCGGTGGTGCCATAACGCCAGCTATTTTCTGGCCGATAGCCGGTGCAACAGCAGCGGTTTACTTAGGTCTGAACAAGGTTACTAATAACGCTATCATTGCTATCACACAAAAAACCGGAATTAACAATACTACGCCGGCAATAGCCACACCGGTAATGATATCAGGGTAATTAAAACTGCTTGTACACCCGCTATTATTACCTCCGCCAAAACTGAGGCACAGATCAGCAAAAATCAGTGCGCAGCCAACCCAGGCTGCACCGGTAAACAGCGCTAATAACCAGTAAAAGCCTGCGGTTTTCTTTTTTTTACCTGTATTCAGCTGTTCCATAATACCCGATATTCTTGTTTAATAATGTTGTTAACTTAGCACGCCTAGCAGCTAGCCAAGTTAACTCTGGCAGATACTGTAGATACTTAGCTTTGTTAAAGGCTGTGGCTGCAGGTTTTATAAAAAAGGCAAAGTTATGTTTTGTGCATTGCATTAGCGGCGTGCTGTGTTTAGAGTATTTTTAATTCAGCCAGTCAGAGCCCGTTAAACCATGAGCACAATCCCCCCTGCCACACTGCCATCTGCCGATAGTGCCGCAATTTCTGAAGTGGCACCAGACACCTTTGTTGATAGCAGCGGTAAACAACTTACTGAACGTCAGATAAGGCAGGTGGTTACACCGCATGTATTTGCTGTAGCACCAGAGCTGGTTGGTAAGCAATTAGCCAGGCCTGCACGCCGTGGTATGGCGATACTAGTTGACGGTTTTTTTATTGCAGCCCTTACCTCCGGCAGCCTGGTTTTTGTCATACCCATGCTGACTTACCTGGCTTGGTCACGCTGGCAGGCAGGTAAAACCGGCCAGGTGGCCATTCTGGCCTGCACCGCACTGGTGTTGTTTACCAGCAACAACTGGACATCATCACTGCCCTCCGACAGCACTATCAAACGTATTACCGACAGCACTGCCGTGTCGGCAAATGCTTTGCGCTTAAGCCAGGCCGACTGCGATGCAGCCTGTGCACAAGTGCAGTTACAGGCTGTGATACAACAACTGCAAAACACCCGGCTAAGCATTGCCGAACGGGAAGAAATGCTTAGCGACCTGTTGGACATCAGCCAGTTATCTGCCGCTGAAAAAGCCTCGGTGATGACAGAAGCCATTACCAGTCTTAAAGTTGGCGCTACCATAGAACAAATAAGCGAGACGGCGCAAAACAGCACAGATCAGGCAGTACCTGCGCCTTCAATTACCGGCGCTTCGCTGTGGCAAAGGCTGCAAGAGTCTGATCACAGTGTACTGAAATGGGTGCAAGGTACTTTAGCTGACCTAGGTATCGGTTTTGGCTGGGCTATAGGCTATTTTACGCTGTTTATTGCCTGGAATAACGGCCAGACCATTGGCAAAAAATTATGCGGCATTCGCGTAGTGCAACTGGACAACAAGCCTATTTCGCTGTGGGGTGCTTTTGGCCGCCAGGGTGGGTATAGCGCAGGCTTCGCCACAGGCTTGCTGGGCTTTTTACAAGTATACTGGGACCCAAACCGCCAGGCTATTCAGGACAAGCTGGCCGATACGCTGGTACTGCGGGTAAAAAGCTAAGCCGGGTGGCATTTTTCATGCCCTACACGAGATAAAATTACAATAAAAATCGGCAATACCGAAAAAACACCGAACTTTATACTGCAAATATACACATAAGCCATGTGAATTATGGTTTTTAAGCCAAAATACACTAGCCTATTTTGCCATATTTTCATTAGTATGCGCATAGTAGATTAATGTTAACCGGGCGTTGCCGTCACCATTGTACAGCGCCAAGCTATAGGCTTATTTATGTTATTTGATGCAGATTTAACCACCTCATGCCCACTGCGACAAAAGATCCGTAATTATTACCGGATTGATGAAAATACCGTTATTGACCATCTGCTCCCTCTTGCCGAGGTAGGCGTTAAAGCCCGCAGCCGCGCCTGGGAACGTGCCAGGCAAATTGTACTCACTATCCGCAAAGAGCAGGACGGCCAGGGTGGTATCGACGCATTATTAAATGAGTTCTCACTATCGAGCGAAGAAGGCGTAGTGCTGATGTGCCTGGCTGAAGCGCTGCTGCGGGTGCCGGACAAAAGTACCCAGGAAGCGCTGATCCGCGACAAACTTGCCAAAGGCGACTGGAGCGCGCATCTGGGCAGCAGCGATTCGTTGTTTGTTAATGCGTCATCATGGGGGTTGTTAATTACCGGAAAAATGGTGAGTTACTCCGATCAAAACAAAGCTCACCAGTTTGGTATTCTGAAAAAAGCCCTTGGCCGTCTGGGCGAGCCGGTGATCCGCAAGTCGGTTAACTTTGCCATGAAAATTATGGGCCGACAGTTTGTTATGGGGCGCGATATTGATGAAGCTATCGAACGCGCGGCAGACACCGAGAAAAAAGGTTATGTGTACTCCTACGATATGCTGGGCGAAGGTGCCCGCACTATGGCCGATGCCGACCGCTACTATCAAAACTATTTAACTGCCATTCATGCTATCGGTAAAGCCGCTGATGGCCGTGGCCCGGTTAAAAGCCCCGGCATTTCCGTTAAGCTTTCCGCTATTCATCCGCGCTATGAATTCAGCCACCGCGAACGGGTAATGGCTGAATTACTACCTAAACTCAAAGCTTTGGTGCTGCTGGCTAAAAAATATGATATTGGCTTTACCGTAGATGCTGAAGAAGCCGATCGCCTGGATATTTCGCTGGATATAATTGAAGCAGTATTCAGCGATAACGACCTGGGCGACTGGACCGGCTTTGGTCTGGCAGTACAGGCGTATCAGAAACGGGCTATTTTTGTGATTGAATGGCTGGCCAATTTAGCCCGTAGAGTTAACCGTAAACTTATGGTGCGGCTGGTAAAAGGTGCTTACTGGGATACTGAAATTAAAACCACCCAGCAAGGTGGGCTGGAACACTTTCCGGTGTTTACCCGTAAAGCCTCTACTGATGTGTCTTATAAAGCCTGCGCCATTAAATTGCTTGAAGCGCGCGATGTGCTGTATCCGCAGTTTGCTACTCACAATGCTTACACTGCCGCCACCATTTTAGAGGTAGCCAAAGGCAATAACACCGGCTTTGAGTTTCAGCGCTTGCACGGCATGGGTGAATCATTGTTTGACCAGATTGTCAGTAACGAAAAAATTCAGTGCCGGGTGTATGCCCCGGTTGGCGAGCATGAAAACCTGCTGGCTTACTTAGTGCGGCGTTTGCTGGAAAACGGCGCCAACTCATCCTTTGTAAACGCTATTGTTGATACTACCCAGCCGGTAGAGGCGTTGCTGCCCGATCCGGTAGAAACCCTGCAAGGCCTGCGCAACAAGTACAACAGCCAGATAAAAATGCCGCTAGATTTATACGGCGCTGAACGGGCTAACTCGCGCGGCCTGGATTTGACTGATGTAAATGCCCTGATGCCGTTTAAAGCCAATTTAGACAAATGGTTTAACGAGCACAGGATCACTGCCGACACTCTGCCAACAGGTGTATCAGCGGTGATAAACCCGGCTAATCACAGGGAAATAATAGGCCATATCAGCCTGCACAGCCCTGAACACATGCAGCAGTTGCTAACGAATGCCGACGCGGCGTTTAGCAGTTGGTCGCAAGTGCCCATTAAACAACGGGCCAACCTGCTGCGCCGGATAGCCGACATTTTAGAGCGCCACAACGACGAGTTAGTAGCCATTTGTATTAAAGAGGCCGGTAAAGTGGCACAGGATGGCATTGACGAAGTACGTGAAGCGGTCGATTTTTGCCGCTATTACGCCGCCCGCTCAGAAGAGCTGGCTAAAGACGAGCGCTTTGAACCCCGAGGCGTCATTTTATGTATCAGCCCGTGGAACTTTCCACTGGCAATTTTCCTCGGCCAGGTAGCCGCCGCTATTGTTACCGGCAATACCGTTATTGCCAAACCTGCCGAACAAACCAGCCTGATTGCGCTGCGCACTATTGAGCTCATGCACACTGTTGGCTTGCCCGAGCATGTAGTACAGGCGGTGCTTGCCCGCGGCAGTGATGTAGGTAAAACCATAGTGCCGGACCCACGCATACAGGCAGTGATGTTTACCGGTTCAACCGATACCGGCAACCTTATTGCACAAACGCTGGCCGCACGCAGTGATATTCAGGTGCCGCTGATAGCCGAAACAGGTGGCCAGAACTGCATGATTGTTGACTCCACTGCACTGCCGGAACAGGTGGTTGACGATGTGATAAGCTCAGGCTTTCAAAGTGCCGGCCAGCGCTGCTCGGCACTGCGGGTGCTGTTTATTCAGGAAGACGTGGCCGACAACCTCATTGCCATGCTAAAAGGCGCTTTAAAAGAGCTGCATGTTGGCGACCCGGCGCTGCTTAGCACCGATATTGGCCCGGTTATTGATGCCAAAGCACTCAACAACCTGCAGCAGCACGTTGAGTACCTGCAGGATAAAGCCACGCTGCACTACCAGTGCGACATTCCGGATAACGACACCCACGGCGCTTACTTCTTTGCACCACGTTTATATGAGATTAAAGATTTAGCCGTGCTAAAACGCGAGGTATTTGGCCCTTGTGTGCATATTATCCGTTTTAAAGCGAAAGAGCTGGACAAGGTTATCGATCAGATCAACGGCACCGGTTTTGGCCTGACTATGGGTATTCATTCACGCATTGAAGAACGCTGCGACTATCTGGCCAAAATGTCGCGTGCGGGCAATGTGTATGTTAACCGCAATATGATTGGTGCTATTGTCGGTTCTCAGCCTTTTGGTGGCCGGGGCTTGTCAGGCACCGGCCCCAAAGCCGGCGGCCCGAACTACTTAGTGCGGCTGTTAAAAGAAAAAGCCTCGCCGGACAATGTACAAATGACTAACCTGTCACCCGATGAGCTGGACTTACACAACGCCCCCGACGCCGAAATGCAGGTACAGCAACTGATGGCAAACTCGCTGCGCGATGAAAAAATCTGGCGTGCAACGGCATTAAATGATCGTATTTCTGCAGTACGGCAATTGTTGGCCAAAATAGCCACCGTTGACATTATCGACGAACTGGCTGACGACTTAGGCTCTACGCTGGCCGATGCAAGGGCGCAGCTAAACCGGCTGGAAAAACATATGCGCAAAGCTATCGAATTACCGGGGCCTACCGGCGAGTCGAATACGCTGCGCTACGAACCGCGTGGCTGCGTGGTGTGTTATGCCGATAAGAGCACCTCGTTTAACTTCTGGACTCTGTCTATTATTACCGCCCTGGCTGCCGGTAATACGGTCATTACGGTAGCATCGGAGCTGTTTTATGAAGAAGCCCAGACGTTCAGGGAGAAGTTTATTGCTACAGGTGTGGCGGACGGCGTGTTTCAGGTAGCGAAATCTAACCAGTTGCAGGCTATTCTGGCTCATCCGCATTTAGCCGGGGCAGTGGTTGCTGCGCGCTCGTCTCGTTTAGGCTACTTCAGCCAGCAGTTGGCCGAACGCGAGGGTGCTATTTTGCCGGTGATCAGCGCCGAATATTATGACACGTTAATCAAACGGCTTATAACCGAAAAAACCATCAGTATTGATACCACGGCATCAGGGGGTAACACCTCGCTAATGACTATGGTAGAAGACGACGAATAACCTGCCAGCACGAGTAGCCAGCCTGCCAGCATAAGTTACACCATAAAAGCCAGGGTAGCCCCCTGGCTTTTTTATCTGCCAAAGCGCAGCTGTTGCCTTCAACAACATCTTAGCAGCATGTATTAAGCCTGCCCCAGGTTTGTGATGCCGCCTTTGTTAGGGTAGACTCCCCCGGTTTTTAAACATAATAATACCGCGCTCAGCGCGTCTTCTCAGACCAAGGGAAACTTATCGGGAGCATAATCCATGGCAAGATTTAAAGTGCCGCACACCCTTACTTTGTTGTTTAGCATGATGGTACTGGCGATGATCGCTACCTGGATAGTACCGCAAGGCTTTTTTGAAACTCAAACCCTGGCTAATGGCCGCTCGGCTGTCGTACCCGGCACTTTTGCTTTAGTAGAAGAACGCCAGTACTTAAGCCCGTGGCAGTTGTTAACCGCCATACCACGCGCTTTTGCCAGTGCTCAGGACGTTATTTTCTTTGTCATGATTTTAGGTGGCGTGCTGTCTATCGCCCGCGCCACCGGTACAGTGGATGCGTTAATTGGCCGCCTGCTGACCCGGTTTGGCGAAAAACCGCAGATGCTGATCTTTATGGTGGTGTTTTGCTTTGCCATGGCGTCCAGCGCTATCGGCACCGCCGGGGAGTATATCCCCTTTGTGCTGATTTTAGTTGCACTGTGTAAAGCGATGCGGCTGGATGCGATGACAGCCGTCGGTATGACAGTAGCCGGTTATGGTATTGGTTATGGTGTATCGGCTATTAACCCTTTTACAGTAATTATTGCCCAGCAAATTGCTGAAGTGCCGGTACTGTCGGGTATAGAACTGCGGCTGGCGATTTTTATCCCCTTTGTGCTGATTGGTTTTCACCATGTCTGGAGCTATGCCAAAAAAGTACTGGCCGACCCGGCCAACTCAATGGTAGCCGATTTACCCTGCCCGCTTGGCGATAAACAAACCGCGACTTACCCACAACTGGCGCTAAACCATAAACTTATTTTAGCCAGCTTTGTCGGCACCATCGCTATCGTGGCTTATGGCATTAGAGTACATGGCTGGTACTTATACGAGCTAAGCGCCTGCTTTGTTGCCTGGGGCCTGTTTACTGCGGTCGTTGGCCGCATTTCTGCCGACACTGCGGCTCAAAAATTTGTCGACGGCGCCATGGAGCTCACCACTACTGCCATGCTGATAGGTGTGGCGCGTGGTATTTCGCTGGTTATGGAAGATGGTCAGATTTTACACTCACTGGTACATGGTATGTCGCTGCCACTGTCTTATGTGGGCGCGGAAGCGGCAGCTGTTGGCATGCTGATTATTCAAACCCTGCTGAACTTCTTTATTCCCTCCGGTAGTGGACAGGCTTATGTCACTATGCCATTAATGGTGCCGCTGAGCGATTTACTCGACATTCCGCGTCAGGTTGCCGTGTTGGCGTATCAGTTTGGTGATGGCTTTTCTAATATGCTCATCCCTACCAATGCCGTGTTAATGGGTATTATCGGTATTGCCGGTATTCCTTACGGCCACTGGTTCCGCTTTTGTGCACCATTGCTGCTAAAGCTGATGCTGGCAGCCTCAGTGGTGTTGGTGCTGGCAGTAGTATTTGACTATGGCGACAGTGTTCAGCCGGAAAAAACGGCCAGTATAAGCGTAAGCCAACCGGAATAAGCCGGGTATAGCATGCCGGTAACAACATTACCGGCATGCTTACTGGTAATTCAGTGTTTTCCTGATTAGAGTACGCTAATCAGGCAACAGCCCCCCTTCACTGCAGGCCGTGATATGAGTCAGGCGAAACAAATTGCTGAAATTATCTTAAAAGGCTTTCGCCGCCACTTCAGTTTATTTCAGGCTATTACCGCCAAAGCCAAACAACGTTTTGAACTGGCCGACTGGCGCGCTTTTCAGCAGGACAGCTCCGATCGTATTTCGTTTTATGATCAGCGCGTTACCGAAGCTATTGCTCATCTGGCCAACGAGCTGCCAAGCCAGTGTTTAAACGAAACACTATGGCAACAGGTAAAGCAGCACTATATGGAGTTTCTGGCGTTTCACCCCCAGGCCGAGCTGGCTGAAACCTTTTATAACTCGGTGTTTTGCCAGTTATTTGAGCGTAAATACTTCCATAATAAAAACATTTTTGTTGAATCAACATTAAGCAAACAGCATTTACCCGCCCCGGTGGCCTCGGTATACGACAGCTACTTTCCGGCGCAGGATGGCTTAAAACAAACTATCCGTAATATTGTCTCCGGCTTTGGCTTTATTACGCCCTTTGTGAACCTGGACCGTGATATCCGCCTGATTGTAAAAAGCTTTATGGCGCAGTCCAGCCATGGCCGCCACCCGGTATACCAAATCCGCTTTGATATTTTAAGGTCGGTGTTTTACCGTAATAAAGCTGCTTACATTGTTGGTCGCGCGGTAACACCGGATGGCCAGCAGCCGTTTATTATTCCGCTGCTGCACCGTGAAGGTGCCGGTTTATATATCGACACCCTGGTAACTGACGCCAAGCAAATGACGATTATTTTCGGCTTCTCGCGCGCCTATTTTATGGTTGCCAGCCAGGTACCATCAGCACTAGTGCATTTTTTGCGTGAGCTGCTGCCGCATAAAACTCTGGCCGAACTGTATGCAAGTATCGGCTTACATAAACAGGGCAAAACCGAATTTTACCGTGAACTGCTGGGCCACCTGAATAAAAGTAATGATCAATTTGTGGCGGCCCCCGGTATTCGCGGCATGGTGATGATGGTGTTTACCCTGCCCTCTTTTCCTTATGTATTTAAAGTGATCCGCGACAAGTTTGCCCCCAGCAAAGAATTTGGCCGCGATACGGTAAAAGCGCGCTACCTGCTGGTAAAAAAGCATGACCGTGTTGGCCGCATGGCCGATACGCTGGAATACTCTGATGTTGCCTTACCAAAAAACCGTTTTTCGGCCGAATTACTCGAAGAATTGCAGCAGGTTATCAGCGGCTCGCTCAGCTTTGAAGATGAGCTGGTGGTTATTAAGCACCTGTATATTGAGCGGCGGATGATCCCGCTGAATATCTATCTGGAAACGGCCTCGTTGGAGGAAAAAAGCCATATTATGGACGACTACGGCCAGGCGATTAAACAGATGCTGGCCGCTAATATATTTCCCGGTGATATGCTGCTGAAAAATTTTGGTGTAACGCGGCATAAACGCGTAGTGTTTTACGACTACGACGAAGTGCAGTATATGCTGGATGTGAATTTCAGAAGCTTCCCGAAAACCGATAACTACGAAGACGCGCTATTTGCCGAAGGCACAGTTTGCGCTGCCCCGGGTGATGTATTCCCTGAACAAATGGCCACCTTTGTTACGCCGCAGCCGCAAATCCGTGAGCTGTTATTTAGTAAACATCCCGAATTATTAGACGCCGCCTATTGGCGGCAGAAACAACACAATATCCGCAATGGCGTGGTAGAAGATATTTTCCCCTATCCCGACAACATGCGCTTTTATCATTTTTACAACGACGAGCCCGCTTAAAAATGAAAATTTACGTCGACGCCGATGCCTGCCCGGTGGTAATTAAAGACATTATTTTCCGCGCTGCCGAGCGCAAACAAATCACCACACTGCTGGTAGCGAATCAACTGATCCGTGTTCCGCCATCTAAGTTTATCTCGGCCATTACGGTGTCCAGCGGCTTTGATGAAGCCGACAACGAAATAGTGCGCCGCTGCGAAGCTGGTGATTTGGTGATCACTGCAGATATTCCACTGGCAGCCGATGTGCTGGCTAAAGGCGGCCATGCGCTGAACCCGCGTGGCGAGCTGTACAGCAACGACACTATTAAACAAAAGCTGACGATGCGTGATTTTATGGACACCCTGCGTGGCAGCGGCGTACATACCGGCGGCCCGCCACCCCTAAACCAGAGCGACCGTCAGGTGTTTGCTAATCAGTTGGATAAGCTGTTACAACAGCATTCAAGGGGTCAGAGTCTGAGGGATCCCCACGAATTTAGCCTTCGCATTCAATGTTGTAACTCGCCGTATCCAACAAGTGTTTACAGTGGCGCAAGGTATTGCGCCACTGT
>NZ_JANUEM010000007.1 GCF_024809855.1 Rheinheimera pacifica
GATGTTTGGCGATTGATCTGATCACCGAACGCCATGAATGTTCCTTATGAGTTCATCTTTTTGTTTTAGTTAATAATTTTGTGGGGATACCTCAGCCTCAGCTCCCAGAAAACTGTTGAAAAAAGTTTAGATACCTACCAACAAGGAGGTTTAAATCTCCATAAACTGTCCTCATTCGTTATCGTCTGTTCTGGTTGGGCATTGTGCTGTTTGAGTTTCTTGTGGGTAATGGAGCCATATGGTAGATATCCAAATAAATGGGAATATCAGCAGTTTTATGGAGTTATTATTGCCTTTCCCTCTATCGTAATATTTTTGTTTGGTCTTGATCTTCTGCAAGGTCAAAAACGTAACAAAAGCAGGCAGCCGGACGCGTAAATACGCCGCTGCTACTGACGTTAAGGTTCTCTATGGCTCAGTATTTCATACACAATGGATATTGCGGTTGGTCCTACGGCACGCCAAGCGACCCCCAACTGGTGAGCGCAGAGGATGCAGCTGAGTTAATGCGTAGAGCTGGTCTTAGTGCTGATCAAGTCTCAACGGTTATACCTCCTGCACAATATGCGAACGAGGATGAACCTCTGTATGGTCTCACTGGAAATAATCGCTTCATTTTTTTCGGCGAGGCTGCGGAATGTGCGGACGTAGATCATGGAAAAATCAGTAGCCCTTTTAGAATACAGTGGCCACAACCTTAACAAGGCCAGGCACGGCGACGTCTTTTCCGTTACGGCTTCGCCTTCACTACAAAGCCGCGCGTGCTGGCGGCGTTATATAACAAGAGGCAGATTCAAGTGAGTAAAGCCCTAATCATCATTGGTTGTTTAGTTCTTTTATATGCTATCGCGGCCTTCGCGGTTGATCTTTTGCCTGTTAATGGATTTCAATCATCGTCTGATGATACGTACTTAAAAGTCGTTCCTACTGCTGAAAACTCATTTGATTGGACGCAATTTAGGTTACCAGCATTAGTTTTTGGGGCAGTATTAGTTGTCATCGGCATGTTTGTCGGTGGTAAGAACTAGCATGTTATATAACAATCGCCATCAAAAACGCGCCCGTTGGGCGCTCGACTCGCAACAAGTTGCTCGCGTTTGTGGCGGGCATTAGGCCTATAGAAATATGATGGATCGTCGCTATAAAAAAAGAATTGATCGTTACTGGTCTAAAATGGAAAAACTTTGTGAAAGGGCATTGTCGGATATAGATACCGATTCATGGTTTGACCTGTGGCACACGCACCCTGATTGGAATGGTAAAGGGAATGCGAGGCCAGAAAACAGACGCAAAAGCATTGAGTTAACGTATAAATATTTAAAGAAAGCCGAAACGTTAACTGAATATCGCGGCAAAGAGCTTCAGTGCTTTGCTATTTTAACAATCGATACTATGGATCATTCTGTTTACATACACAGTCAAAATCCGAACGGATCTGAATTTCCGTTCAAGTATGATGGTGTTCATTGGGGGTATTTCGATGCTGAAATTAATAGCATTGTAAATTCTGATACCCATGAAATTGGGATTATCTATGGTGAGGTTGATGAAACAGTTTTTATCCGTAAAAAGGCCTAACAATCGCCATCAAAAACGCGCCCTGTGGGCGCTCGACTCGCAACAAGTTGCTCGCGTTTGTGGCGGGCGTTATGCACAAAATACAGCCATCAACATATCATAGGAAGATCAAATGATTACTATTTCAATCGCCAACGTAAAATCCGGATACTCAATTAATATAGATAGTGTCGTAATCTTGCAAGAAATATCAGGGCCTAGTATCGGAGCAAAGCCATTTGAAGCAGAAATTGATTTCAACTCTACTGGTATTGAGATACTCGTATTTGGAGAAAAAAATATCGAGATGACTTTAAAGAATATTATAGATATTTGTAAAGAGCATCATATAGACCATCAAATAACGACAATTCAGACTACGAAAATATCCAATAGAAATCACAACTACTTTTTGCATACGCCATTAAGTGAAATAGGTATGCAAAAGCTCTATGAGATCGTAGAGAAATGTTGCGCATAACAAGTTGCTCAAGGTCGTTCACTGCGTTCACTGGACGGCTGTGCCATTACATGTTTGTGGTTTTACTGCACAAAACTTTACCACAAACATGCAACGGCCCATCCGCCCCTTAGCAAAGCGTTATGTGCCAACCTAGCTACGGCGTAGCCAAGGAGTTTAGAAAGTGCTAACCGCGTTCCTGTCGTTTCTGGGCGTTGTCATCGGGGCATCGCTCCAATATATTTTTACTCGGCATATTGAGAGCCAAAGGCATCTCCGCGATCTACGCTCAAAAGCCTATATGGACTATTTGAAATGTGTTTGTGAGCAGGCTCAGTTCCGGCCAAAACTTGGGACTCAAGAGCAGAAGGAGCTGTTTTCCCGCACAGGTGATGCAAAAGCAAGAATTTGCCTGTATGGCTCTAAACAATCCGTCACTGCATTCTCGCGCTTTGAAGAGCTTGGTGCGTCAATGGGTTCCAAAGAGCAACGTGAGGCTTTTACAAACATGGTCTCAATAATGCGTACTGATTCTGGTAGTGAGGTCTGCGCGAACAATAGCGAGCTCCAAAATGTTTTGCTTGGTATTCGTGAGTAAGCACATAACAAACAAATTTTATCGCCAGCAAACAACGCTGGCTGCGACGTCAACCCGCTGCGCGGCTTTCCGCGCTAAATTTGGGCGTTATACAACTTAAAGGGTTTAGCGGTGGGTTACTTTCCTTTTTTATTACTTGTTACGGTAATGCCGCTTATATTAGTGCCAGTGGTTTTGCTGCCGGCACTGTTGTTACTAAGAGCCCGTATGGTTAAGTCACTACAAATTTATGTTGCAGTTGGAGCGTCTGTCGGCGGTTTGTTTGGGTGTGTTTTTAGCTATTCGTTTTATGCACTCAGTGATGAGTTTAATTATTACTATGTGTTTTTAACTTTGGCTTCGGTACTAATTGGCTCAGCAGTTTCGTTCTTTGCATGGCGTTCAGTTCAGGGGCGCAAAGTTGTATAACAAGCGCCTTAAACATCGCGGCCTGCGGCCGCTGGACTCGCAACAAGTTGCTCGCCGTTTAGGCGTGCGTTATAAACCATAGGAAAGATCGGTGAAGAAATCGATAATAGGTAAACTTGATGTACTCAGCGTTTTTATTGCGTGGGCGCTTCTGATCGTATTTTTTCTAGCATTGGGTTACGGAAAGTTTTTCTCTGCACCCGAAGATAGTGCTACTCATTTGCTGTATATCTTTGGTGCTTTTGCTGGTGCTGTAGTTATTCATATTGTTTTAGCGTTTTTTAACCGTTGTCCACACTGCAATAAATGTTTGACGGTTCAAGGTTTTAAAGCTCCACACCCCGCATCGAGTGGGGATTGGTCTAAAGTCGTTTGGCGCTGGTTTTCTGGCTCAATAGTGTGCATTCATTGCGGCAATAGGGTCAATATAAATGGCTTATAACAAGGTGCGGCATTCAGGGCCTACGGCCCCTGCTATGCTCACCAGTTTGCGCTCATGCGCACGGCTTTATGTTTCAAAGGAGTTTTAATGCAGTTTACAGAATGGAAATCATTTAGACTGATATTGTTTCCCTGGTTTATGTTGCACTTATATGTCTACGTTAAATATTCGTTTTTTGTCGATACACCTGACGCATTACAATTTGTTAGAAGTTCTATTACGACACTAATGCTTATTGGGTGTGTCTTTTACTCTGCAGGCCTTAAATGTTTGACTAGAACAGTTTGGCAAATTCTGTTTGCTATCGCGGTCTTTGATGAGCTTTTTGGGTTTTATGAAGACGGAATTGAAATTGTCAGTTTCATGATTCTTTCTACCTACTACTTGGTGCTTGGGCTTTACGCGTTTCAAAACAAGACAATTTGGAGGCAGAGTCGAACAGATGAAACATAACAAACGCCATCAAAAACGCGCCCGCTGGGCGCTCGACTGACAACACGTTGCTCGCGTTTGTGGCGGGCGTTAGGCATTTAAGGAAGAAATATGCGTTCTGCTAGTAATAAGTATCTTCTGGCTGCGGCATTATGTTGCTTTGCTGCACTTGCTCACCTAGGTTGTATTGTTTTCGGCGGCGATTGGTATCGCTTTTTTGGTGCGGGTGAGCAGATGGCTCGGATGGCAGAGCAAGGGCTTTGGTATCCGACAATTGTAACCTCTGTCATTGTCATGGTGCTTTTGGTTTGGGCGCTTTATGGCCTGTCGGGCGCGGGCGCAATTAAACGTTTACCTCTGACAAAACTAGCGCTAATCCTCATTACTGGTATATTTTTACTTCGTGGAGTTTCCTTCGTCGGGTTAATGCCAATGTTCCCAGAAAACAGTTTAACGTTTTGGTTAATTAGTTCTGGTATCTGTTTGTTTATTGGCGGCTTGTTTGCTTTAGGTTCTTGGCAGCAGTGGCCAGTTTTAGGTGGTAAAAATGCCTAACAAATTGCTAAATGTCGTCCCGTCTACAAACGGCGCGGTTTCCACGGGACTGCCTACGCTGCGCTGTGGCAGCCCAGTAGCAAAGCGTTGTACCTACCCAGACTCGCAATTGAGGTGATTTCAGGGCTATGAAGAAAGCGTTGATTATTTTTGCATGGATTTCAATTATTGGAAGTATTGGTGATGGAGCAATTGCGGTTTATGGCGGTTACTTAGTTTTATTCAACTCAGTTGTTGAATCAGGAATCAGCGTAGAAGAACTGATCAAAGATCATATAAGCTTCCTATATTGGGTTAAGCAAGTTGCATACTATGTCATGCCGGAAGGCGTGGTAGTTTGGTTATTTAACCTCCCTGCTCTTATTTACTTTCCAGTTAGGGTTATAACAAGCGTTTTTATTGGGTGGTGGGTTTTGGGTATTGCAGCCAAAATGCCGCCAAAAGTGTAATATCAGAGTATAACAAGGCCAATCAGCAACGCTCACGTCGTGGACTGCACCTCAAACCCGCTACGCGGCCTTCGGCCGCTGTGCCGTCAAATCTGGGCGTTAGATTACTCGGGAGGTAATTTGAATTCTATGAAAGTCACAAACCCAGTAAAAGTCGTCGCGATTGTCGAATGCATTAAAGGCCTGGTTGTCGTTATTACCGGGTTTGGATTGCTTGCCTTGATTCACCAAAACATGCAAGTGTTTGCTGAGTCGGTTGTAGCGCACCTGCATCTAAATCCAGCCAAAGAGATACCTCGAATATTTCTTGAATATAGCGCCCAAACCGATAGTTCTAGCCTTAAGTACATGGCGATTTTTGCTTTTTTATACGCCGCAGGGCGGTTGATTGAAGCCTATGGACTTTGGTTTGAACGGGCTTGGGCTGAATGGTTGGCGATCATAACAGCGGCAATTTATGTTCCCTTCGAGGTTTTAAGTATTGTCCGTGGCGAATTTGCTGCTGGCTTAATTGCTCTCGCGGTCAATGCTGTAATTTTGACTATTATGATCCGCGCATTAAGGCACAGGGGGACCATATAGTGGCATTTTCTGAGCATGAAAAACAGGCATTGCTTCAGGTAAAGGGTGTAGGCCCTACAGTAATTAAGCGTTTTGAAGACGTAGGCATAGATTCTTTTGAAAAAATGGCCGTTCATGATGCAAAGGAAATTGTTGGTATGGTTGCCTCAATGCTCAGAACAACGTGCTGGAAAAATAGCCCTCAGGCGTTATCAGCCGTAGAGGCTGCTATCACCAGAGCACGGCAAGATGTTGAATAGCCCATGGTTACACCGGCGGTAAAACGCAAAAAAGTAATGAAGTAAGTAAATAATGCCGCTCTGCAGCGCAGCTAATCTGAACTATGATATAGATTTCAGGAACGGAGGCGCTATGCTTAATAGCCACTTAGTTGTTAATACTGCACGCACATTTTTTCGTTATCTATGGTTGGCTGTTTGGACATTAATACCCTTTGCCGTTACTGCAGATACCAGCCAGAAGCCGCTTAACAAACAGCCGTCTGTAACGGTACAACAGGCACAGTGGCAAACACAAAATACTCAGGCAAAACCTGTTGCCCGCCATGAAAATGGTTTTGTTGCCGTGGCTGGGCGTTTGTATTTACTGGGCGGGCGGGGTGAGCGGCCATTAGATATTTTTAACCCCGCTACCGGACAATGGCAGCAGGGAGCCACACCACCTTTTGAGCTGCACCATATGCAGGCCGTTGCCTATGATGACAAGTTATATGTGTTAGGCGCATTAACCGGTGGTTTCCCGGAAGAAAAAGCTGTTGCCAATATACTGATTTATAACCCCGCTACTGATACCTGGCAAACCGGGCCGGAGATCCCGGCACACCGGCAGCGCGGCGGCAGTGGCGTGGTAGTGCATAACGGGCTTATTTATCTTATTGGTGGTAATAACCGTGGCCATATGAGCGGTTTTGTCGCCTGGCTGGATGTGTTTAACCCGCTAACCGGACAGTGGACAGAGCTGGCTGATGCACCACATGCCCGCGATCATTTTCATGCCGTTGTAATTGATGATCAGATTTATGCTGCTGCCGGGCGTATGTCGTCACATGATACCGGCGAGACGATGTCACTGACTGTGTCTGCGGTAGATGTTTATGATATTAAAACTGGGCGCTGGCATACGCTGGATACGCCGTTACCCACGCCAAGGGCGGGCACTGCGGCCGTGGCAGTGAATGGGCAACTGGTTGTTATCGGCGGCGAAAGCCTGCGCCAGCTAAGTGCGCACAATGAAGTGGAAGCCTATAACCCGGCGACGAAGCAATGGCAGACATGGCCGGCTTTGCCATCTGGCCGGCATGGCACTCAGGCAACCTTACACAATGGTGTGCTGTATATTGCTGCCGGTAGTGGCAACCGCGGTGGCGGGCCGGAATTAAATGATTTGCTGCTATTGCCTCTGGCTGCTTTTTAGCTTGTTAACATTGCAAAAAAGCGACTTTCTGTTTAGATTGAATAGCAATGAAAGTGGAATAACAGGAAGTCATAATGAAAAAATGGGTAAGCGCCGCTATTGTTGCGGTGGCAATGTCAACAACTGCTACCGCGAATGCACAAGATTATAAACTGATAACCGTGGCCGGTTATTTAAACTTTTATCTGCTGAATCTGAATGCTTGTCAGGATTTTCATCCGTCGGTGCGCCAGAGTGCTTATGATGCCGAAAAGACATTGTATCCTTATCTGGATAAACTGTACGGTAAAATGGGTGGCGCTGAAGGGGCTAACCAGAAAATGATTGCTGATATTGTTATGAAACGCCGGGCTATGCTAAACGGCCAGATTGCAGAAGGTGATTTTACGGTAGATCACTGCCAGGCCATTGTTAAAATTCTGACAGAAGATGGGTTGGACAAAACCCTGCTCAGCGCACTGGAATAATATTTACCACCGCCAGCCTGATGCTGGCGGTTTCATTTTGATTGCCCCTCTTTAAATCTGCTACACTGCGCCTGCTTTGGTGCGGGATAATTCCCGCTGAAAAGGGAAGCGGGTGTAAAACCCGCACTGTACCCGCAACTGTAATAAGCGCTGCAATCACATGCCACTGGTAATGTTCCGGGAAGGCGATTGTGGGTTACCGCTTTAAGTCAGGAGACCTGCCATAGCTTAACGTCTTTTTATCTGCGTGCGGGAATTCACAGCAGTGGCAACTTACTGTATTAAGCAAGTTGGCTGCTGCTATTGTCAGGAGTCAGTGTTGCTTGAACTTTCAGCCGTGTGTTTGCGTTTCGGTGCAAAACAGGTTCTGCATAACATCAGTTTCTCACTGCAAAAAGGTGAGTTTATTGGCATTATCGGCCCTAACGGTGCC
The DNA here is from genome assembly GCF_024809855.1 of Rheinheimera pacifica. Lineage (GTDB taxonomy): Bacteria > Pseudomonadota > Gammaproteobacteria > Enterobacterales > Alteromonadaceae > Alishewanella > Alishewanella pacifica_A. Next base: position 7,797 of record NZ_JANUEM010000007.1, read on the forward strand.
GGTAAAAGCTCGTTACTGCGCCTGATCCAGGGGGCTCTTAGTGCCCAAAGCGGGCAAATTTTGCTAAAGCAGCGGGATATCTCCTGCTTTGGCACGGCAGAGCTCGCCAGAACTCTGGCCGTAGTCAGCCAGACTACTGCTCCGTTATTTGCGCTGACAGTAGAGCAGGTTGCCAGCATGGGTTTATTACCGCATAAAAGCTGGTTTGAACTAAACAGCAGTTACGACAGGGCGCAGGTTAAGCTGGCACTGCAAAAAACAGGCCTTAGCCATAAAAGCTCAGATGTGGTTGATACCCTATCCGGCGGTGAATTACAGCGGCTGTATATTGCCAGGGCGCTGGTGCAGCAACCTGCATTACTACTGCTGGACGAGCCGACAAATCACCTTGATATACAGTACCAACACCAGATCCTGCAACTGGTTAAAGCCCTTGGTATTCCGTTGCTGGCGTGCCTGCATGATTTAAACCTGGCGGCGATGTATTGCGACAAGCTGTTGTTATTACATCAGGGCAGGCAGGTGGCCTTTGGTTCAGTTGCCGAAGTATTGCAGCCCGAGCTTATGGCGCAGGTATTCGGCTTGCCGTGTGAAATAGCACTGCACCCGCGCTTAGATAAACTGCAAGTTACCTTTATGCCTGCTTGTGCGGAGCGCTTATGTTAAAGCGCCATTATTCGCTGGCAATGTCTGTTGCCCTGCTATTGCTGTTGTTGAGCATGCTGCTGAGTTTAACACTGGGCAGTGCCAGCTTAACACTGGCAGATATTGTCAGTGTATTGTCTGGCCAGCCGGGTGTTTCGCCACTGGCCGACACTATTATCTGGCAAATCCGCTTGCCGCGTTTAGTCTGTGCGGTGCTGGTAGGCGCCGGGCTTGCTGTGTGCGGTGCTGTGCTCCAAAATGCCAGCCGTAACCCGCTGGCAGATCCTTACTTATTTGGTTTAATGGCAGGCGCCGGTTTGGGCGCTACGCTGGTTAGCGTAGTGTTGCCGCCACAGCTGATCAGCCTGGCACTTGGGGCCTTTGCCGGTGCATTATTTGCGGTTGCCCTGGTATTTACCGTGTGTGCCGGGCAACGCTGGCATAAAGTCGAGATGACTCTGCTGGCAGGGGTGGCGGTGTCTTTTATGTTAAGTGCAATCAGCAGTTTCATTTTGTACTTTGCTGAGCCTTTTGCTGCTAACCGGGTAATATTCTGGCTAATGGGCAGTTTAAGCCGCACCGACTGGCATAGTGTAATGTTGCTGGCGCCGGTGGTGGTGGCAGTACTACTGCTGGCACTGGCACTGCGCCGCCAACTGGATGCGCTGCTGCTTAGTGATGAAAGTGCCCGTACGCTGGGGGTGAATACCACGCGGTTGCGGTTGATATTACTGCTGGCTACAGCATTACTGACAGCCTGTATTGTGGCGCAGTGTGGCGGTATTGCTTTTGTTGGTTTAATGATCCCGCATATAGTGCGGCATTTTTTTGGTGTAACCTCGGCCAGGTTATTACTGGGCTGCGCGGTAGTAGGGGCTTTGTTTATGATCTGGGTAGATAACCTGGCCCGTACCGTGCTGCCGCAACAGGAAATTCCGCTTGGGGTTATTACCTCTTTAGTGGGTAGCGTATTTTTCTTACTTATTATGCGCCGGCAACGGCTATAGCGATGTGTAATGACAACAGATGAATTAAAACAACAGCGCCACCGCGAGCGTCAGCAGCGGCTCAAATCCCAGGTTGACAGCGCAGTGGCAGCGGCAACTGAAGAAAAAGGCTTACTGCTGGTGATCACCGGCAACGGCAAAGGTAAATCTACCTCCGGCTTTGGTACTGTGGCCCGTGCTGTCGGGCATGGTTACACTGCTGCAGTGGTGCAATTTATAAAGGGCAGCTGGGACTGCGGTGAGCGTAACTTATTGCAGCAACATGGTGTGCAGTTTGCGGTAATGGCTACCGGCTTTACCTGGGACACTCAAGATAAAGCCTCAGATATTGCCGCTGCAGAGCAAGTGTGGCAGCAGGCCGAGCAGTTTCTGGCAGACCCTGCCATAGACGTGGTGCTGCTGGACGAGCTAACCTATATGTTAACTTATCATTATCTGCCGCTGCAGCGTATCGAGCAGGCTTTGCTACAACGCCCGGCCACGCAGCATGTGGTAATTACCGGCCGTGCCTGCCACCGGCGTTTAGTTGAACTTGCCGATACCGTTAGCGAAGTACAGAACGTAAAACATGCGTTTGACAATGGCATTAAGGCGCAGCGGGGGATTGACTGGTGAACACTGGGTTGCGGCCATTAGTTTTATTACTCACTGTGTTGCTGGTAGTGCTGCTTATTGTACCGGCACAGGCTAAACCACAGCGCATTATTGCACTGGCACCGCATATTACCGAGCTGCTGTTCGCCGTAGGTGCCGGTGAGCAGGTAGTGGCAGTGAGTGACTACAGTGATTACCCCTTAGCAGCACAGGCACTGCCACGTATTTCCAGTTACGCCAGTATTAATTTTGAAGCGGTACTGGCACTACAACCTGATTTAGTTATTGCCTGGCGCAGCGGAAACCCGGCGGCCGATATCGCCCGCTTGCAGCAGCTGGGTGTTACCGTGGCATTTTCTGATCCGTTAACACTGGATGATATTGGCGCAGAGCTGCGTTTAATCGGTCAGCTTAGCGGTTATCCACAGCAGGGCGAACAACAAGCACTGCAATTTGAGCAACAGCTGGAGCAACTGCGCCGGCAATATCAGCATAAAAAACCGGTAACCGCTTTTTTTGCTATGGGCACCGCACCGCTAAGCACTATAGCTAACCGGGCCTGGCCACAGCAAATACTGCAGTTATGCGCTGTTCATAATCCGTTTGCCAATAGCAAAGGCGATTATCCGCAGGTGGGTATTGAACAGGTGATCCAGGCTCAGCCTGAGGTGATTATTCAGCCGGTGGCAGAAAAAGTGCTTGCCGATTTCTCGTACTGGCGACCATTCAGCGCTCTGCCAGCAGTGAAGAAAAACCAGTATTTAACTGTTAATGCCGATTATATTTACCGCACCACGCCCCGCACTTTGCTGGGTATTACACAGTTGTGTCAGGGAATAGATGCCTATCGCTAGCTGTTAAGGCTGCTCATTAATTCATTTGCGCGGCGCATCAGCCGCTCAGCATTGCGTACCTGATTGGTTTTTAACAGCTCGCCGGACAACGCCAGATATTTATCGGCCAGCTTACGGCGCATCGTTTTATGTAATGAAAAATCTGCCGGAACTTCGGCATCATATTGCTGCAGTTTGGTATAAACCGCATCTATCTGCTCTGCCGCTTCGCTGGCAGCCAGTTCGTTTTCCAGCAGGGAAAAGCTATGCTGATAAAAAATTTCTGCTGCCTGATAAGGAAAAACAGCGGCTTCGCCACTGCTTTGTGCCAACCGGTATGCTGCCATTGCATCTACCGCTACCGCCAGTTGTTGTCCTTGTTCTATTAAACCTGCGGTATCACTGTGGTTTGAAAATAGTAACTCACCGACACTAATCAGGTGCTGCAGAGCTATGGCATCATTAGTGGCGACGGCTTGTTCAAATGCCGCTATATACACACCGGCTTCGGCGCTGTCGGGGGTGGCCTGATAACGGCTGTCGATGCGTTTTAGCTCAGCAACAATTTTATATGGGTCCTGCGCATCGCTTTGTTGCTGATATTGCTGGTTTAGCAATAGCTGGTTTAACTGGGAACGCAATACATCAATAGCGGTTTGCTTACTGCGTTGCATATTGTTGCTAAGGCCTGCCAGATAGTGAGAGTCCGGATACAGTTCGCGTGCCTGTGCCAGAATACGCTCGATCTCCGGATAATTCGGATAATTAAAGCTGCGATCACTGATAAGAGTATCAATTTGCTGTTCAAAATGCTGCAACACCTCATTTTGCTGTAATCTCAAAATACCTTCAGTTTCTAAAGTTGTGCCGTTACTGGCATTGAGCGCTGCCAGCAGCTCTGCTGCGGGTAACTGGTTCAGTTGTTGGTACTGCTGCTGTTTTTGCTGTAAAGCGCTGCTTTGATTACTAAGTTCAGCTATGGTTGCCTGCTGTTGCTGGTGATATTGCCAGCCGCCCCAGCTAATCAACAGTACTGCAGCAGCAGTTACTGCAGGCTTTAACACAGGCTGTTTAAACTGTTTAATAATACCGCGGATACTGACATTGCGTCTGGCACTGTCAAACTGCAGCGCCCGCTTTAACGTGTGCCATTGCAGCAGGTTTAAATGGGCTGGCTTTGTTGCCTGCTTATTCTGTTGCTGTGCTTTATCTGCCGGTAAGCGCTCAAAAGGGTGTTTGCTGGTCAGTAACTCATAGCTTAAACAGGCAAATGAAAATACGTCGTCTGCTACGCAGGGGGTATTACCCGCCAGCAGCTGTGGGCTGGCATAAGCCGGGGTATAACCGCTTAGGGGAGCTGTCTGGCTTTGCTGTTCTGCGGCATAGATATCGTGATTCAGCTGTAACTTTTGTGCTACGCCAAAATCCAGTACTTTAACGTCGCCGGAGCGGTTAACCATAATATTGGCAGGTTTTAAATCGGCATGCACAATGCCTGTTTTATGGGCAAAATCCAGCGCGTCAGCAATCTGGCACAACAGGTTCATAGCAGATTTAAGTGGCAACCCTTTCGGCTTATAGCGTTTAATAACCTGATCCAGGCTTTCGCCATCAAGGTGCTCCATAACAATAAAGTAATGGTGCTGATCTGAGTCAACATCAAATACCCGCACTATGTTTGGATGAGACAGCTGCTGGGTTTTATGCGCCTCCTGCAGCAGTAATTGTAAAGCATCGGGCTGATCAACAAATTGCTGCTGCAACACCTTTATAGCAACGGTACTGTTGCTTACTCCGGCTTGCTGCAAAAACAGATCAGTAGCCCGGTAGATGTCGCTCATGCCGCCAGAGCCAATTTTACTCTCCAGCAGATAACGCTCTTTTATCAGCATACCACTTTGCAAAGCAGTTGCCGGCGTAGCGTCTGACGGCGCACTTTTTTTTACCGCATAGCGTGTTTTATCTGCATCTGACGCTTGTTCGGTTGCAAAGTTATCGACACCTGTAGGGTTCTGATCCGTCATCGTTTACTCCTTGTTCAGCTGGCTACTGCGAAAAGCATCGCGCTATTTTGTTACGGGTATTTGTACTAAATAGCGCAATTATTCCACAAAAAACTGGTCAGGTCACCAGCATATTTTGACTAATTGTTAATTTTACAGGTGTTGACGCAACAATAAATTTAACTTAATCTATTTTGCCGATTTATGGTAAATAAATTGTGTTTTTATGGTGGCGCTGCAGGAGGTGGTATGGAACAAAAGGACAGGTTGCTTGAATTGTCAGTGTTAAGTTATCACCGGTTATCACCCAGGCAGGTAGCAGTAAAACGCTTTGATACCACAGGTGGCACACTGGGACGCTCAGAGCGTGCAGACTGGTATCTGCCTGATCCTGAACGGGTAGTGTCGGGGGTGCATGCCAGCATAAGCTGCAATAAGGGCTTATTCTGCATCACTGATCAGTCAACCAATGGTTTATTTGTTAACAGATCAGTTGAAGCACTGGGGCAGGGCAACATCTATCAGTTAAAGCATGGTGATGTACTGTGCATGGGTGACTATGAAATTCAGGTTGCGCTTATTGATGCCTTGCCTGGCAGCACTCTGTCAGCAGCAGGAGCAACACAAAAAACAGCGGCTACTTGTTCTGTGCCGGCTGCTAATCAATCCGGCGGTTACGAAACAAGCGAAAACGCCAGCGGCGGTTTTTCGGTTGCAGAGCTTGCCGGCCCGGCTTTCGGCTTAGCCGGCGCGCATACAGCTACTGGCGGCAGAGGTCATAGTCATGAAATGACAATGGATGAGCATTTTCTGGCCCCGTCTGCATTAATTCCCGATGACTGGGAAGCCCCCTGGCAGCAAAAAATACCGGAACAAGCAATACAGGAAACTACCGGCGCGGCAGTTAGCCCAGGCATCGCACCCGGCAGTGTAGTTAAAGATAAACGTAAAAGTGCTACACCTGCTATGGCCGGTGACAGTGCTGCTTATCTGCAGGCTTTTCTTAACGGCCTTGGTGTATCGCAGGCTAATATCCAGTCGGCTGACTCCAGCCAGTGGTGGGAGCAATTGGGGCAGGCGTTACAGCAGTCTCTTTTGGGCGTGATGGAGGTCATGCGTGCACGTTCTGAAGTTAAAAACAGTTTTCGTGTTAACCAAACTACCTTTCAACAGCGTGAGAACAATCCGCTTAAGTTTTCTGCCAGCATTGATGATGCATTTCACAATTTATTTAACCGCCCGGGTGCCAGTTTTATGCCCGCCAGACAAGCTATTGCAGAAGCTTTTGCAGATATAAGCCAGCATGAGGCCGCTATTATTGCCGGCGCCAGAGGTGCTATGGCTGGCATGTTAACGCAATTGGCGCCAGAAAAAATTGAAGCCGCAGATTTTGGTGGCAGCTTTGTTGACAAATTAAATCCGGCACAGCGCCAGGCTAGATCCTGGGCCCGTTATAAAGCACTGCATACAGAGTTGGCAGCTGAGCTTGGCAAGAAAAACCAACAGGGTGTAAATGACGACTTTATCAGTGCTTATGAAGCCTGTTTACGCCCGAAATAACAGAAAGTTACACACAAGCATATTATTAAGCAGGAGCTGTAGTAATGAAAACAATCAAGATATTGGTACTGGTTTGGTTAAGCCTGACGGTGCTGGCCGGATGCCAGGCTGTTTATGCCACTTTTCCACCTTCAACAAAATTGCATTTTCGTGTTGCTGCCGACATCAATCCTGATGCTGATGGCCGCCCGTCGCCGGTCATTATTAAAGTGTATGAGCTGGCATCAAAAACGGTATTTGAAAACCAGGACTTTTTCGCACTGTATGACAGCCCTGAAGTCGTTTTACGCACCGATTTACTGAAAAAAGATGAACTGGTGTTTGAGCCAGGCCAGCGTACGGAATATCGGATGGCGCTGTTACCTGCTACGAAAGCCGTAGCGGTGGTAGCGGCATATCGCGATATTGAAGGGGCAAGATGGCGTGCAGTGGTTGATGTAAAGCCTACCGGTTATGACAGCTTCTATGTGTATGTCGACAAACTGGCGGTGTATATCCGTGAGCATGATCTTGAACGTAAACGCTAAGTTTCGGTTTTAAGGAATTCAATATGAGCGATTACAGCCGGATTTCCTGGTCTGAAGGGTTGTTTTTACGGCCACAACATTTTCAGCAACAAGAGCGCTATTTTGACTACGCCCGCCAGCAACAACTGGCTATGCAGTTACCTTATGGCTGGGGTGTGCGTCGCTGTGACATTGATCAGCAAAGCCTGAAATTTGCTCAGTTTGGGCTGGCAGAGCTCGAAGCTGTGTTGCCTGATGGAACTGTATTGCAATTACCTGCAGTTGAAGCGCTGCCATCAGCTATTCAGATCCCGAAAAACTGCCGCGATCAGCAGGTATATCTGTGTTTAGCGATGGATAAAGCTAACGGGCAGAATATCAGCTCTGACGGCAGCTCTCATATCAGCCGCTACAGTTATGCCGAACACAGTGTGGTAGATAACAGCTTGTCTGAAGATGCTACCGAGGTATTACAACTTGCCAGGCTGAGGTTGTTACTGAAACTGGAATCAGAAGATCGCGGTGGCTTTATCTGTATACCACTGGCCCGTATCCGCGAGGTATCGGAGCAGGGCGAAGTAAAATTACTGAAAAAGTACATTCCGCCGCTGCTGGATATTCAGCAAGATCCTGAACTGGTGGCCTTTTTAACTGAAGCCTTGGGTATGCTGTGTCAGCGTGCTGATGCTTTAGCCGATCGATTGGGTAAAGGCCAGGGAACCGCCAATTCAATTGCCGATTTCTTAATGCTGCAGGTACTTAACCGCTATGAGCCACTATTACGGCATTTGAAAAGCGGAGTACTTGAGCACCCGCTAAGCCTTTACCGGTTAATGATAAGTATGCTGGGCGAACTGGCTACTTTTACGGCCCGGCAGAAAAGACCGCCACAGTTTCCGCAGTATCAGCACGACGATCTGACGGCAGTATTTGGTAACTTAAGTGTAATTATGAACCAGACGCTAAGTGTGGTACTGGAACAAACTGCACAGGCACTGCCGCTGGAGCAAGCCAAGTTTGGCATTCTGGTATCACCACTGACAGACAAAACCTTATTGGAATATGCCCAGTTTGTGCTTGCTGTCAGCGCAGATTTACCGGCAGAAGATATTCGTAAACATTTGCCGTCAAGGTTAAAAATTGGCCCGGTAGAGCATATCCGTGAATTGGTGAATAACCAACTGCCCGGCATCGCGGTAACCGGTTTACCTGTGGCTCCGCGCCAGGTGCCGTATCACGCTGGTTACCATTATTTTCAGTTAGATAAAGGCAGTATCTATTGGGAGCGGCTGGCAAACAGCGGTGGTTTGGCTTTGCATTTGTCTGGTAATTACCCCGGCTTGAAAATTGAACTTTGGGCGATTAAAGCCTGACGCCTGCAAAGGCTGTTATGACTAACATGGATGGAAAAAATGTCTGATAAAACCGTGATGAAACCCCGTCCGGGTGGCCGGGCTACTGCTAAAAGCAATGCTCCGGCACCGGTGCCGGAACATACCGGAGATCCGGATAAAACCCGTATGGCAGCTCATGTTAAAGCGCCGGACAATATGCAGCGTATGCAGGTGCTGTCTATCAGTGACAATATTCTGATTGATGAAGCCGGTGCGCTGTTTTCACTCATACCACCCATACGTAATACTGTTAGCCATGCTGATGTAGCCAGCCTTAAAACACAGTGTATTCAGTTAATTAATCAGTACGAACAACAGCTCAGACATAAAGCCGTTAGTAGCGGGCTGATTGAAAATGCGCGTTACTGCATGTGTTCTTTTATTGATGAAGCGGTATTGAACACCAGTTGGGGTGGTAACAGCGACTGGGCAACAGAGAGCCTGTTGTCAACATTTCATAATGAAACCTTCGGTGGAGAGTACTTTTTTACTTTGCTGGACAGTGCTATCGCCGCACCGCGCGAAAACCTGCTGTTGCTGGAGCTGCAATACCTTTGTCTGTCATTTGGCTTTGTCGGCAAAATGCGGGTTGAAGAGCGCGGTTATGAAAAGCTTGAAGGTTATCGCGAGCGTGCATACAAAGCTATCCGCTCACAACGTGGTGAGCCGGATCGGGAGTTGTCACCCGGCTGGCGTAGCCAGGTTGTTGCGGCAAGTAAGCTGGAAGCGGAGTTTCCATTATGGGTATTTTGCTCGGTAGTGGGGGCCGCGTTGCTTGGCAGCTATATGTACCTTAATTATCAGATAAACAGTTACTCTGATCAGGTGCACCGGCAGTTAAACAATCTGGTTAGCTGGCAGCAGGATGCACCGCAAGTGGTAACGGCAAAAGCCCGCCAGGACGCAATAAAACTGCAGCAGTTATTACAAACGGAGATCCGTCGTGAACTGCTGGAGGTCATCGAACTGCCGGACAGGGTTAGGATCCGCATCGGGCTTGATCAACTGTTCAGCCCCGGCGGTACCGGCATAAATGAAGGTTTTGCACCGATAGCGGTGAAAATTGCCCGTTCACTTGAAAGTACCGAAGGCCGTATCCTCGTTAGCGGCTATACCGATAGCTTACCCATTTTTACCAGTAAATATCCGTCTAACTGGCATTTATCGTTGGCCCGGGCGAATGCCATGTCTGATGCGCTGGCCTCCGGTGCCGATCTGCGAGGCCGGCTTTGGCCAGAAGGGCATGGCGATGCCAATCCTATAGCGCCAAACGACAGTGCAGCTAATCGCGCTTTAAACCGGCGGGTAGAAATAGACCTGTTACAGTAACGCCTTAAGCAAGGGAAGTGTTATGAAAGTTAAATCAGCACTGCAACCGGTTATGCGGTTGTTTAAATCCAGCGTCTTTATTACCGTGCTGGGTCTTACGGCCTTAGCACTGCTTATATGGTTTGGTGGCCCGTTACTGGCCATAGCCGGGTATGAACCGCTGGCAAGTGCAACGGCACGTTTGCTGACGTTATTGATTATTGCTCTGATATGGGGCGGCAGCCATTACATTAAAGGATTGCGCGAAAGCCGTTCACATAAGCAGGCGGTAGATACGCTGCTAAATGGTGAAGAGCATCAACAGCATGACGAGCTGGCCCAGCGTGATATTGAGGTGCTGCGTGAGCGGATGCAAAAAGCGTTGGATATATTAAAGCATGCCCGTTTTAGTAAAGCGCGGGATATATACCAGTTGCCCTGGTACATGCTGATTGGCCCGCCGGGTTCCGGCAAAACCACTGCGCTACACAATTCAGGGTTAGAGTTTCCGTTAAAAGAACATATGGGTATGGATGCAATTGAAGGCATCGGAGGCACCCGCCAGTGTGACTGGTGGTTTACCAATCAGGCGGTACTGATAGACACTGCAGGACGCTACACCACACAAGACAGCCACGCTGCACAGGATTCCACTGCCTGGCAGGGTTTTCTTGGTTTGTTACGTAAGCACCGGCCACGTCGTCCAATAAACGGCGTAATTGTATTTGTGAGTCTGGCCGATTTACTTAACCAAACCCGTACTGAACGTAATTTACATGCCCGGGCTATTAAACAACGGGTGCAGGAGCTGCAAAACCAACTGGGTATGACTTTTCCGGTTTATGTGATGTTTACCAAGGCCGATCTGATTGCCGGCTTTACGGAATTTTTTGATCACCTTACCCCGGAAGAACGTGAGCAGGTATGGGGCATGACTTTTGATGTTGCTCAGGCAGATAGTGAAAAAGGTGTTGTGGCACAGTTTAACAAAGAATTCCACGCCATTATTAACCGCTTGACCCAACGCCTGTTCAGCCGGTTACAGTACGAACATGATCAGGATAACCGCGCCGCTATTTACGAGTTTCCTCGCCAGCTAAGATTATTGCAAAGTGCTGCGGATGATTTTCTGAAAGAAATTTTCGCACCAAACCCATTTGAAAAAGCCACTATGCTGCGCGGTGTTTATATTGCCAGTGCCACGCAGGAAGGCGTGCCGATTGATCGCATAATGTCGCAGCTTGGTAGCAATTTTGGTTTAGCAGAACCGCCACTGCGCCGCCAGACCGGCGAGGGTAAAGGTTATTTTATCAAGCGTTTTTTTGAAGAAATTGTTATTCCTGAACGGGAGCTGGCGTCGGTTAATCTGCATCATAAAAATAAGCACCGCTGGATCCGTCGTGGCGTGCTGGCCGGTACAGCAGTAACCGCGTGTTGGTTACTGGTTGCCTGGACAGGCAGTTACAACTGGAACAGCCGTTTGGTTGATCAGGTTACCGCTTCGGTTAATGATTACCAGAAACTGGCGGATTCAGCCAGAACGCAGCAGGATGTAGTAGCGCTTAACGAACAACTTAACCTGTTGCGTGATTTACCTGCCGGTTACTCAGGTGTGATCCCGGTTGATGGCCCGAAAAACCTTGGCTTATATCAGGGTGACAAGCTTGGGCAGGCAGGTAGAACCGCCTATCAACATGGCTTATATCATAGTTTTGTGCCTTATTTTACCCAGGTATTAACTGAAGAAATGCAGCGCAATGCTGAGCACCGCGACTACCTGTATGAAACCTTAAAAACCTATCTGATGGTATTCCGGCCGGAGCATTTTAACGCAGAGCAGCTCAGCTCCTGGTTTGCCCTTTATACTGAACGCCAGTATCCCGGTGATGTTAGCCAGCCACTGCGGTTGTCGTTGCAAAACCACCTGCAGGCTTTATTAGAAAGTGGCATTAAAGGCGCTACCTATCAGCAGGATGTTGTTGTTGCCGCCCGCGAATTATTGCTGACAATACCGCTGGCTGAGAGGGCTTATCAGCGGGTGCGCACCGAACTGATGAAAAGCCATATTCCGGATTTCCGGCTGGTTGATGTATTGGGGACTGACGGCGTAAAAGTGGTTAAACGTAAAAGCGGCCAGCCATTGCAGCAGGGTATCTCCGGGCTTTATACCTATAAGGGGTTTCATGGCCTGTTTAACATTGAAAAGCGTCGTATCATCAGAAGCCTGATGCAGGACAGTTGGGTATATGGTGAAGCCGCAGAGGGTGATGAAGGTGCGGCTGATACTACGCTGTCTGATCAGGTTACTGAAAAGTACCTGCGTGATTATGTGTATGTATGGCAGGAGTTACTGGACGATATCAGTATCAGTGCAGTCAGTGACGTTGAACAAGGGGTGTTTGTTACCCGTGTGCTGGCAGGGCCAGAGCAGCCAATACAGAATATTATCCGCGCAGTGCAGCAAAATGTGCGGCTAACCAGTTTACCTGAATCAGCAGAAGCGAATATGGCAAAAGAAGTAGCCGGTAAGGTTGCTGATACTCAATTCTCCAGCCAGAAAGCCCGCTTAAACCGGCTGTTACCCGACAACATGTCGGCGTTGCAGCAACAGTTACCAGGCATTGAGGTTGAACGTGCCTTCAGTGAAGTACTGAGCATTCAGGATGCACAACTGGAGCAAATTGCTCAAACCAGCCGCATGTATCACGATTATCTGGAGCGGTTATATGTACCGGGCGGCATGGCCCGCCAGGCCTATGCTAACCAGTTAAGCGGCGAGGGCGGTAATGAGCTTAGCGTGGCACTGCGCCGATTGAAAACCGATATTCCATCACCTTTTTCTGACTGGCTTGGCAGTTTATCTACCGACACAACCAAGCTGTTTGCCAAAGGCAGCCGGCAGCATATCAACGAAGCATGGCAAGGTACTGTACTGGCGGAATACAGAAGGGCTATTGCTGACCGTTACCCGCTGAACCGGCGCTCAAAAGAAGATATTAAGCTTAGAGACTTCGAGCGCTTCTTTGGTTACGGCGGCACGCTGGATGCATTCTTCAAAGATTATTTACAACCGTTTGTTAATACCAGTAGCGCAGCCTGGACCTTTAAACGTGATATCGGCCTGGACCAGAGTGTTCTGAAAACTTTTCAGTCAGCCCAGCAGATCCGGGCCGCGTTTTTTGACGGTGGCAGTCAAAAGCTAAAAGTGGGCTTTAGTTTAAGGCCGGTGTATCTGGATCGGCATATCACCCATTTACTGCTTGAGCTTGACGGACAGGAGTTGTCATACCGGCATGGCCCAACCCGTTCCCGACAGTTTTTCTGGCCGGGTGATCGCAATAAGTTACAAACCCGTCTTGTGTTTACACCGGCAAACTCGGGTTTACCATCGAATATTAGTCAGGAAGGTGAATGGTCCTGGTTCCGTTTTCTGGATGAGTTAACCCAGGCCCGGCCGCAAACCCGGACTGATAAAGTCCTGCATCTGGCAGTGCAGGGGAATAACGCGAGGGTAGAGCTGGTGCCTGATACCGTTAACAATCCATTTTGGAGCAGTGCATTGGAGACCTTCAGTTGTCCGGCAAGTTTATAACCGAAATAGGCATATGCGGCAAAATTCCCAGTCGTGGTGATTTTATTACTCAGGGGCTGACAGCAGACTTTGTCGATGCCTGGAATGAGTGGCTACAGGCTGTTTTAGCTGTCAGCAGGGAGCAATTAGGAGCGGACTGGCTGGCAACTTATCTGACCAGCCCAATCTGGCATTTTGCTATATCGCCTGGTGTATGTGGTACCGAAGGGAAAATGGGCTGCCTGATGCCAAGTGTTGATCAGGTCGGGCGGCATTACCCCTTTACTATTAGCCGGGCTCTGCCGTGCACACCAGTGCAAGCCAGAATGCAATCTGGCTGGGCTGAAGTGTTAGAGCAGCAGGTACTGCATACACTGGACGATGATTTTTCATTGGAATCCTGGCTTGCAGCATTAAAGACGGCAGAGTTTAACTGGCCACAAGCATCACAGATCAGCTGCCCTGTGATGTCTGCCAGCCAGGGGCGGCCAGCTTGGGTGCTGCGCTCAGCAGAAGAACCTGATGCAGCCAGCTTATTGCATCATAGCTACCGGCAACAGTTTGGCCGCTATTGCTTGTGGTGGACAGAAGGCTCAGAGCAGGTAGAGCCCTGTACATTGGTAACCAGCGGTTTACCTCAGGTCGGGCAGTTTGCGGCCATGTTAAATGGCGACTGGCAGCGTTGGCAGTGGCAGCTGGCTGACATCAATTCAAACGGATCTTAATTATGAAACAGGTTGTTTCTCATGCCCAGACACATAAAGGATTAGTCAGAAAGCTCAATGAAGATGCCTGTCTGGATCTTGCCGATTGCGGTGTATGGGTGGTTGCTGACGGTATGGGAGGGCATGCTGCCGGCGATATCGCCAGCCAGTTAGTGGTAGACACCATACGGTTAGCTATGCAGCGGGGCGAAACGGCCAGCGTAAACCTGATAACTCAGGCCTTGCATCAGGCAAATGCGGAGCTTTGCCGGTACAGCCTGCAACACTTAGATGGCCATACAGCAGGCTCTACCGTTGTAGTGCTGTTATTGGACAAAGTGCATTACCACTTTCTCTGGGCAGGTGACAGCCGTGGCTATTTACTGCGCCATCAGCAGCTGCGGCAACTAACCCGCGATCATAGCCAGGTCAATGACATGGTAGAGCAAGGCTTACTTAGCAGCAGTGAGGCTGAGCAGCATGAGCTGGCAAATGTGATCACCCGTGCTGTTGGGGTAGACCCGCATGTCAGCATTGATATTGTCAGTGGTGTCTGGCAACCCGGAGATCTGTTTTTACTATGTAGTGATGGCCTGAACAAAGAGCTGACAGATGGCGAGATATGCCAGTATCTGGCGCACAATAACATTGCGGAAGCAAACCGGGCGTTGCTGCATTCATCTCTGGTTGCCGGTGCAAGGGACAATGTTACCTGTATCCTGGTAAAGGTAAACGGAGATATGCAAAATGTTAACGATAAGGATGTAACAATTCCTTTATTTATAAATAATTAGAAATTATTGATTAACTGTTGTCATCATTAAAACAATAAAGTAACATATTTGCCTAAATAACGTCTCGTTTGGGTTGTTGTGATGGATTACAGTGAATTAATTGACTTTAAAATATTAATTGAGGGCGTCGATATTGCTGCGCCTGCAGGCATAGATCCGCGTACTGATATTTCACCAACTTCACAGTACTACCAGTTAAAAGATACGCGCGGCCATGCCCGGGCTAATGAACGTGCCTTGCTGGCTGAGGATGAAGATTTTCAGGCCTTAGCTTCAGACTGGCGGCCGCTGGCAGAAAAAATTCCGGTTATTTTATGTAGCCAGGTTAAAGATCTTGAATATGCAGCCTGGCTGATTGAGGCGTTGTGCCGTACAGATGGTTTTGCAGGCCTGAGTGCCGGTTTTAAAACGACCCGCTTGTTAATAGAGCATTTCTGGCCAAGCCTGTACCCGCAATCTGATGAAGAAGGTATGGAGGTTCGCATTGCACCTCTTATTGGCCTCAATGGTTACGAGGGCGATGGCGCCCTTATCACGCCTATTCTGAGTATTCCGCTAACTGATATGACGGCACATGGCCAGTTTGCCTGCTGGCAGTATGAGCGCGCTTCTGATATTTCCCGTAAAGACGAAAAGCGCCAGAAGCAAAAAGCGGATGCCGGTATCGCCACGCTGGAACAAATTAAAGACGCTGTAGCAGAAACACCCGCTGCTTTTTACCAGCAACTAAAACTACAAATTGAAACGGCAATAACCGAGTTTGCACTGCTGTCGCAGGCAATGGATGCCGCCATGAACGGCGAGCCGCAACCAACCAGTGCTATTAGCAAAGCCCTGCACAAATGCCTTGATGCCGTTAATTATCTGGCGGCTGACAAGCTGGCGCAGTTCGCCACGAGCGCTGAGCAAACAATAACAACTGATGCAGACGGGCAGATGAGCAGCCATGCAGATCCGCTACAGCAGCAGGTGCAAACTCGCGAACAGGTATTGTTAAGCCTGAAACAGTCAGCCGAATTTTTTCGTAAAACCGAGCCACACTCGCCCATTTCATATGCATTGGAGCAGGTTGTGCACTGGAGCACTCTGAGTTTACCGGAGCTGTTGCAGGAGCTTATTGATGATAACAACAGCCGTAACCATTACTTCCGGCTGGCGGGAATACCGCAACAAAAGTAATGCTCTTTGTGTGGGCATGAACTGAAATTAACAACAGCTGAGTAACAGGAGAAAGTCAATGGAAAGTATTCACAGCAAATTATCCCGGGTGCGTAAGCCCCGTGTGCATATTACTTATGACGTTGAAACAGAAGGAGCTGCGGTTAAAAAAGAACTGCCTTTTGTGGTTGGTGTAATGGGCGATTTTGCCGGCCATAACACTGAAGCGTTAAAACCTTTAAAAGATCGCCGTTTTGTACAGATTGACCGGGATAACTTTGACGAAGTGTTAAAGCGGATGAATCCGAAACTGAATTTCAAAGTAGATAACAAACTGGCCGGAGATGACAGTCAGTTTAGTGTTGAGCTGGAATTTAAATCGATGCAGGACTTTGAACCGGCCGCTATCGTCAAGCAGGTTGAACCACTGGATAAACTTATGGCAACGCGTAACAAACTGCGTGATCTGATGACAAAAATCGATCGCTCAGAAGAGTTAGAAAATATTCTGGAGCGTGTGCTTAACAACAACGAAGATCTGCAAAAGCTGGCGCAGGATCTCAGCATAGAGGATAAATAACATGAGTACGGAAGCTTTACTGGAACAGCATGATAATGCTCAGGGCGCAACCAGTTCTTTGTTAGAGCAGGCAATTGGTGCCACCAAACAAACCGACGCATCCCGTGCTGAAGAATTGTTACGCACGCTGACCGAAGAAGCTCTTAGCGGCACGGTCAGTTGGAATAAAAACTTAACGGTAACCTTTAACGAGGCAATTAACCGTTTAGACGAACTTATTTCAAGTCAGCTTGCCGCCATTATGCATACCCCGTCTTTTCAGAAACTGGAAGGTAGCTGGCGCGGCCTGAACCATCTGGTAATGAATTCTGAAACCAGTGCTTCACTTAAAATCCGTATGATCAGCATGAGTAAAAAAGAGCTGTACAAGGATTTAAGCAAAGCTGTTGAATTTGACCAGAGCCAAACCTTTAAAAAGGTATATGAGTCAGAATTCGGCACTCCGGGTGGTGAGCCTTATGGTGCCATTATCGGTGACTACGAATTTACTAATCATCCGGAAGACATTGAAACATTAACCTATATGTCAAATGTGGCGGCAGCGGGCTTTTGTCCGTTTTTATCTGCAGCATCACCGGCGTTATTTGGCTTTGATGAGTGGACTGAACTGTCAAAACCACGCGATCTGGAGAAAATTTTCGAATCTCTGGAATACACCAAATGGCGTTCTTTCCGTGACAGCGATGACTCGCGCTTTGTGACATTAACCATGCCCCGTGTATTGGCCCGTTTACCTTATGGTAGCGCGACAGCACCAATTGAAGAATTTGGTTTTGAAGAGTTTGAACTGGACGCACAAAAGGGCGTGGCGAAAACAACCAATCATTCAGAATATTGCTGGATGAACGCAGCCTATGTTATGGGTTCAAAACTGACTAACGCTTTTGCCCAATATGGTTTCTGCACGGCTATTCGTGGTGCTGAAGGCGGCGGTAAAGTTGAAGGTTTACCCAGCCATATCTTTATGAGTGATGATGGTGATCCGGATCTGAAATGCCCAACAGAAATTGGTATTACTGACCGGCGTGAGGCTGAGCTTGGCAAAATGGGTTTTCTGCCGTTGTGTCATTACAAAAATACCGATTATGCCGTGTTCTTCGGTGCCCAAACGGCACAAAAGCCGAAAAAATACGATACGCCAGAAGCTACTGCTAATGCGGCTATTTCTGCCCGCCTGCCGTACCTGATGGCCACGTCGCGTTTTGCACATTACCTAAAAGTACTAGCGCGCGACAAGATCGGCAGCTTTATGGAAGCAGAAGATGTTGAAGTCTGGCTAAACCGCTGGATTTTAACTTACGTCAACGCTTCAGAAGGCAGTGGTCAGGAAGTTCGTGCCCGCTATCCGTTGGCAGATGCCAAGGTTCAAGTGCGTGAAATTCCCGGCCGCCCTGGCTCTTACAATGCAGTTGCCTGGTTACGGCCATGGCTGCAACTGGAAGAGTTGTCTACGTCGCTACGTCTGGTAGCGAAAATCCCTGAGATGGGTGGTTAGCGCTGTTAACAACACCAGTTGCCACTGGCTAAGCTTAGCGGTTTAGCCAGTGATCTGTTGGTGTTAGCCAAAGCAGGTAAGCAGATGAGGATGTCATGGCCGACGCGGTAAAGTTTGTGTCTGAGGATGTATTTACAGCATCCTTTGCCGATGCGCAGCAGGCAGAATTTAATCAGCCTGCCTATACCCGGCTGGAGCGTAGTGGTGTGCTGACGCGCTTTCTGCGTGAACCCGAACCTTTAGCTGCTATTTTGTACTGGCTGCAACATGTCGCCTGTACTCAGGTGCAGAGTACTAATCTGGTTAGCGCTATGTTATGCCGTGCTATTGCTGATATCGACCGCCTAATAAACCTGCAACTGAATGACATTATTCACCACAGCCAGCTACAGCAACTGGAAGCCAGCTGGCGGGGTTTGCTGTACCTGACTGAACAAACTGAGCGCCATGATCGGGAGCAAAAAGTTAAAGTAAAACTATTGTCGCTGTCGTGGCCTGAACTTAGCAAAGATATTAATCGTGCCATCGATTTCGACCAGAGTGACTTTTTCAAACTTATATACGATAACGAATTTGATATGCCTGGCGGTGAACCTTTTGGTGTGCTGGTTGGCGACTATCAGATTAGCCATAAAATACGACCCGGCCAGTTAACTAACGATCTGGATACATTAAAGGAAGTTGCCCGTACTGCCGCCGCCGCTTTTGCGCCTTTTATTTGCGCAGCACACCCATCGCTGTTTGGTGTTGATCATTTCTCTGAGCTTGGCTTGGTATCGGATATCGGTAGCCAGTTTAAGCAACCGGAGTATGTAAAGTGGCGGGCACTGCGTGCTATGGAAGATGCACGCTTTTTAGGCGTGGTATTGCCACAGGTATTGATGCGCAGCCCATACAAAGATGATGGCTCCCGTACAGAAAGCTTTGTGTTTCGAGAAGCTTTGGCACATCCGGAGCGCGACTATTTGTGGGGCAACGCCGCTTTTGCTTTTGCCTCGGTGCTGGTAAGGGCCTATAGCGAGTCGGGTTGGTTTGCACAAATTCGGGGTATGAAGGCCGGGCAGCATAATTTTGGTCTGGTTAGCAATTTGCCGGTTAGCCGCTATGAAACTGAGAAGTACCAGCAGAGCAACAAACCGTCGGTTAATTTGCTGGTAGGGCACAGGTTTGAAGCTGAGTTATCAGATAACGGTTTTGTGCCGTTATCTGTGGTGCCTTACAGCGATTATTTTGCATTTTATAACAATGCCTCAGTGCAGCTGGCTAAGAGTTACGACGACAAACTGTCTACTGTTAACGCCCGGCTGTCGGCCATGCTGCAATACATTTTGTGTGTAGCCCGTTTTGCGCATTATATAAAGGTGATTGGCCGCGATAAGGTTGGTGGTTATCACTCTGCCGAGCAATGCGAGCAAGAGTTGCAGCGCTGGCTGCACAACTACACTACTGCATCAACAGATGCGTCTAACGATGTCCGGGCCCGGCATCCTTTGCGTGAAGCACGTATTCAGGTTAAAGAAAAACGCGGTGAACCAGGGCGTTACTATTCAATTATTCAGCTGCAACCACATTTTCAGTTAGATCAAATGATTACAACAGTAAAGTTGGTTGCTGAGCTATCACCTAAACAAGCCGTTACGGCGTGAGGTTAACAGTGAAACAATTACAGACATTAATAAAACAGGGTGAATTAATTGCTGCCACCGAGCGTGCAATGCAGCTGTTACGGGACGATCCGGCTAACGCCGATGTGCGCGCTGTTTATATTGAGCTGTTATGTATTCAGGGGGCGCTGGAAAAAGCCGATCAGCAGTTGGATATGATGGTGCGCCAGCATCCTGACTTTCTGGTGGGGGCTGTTAATTTACGCCAGTTGATCCGTGCAGCTTCGGCAAGGCATGACTTTTATAACGGCGGTATGACAGCAACGCTGTTTGGCGAACCTGATGCGATGTTTGAAGCATTGTTATCGTTGCGTCTGGCGCTAAAAGAGCAGGATATTGATGCTGCAGTTAAGGCTGCAAACGCACTGGAAAATCTGCGTGGTGCAGTTGCACTGGATATCAATGGTGAAACAGCGACAGATGTGCGCGATCTGGACGACAGCCTGGCTGGTTATCTGGAGCTGTTTGGCACAGATGGCCAATACTATCTGGCTAAATTCAGTGAAATCGACAGCTTGCAGCTGAAAAAGCCGGAGTCCTTGCTGGATACTGTTTGGCGTCGTGCAGAAATTGCGATTAAAGACGGCCCGCAAGGTGAGGTTTTTGTGCCGGTAACTTATGTTGACAGCCTAAAGGTATCAGAGCGGCTGGGTAAGGATACGAACTGGCAGCAGCATCATGAGCAACTGGTTACCGGCACAGGCCAGAAGATGTTGCTGGTTGGTGACGAAGCATTGATGCTAACTGAGATCCGTCAGTTGTCACTGTTTGACTCTGCAGTTACGGCCTGAGCGGGTTCGGAGCTAATCTGGTGAAAGTGCACCACAAGCAACCGTTGCAGCAATCACTACTCGATCGTTTGATTGACGACACGCCGGGGCAGAAAGACAGTGGCCGCAGTAGGCGCGGTTTTGATTTAAAAGCCTTGCGCCAGAGTGTACGGCGCGATCTTGAGAATTTGCTCAACAGCAGAGTGCAGTGGCATACCTGGCCTGACAGTTATACCGAGCTGCCGCAAAGCTTGCTGAATTATGGCCTGCCGGATTTTTCTGTAATGGTTGTTGATTCAGATGAAGGCCGTTTGCAGTTGTGCCGTGCGGTAGAGCAAACCATTCGCCGGTTTGAGCCACGCTTTGTTGACGTTGAAGTCTCAGTGCCAGAACAGGAACACGGCATGGAGCGCGTACTTAAACTGCGTATTCAGGCGCTGTTATATGCAGATCCTGAGCCGGAACACATTATGTTTGATTCAGAAGTAGAACCGGTACATCTGGGGCTGACAATCAGGGATTATCAGGCATGAATGATGAATTATTAAAGTATTACAATCGTGAACTGACTTTTATCCGCCGCATGGGCGCTGAGTTTGCTGAGCAATACCCCAAAATTGCCGGCCGTTTACGTATCAGCGAAGAGAATGTTGAAGACCCGCACGTATCCCGCCTGATAGAAGGTTTTGCGCTGTTAACAGCACAAATCCGCCAGAAGCTGGATGACAGTTTTCCGGAGCTGACGGATGCGTTGCTCGGCCAGTTATATCCGGATTATCAGGCACCGATACCTTCAACCTCAGTATTAAAACTCACCAGCCAAAACCTGTCGAACTCGGGTATTACCGTAAAGCGGGGGACTGAATTTGAAACCCGTACCGATGGTTTAAAACCCTGTACTTTTCAGGCTTGCTACGACACCGATGTCTGGCCGTTAAATGTGGTTGCTGCCGAATTTAAAAATACGCCATTTCATGCACCTAAGCCGCCGGTACAGCAAAGCGCTAAAGCTTTATTGAAGCTGCAACTGGCATGTGAATTTGAAAATACCGCTATGCACGAGCTGGAAGTGCCGGTATTACGCTTTTATTTAAACGGTCAGCGCCATCATGTTTACCGCTTATACGAACTGCTGTTAAGCAAACTACTCTCTGTTGGTATTGCGCCGGCCGGTAAACCAGAGGCCATAAAATTTTTATCTGCCGCTCAGTTACAGGCAGTGGGCTTTGCCGATGAGCACCAGGTTGTGCCTTACAGCCAGCGGAGTTTTGCCGGTTATCGTTTACTGATAGAGCAGTTTTTATGCCCGGAGAAGTTTTTATTTGTTGAGTTGCAGCAGCTTGATCCAGCCTGGCCAGATATTGACGATAAATTTGAGTTGTATTTTTATCTCTCCGAAGGCGCAGAAGAGCTGGAGCGGCACATTACTGCTGACAGCATGCTGCTTAGCTGTACACCGGTAATAAACTTATTCAGCCAGAAGCTGGAACCGGTAAACCTGGATGCTTCGCAGTACGAATATCGTTTGGTGCCCCGTTATCTTGATGCCGATGTATGCGAAGTGATCCGCATTGAGCAGGTGCAGGCGTTTGACCCTTTTGGCAACGAAGTAACACTTAACCCTTATTACAGCCAGGGTCATCCGGATTACCTGCAACAGCAGGATATGTTCTGGCACAGCAGACGGGAATTTGCCGATTGGGCCGGAGGCTATTCCGAAACCGGTACAGAAATGTATTTGTCGGTGGTAGACCGTAAATTTAACGGTGTAAATGCTACCGACACACCCAAAGACTGGGTAGTACAGGTGCAGGCGTTGTGCAGCAACCGTAATTTACCGGCCTATTTACCTTTTGGTGGCGGCGAACCACGTTTTTTGATCCGTAAACATGCTGACGTGATTAAAGAAGTACGGTGTTTACATGCACCTACTCCCAGTGTGCGCCCGGCACTTCAGGAAGCCAGCCGCTGGCAACTGGTGAACCATTTAACCCTGAACCATTTTACCGGTGATGACGCGTTAACCCGGTTGAAAGAAACTCTGCAGTTATATGATTTTCGCTGCACGCCGGAATCCAAAGCACTTATCGATGGTATTTGTGGCCTGCAGATCAGTACCGGTACTGCCAGAGTAAGCCATAACGGCCGGGTTGCGGTATGCAGCGGCAGTGAAATTTTGCTGGAGTTTACCCAGCCATCTTATGCCGGCAGTGGTATTTACTTTTTTGCCAATATTCTGGACGTGTTTTTTGCACAGTACACCACTGTCAACAGCTACACCAGATTAAGCGTAAAGCTGAAAGAACATGAACAGCTATATCATCGCTGGCCAGCGCGTTCTGGTTCTAAGGTGCTACTGTGAAGCTGGAGCAGCTAACCAGTAATCCGTCAGAGTTTGATTTCTATCAGGCGGTATATTCCTTGGAGCGTCAGTTTGGCAGTGAGCAAAAGCGCTGGCAGGGGATTGGCCGCGATGGTTTTCCCAAACAGGAGTTAATACGTTTTAAAAGCGTGCAGCATTTAGGGTTTCCCGGCCAGCCAATTATAAAGGTTGAACAGCGCACCGCGGAAAAATTGCACAGCGGTGTTCAGGCTGTTGCTATGCAAGTTAGTTTTCTTGGCTTAACCGGCCCCAGTGGAGTATTACCCCAACACTATACGGAAATGGTACTGCAGCGTTTGAAGCAGCGCGATAAAACCATGCGCGACTTTTTTGATCTGTTTAATCACCGGCTTATTTCGTTGTACTACAGAGCCTGGGAAAAATACCGTTTTGCCTGTCAGTATGAAATTGCGCCGCCAGAGCAAGACAGTTTCAGTCTGGTACTAAAAACTTTGTCTGGCGCGCTTAAAACCCTTAGTTTGTATTATGCCGGGGCTTTTAGCCAGCACAATCGCAGTGCGCAGCAGTTAACACAAATTCTGACCGAGTTGTTAAAAACTAAAGTAGAGCTGGAACCGTTAAAGGGCCGCTGGCTTAGCTTAGGTAAAGATGAGCAAAGCCGGCTGGCGATGAAATTTCTGCCACAAGGCCAGCATGCCAGCCTTGGTCAGTCGGCAATGCTTGGCAGCCGGGCGTGGGATGTCAGTTCCGCTATTGAACTTATTATCACGGCACCGCCAGGGCGTGGTGATCAGCTGTTACCCGGCAGTTATCAGCATCAGCTTATCAGCAGCGTACTAGCCGATTTTCTGCCGGCGGCGCTTAAAGTAAGGGTTACGCTGGTAGGCAGGCATCAGGATTTTCCTACCGCGCAATTAGGCAAACGTCAGCTTTGCCTGGGCCAAAGTGGCAGTCTGGCGGTCAGAACTTCAATACAACATCAGATGACCCGGCTTAGCTATCAGCTGGCCCGGGCCTAGTTAATGCACAGGAAGCAATTATGTCTACTACCACGTTAAAAAGTCTGGTTGAAAAACTTAACTCTGCCAGCCGCCAATCACTGGAGGCGGCAACAGCACGCTGTCAGTCCCGCTCGCATTATAGTGTTGAAATAGAGCACTGGCTGGATGCGATGCTGGAGCAAGGTGATGGTGATCTGCCATTGTTATTGCGCAGTTTTGGTATTAATACCGATACGGTAAAACAGCAATTGCAACAGGCGCTGGAGCAGATGAAAACCGGTAATAACGGTTTACCCAGTATTTCAGTACAGCTGATTAACCTGTTACGTACCAGTTGGCTTAGCACCACTATTGAATTTGCCGATCAGCAAATCCGCTCGGCTTATATCATTTATACCCTGCTTAAAGACGACAGCATGGCGGCACTGTTAAGCCGTCGTGTTCCGGTGCTGGATAAACTGGATGCCGCTGAGCTGCTACGGCTATGGCCGGAGCTGGCTAAACAGAGCGGCGAGCAGCAAAATTCTGTTGCGGCCTCTGCCAGAACAACTGGCGGTAAAACGCCGTCATTGGATCAGTTCACTACCGATCTTACTGCCCAGGCCCGGGCCGGTAAAATTGACCCTATTGTCGGGCGTGATTATGAAATTCGCCAGATGATCGATATTTTAACCCGGCGTCGGCAAAATAACCCGATCCTGACCGGTGAAGCCGGTGTAGGTAAAACTGCTGTGGTTGAGGGCTTAGCGCTTAAAATTGCTGCCGGTGAAGTGCCGGATAAACTTAAAAATATCAGCTTACGGGTGTTGGATCTGGCATTACTGCAGGCCGGTGCCGGTATGAAAGGTGAATTTGAAAACCGGCTGAAAAACGTGATTAAAGAAGTAAACAGTTCTGCTACGCCGGTTATTCTGTTTATTGATGAAGCTCATACGATGATAGGCAGTGGCGGACAGGCAGGGCAAAATGATGCTGCCAATCTGTTAAAACCGGCACTAGCCCGTGGTGAGCTGCGTACTATTGCTGCCACGACCTGGGCTGAATATAAAAAGTACTTTGAAAAAGATGCAGCCCTGGCAAGACGTTTTCAGGTGGTTAAAGTAGAAGAACCAACACCGGCACTGGCTGCCATTATGATGCGCGGTTTGCTGCCGGTAATGGAGCAGCATCATGGCGTATCAATAACTGAGCAAGCTTTACAGGCTGCCGTTAACTTATCGCATCGTTATATCAATGGTCGTCAGTTACCGGACAAAGCCGTAGGTTTGCTTGATACCGCCTGTGCCCGCGTTGCCATGAGCCAGGACGCAATACCTGGCCCGGTAGAAGATCAGCAGCGTAAAGCAGCACAACTGCAGCAGGAAATCACGGTATTAAAACGCGAGCAATGCCTCGGAGTTGATCATGCTGAAGCACTACAGGCGCTTGAAGAAAAATCGCAACTGGCACAACAGCAACTGGAACAATTACAGCAAAACTGGCAACAACAAAAAACGCTGGTAGCTGAAGCAAGAGACTTAGCGCAGCAACTGACTGCTGAGCCGCAAGCTGAGCACTCGCCGCTATTACAGCGTTTACTGCAAATAAAAGCCGATTTTGCGGCTATTACTAATCCCATGGTCCACTGGCAGGTAACAGAAGAGTTAATTGCTGAAGTGGTATCAGACTGGACGGGTATTCCACTGGGTAAAATGCAGGCTGATGAGATTAATACTGTATTAGCGCTTAATACCTTTTTACAGCAAAGGGTAGTAGGGCAAGACCATGCGCTTGAGCTTATCGCCCGCACCGTGCAGACATCCCGGGCACAGTTGGCCGATGAAAACAAACCCAACGGTATTTTTCTGCTTACCGGCCCAAGCGGGGTAGGTAAAACAGAAACCGCGCTGGCGCTGGCTGAGCAGGTTTACGGCAGTGAAGAGCAGCTTACTGTAATTAACATGTCAGAGTTTAAAGAAGAGCATAAGGTGTCGTTATTGCTTGGATCTCCACCAGGCTATGTCGGTTACGGCGAAGGTGGTGTGTTAACTGAAGCGGTGCGGCGCAAACCGTACAGTGTGATCCTGCTGGATGAAATGGAGAAAGCCCACCCGGGGGTGCAGGACATCTTTTATCAGGTGTTTGATAAAGGCACGATTAAAGATGGCGAAGGCCGGGATATCGATTTTAAAAATACCATTATCATTATGACGTCGAATGTCGGTACTGATACAACTATGCGTTTGTTTGAAGATCCCGATACCGCGCCCTCGACAGAGGGGTTAACCAAAGCACTTAAAGATGATTTGTTAAAAGTATTTAAACCCGCCTTTCTTGGCCGGTTAAACCTGATCCCCTATCTACCGCTTGATAAAGACAAGTTAGCTTTGATTACCGGCTTACAGCTAAAACGGATTGAAAAGCGTCTGCAACAACATTACCGCGCTCAGTTTAGTTATAGCCCGCAAGTTATTGAGCTTATTGTCAACCAGTGCCAGGACGCAGGTTCAGGGGCCCGTACTATCCATAATATTCTGCAGAATCAGTTGTTGCCTGAGCTGTCAGTACGCATTTTACAGCGTGTAGCACAGCAACAGCCGGTTACTGTAATTGAGCTGAATGTAGCAGATGACGTGTTCAGTTACACCGTAAATTAATATTTTGCTACCTGTTGTGGGTATCTAAGTTATTGGCAACAAAGAAAAGTTAAAAATTACGGCGATAAATAGTTAATTTGTTGTTGTCAATATTTCATTTGGCGATATAATTTGTAAAGTTTAAAAACTTACTGGCGATTTTTTTGTGCTTTTGTAATAACACTAAATACATATTGAGTGTTTGTTATATAAGATTTGTGGTGGTTTTTAACTTTTGTCCGGGGCGATTCGTCACCCAGGCTAACCTTGATGTCCAATGTTGGACACCTGTTTAAATATGCAAAAGGAGCATAGCATGCAAGCAAATACCTACCTGAAATACGGCGCGATCAAAGGCGAAACAACCGCTGAAGAGTTTAAGGACATGATCACTGTGTTATCTATGGACTGGGGCACACAGCGTGAACTGAGTTCATTTACTGGTACTGCAATGGATCGTGAAGCCAGCGCTACCCGTTTAAATGATATCGTTATTACTAAGCTACAGGACAAATCCTCTCCGGATCTGTTCAAAGAAGCAACTATTGGTAAAGGTCAGAAAGCGGTATTCCACATCACCAAGCAAGGCGATAAAGTGGAAGAAATCATGAAGATTGAACTGACTGACGCAATGATCAGCAGCTACCAGATGTCAGTATCTGGTGATCGTCCAACTGAAACTATCGTTATCAGCTACACCGAGCTGATGATGACTGTTACTCCGACAGATGACAAAAACAACGTTACTGCACCGTTGGTATACGGCTACAGCGGCGTTAAAGGTTCTAAGCTGTAAGCTAACCTGGCTGGTGTGGTTTAGCACACCAGCTTTTCTACCTGCTTTTTTACCGATCATCTTTATTAGTAACCAGTTGAGGCGAATGGATGCAACAGGCAACCCAGGACGAGAGCAGCATCAAAATTGATACGCCGCTTGGCAAAGATGCACTGATTTTAACCCGGTTTGTATACCATGAAGCATTGTCGCAATTGTTCGATGTTAATGCTGAAGTGTATGGCAATGGCCGCGAGATTAAGCCAGATGAGCTGATCGGTAAAGAAGTTACTATTACATTGGAGTTAGGCGGTAACAAACAGCGTTATATTCATGGCGTGGTTGCCGATGTGGCTGCTCTTGGCAACCGGGTTAGCAAAGATGCCGCTGAGGCTGAATACCGCGATTACAGCCTGCATTTGGTTGCCAGTGCCTGGTATATGCAACATCGCGTCAATAGCCGTATTTTCAGAGCTAAAAACGTGCTGAAAATTGTCGGGCAAATCGCGGGTGAGCACAGCATTAAAGTGGATGTTGCTGCAAAAATTCAGGGCAGTTACCCCGATTACGACTTTAAAGTGCAGTATGAAGAAAGTGACTGGGATTTTATTCAGCGTTTACTGCAGCAAGAAGGTATTTTTTATTATTTTGAGCACACCCAAAGCAGCCACAAACTAATCTTAGCGGATAAGGCTACGGCTTATGAACCTTGTGCTGAGGCTCAGGTTAAATTTCACAGTGGCAGCTTATCTGAGCCGCATATCCATCAATGGCAAAAAGCGTTGATAATGGCGCCTGGCAAATATGTACAGCGTGGTTATGATCTGAAAAAACCAGCTGCACTTCCCACCGGTGAAGCTAATAAAGGGCAACTGGTATCAGGCCATGCTAATTATGAAGTGTTTAGTTATGAGGCTGAATCAGATTTTCATCTGCGGGTGAAGAGCATCGCTGACATTCGTCTTGAAGCATTACAGCGTGATATCGAGCGGCGTAAAGGCAGCAGTAACTGCCGCACATTCAGTATTGGCAAAACCTTTACGTTATCTGAGCATGAAGATAAAGCTGAAGCTGGTAAACAGTATGTGCTGACAGAAGTGATTCTGACTGCTGAAATTGCCAGCCAGACCGGTTCCAGTAAGTCGGCCAAACAGCAAATAAGTAATAGCTTTCATTGCGTACCAAAAGACGTAGCTTACCGGCCAAGGCTGACAGCAAACAAGCCGGTGATCACCGGTGTACAAAGTGCTACCGTTACCTGTAAGGGTGCAGAGGAGATTTCAGTCGACGAGCTTGGCCGTATCACGGTGAAATTTCACTGGGATCGCAGCGACATTAAAGACAATGAAAGCTCATGCCCCATTCGTGTCAGCCAGAATTGGGCGGGTAAAAACTGGGGCGCTTTTTTCTTCCCGCGCCGTGATCAGGAAGTATTAGTTGAATTTCTAAACGGTGATCCGGATCAGCCTATCGTTATTGGTGCTGTATACAACTCAGATCATATGCCGCCTTATGCCTTACCGGACGATAAAACCCAAAGCGGTATTAAAACCCGTTCCAGCAAAGGGGGCGGGGCGGCAAACTTTAACGAATTGCGCTTTGAAGATAAAAAAGGCGAAGAGCTGTTATACCTGCATGCAGAAAAGGATTTTGAGCTACAGGTAGAGAATAATCAAACCGATATGGTCGGCAATGATCGTTTGACCACGGTAAAAGGCAATGATACTGAAACAGTAAATAAAGACCGTAAAAATACTGTTGACGGTAGCGATAGCCTTAAAGTGGGTAAAAAACTGCTGATTGATGCCGGTGATGCTATCACCATTAAAACCGGCGCGGCGTCTATTTCAATGAAAAGCGACGGTTCTATTGATATCAAAGGCGTTAATATCACCATTAAAGGCAGTAAAGTCAGTATTAACTAAGCGGCGTTATTGCTCTGCTTCGCCAGACAGGATAAAACAAAATGGCCAAACCCGCAGCGGTAATAGGTTGCATGCATGTTTGCCCTAAGGTAGATCCGGGGCCTAAACCGCATATTGGCGGGCCGGTCATACAAGGCTCACCTAATGTGTCTATTGGTGGTATTCCGGCAGCACGTAAAGGCGATAAACTGGTCTGTATCGGCCCGCCGGATACTATTAGTGGTGGATCTGCCACGGTTTTTATCAATGGTAAAAACGCAGCCAGACTGGGCGACGATACCGAACACGGCGGCAAAATTGTCGTAGGCGTGCCTACAGTATTTATTGGCGGTTAGCGGCTATGCTACAGGCTGAAAACCTGCTGGAGCAGGCACATTTACTGATTAATCAGCGTTTAGAACTGGTGCAAAGCCGCTACACCGGTGTAGCGCAGTTGCGGGCACATGACTATCAGCTGCTTGACTGTCTGAAACTGCTATCTGCAACCTCTGCTGTTGCTGCTAACGCACTGCCGCAATGGCTGCAGTGGCTGCAAGCTCCGGTATCGGCTATTGCTCTTAATACTAATGATACCGCCTGTTTTATGCAGCCACAGCAAGCTTTGCTATTGCTAAGCCAGATAAAATGGCATCAGCACTTTGTACCACCCTTTGCACCACCCGGCGATAGAGCGCTGTTACAGCAGCAAGCTTTGTCTGGCAGTGATATTGGCTGGCAACTGGCATCTTATGCCGGGTTAACATTAAATCCGTTCAGAACAGATACCGCTCTGACCTGTGCTGCGCTCTGGTATCTGGCGTGTAGCGCGCAAAACAACTTATTAGCTGAGCTGGTTGCAATGCGTACTGCTCTGGCTACAGATGATCCTTTAGTTGTGCATTGTATGCTGGCTGAGTATGTATTAGGGCAGCGCACACAGGAAGATGCTCTGGTAAGCCAACTGAGTGCGCAGCAAGAATTAACTGCACCAGCCTTAATGTTATTAATTGCTGGCGCTTCTGATGCGGTGCAGGCAAAAATTATTAATCAGCTGGCCGGTAATCACGCCACACTTAAGCATGCTATTGCTGCTATGGGTTATAGCGGCCAGTTAAAATTTGTGCCGCTATTGGCCGAGCTGGCACAACAGCATGAGCTAAACAACGTTGCAACAGATGCACTGTCGATGCTGCTGGGTGTGATAGAAAGCGATAGCTTGCTGGCTGATCAGGCTGCAGTGGCTCAGTTTCAGTTGCAACCGCACAGTGCCCGTCAGCTTGCTGGTGCCAGTATCAATGATTTACAGCTTAGTGCGGTCTGGCGCACTGGTAATGTGCAGCAACGGCAGTTAGCAGCCTGCTATCGCAGCCTTGCTACCCCTGCGACGAAACTACCTGCCACTGATATGTTACTGGGGGCGGGTTTGTAATGGCAGCTACAGCTTTTTGTATGAAACAGTACGCCATGGTGCTGGGCTATGCCACCGATACGCTGGCCGCCGCCGCATTGCAGGTGTTGCCGCCTGAACCGGCTTATCTGAACTGGCATGGTGAAACATTACCTGCGGCCTTTGTGTTTGCGCCTGTACCAGAACAGCCGTTTAGCGAGCGTTTACTGGATTTACTGGCAAGCTTACAACAACAGCTTGATGGCACGTTAAATAATCAAACCGTGTATCTGATTTTGCCGGAATACACCGAACCGGATAGCAGCACACTTAACACTTTGCTACAACAACTCATGCGCCGCTTTCCGGGGTTGTTACAATCAGATTCTTGCCGGGTATTTTCGCATGGTAGCGCCGGGGTATTAATGGCACTTAATGCCGCACAGCAGCATATTTCAATACAAGGCAACGGGCCGGTATGGCTGGTAGCCGCAGATTCAATGGCCCAGACGTCGGTGCTTGATGCATACGCCAAAGGTGAGCGCCGTGGGGTGCCGTCAGAAGGTGCTATTGCATTGTGTTTAGCCGGTTGCCAAAGCGGAGTAACGCTGCAATTCAGTGCCACCGACGCCCAGCCTGCAACAACAGCGAAAAGTGCAATGGCAGCGTTGTTTTTGCAACTGGCTGCAAAGCTGAAAACGCCACTTAAGCAGTTGTATTTTCCTGACAGCGGCGACTTGCAGGTAACAGAACAATGGCTGGAGCAGTATCAGCACTTGCATGGTGTGGTTGATAGCGAAACCTGGCTGATGTTTCCCTCTTATGCTACTGGTGAGTTAGGCGCTTGTGGCGGTTTATACCGGTTGTGGCATGTGGTGCAAGCCTATGAACAGGGCCGTATTACCGGCCAGGCAGCACAATGTGAGTTGTCGGCACAATTATTCAGGGCTGTTGCGGTATTTGCCTTTGCAGAAGCGGGATTGGATGACAAGGATGTGTAACTAACATGGCTATACAATCAACCGAACTTAAAAGCCGCTACGGTACAATGTGGCTGTTTAGCACGGCTAAAACGTCAGCAAAGGGCGCAAAACAGAGTTTTGCCAGCGTTGCAGATGCAGCCACCTTTTTGCAAAAGGAATTTCCTGATTCTGCCACCTCTGGTAGCGGTATTACGCAGGTGTATCAGTGGATTACCGGCGCGGCCGCGAATTTACGGATACTTAGTAACAAAGATAATTTGTATCGGGCGCTGGCCGAAGCAATACAAAACGGGAAGTTATTCATTTTTGCTCTGCCAGAGACAAAACCTGATATTGCCGGAACCTCTGCTGCACCGGCGCCACGTAAAGAAGCAAA
This sequence comes from Rheinheimera pacifica, assembly GCF_024809855.1. GTDB lineage: Bacteria > Pseudomonadota > Gammaproteobacteria > Enterobacterales > Alteromonadaceae > Alishewanella > Alishewanella pacifica_A. The sequence continues at coordinate 39,768 of NZ_JANUEM010000007.1, forward strand.
GGCTGCTAACCCTGGCGGTGCCAGCAATAAAGTGGCCTCAGATACGAAAAGTGCAGTAAATAACCAAAGTGGCAGTAATGCCAGTGGCATAAATATGCCGAACATGGCAAATGTGGCGCTTTGTGGCGATCCGGTATCAATGTGTACCGGAGAGGAAATTCTTGAACTGCAGGATTTTGAGCTGCCGGGCCCATTACCACTGGTATTTAAACGTACTTACCGCTCCAGCCAGAGCCATGAGAATATCAGTTTGGGTTTTGGCTGGCGCAGTAACTTTCATCTGCAAATAGTCAGCACCGAAAATGAGCAGGGTGAGGTGCAACTGGTACTGCATGATGATGAAGGCCGCCGCTTACCTTTTACCCCGGTTGCTGCAGGGCAAACCAGTTATCAGCTAAGCGAAGGGCTGTCGCTACGCCACGAAGAAAATGGCAGCCAGGTGTTGCTGCGGCCGGATAATACCCATTGGGTGTTTTTACCTGTACGCTTGGATAACAACAAAACTGCACGCTGGGCGCTGCATCAGGTATTTGACAGCCTGGGCAATTATTTACAGCTGTATTATGACCGGTTTAACCGCTTAAGCCGGATTGATTACACCCGCAAGCGCGGTATTGAACTTTACTACAATGCTGCCGGCCAGTTAAGCCATATTGAGGCCGTAGAGCAGACAAACGAAGGGCTTAAACCGCTTGGTGTTGTAATGGCCCGTTATCATTATGACGAGCAGCGTGATTTAATCAGCGCAACGGAGCAGGCCGGCCAAACCGAACATTATGCCTACAAAAACCATTTGCTGGCTGTGCGCCAGCGTGCCAGTGGTTTTAAACATTATTTCAGCTGGCAGGGTGAAGGCCCGTCAGCACGTTGCAGTCGCAACTGGGGTGATGACGGTTATTACGATTACCGCTTTGAGTACGATGACAGCCAGCGGCTGACTACCAGTACAGACAGCCGTGGCCAGCGCTGGCAGTATTTTCATAACGAGCGTAACCAGTTGATTAAAAAAGTGGCACCGGATGGCGTCACCTGGTTGTACAGCTGGAACAGCTTAGGTAAAAAAGATGCAGAAACCGCGCCTGATGGTGGCGTTACCCGCTACGGCTTTAATGAACAGGGGCAACTGATCACCGTTGAACAGCCTGACGGTGCTATCAGCCACTTTCAATATAATGAACTGGGTCATCGCTGCGGGTATACCGATGCTGAGGGGCGTAGCTGGTTACGTGATTACACCGCAGGTGGTTTGCTAAGGGCCGAAACCCGCCCGGATGGCAGCATCAGCCGGTATCAGTACAATCAGGATGGCCAACTGGTGCAGTTACAACATGCTGACGGTCGGCTTGAACAATTTTTATGGAATGATGAAGGCCAGTTGCTGGCGCTTAAACAAGGTGATGCACTAAGCCGCTTCAGTTACGACAAGCTTGGCCGGTTAAATGGCATGGTAGATGCCGCGGCTTTAGTTACCGAGTATCAGCGTAATGACGCAGGCAAAATAATCAGTAAGTGCCAGTACCCGGAGCAACAGCCCGAGCTGGCCGTTACTGAGCAGTTCAGCTATGACGCTGCAGGGCGGTTAATAAGCAAGCACAATGCAGCTAATCAGCAAACACAGTGGCTGTACGAAGGTTTAAGCCAGCCTGCGAAGCAAGTATTGCCTGACGGCAGTGCTTTATTGTACGAATATGATAAAGAGCGCAACTTAACGGCAATAATGCGCAGCGACGGCGCACGTTATCAACTGGATTACGACAGCCAGGAACGGCCGGTAAAACTGCAGGGTTTTGATGGCCGGGTGCAACAATATCAGTACGATATTTGCGGCAAGGTTAGCGCACTGCAAGATGGCAATAAACGCCAGCTAAGAGTAAAACGTGACAACCGTGGCCGTATTATTGAGCAAACCGCGCTGCATGGTCAGCAGTTAAGCAGTAATCATTTTCATTATGACAAACTGGGCAGGCCACTGCGCGCCAGTAATGCGCAGCGTAAACTGCGCTTTGCCTATCATGCCAACGGCCAGTTAAGTGAACATTGGCAAGACGACTGGCGTACAGTGCACCAGTATAACAATGCAGGCCTGCGCCAGAGCACATTATTACCCGATGGCACGGTACTGGATTATCGCTATAACGAACATGGCCAGTTAGCACAATTGGCGCTTAACCAGCAACCAATGTTATGGCGCAGTTTCGATACTGCCGGGCGGGAAACTGCACGCGAATATAGCAGTGGTTTGCAGCTTAGCCAGCAATTTGATGCGTTTAACCGTTTAACCTCACAGCAGTGGCAAAGTACACGGGGGAGCGAGGCAGTGCAGCGCCAGTATAGCTACAGTGCTTTGCACCAGTTGGTAAAAGTAACCGATAACCAGCGAGGCGATACCGAATATCAGTATAACAACCTGGACCAACTGGTAAGCAAAACGCACAGTAGTGATGCAAATCAAAACGAGCAACACCAGTGGGACAGCTTTGGTAACCCAAGTGGCGAAAGCGTTGAGGTTAAACACGACCGTTTATTACGTTATCACGATAAGCAATATCAGTATGATGACAGTGGTAATCAGCTAACCGCTACCGGGTTAGGGTGCCGCCAGCAGCGCGAATTTAACGGCTTTAACCAGTTAACGGCGCTTAATAGCACTAACTCGGTAACACGTTACGAGTATGATGCCTTTGGCCGGCGCAGTGCTAAGATAACCAGTGATGGTCGTACCGATTATCTCTGGGAAGGCAACACTCTGATTGGTGAATACTGCCAGGGTGAATTTAGCTGGTATATTTTTGAGCCAAACAGCAATAAACCTCTGGCGTTAGTAAAACAGGGCCGGGTGTATTTTTACCAGTTGGATCAACTAGGCACACCGCTTAGCCTGACTGACAGCGAAAACAATATCGTCTGGCAGGCGCATTACAGTGTGTTTGGTAAAGCCACGGTAACAGTTAACAACATCGACAACCCGCTCCGTTTTCAGGGCCAGTATTTTGATAGCGAAAGTGGGCTACACTATAATCACTTTAGATACTACGACCCAGAAACCGGCCGCTTTATCAGCCAGGATCCAATAGGGTTGCTCGGTGGTATTAACCACTACCAGTACGCGCCAAACCATATCAACTGGATTGATCCGTTGGGGTTGAGTTGCAAAGAGAATGCTGTAAATGTCTTCAGTACCCAAGACCAAGCTGCTAATGCTGCTTTGAAGTTAGCTAATCCGTTGTCAATTACTGATAATCTTGAATACGGAGGGTTAATATACAGAGATGAAAGCGGTAATTACGGTTTTTCCGGCCCCGTAAAAGGGTCTGATCAAGGAGTCAACCCGCATGACGCAGTTATACCTGAGGGCGCAACACTGGTTGGTGACTACCATACGCATGGTGATTATTCATTGGTAGACAGAGTTAGCGGAGCTGCAATCAGAACAGGTGATCCTTTACGTGATGAGTTTAACAGTGATAACTTTTCAGCGAGCGATTACTCGGGGATCCGTGCGGATGCTCGCGGTATATCAGGCTACCGGGGTTACTTAGGAACACCCAGTGGGTTATTTAAGGTATTCAATCCGGAAGATGGAACTGTTTCGGTGTTAAAATAATGAAAATTTTATCGTCTATTGCACTACTTATGCTTATGGAGAATTCCACATTGTCAGAGATTAAAGCGCCAACTGAAGTATTGTCTATCAAAGCCCCCATGGGCGAAGTATTGGAAGTAGCCAACGCTCATTTTAAATTGCAAGGTTTTGAAGTAACTGGCTATAACATCATACTAATGACTAGCGAACACACTTGGGTTGTTTATTACCAACCGTTTGACCATCCACGCGGCCAAAGGGGAAGCGCCGATAAAAAAGGTTATACGGTGGAAGTTGATAAAATAACTAACAAGGTGGTTAACGCTTATTACTCCCGATAGCAGAACTGTTAACCCCGATTTTGCCCTTACTTATACCAATACCGCCCGTCCTGCGATGCTAAACGCTAATATCATACCGAGGACCCATACTGTTGATCTTAGCGTGGCATAGTCAAGCCAGTAGCACACTAAATAGCCTAGGCGGCTTGCAACAAATAACCAGCCCAGCGTTACGGTGGTGTTATCGGCGGTGCCGGTGGCAACTACTATAATAATGGCTGCGGCATAAATGAGCAGGGCCTCAAAGCTATTGTAATGCGCGGCGTTGGCGCGCTGGCCAAAACCTTTTAATGCTGCTTGCTGTGCTCTTGGGTTGTGATTGTCGTAACCACCGGATTTTTGCATAGCAAAAGCCAGCGGAGCTTTAGCCAGATAGGGTAGTAACATGGTAATAAACAAGCTAAGCAATAATGAGTCGAGCATAACTAACCCCTTGGTTGACGCAGTGCAGACAGAAAATAGATTAATAAAAGGCAGCCGGTTTGGCTGCCTTACTTATTTTAGTTAGCGCAGTATTCTGGCTTCAGGCCGTTGCAGCAGTTGCAATATTGGGTTTTGTGCCAGTACTTTTTCTTTTAGCACAACACCCACAACTATACCTGCCGCCAGGCCGCCTAAATGTGCCCAGTATGCCACACTTAAATCTTCGGATAACAACCCCAAAATATTTAGAGCAGCCCAGATAGTAAAGTACCAGACCGGATTAAGCTTTTTCTGCCAGACAATAAACATAAATGTTAGGCTGGCGTGGCGGAACCACAGTAAGTACATACCGAAAAGACCGGCAACGGCACCACTGGCACCTACCATTAATAAGTCGCGATCTGCCAGATAGCACATCAGCATTTCTACTAGTGCGGCAACGACACCACAAAGTAAATAAACGCCAAGAAACTTCCACGGTCCCAATACATCTTCCAGGTTATCGCCGATAATCCACAGAAAATACATATTACCAGCCAGATGTATTAAGCCGCCATGTAAAAATTGGTAGCTGAGCAGGGTCCACCATTGCTGGCCTTCCAGTATCGGGATCGAATCCAGAGCGAAATGCACAAATACCCATTCTGTGCTGGTATCGTTAAAACCATACATCACAAAAATGAGAATATTCAGTGCCAGCAGCGCCCATGTCATCACGGGTGTGCGGTGCGGTTTTATATTGTACTCTTTTGGCATTTGGGTAAAAAACTGAAACAACCAGCTTTTGGTACACACCTTTTGATTTAGCTGAGCCAATGCTGCCTGTAATTTAGGTGCTGCCAGTACTTGCTCGGCTTCATCTCCGTCAACCCAAATGCCTTTGCAGTTGCCACATTTATCTACCGTAACCTGATAGTTTTTTAGCAGGTGAAATTGTTGCATACTCTGGTTGCAACGATGACAATGGTACTGATGTTGCTCTAGTTTTTCACCAAAGCTTTGTTTTATACAGTATGGATCAGTCAATTCACTGCTGTGTGCTATAGCATCGCTTAATTCTTTATCGTCAAACCAAAGGCCGTTACAACGCTGGCAACGGTCAACCTGTTGGCCATGCAGCTCTATGGTTTGCAGGCTTTGCTCCCGACAGCACGGGCAGTATAGTTGCGTTTTTAGCATATTAATCTACCTCAACATCCTGCTGTGCCAATGCTTGTTTTAGTTGGTTAGTGTCAGCTTCAAACATCGGCAACACTATGGCCCTCATATGCTCAACCTGCTCCAGCAATAGCTTGGTGCCATAATGAGCGCTGTAAAAGCTGGTTTGAATTTTGCCGTGGATGTCATTAACTTCGCGGTGAAATTTGCGGCTTTCACTTAAAAGCGCTGAAGGGGTTTCCAACGTGGCCGGGGAGAACTTCATGCTTTCCCAGACGAAGGTATCCAACACTAAGTCGTAACGCTTTACCGCATGCACACTAATGTTTTTAATCTGTTCGGTGTATTTTTCTATCAGCAACAGGTTGTCGCTCAGCTCATGCTGTAGCGACTGACGTAAATAATAGTTACTTTTATCACTCTGAATTTGTTCAAATACTACAGCTTGCTGCAAACCTTGTTGGGCTGCCAGATAAACACCCAGCACAGTAGCGATAATCATCGAAATCTGGCTTATCCAGAAACTCAGATTTGATATTTCACCTTGCTGCAGCGGTATAGCTTTTTTGGGCTTCTGATGCTGTGTGGTTTCATTGATATGTACGGTATTGGTTAGTGGATCGCGGGCGGGCATAACATGTCCTTGTTGTGGTGAATAAAAGGTGACATAAGTGTAACCTGAAAGCGTGGTGCTATTACAACTGGTTGGTTATCAGGTACGTTTAACTGCTTATTTTTTGTTCGGATACGAAATCTAAAGTGGTTCAAGGCTAAAGTCATGCTGCTTTAAGGCATTAGCCAGCTCATGCGAACGCTCAATAACCTGCTGCCAGTAAGGGATCCTGATGTCGTCGGGCAGTTTAAAGTCTTTACGATCAGGTATTTTGCCAAAGGGCAATGATTTTACCCAGCTATCAGACGGGCAAAGCAATACCACATTATGTAAATAAGCCGGGTTAGCTTTACGCCATTTTAGCGCTTTATCAAACCAACCCGGGGTAAGGCTTGGGTAAAAGTGTGGATATAACACCAGGCCATTATCGGTAAAGGGCAGGTCAAAATGGTAGTCGGTGACGCCGCCGTCGTAATAACGGCCAACGCCAGCACCGGCAATATCCTCCACCGGGTTTAATACCAACGGAATAGAGCCACTTGCCAGTACGGCCTGGCGCAAGTTAGCGGTACTGAGTTCAGTATGTTGGGTGGGTAACAGGCCCGCATAATGAAACGGTGAGGGCTCGCCTGGCGCATGAAATAGAACACGCTGGAAGAAATATTGCAAATGTTTGCGGTTAAGCAGGTTGGCACCAGCGGCCAATGTTAAACCGCCGGCTTGCAACAGTTTACTACGTGCTGCTGATAACCGGCGGGCTTTAGCCACAACCAGGTTAAGCTTAATCAGGGGGTTATCTATAACCTGCTGCAAATGCTGCTCAGTTGGAAAAACATCATCAATAATACGCGCCGAAATGTCGGTTATCAGCCGGGTATCAGCCTTTTTGGGGTAAGTAATATGGCAATATGCGTGGCAAAAACGCTGTGAGGCTGCCACCGGATCTGCCTGAGCAAAGCAGGCAAAGCGCCATGCGCCGGCTGAGCTGCCTAAAATATGCAGGGGAGTGCTGCGCCCGGCGAAAAATTCACCAAACAGGTACTGATCCAAACCGAACAGGCTAAACCACTTGGGGCCGCCGCTGGCTCCTACCATCACGCTAAAATCAGCCTGTTGCAGGCCATGCTGCTGAATATGGTTAAATGCTGTTGGCCCGGCCAGTATGCGTAGTGCTTTTTTATTCAAAACGGGTGCTACCTGTTACTGAGTGGCTAAACGGTAGCATATAACCGGCGGTACATATGCTCGGCGTAGTCATCAGTCATACCGGAGATATAATCGCATATCACCCGGATTTTCAGCTCGCCGGGGGCATCGGTCCAGCGTTGCTGGGTATTGGCTGGCAATAACCGTGACGGATCAGAGCTAAACGCATCAAACAGGGCCATCAGCATATTCTGACAGCGAAAACGGGATTGCTGAATCTCTGGTTTTGAGATTACGCAGCGGTATACCACCTGTTTTAAACAATGCAAAATCGCCTGTGGGGCAGTGTCCAGCGCTGCGTTGTAGCGGATAAGTGGTTCTTGCGCCTGTGGTAAGGCTTCATATAACGTTACAGAGCTTATCAGCAAATTTACCAATGAGCCTATCGCATCTTTGCGCAGGTGATGCTGATGACTAAACAGCGCAGCACTGATCTGTTGCATCAGTTGCTGTAAGTCGCCGGGTAACGCATCCCAGTGCGTCTGAGTATGTTGCTGCCATTGGGTTTGGCTGATATTACCCAGCACTATGGCATCTTCTAAGTCATGTACGCCATAGGCGATATCGTCAGCCAGCTCCATAATAGACGCATCCAACGATTTATAGCGTGATTTCAGGTAGGGTGATTTATCCAGCGTGTCGGTGCTTTGAAACAAACTGCGGTCAGCTTCGCTTAACGGTGCCAGGATCCAGGCCAGAATATCGGCATCAGCAGCAAAAATAGCTTTAGCCGGTTTCCAAGGTGTTAAGTTAAGCGGGTTAGTGGCAGCGATAATTTCATCACGTAAATCGGGTTGTAATACCGGGTACTTTAATAGCCCCAGCAGGGTGCGGCGCGATAAATCCATTCCGTGGTGCAACGTATAAGGTTCCAGCTTGGCTACTATCCGTAAAGTCTGGCCGTTGCCTTCAAAGCCACCGGCATGCAGCATTTTATAATTCAGGGCGGTTTCGCCGCCATGGCCAAAAGGCGGGTGGCCAATATCATGTGCCAGACACAAGGCTTCCATCAGGCTGTCGTCAGGTAAAAAAGCTAATTGCGCCGCATCCACTTTACTGCGCAGCTGGCTGACCAGGCCGGTACCAATTTGCGCTGCTTCCAATGAATGCGTCAGACGGGTGCGGTAGAAATCGTTTTGGCCAATACCCAGTATTTGGGTTTTTGACTGCAGGCGGCGAAATGCTGCTGAGTGCAGAATACGGGCCCGGTCACGTTGCCAGGGGGTACGCTGATCGCCTGGCCTGCTGTTGCTAATGCCGGAGCGACGCTCAGACCAAAGAGGGTGAGGCATAGTATTCCTTGTTAATTCAAACAGCTAAACTATAAAGCACCATGGTGTACTGCGCTATAGTACGCCAACTGTGAGTAAACTTCGAGCCTGGCTACCTTAACATTGGCGGATTTATCTGCAAAAAGCATTCGACAACTAAAAATTTATACTGTATAAAATAACAGTTATTTAATTGGGGAGAAATGCTATGGCTGTAATTATTAAGTATGTAGTAGAACGTAACGGAGCAGAAAAAATGACTTTTACGTCTAAAGCAGAAGCTGACGCCTATGACAAAATGCTGGATACTGCTGACGAGCTGGCCCGCTTTTTAGCTGGTAGCAGCTTAGTTACTGATGAACAGCAGGCCGAAGCGCTGGCACTGTATATGGCACAACAGAAAGACGACTTACTGGTTGCACTTGGCGCAAAAAAGCCTGCGCCTAAAGCTGATAAAAACGAAAAAACCACCAAAGCTAAAATTGCTGCAGTAGAGCAGGCCGCTTAACGGGCCTGCAGTTGCTTTTGCCAATAAGCTTTAAGATCGGCCTTTACTTCGGGTAGCAGCAAGTACAGTGCCAGTATATTGGGTACGGCCATTAAAAAAATCATAGAATCTATAAAATTAAACACCGCCATCATATCCGGTACAGCACCTATAGATACAATCAGGCAAAACAGTACTTTATAAAGTTGTGTCAGGTGTTTATTCTGGCCAACCAGATAACGCCAGCCGGTCATGCCATAGTAAGACCAACTGATAACGGTCGAAAAACCAAACAGCAACAATGCAACCATTAATACCCAGGGAAACCAGTTAAATACCGAGGCAAAGGCTCCAGAGGTAATTTGCACACCATCCAGCCCCGGTGTTTGATAAGCACCGGTAAGAATAATCACCAGTGCTGTAATGGTGCAAATAACCACTGTATCAATAAAGGGTTCCAGTAAACCAACAAACCCCTGGCTTACCGGCTCTTTTGTTTGAGCTGCAGCATGGGCGATAGGGGAAGAGCCAATACCGGCTTCATTCGAGTAAGCCGCACGGCGAAAACCCTGGATCAGCACACCAATAAAGCCGCCGTAACCGGCTTCAGGTGTAAAGGCCCCTTGTACTATCAGCCATAAGGCTGATGGAATAGTGCTGGCATGGGTAAGCATAACCAACAGTGATGCCAGCAGATAAATGCTGCACATCAGGGGCACCAGTTTGCTGGTAACACGGGCAATACTTTTTAACCCGCCAATAATTACGGCGCCAACTAAAAAGGCATAAATGGCGCCGAACAGCCAGGCATTATCGAAGCCGGTTACGGTTTTTACCTGCACAAACCCCTGATTTACGTGTACAAAACCAGCTGAGCCAAAGATCACAAATATTGAAAATGCTACTGCCAGTATGCTACCCAGTAACGGTAGGTTAAATTTATCCAGCGCGGCTTTAATGTAATACATTGGCCCGCCTGATACGCTGCCGTCAGCATTGAGTTGCCGGTACTTTACTGCCAGCGTACATTCAACAAACTTGGTCGACATACCAAGCAAGCCTGCGACTATCATCCAAAACGTTGCGCCCGGGCCACCAAGGCTGATAGCGACAGCCACGCCAGCAATATTGCCGGTACCAACAGTGCCGGAAAGCGCAGTGCTGAGCGCCTGGAAGGGGGTAATCTCACCATTGGCATCAGTGCGTTTATTATTTTTCAGTAAACTCAACGCATGGCCAAAACCGCGCACGTTAATAAAGCCAAGGTAACAGGTAAATACCAAAGCGCCGCTTATCAGCCAGATCAACACCATAGGAATACTGACACCATTGATATCAAAGGCATAAAATACGATGGCAGCTATCTGGGTCGTCAGGGCTTCAAATGCCTGTTGGAAGGAAAAATCGCTATTCATTTATTAACTTCAGCGGTATGGACGGCTAATTATTGTTGCAAGATTACTGTGTTATCGCTGCATAAACAAGCGTTTATCTAAAACTCGCAGCACTTACTGACAATGCATGCAGAGTTTACCAATGGGCCGAACAGTTGCACTATAAGCAATGTATTGCCCAATTGCTGACGCCGTATAGCCCGAACCATACTACCGTTGAGTTTGACTCAGCGCAGAAACCTAGAATGGTTAAGGAGTAAAGCCGTTAAGTGAAACTTCAGCATTACAGGCTACACTCAGTCTGAACTTCTGACAGGAGCAAGCTATGTGGAAATATCTTACAGCAGCAGTATTAAGCTCAGTACTTATGTTACAAGGCTGCGCCGGTGGCGTAAATGCCAGCGCAACTGAGCAGAAAAATGCCATAACCCAGATGCGCAGTGACGTGCTTAGCGAACTGTACCGGCAAAAAGCCAGTGCCAGAGCTGAATTACAAAGTGCACCGGGTTATGCCACATTCAGTAATGCCAATGTTAATGTGATTCTGGCCAGCTTTGGCGGCGGTTATGGTGTAGTGCGGGATAATCGCAGTGGTGCCGACACTTACATGAAAATGGGTGAAGTTGGGCTGGGTTTAGGTGCCGGCGTTAAAGATTTTCGTCTGGTAATGGTGTTTCATACCGCCGAGGCGATGCAACGCTTTATCGATCAGGGCTGGGCTTTTGGTGCCCAGGCTGATGCAGCAGCAAAAGCCGGTGATAAAGGTGGTGCGGTAGGCGCTGAAGCAAGTGTCGATGATGTGACTATTTATCAGTTTACCGAAGCAGGTTTGGCCTTGCAGGCAACATTAAAAGGCACTAAGTTCTGGGTTGATAAAGACTTAAACTAACCAGCAGTAGGAATGCAGCAAACAAAGGCAGCGTGCGCTGCCTTTGTTTATGTTACTGGCTGTAGCCCGGTAAAAACTGCGCCAGTTTGTTAATGGCGGTTTCAAGTTGTTCTTTATGCGGTAAAAACACAATGCGGAAATGGTCCGGTTCCGGCCAGTTAAAGGCTCTGCCATGCACCAGCAACACTTTATGCTGACGTAAAAAATCTAGCACAAATAGCTCATCATCTTTAATACGAAACTTTTTGCGATCAATTTTCGGAAACAAATACATTGCGCCTTTGGGCCGTACGCAGCTGATACCGTCAATTTGTGTTACCAGCTTATGCGCCAGATCCATCTGTTCATACAAGCGGCCACCTGGCACCACCAGCCCGTTAATACTCTGATGGCCGCCCAGGGCAGTTTGCACCGCATGCTGGCAGGGCACATTGGCACATAGCCGCATTGAAGCCAGAATGTTTAAACCCTCAATATAATAGCGGGCTAAATGTTTGGCACCTGAGATAAATAACCAGCCCACACGAAAACCGGCAATACGGTAATTTTTAGATAAGCCGCCAAACGTCAGCATAATTAAGTCGTCGGCCAGCGATGCTGTGCTGACATGCTCAGTGCCATCGTACAGCACTTTATCGTATATTTCGTCGCTAAGTACCACCAGCCGGTGCTCACGGGCTATTTTCAGCAGCTCCAGTAAAAAGGCTTTATCGTACACTGCACCAGTTGGGTTGTTCGGGTTGATTAGCACAATGGCTTTGGTTTTTTTGCTGATCTTTTCTTTAATATCGGCCAGATCTGGGTACCAGTCCTGCTGCTCGTCACAGCGATAATGCAGTGCTTTGCCTCCGGCCAGGTTAACTGCGGCTGTCCACAGTGGATAATCGGGCGAAGGCACCAGCACCTCATCACCGTTATTTAGTAAGGCCTGCAGCGACATTAAAATCAGCTCAGATACACCATTGCCGATATAAACATCATCGGCGTCAGCCCCGAGAATGCCGCGCTGCTGATAATACTGCGCTACTGCAACCCGGGCAGGGTAGATCCCCTGCGAGTCTGAATAGCCCTGTGCGGTGGGCAGGTTATGAATAACATGCTTGAGAATTTCGTCAGGTGCTTCAAAACCAAAAGGCGCGGGGTTACCTATGTTAAGTTTGAGGATGCGGTGGCCTTCCTCTTCCATGCGTTTGGCTTCCTGTGCGATGGGGCCGCGGATGTCGTAACAGACTCCGTCTAACTTTGATGAGCGCTCAATGGGTTTCATAACAACGACCTTAATGTCTCCGTTTTATCCGTCCAGACAGCTAAATTGCTGTGGCACACTGTTTTCACATAACTATCGTTACTTTGCAATGGTTACAGCGGGCTTTGCAGAAAAAAACTAAGCCAATTAAGTTTTTCGTCGTATAAAGTTGGTTGTACAGGTAAAATGTCGCCGTCTTGTCGTAGCAAACCGGTTACTGACATAGCAAAGGTGCTATGCAGGCAGAGTAACTTACAGGTGATAGATGTTATTGAAAAAAATCATTATTTCAGCTTTCTGGCTGCTGGTTTTTATTGCCGTTATGAGCCCGTTTACTGAGCTTGAGCCGGTAAAGCAACTGGATTCACTGGAAGAGTGGCAAAAGCCCAGCCGTATTACGGCGTTAAACCGGGCTGATCAGGACAAAGTTCTGGAGCGTCTGGCGTACACCCAACCGTTACCTGCCTTTAAAGCTTTGCCGGATTTTAACCAAATTACTGATATTTCCGAGAAAAAACGCAGTTTCTTTAACTATTTACGCCCCTATGTTAAGCGTGAAAACGCCCGTTTGCGTTCGTTGCGTCAGCAATTGCTGGAAATTCAGGATAAAAAGCAAAAACACCTGCGCATGTCTGTAGAAGAGTATGCTTTTTTGTACAGCCTGTATGACGAGTTTCGCATGGAGGTTACAGAAACAGACGAAAATATGCTTGAGGAATTACTACGGCGGGTAGATGTGATCCCCGAGAGCCTGGTATTAATGCAGGCTGCAAATGAATCGGCGTGGGGTACCAGCCGTTTTGCTGTCGAGGGGTACAACTTTTTTGGCCAGTGGTGTTTCCGCGAAGGTTGTGGCCTTATCCCACAATCGCGGTTAGAAGGGCAAACCCATGAAGTGGCCAGATTTGACAGCCCGGCAGCGAGTATTAACAGCTATTTTTACAATTTAAATGCTTTTCATACCTATGAGCCATTGCGCTCTATTCGTGCCCGCTTGCGTAAGGAAAGCAAGCCGGTACGCGGTGAAACTCTGGCTGCCGGCCTTGGCGCATATTCTGAACGTGGAGACGAATATATCGCCGAAATCAGCGGCATGATCCGGTTTAACCGCAACCTATTGGAAGAATAATATGCGTAACCTGATGCTACTGTTGCTGGTGCTAAGTACACCGGCATCTGCCGATTTGTTGCTAAACTACAACGGCTTTTACAACCGGATGAAAAAGCTGCAGCAACCGCAGTATAGCGATATCACCCTGGCATTTGCCCTGACGGGCACACGCAGTGGCCAGGCTTGTAAGTACTATAGTTTGGGACTGAAAAGCGACCGGCATGATATCGCTCTGGATCTTGCCGGTAATGGCGAAATCAACCTACCGTACGATGAAGCACTAAAAGACAGCAATGCCATACTTGAAGTGTTGCAGGCTGATAATGCTGAGCCTTGCCAGGTGCAGTTCCGGTTACGTTCACGCATGCGCCTGGCAAATGACTTAAGTTTGGCGCAGTTACAGCACTACCGCAGCCAGTTTGATGCATTGCTGGATGATATGGCTGGCTTAAGTAAATACTGGTTACCTGACGTTACCGGCGTAATAGTTGAGTTTGCTGAAGACGTTACAATGCCGCAGCTTGATGCCGCAACACTGGCTGCCACTCAGTGTCAGGCAAAGCGTTGTCTTATTCACCTTAACAGCAAATTGCCGGAAGACAGCCACTGGTTGTTTAACCAGCGGCCCAGTTACCTGTTGCCACTGATTAACAGCAATATTAAGTAATCTAAGGGCTGTGGTTTAACTTAATGCGATAACCTGAACACTGTTATCGCTTTGTTGATCGTCATCTTCATCATTAACCAGCCCGACAGGAATGGCCGGTACACTTTGTTTATCAAAAGCAGTATCACGTTCCGCTAACTCGGTATCCTTGCTCAGGCCGGCAAAATCGAACAGATTTTTGTCAACCATATGTGAGGGTACTATGTTTTGCATGGCCTGAAACATGGTTTCTATCCGGCCAGGAAAGCGTTTGTCCCAGTCTTGCAGCATTTCTTTTACTACCTGACGCTGCAGGCCATCCTGTGAGCCACAAAGGTTGCACGGAATAATCGGAAACTGGCGTGCGACAGAGTATTTTTCAATGTCTTTCTCTTTGCAATAAGCCAGCGGGCGGATCACAATATGCTCACCGTTATCACTCACCAGCTTAGCTGGCATAGACTTCATTTTGCCGCCATAAAACATATTTAAAAATAAGGTTTCAAGCATATCATCGCGATGATGACCCAGGGCTATTTTGGTTGCACCAAGCTCTTTGGCTGTGCGGTATAAAATACCACGGCGCAGGCGTGAGCACAGCGAACAAGTAGTTTTTCCCTCAGGGATTTTGTCTTTAACGATAGAGTAGGTATCTTCAGTGACTATTTTATAGTCAACACCTATACCGCTGAGATAAGTTGGTAACACATCAGCCGGAAAGCCAGGTTGTTTCTGATCCAGATTAACGGCAACCACAGTAAAGTTGATTGGCGCAGATTGTTGCAGGTTTAGCAGAATGTCCAGCAGGGTGTAGGAGTCCTTACCACCGGATAAACACACCATAATTTTATCGCCTTCTTCAATCATGTTGAAGTCGGCTATAGCCTGACCAACACCCCGACGCAGACGTTTATGCAGTTTATTCAGATTATATTGAGCTTTAGCTTGCGCTGCGTGAGTCATAACACTACTACCAGAAACAAAAATGGCGCACATTATAGCCAAAGGTGCGCCAATACCAAAGCTGTGCGGCAGGATAAAACTCAGTCTTTCTGCAACGGGCAGACAAAATTTGCCGGTTTTATCGCCAGCACATCACAGTCAAGCCGATCGATAACGTGTTCGGCGGTATTGCCAATAATGGCTGCCGACAGGCCGGTGCGGCCTATAGTACCAATAACCACCATTTCAGCATCCAGTTTAGTGGCTATTTGCGGTAGCACATCTTCAGGCATTCCTTCCATAACATGGCAGTGCTGGCTGTTAATATCAAACTGTTTTGCCAGAGCTGTTACCGCATCTGCGTGATGGTGTTTCATGGTGCTGTTGTATTCCTGCGGATTAAACTCGGGAATTTCTATGGCAATATTTACCGGAGTGCCAGGAAAAGCATTTACCAGATGGGTTTGCGCGCTTAACATGGTAGCCATCTGCAGAGCTTTGGCGATAACACGCTGATTCAGCGACAAATGGTGTTCCTGTTCGCTGCCAGCATTAACAGCAGCAATAATATTGCCAGCTTTCGGCCAGTCATGATCTTTAACCAGTAATACCGGGCAGGGGCATTTACGCAATACATGCCAGTCGGTAGGCGTGAAAATCATCGATTTGAGTACGTCATGATCATGGGTGCCTTTAATCACCAGATCGTAGTTATCTTCCAGTACCGCATGTACTATGGCTTCAAACGGGCGGCTGTGCCAAACCACTTTAATAACGATATTTAATCCGATGGCACGATGGCGCTCGGTTAGTTCGCTGATCCACATTTCGCGATCTTTAATAACCGCCTGGCGCATAGATTCACGCTCTTCGCCAGACAGCATAGTGGTCATTTCGTAGGAAAAATCATACACCGATAGAAAAGCGGTGAGCTTGCCGCCTTGTAAACGAATTAACTCTATGGCCCGGTTAAGCGCTTTTTGTTGTTCTACATTGGGGTCCAGTACAACTAACACATTGTTGTAAGCTGACATAAACTACTCCACTTTGCGACTGTGTCTTTAAGTGTAGCCAAATTAGCACTGTTTGCCCGCGTTTAACTTGCGCTGGCGCAAGCTAAGCGCTGTACATGTCAACAATGGGCTGTCAAAGCGGCCAGTTTGGACAATGCGGTTTGGTCTTTAATGCTTATCAGTTTACCGTCTACCTGAATGAGTTGCTCTTTATCCAGTTTACTCAGTAAGCGGCTGATCGTTTCCACTGTCAGGCCCAGATAATTGCCAATGTCGCTACGGGTCATCGTTAAACGAAAATCATGGGCCGAAAAACCACGGCTGGCGTAACGCTGGCCCAACTGAGATAAAAAGGTTGCCAGCTTTTGTTCAGCGGTTTTGCGGTTTAGCAGTAGCATCATTTGCTGATCAGCCTGAATATCTTCGCTCATCAGCCGCATAATCTGCTGGCGTAACCGCGGCAGCTGGTCGAGCAACGTTTCCAGATTTGGCAGCGGAATTTCGCATACCATAGCGGTTTCCAGTGTTTCGGCATAACTTGGGTGTAATTGTTTGCTTAATGCGTCAAAACCAACAATATCGCCCGGCAGATGAAAGCCGGTAATTTGCTGTTCGCCCTGATCGGTAAGGGTAAAGGTTTTAAAAGAGCCGGTACGAATAGCATACAGGCATTTCTGTGCCTGCCCGGCTTCAAATAGCATGTCACCTTTATGCATAGGCTTTTTGCGCTGAATAATGTCGTCCAGCCGGGTTAGCTCGTTTTCGTTTAAACTAAAGGGTAAACATAGCTGGCTGAACCCACAGTCCTGACAGTTAATGGCGGAACGTTGCATAACGGTATCCTTGCCTTTTATAGATAATAGTAACAGCTTAAAAAACCATACGTTTTATAGCAAGCCATATTGTATAACTACCATACATAGCCAGCATGGCAGCGGCACCATATCGTACAGCCGTGTGGCGTTTAATCTTATTCATCAGCTGTGCGGCACCGCCAGTTAATAAGATGGCCGGTAAAGTGCCCAGGCCAAATGCCAGCATTAATACTGCGCCGGCAGAAGCACTGCCACTGGCCAGGCTCCAGCCTAAAGCGCTATATACCAAGCCACAGGGCAGGGCCCCCCAGCATACCCCATAGGCGTATGCTTTGCTTATGGAGTTTAGCGGCAACAAACGTCGTGACACAGGCTGTACGTATTGCCACAGTTTTTGACCTGTTTTTTCCAGCAGCAATAAACCAAACCATAACCGGCTGATATATAGCGCCATCATAATAAGTAAAATGCCTGCCACCAAACGCAGCCACAGCATTGAAGCACCGACCAGCTGCATGGCACTGACACCGGCATAGCCGACTACAGCGCCGAATACGGCATAGGTGCTAAGGCGGCCGGCGCTTAATGCCAGTTGCAGTAAAAATTTTTTCGCCGTACTTTGCGCCGGCATGGCAAGTTGCAGTGCTCCGGCAATACCGCCGCACATTACCAGGCAATGACCGCTGCCGAGAAAACCTATCAGTAATGCTGCAAGCAGGTCATTGCTCATGGGGCAGGTGGGTCTTGTTTATCTTTATTGGCTACGGCTTTTTCATCAAACAGGATGCTGAAGCCTTCTTTATCCAGATCATCAAACTGTTTGTTGCGAACAGCCCAGAAAAACACCGCCAGACCAATTAGGACAAACAGAATAGCAATTGGGATCAGTACATAAATAACACTCATTATTTGAGCAGCCTTAACGAATTTGATACCACCAGCAACGAGCTGAACGACATACCAATAACAGCGATATAAGGTGAAACAAAACCGGCAACCGCCAGCGGAATAATAATCAGGTTATAACCAACCGACCAGGCCAGATTTTGCCTGATCCCGCGCTGTGCAGCCTTGCTACCCTGCAGTAAGGTGGCTATCAGGCCGATATTATGTTGCAACAATACCACATCGGCCTGATTTTTTGATAAATCTGTCCCCGATTGCATAGCTACAGAAACATGCGCAGCATGAAAGCTCGGGCTGTCGTTTATACCATCACCGAGCATCAGAACTTTATGCCCGGCGCTGACCAGTGCCGTTATTTCTGCCACTTTTTGCTCAGGCGAGCAGCCTTTAATCATCTGATCAAATCCAAGCTGCTGTTGCAGTTTGTCGGCCTGATCGGAACTGTCGCCGGTAAGCATCAGCAGTTTGTATCCTTGTTGTTGCAACTGGCGCACAAGTGCCGGTACCTCAGGGCGCAGGGCATCATGCAAGCTGACTGCAGCAATAAGCTGGTTATCGGCACTAAGGTATACCATTGCTTTCGCTTGCGGTTTTACTGCGCAAAAAGCCGCGCTACCTACTTTAATTTGCATGCCGTTAAACCGTGCACTAATACCACTACCGACAACAATATTTACCTGTTCAAGTGCCAGTTTACCGGTAAGGCTGGAACTAAACGCCCGGCCAATAGGGTGCTCGGAATACGCTTCCAGATTGGCTATCAGGTTTAGTGCCTGAGTTTCGCTGTAATCGCTGTTAAACAGTGTAACGTCCGATATTGAAAACCGTCCTTCGGTAAGGGTGCCGGTTTTGTCAAAAACAATATGCGTCAGCTCGGGCAGCACATCCAGCACCTGAGCATTTTTGATCAGAATACCGTTGCGGTTAAGCCGGGCCAGTGCGCAGGTAATTGCCGTGGGGGTAGCCAGGCTGAGTGCACAGGGGCAGGTTGCTACCAATACTGACAGCGTTACCCAAAACGCACGGTCGGCGTCCAGCCAAAAGTACCAAAGGGCAAAAGTGGCGGCAGCTATAATAAGCAAACGCTCAACAAAGTACTTTGCCAGGCGGTCTGTGCGCTGCAATACCGCAGGTTTCTGGCTTAATGTGCGTTGTTGTAGTGCAATAATCTGCCCCAGCCGGGACGATGCCAGCGGCTGGCTGACATTAACCTGCAACAGGCCATCATGGTTGATACTGCCAGCCATAACCAGATCGCCGGTACTTTTACTTACCGGCGTATATTCACCGGTTAGCATTGACTCATCGGCAGAGCTGTTGCCGCTGATAATCTGGCCGTCTGCGGCGATGGTTTCGCCCGGCTTTACCAAAATGCAGTCACCGCTTTGTAATCGTCTGGCCGATACGGCCTGTTGTTCGCCGTCTTTTAGCAGGGTAGCGGTTACCGGCATAATTTTCAGCAAGTTGCTGGTAGCATCGCGTGCGCGGGAGCGGGCACGGTATTCAAAAAACTTACCCAGCTGCAGCAAAAAGGTAAACATACACACCGACTCAAAATACACCTCACCGGTGCTAAACACGGTGGCATAGGCTGAAGCTAAGAAGGTGTAGTAAATGGCCAGGCTAACCGGTACGTCCATATTCATTTGCCGGGCTTTCACACTACGCCAGGCACTGCTGACAAAGGGCAGGGCAGCATAAAGCACTACCGGCAGCGTTAGTAACAGGCTTATCCAGCGTAAATACCCCTGATGTGATGCATCTATGCCGGTGTATTCACCAAAATACAGTGCCACGGCTAACATCATTACCTGCATGGTCATAATGCCGGAAACGGCCAAACGTTTCAGATAGCGGCTAAGTTCAAGTTTAAATACCTGCTCTTCCTGATCGGCAATAAATGGGCTGGCCTGGTAACCAATACTGGCCAGGCTTTTCAGAATGCCGCTAAGAGGGGTGGTATCTGCGCGCCACAGCAGATGGCAGCGTTGGGTAGTAGAATTAACATTAACCTGATGCACAGCGGGTAACTGGCGCAGTTGTTTTTCAATTAACCAGGCACAGGCGGCACAGCTCATACCGCTGATAGACAGCTCCAGTTCTGTCAACCCGCCTTGTTTGTTGCTGATATCTTCCAGTACCTGTGGTGCGTCAAAGCTGCTAAGTTCAGCTTCAAGTTCTTTGGGTATAGCGTTAGCACGGTTGGCAGGTTCGGTACGAAAGCGGTAGTAGTCTGCCAGATCACTGCTGATGATGGTATCGGCTACCGCCAGACAACCGGCGCAACAGAACTGGCGCTGTTTGGCATCAAACTCAAGCTGAAATGAGGTGCCTGATGGCACAGGCTCATGGCAATGAAAGCAATATACTGCACTCACTTATGCGCCCTGTCAGTAACCAAGCTTAATTTCAGTTTCAACAGGCAGTTCAAGTGTGGCACGCAGTTTCCAGTCTTTGGAGGCGTCAGATACAACTAACTGCCACTTGCCTGTTGGTGTAATAGGTAATTTTGCAACATAAAGCAGCTCACCGCTGCGCTCTGCATCCAGCGCAAAATCACGCTCGGCCAGGGTGGTATGATAAAAATCCAGATGTATGGCACCTTCCAGCACGGTATTTTCAGCAAAGCGTATTATGGCACTGTCGCCGGCAATTAGTATTCTGGCGTCAAGGTTACGCAGTGCTGCTTCACGGTATTTGGCCAGCCGCATATTAATTGCACGGCCTTCTTTGTAGTAGTCGTCTACCACCAGATCAGGAGTATGTTGCTGCATTATATAAACGGAATGCACGGCTTTTAATGCGGTAGCAACAGGAATGGCAATTAAAATCCAGGGCCACAGCTGTTTATACCAGGGTTTAGTGTCTTGCTGCATAGAGATCCTTAACGCTAATAACAATAAGCCCCGAAACGGGGCTTATAAGTACAGAGTAACGAAGTGACTTATTGCTGCTCTGCAGGTTTTTCCGGATTAGCTAAACGGTAGACATAGGCAGTAAGAATATGCACCTTATCTTCGCCTAACGTTTGCTTAAACGCCGGCATAACACCATTACGGCCTTTAGTAAGCGTTTCTTCCACTGCACGGGCTGAACCGCCATACAACCAGATATTATCTGTCAGGTTAGGAGCGCCAAATGGCAGGTTGTGCGCCAGGCTACCTTTACCATCCGGGCCGTGGCAGGCGGCACATAAAGCAAATTTAGCTTTACCTGCTTCAGCATCACGCTCATTTACCGAGCGGCCTGACAGGCTTAACACGTAAGCTGTCATTTCTTTAATGCCTTGCTCACCGAGTGCATCAAGCCAGCCTGGCATTACAGCTTTGCGGCCGTGTAGCAGGGTTTCTTTGATTTTATCCGGAGTACCGCCGTATAACCAGTCGTTGTCAGTCAGGTTAGGAAAGCCATGCTGGCCACGGGCATCAGAGCCGTGACACAGTGAGCAGTTTTGTAAAAATAACCGCTGCCCGATTTTAATTGCATCATCATCATAAGCCAGATCTAACACGTCGCGTTTGGCAAACTGTTGGAATACCGGGCCATATACTTGGTCTGCCCGCACCATCTCGCGATCAAACTCAACATTACGGCCTTCTTCTACCGCTTTTGTTACGGCCAGTTGTGACTCTTCCAGCGACTTGACTCCCTGGTTTGAACTTGTCCAGCCTAAAAAGCCTTTCCAGTTACCCAGGCCAGGGTAGGCCGCCAGATAAAAAACCGACCATACCAGCGTTAAAATGAACATATAAGTCCACCAACGCGGTAACGGGTTGTTTATCTCTTCAATACCGTCAACAACGTGGCCGGTGGTTTCGTCTTCGGGTACGCCGACATAATTTTTCAGGTTCCAGGTCAGCAGTATTGCACAGCCGATCAACACCGGAAGGGTTAACACTATGATCCAAGCACTCCAAAAGCTACTCATGATCTGACTCCTGTTTGTTTTTTTGTTGTGCTTTTTGTTCGTCTTCAAATACCAGATTAGCAGCCTGATCGAAATCAGTTTTGCGTTTCTTGCTGTATGCCCAGATCACGAAGGCAATAAAGGCCACGAACAAAATGACGGTAAAAATACTGTGTATCGTTGCGTATTCCATGGGCATTACTTCAGATGTGTGCCAAGCGACTGCAGATAAGCTATCAGCGCTTGCATTTCAGTTTTACCTTCCACAGCCGCAGCGGCACCTTCAATATCTTCGTCAGTGTATGGCAAGCCAAAGCTACGTAATACCTGCATTTTTTTTGCGGTGTATTTACCGTCCAGCACGTTTTTATCCAGCCATGGAAAAGCTGGCATATTAGATTGTGGTACCACTGAACGTGGGTCCATTAAGTGGGCGTGATGCCAGTCGTCGCTGTAGCGCTCGCCCACACGGGCCAGATCAGGGCCTGTACGCTTAGAGCCCCACAGGAACGGATGATCCCATACACTTTCACCGGCAACAGAGTAGTGGCCATAGCGTTCTACTTCCGCCCTGAACGGGCGGATCATCTGGCTATGGCAACCGACACAACCTTCGCGGATGTATATATCACGGCCTTCTAACTGCAAAGCTGTGTAAGGTGTCATACCGTCTACCGGCTGCGTGGTTTCATCCAGAAAAAATAGCGGCGTAATCAGTACCAGGGTGCCAAAACTGATGGCAACAATGGTTAAGATTGCTAGCAGGCCAACACTTCTTTCAATTTTGTCATGATGATTCTTGTTCGACATGATTTACCTCTTACGCTACTGCTGGCACAGGTTGTAGTGATTCATCTTTAGCGCGCACTGTTTTATAAACGTTGTACGCCATCAGTAACATACCGCTTACTACAAACACACCACCTATAAAACGCATCAGGTAAAATGGCATAGACGCTTCCAGGCTTTGAACAAAGCTGTAAGTCAGGGTGCCGTCAGTGTTTACCGCACGCCACATCATGCCCTGGGTAATACCGGATATCCACATTGCCACTATATACAGCACCACACCGATTGTATGCAGCCAGAAGTGGGTGTTAATCAGAGAAATACTATACATACGGCCCTGGTTATACAGCACCGGGATCAGGTGATAAATTGCACCGATAGAAATCATTGCAACCCAGCCTAAGGCACCGGAGTGTACGTGGCCGATGGTCCAGTCAGTGTAATGCGACAGCGCATTTACTGATTTGATTGCCATCATCGGGCCTTCGAAAGTAGACATACCGTAGAACGACAAAGAAACAATTAAGAAACGCAAAATAGGGTCGGTTTTCAGCTTATGCCAGGCACCTGACAGCGTCATAATACCGTTAATCATGCCGCCCCAGCTTGGTACAAACAACACAACCGACATCACCATACCTAAAGACTGAGTCCAGTCTGGCAGGGCAGTGTAGTGCAAATGGTGCGGGCCGGCCCAGATATACAGCGCAATCAGCGCCCAGAAGTGCACAATAGATAAACGGTAAGAATATACCGGACGACCAGCCTGCTTAGGTACAAAGTAGTACATCATGCCCAGGAAGCCCGCAGTTAACAGGAAACCAACCGCATTGTGACCATACCACCACTGGATCATGGCATCTACTGCACCGGCATATATTGAGTAAGATTTAAACGCGCTTACTGGCATAGCCATGCTGTTTACAATATGCAGCGCAGCAACGGTAAGAATAAAGCCGCCTAAGAACCAGTTTGCGACATAAATGTGGCTGGTTTTACGCTTAACCAAAGTGCCAAAGAACACGATAGCGTAAGACACCCACACCAGGGTGATCAGGATATCAATTGGCCATTCCAGCTCGGCGTACTCTTTGCTGCTGGTTAAGCCCATTGGCAGGGTAATTACCGCCGAAACAATAACGGCTTGCCAGCCCCAAAAGGTAAACATAGCCAGTTTTTCGGCAAACAAACGCACCTGGCAGGTACGCTGCACTATGTAATAACTGGTAGCGAACAGGGCGCTGGTACCAAAAGCGAAAATTACCGCATTGGTGTGTAAAGGACGAAGACGACTATAGGTCAACCAAGGAGTGTCAAAGTTTAATGCCGGCCAATATAATTGGGCCGCGATTAACACGCCCACCGCCATGCCGATAATCCCCCAAAAAACGGTGGTTAGGGCAAAGAGGCGGACAACGCGATAGTTGTAGTCAACATTTAACGATTTGGTCTGGCTCATGTTGAGTTCCGCTGCAGTTAGTGCTGGTTACTGATACAGGCTGTTTGCGCAGCCATTCTTGTTATAGGCAGGGTTAACATCCGGTATTTGCAATGTTTAACCCTACCAATTTGGGGCTGCATCTTAAGGGTTTTACCCCAAAAAAGATAGGTAAAGCAGCCCGTTTTATGATTTAGAACAAAGTTGCTGCTCATTAAATGACCAAGTGTAGCTGCTGTTTGGGGCATTTCATTAAAACAGCGTACAATATGGCAACCCTGAGCATTTATCTGGTTAGTTATGCGTGTATTTTATCTTTTTTTGCTGTTGTTGTGCTGCCTTTGGGGTTGCAGGCCGCCTGATAAAGTGCCCGTCTCATCGCTTACCCTGCTGGAAGAGAACACAATACAACTTAAACTAAGCCCGGGCCATGCGCCGGTTGAAACTCCGCTGTTACTGCAACTGACAGCGGCTGATGTACTTGATGTCAGCGGTGAGCTAACCGGCGTATCTATGTATATGGGAAAAGTGCCGCTGCGGTTTAGGCAGCGCGAGGGAATATGGCAGGCCGAGTTTTTACTCGGTGCCTGCAGTGATCCTGATATGTTGTGGCAATTGCAACTGGAGATCCGGTTTACCGATGGCCAAACGCGCAGCCTGACTAAACAATTTCACACCAGTTGGCGCTAATTAACAGTGCTTAACTATTACGTCAGCCTAATTTAGTGCGTCAGCTTAATTTGCTGCGTGAGCTGAAGTGGCGCGGCATCTTGCAGTTGTAAGCGCGCGGTTTCAACGCAGATAAATTGCAGATAACTATCGTCGGCTAAATCTTTGGTGCTACGGCTTTTATCCTGCCACGGGTTCCAGACAATCGTCGCGTCCTGGCCGCTTTGACCAAGCTCAAGGTGCTGTGTTCCGGTATCTAATTGCAGTATTGCCGCAGGTTGTGCATAGATGCGGTCAACTTCGGCATTGACGGTGGCGACCGGCGTATTGCTGTTCTGATTGCTGGCTGTAACTTTGTCCTGATACTGCAGCGGCAAAGGCTGCACCTGTGTTTGCCCGATATTAGCGACACTAAAATAACTATGCAGTGCTGCCTGCTGCGTTATAGCAGCGTTACACGTTAAGCTGATGGTTAAGCTATCGCTTAATGTTAGTTGTAACTGCAGTGTAGTTTCCTCCGGGTAGTAGGGCAGCGCTGCTACCTTAATGGTTAGTGTTACCGACACACCGCTTGCGCTGATATTTTGTCCGGTTAACTGCCAAAGCTGAGTTCTTACCACACCGTGATTGGCTAAAGATTGCTGCTGCGGATTCAGCCGGGTATCAACCGGACCAAACCAGGGCCAGCATACCGGCACGCCGCCGCGAATAGGCATTTGATCATGCCACTGCGCCAGTGGTGATAGCCATAGCACATCTTTACCCGGTTGCGGCTGATAAGACAGTACCTGAGCGCCGTATAAAGACACCACGGCAGAAGCTTCGCCAAATTGTAAGGCAATGCAGGGCAGATCAGTTAAATGGCCAAAACCAGTTTGCGGGTTAATTGCGGTATTTAGCATGGTATCCTCGGGGTTGTTGCCAGTATGTGGTGCAGTAAAAGTAGCTATAAACAAAACAGCCAGCATAAAGCTGGCTGTTTGCGTATGCAGCGCTTTAAACGTGCTTCATAAACTCAACGGTGTTATCCAGCATACGGTTGCTAAAGCCCCATTCATTGTCGTACCAGCTCATTACTTTTACCAGACGGCCATTAACGCGGGTTTCAGTGGCATCAAAAATAGATGATTTCGGGTTGTGGTTAAAATCAACCGATACCAGCGGTAAGTCGTTTACTGCCAGCACTTCAGCCATAGTGCCCGATGCTGCGGCTTTACGGATAATGTCGTTAACTTCGTCAATAGAAGTATTGCGACCAGCAATAAAAGTTAAATCTACCAGTGACACATTAAGCGTAGGCACCCGCACGGCTAAGCCATCAAACTTACCTACCAGCTCTGGCACAACTAAGCCAACAGCAGCAGCGGCACCGGTTTTGGTTGGGATCATCGACATAGCGGCGGCACGGGCGCGGCGCAGATCAGTGTGATACACATCGCTTAAACGCTGATCGTTGGTGTAAGCGTGGATAGTGGTCATCAGGCCGGATTCAATACCCAGTGCATCGTTTAACGGCTTGGCAATCGGCGCCAAACAGTTAGTGGTACAGGATGCATTAGAAATAATGTTCATTTGCGGCGTTAAAATCTGCTGGTTTACGCCGTATACAATGGTGGCATCAACATCTTTAGCCGGCGCTGAAATAATAACTTTCTTTGCACCTGCTTCTAAATGCGCACCAGCACTTTTACGATCAGTAAACAGGCCGGTACACTCCAGCACTACGTCCACATTCAGTTGTTTCCATGGTAAGTTAGCCGGGTTGCGCTCGCTTAGCGTTAGGATCTCGTCCTGATTAACATAAATAGCTTTGTCGTTGTGCTCAACATTGGCAGCAAAAATGCCATGCGCAGTATCATACTTCAGCAGGTGGGCATTAATAGCTGCATCGCCTAAATCATTAATGGCAACCACTTTAATATCGTAATTTTTGCTGCTTTCATACAAAGCACGCAACACATTGCGGCCAATGCGGCCAAAGCCGTTAATCGCGACACGAATAGTCATATTAACCCCGTTAGATAGATGTTCTGAAATGAGACAAACAAGTTGTGTAGTAAAATTACATTATTTAGTGGATTTTTCAAGTTTAAAACAAGGGTAAAGCGTTTTTTCTGTAATTTAATGACATAAATGAACAATGACTTTAACGGCAATGCCGCCTAGAATGAGCGGTAGCTAACTGACCAGACTAAGGATTTCTCATGGACGCCACCTTACAGGCTGAACTGATTGCATTTTGTGGCATTGAAACCGATTTTAACGATGCCTGGGGAAACCCAAGCACGGTAACTGAACAACATCAACTGCAACTGCTGGCCGCACAAGGCTTTGACATTGAAGATGACGAAACTGCCCGCCTGCAATTACTTGAACGGCAACTGGATTTTTGGCAGCAGCCATTGCAGGCTGTGTCAGTGCAGCACGTTGATGAACCGTTACAACTGCTACTGCAGGTCACGCTTGAACAAGCCAATACGGAGCTTGTTTTTACTCTGACAGCAGAAAATGGCGCTAAGCAGGTATTTAACCTGACGCCGGTAGAAGGTGAGCTGGTGCAGGTAGTGGTACTGGATGAGGTGGAATACCATCAGTATCAGCATGTGCTGCCACAGCAGCTGACAGCCGGTTACCATCAGCTTAGCCTGAATGATACTGCTTTTACACAAAAGTTGATCATTACGCCTGGGCAGTGCTTTGTACCGCAAAGTTTTCAAAACCAAAAGCAATGGGGTATCGCGTTACAACTCTATGGCCTGCGCTCAGAGCGCAATTGGGGTATTGGCGACTTTACCGATCTTAGCAATACCGTTAAATACCTGGCTGGCGTTGGTGCCGATTTTATTGGCCTTAATCCTATTCATGCGTTGTATCCGGCAATGCCACAAAGCGCCAGCCCGTATAGTCCTTCGTCACGGCGCTGGCTTAATGTCAGCTATATAGATGTTACGGCAATGCCGGGTTTTAGCCTGTGTGCCAGCACGCAAAGCCTGGTAACTGCACCGGCTTTTGAACAGCAGCTTAGTGCGCAGCGCAGCAAAGATTTTGTTGATTACAGTGGCGTAATGCAGTTAAAGCTGCCGGTAATGAAAAGCCTGTACCAATGGTTCGCCGGGCAAAAAGATAGTAATAACAATGCTATGAGCAACGCTTTTAAGCAATTTAAAGCCGATGGCGGTACCAGCTTACAGCAACTGGCACTGTATGATGCCTTGCATGCGTATTTGTATCAGCAAGACAGCATGCACTGGGGCTGGCCAAACTGGCCGGAAGAATATCGCGATCCACAATCGGATACTGTGCAGGCGTTTGCCGCTAAACATCAGGCTGAGCTGGATTTTTACTGTTATTTGCAGTTTATTGCTCAGCAGCAATTGGCACAGGCACAACAGCTGGCAAAAGACGCTGGTATGTTGTTGGGGCTGTACCGTGATTTGGCGGTAGGTGTCAGCGAGGCCTCAACCGAAATTTGGGGCAACCCGGATTTATACTGCCGCGATGCCAGTGTCGGGGCGCCGCCGGATCCGCTTGGCCCTGCCGGGCAAAACTGGGGCTTGCCGCCGATGTACCCGTATCAGCTGTATAAGCAGGGATACCAGCCATTTATTGATTTGCTGCGTGCCAATATGCAGCATGCCGGTGCATTGCGTATCGACCATGTTATGGCACTGCTGCGCTTATGGTGGGTGCCCAAAACCGCCGAAAACGCCGGTGGTGGCGCTTATGTGTATTACCCGATAATGGATTTGCTCGGTATATTAGCGCTGGAAAGTCAGCGGAACCAGGCGGTGATTATCGGAGAAGATTTAGGTACCGTGCCTGAGGGGATCCGCGACTTGCTGGCGCAGTACAATGTCTACTCTTACCGGGTGTTCTTTTTTGAAACTGCAGCAGATGGCGGCTATATCTCGCCAACGCATTATCCGGTACAGGCCATGGCCACACTGACAACCCATGATTTACCTACTTTAATTGGCTTTTGGCATTGCGAAGATTTACGCCTGGGTAAAGAGTTGGGCCTGTATAAAGATGAAGCTCAGTTGCAGGGCCTGTACGCACAGCGCCATGCCAATAAACAGCGTATTCTGGATTCATTACACGGCCATCACAGTTTACCCGGCGATTACAGCCGCAGTGCCGAGAATCTGGGGATGGATCAAACGTTAAACTACGCTATGCAGCGCCATCTGGCAGCAACATCCAGCCAGCTTTTATGTTTACAACTGGAAGACGCCCTGCAAATGACGCAACCGGTAAATATTCCCGGTACCAGCAACGAATACCCGAACTGGCGGCGTAAGTTGTCTGAGCCGATAGAGCAGTGGAGCCAAAATCAGCATATCAGACAGTTGTTTACCGATATCAGCAGGCAGCGTAAAGCTGCAAACTAAGCAATGGCGTAAAAAGCCATAGCCTTTATGGCTGTGGCTGTTAAGGTTGAGACAGAAAAACTAAAAAGGACAGGCAATGAGTTTAGCGTTATTACAACAGGTTAACTGTGCAGAACCCTTTTCGTTATTAGGCTGGCAACCGCTGAAGGATAACAGTAGCGCCGGGTTGTTACTGCGGGTATATCTGCCACAGGCAACTGCGGTGAGCGCATACTCTGTTAAAAGTGGTAAGTTACTGGGTGAGCTGGCAGCAAACAGTGATTATCCGGGCGTATTCGAGCTGGTACTGAGCAAAAAGCGCAAAACGGAAGCTTATCGTCTGGCCGTCAAACATGGCGAATATCAGTACCCGTTGTTTGATCCTTACCAGTTTACCGATGAAGCCTTTTACGCTGTGCACTATGTTGCCAATGAGCCGGAAAACCTGTACCGCCAGCTTGGTGCCCAGGTAATTACGCTGGATGTAGCCGGTAAAAGTGTTAATGCCACCCGTTTTGCCGTATTCGCACCCGACGCTTCCAGTGTTAGCCTGATTGGCGATATGAACAGCTGGGACGGCCACGTACACCCGATGCAGCGCACGCAATGCGGCCATTGGGTATTGGTGGTGCCTGAAGTGGCCGCCGGGGTGCGTTATAAATTCGAAATTAAAGACCGCAACGGCCATTTGCTGCCACACAAGGCTGATCCTATGGCATTTTATGCCGAGCAGTATCCGTCGCACGCTTCTTTAGTGTACGACCACAGCCGTTACCAGTGGCAGGACGATAGCTGGCGCAGCCGTAAATTAAGTAACCCGCTTAACAGCCCGATGAGTATTTACGAGCTACAGGCCGGTTCATGGCGCCGTGGTGAAGATAACCAGATGCTGAGTTACCGAGAGCTGGCTGCTCAGCTTATTCCTTATATTCAGGATATGGGCTACACCCATATTGAACTGCTGCCAGTGATGGAGCACCCGTTTGATGGCTCCTGGGGCTATCAGCCGCTGGGGTTATTTGCGCCTACGTCACGCTTTGGCACACCGGATGATTTTAAATACTTTGTTGATGCCTGCCATCAGGCCGGTATTGGCGTTATTTTGGACTGGGTACCGGCGCATTTCCCGGAAGACGGCCACGGTTTAGCCCGGTTCGATGGCAGCCACTTATATGAATATGCCGATCCGCGCCGCGGCTGGCACCCGGACTGGAATTCCTGTATTTACGATTACGGCAAAGATTATGTGCGCCAGTTTCTGGTAGCCAGCGCGTTGTACTGGCTGGAGCATTTTCATATCGACGGTCTGCGCGTTGATGCCGTAGCCTCAATGCTGTACTGGGATTACTCGCGTAAAGAAGGCGAGTGGATCCCCAATATTGATGGCGGTAACCACAACTATGAAGCTATCAGCTTTTTCCGCTGGTTTAACAGCGAAGTGTACCGCAAGTTTCCGCATGCTATGACCATTGCAGAAGAATCTACTTCGTTTGCTATGGTGTCGCGGCCCGTTGATATGGGGGGCCTGGGCTTTGGCTTTAAATGGAATATGGGCTGGATGAACGACAGCCTGCGTTATATCAGCAAAGATCCGGCCTACCGGCGTTACCATCACAACGATCTGACGTTTTCTATGGTGTACGCCTATAACGAAAACTTTATTTTGCCGCTGTCGCACGACGAAGTAGTGCACGGTAAGGGCAGTTTGCTAAATAAAATGCCCGGCGATGAGTGGCAACAGGCAGCAAACCTGCGTGCTTATTACGCTTTTATGTTTGCGCATCCGGGCAAAAAGCTGAATTTTATGGGCAATGAGTTTGCTCAGGGCCGCGAGTGGAGCCATACACAAAGCCTGGACTGGCACCTGCTGGGTTACGATAAACACCGCGGTATGCAGCAATTGCTGCGCGACTTAAACCACACATACCGGCGTTGTACACCGCTGTATGAACTGGATTATGCACATCAAGGTTTTCGCTGGCTGGATCATCAGGATGCCGACAACAGCATCCTGAGTTTTTTACGCCGCGCCAGCAATGGCAATGCAGTATATGTGGTGTGCAACTTTACTCCACTGCCACGGAATAACTTTTTACTGGGGGTAGAGCAAGACGGCGAGTACGAGGTTATTCTGAATACCGACAGCAGCTATTACTGGGGCAGTAACTATACGGTAGGGGCGGCGTTACACAGTACAGCAATGCCGTATCATGGTTTGGCGCAACATATTTGTTTGCAATTGCCGCCACTGGCCACACTGTATTTGCGTAAAAAGGGCCACGGCGGTTAGCATAAAACCGGCTGGCATAAAAAATATTAATACCTGAGCAGAGCAACGCGATGAGTAACCATATTCCTTTGTTAAAGCTGTCATTTGGTACCGCATCGCCACTGGGCGCAACTTACACTACTGATAAAGATGGCGCGGGCAGCTGGAACTTTGCTGTATTTGCCCCTGATGCGACCAGTTTAACATTATGTTTGTATCAGCCAGATACTGAAGAGTTGCTGGGCGAGCTGAATTTTAGCGGCCGCACCGGTGACATCTGGCACATAGCAGTAGCCGGTATTGAGCATGGTACTTTATATGCATTAAAAGCGGATGGCCCACAAAATAGCAACTTGGGATTTGTGTTTGATAAAGACCGCCTGTTGCTTGACCCTTACGTAAAGCAGCTAAACCGTACCTTGAGTTTTAACGAGCGCTTATACCAGGCGAAAAGCCATTATATGCTGGCCAAAGGCGTGCTGGCACAGCAGCAGTTTGACTGGCAGAACAGCGTAAAACCGAAAATTCCGCGGGAAAAAACGGTTATTTATGAAGCCCATGTTAAGGGCATGACTATGTTGCACCCTGAGGTGCCGCAAGAGTTACGCGGCACCTACCTGGGTTTATGTCATCCATCTGTTATCAAGCACTTACAAAAGTTGGGTATTACTACCTTACAGTTATTACCGGTGGCGTCATTTTTAAGCGAACCGCGGTTAAACAAGCTGCAGCTTAGTAATTACTGGGGTTATAACCCGGTAAGTTTTTTTGCCCCAGAGCCCCGTTACCAGTATCAGGATGCTGTAACTGAGTTTAAAACTCTGGTGCGTAGTTACCATCAGGCCGGTATCGAAGTTATTTTAGATGTGGTGTTTAATCACACAGCAGAAGCGGGCGAAGACGGCCCGGTGTTAAGCCTTCGCGGCCTGGCTAATAAACATTACTATCTGTTTGAAAGCCATGCCGATATTACCGATTTTAGCCAGCATTGTAATTACACGGGTTGTGGCAATACGTTAAATGTGGCTCACCCGACAACACAAAAGCTGGTGATGGATGCACTGCGTTACTGGGTTGTTGAGATGCAGGTAGACGGTTTTCGCTTTGACTTAGCCACTACGCTGGCGCGTGAGCATAAGCGTTTTAACCCTTATGCCGCGTTTCTGCAGATTATCGCGCAAGATCCGGTACTGTCGCAGGTTAAACTGATTGCCGAGCCGTGGGATGTTGGCCCAGGCGGTTATCAGTTAGGGCAGTTTCCGGCGCACTGGTCTGAATTAAATGATAAATGCCGGGATACTTTCCGTGCTTTCTGGCGTGGCGATACCGGTGTGCTACCTGAATTTACCACCCGTTTGCTCGGCTCACGCGATATCTTTCAAAAACACCATAAACCGGCCTGTTGCAGTGTTAATTATTTAACCTACCATGATGGTTTTACCCTGCATGATGTCGTTAGCTATAAAGATAAGCATAACTGGCTGAATGGTGAAGAAAACCGCGATGGCCATAACCACAATTTAAGTTGTAATCATGGTGTGGAGGGGCCGAGTAAAGATGCATCGGTGCGTGCCAGCCGCTACTTACACAAGCGTAATCTGGTGGCCACGTTATTGCTGAGCCAGGGCATGATCCACTGGCTCGGTGGTGACGAGCTTAGCCACACTCAGCGGGGCAACAACAATGCTTATTGTCAGGATAACGATATCAGCTGGCTTGACTGGCATCTGGACAGCGATGAAGAAGATTTCCTGCATTTTGTCCAGCAAATGCTGGCATTTCGGCGCAAATTCCGTTGTTTACAGCAGTTATCGCTGCTGGACGATAACTATCAGCTACATGGCGATAAACATCAGATCCAGTGGTATTTGCCGGATGGTAATGAGAAACAACAACAAGACTGGCATGATCCACAGCGTTCCGGTTGTATTTTCCGCATCACGAATAAAGCCAATCAAGCCAGCTTATTGTTTGTTTTTAATGCTGAAGCCGAAGTGCAGCCATTAACCCTGCCCGAACACAGCTGGCAGTTGCTGTTTGACACCAGTGTAGACAAAGGTTTGCTGCAAAACGGCAGTACAAAGCTTACAGAGTACCAGCAGAATGCCCACAGTATCTCAGTGTGGCAGTAGGTTTATCGGCATGTTTTCAGTATAATGCGCGCCGTTTACAAGCAACTGCTGGTGTGCCGGCAGCGCGCAAAAATGAAAAATAATGAAGGAATGTCAGATGACAGACACAGCTGCACTTTGTGATATCGGTTTTGTCGGCGCCGGTGTAATGGGTAAAAACCTGATCCTGAACCTGGCAGATAACGGCTACCGCGTAGCGGCCTTTGATCTGGACCACCAGAAACTGGAAGCCGTGCTGGCGCAGGATAAAGCCGAGCGGGGCGACAAACCGGCCCGCGTTATTGCCTGTAGCTCGTACACCGAATTACTGTCGCGTTTATCGGCACCGCACCTGGTGGTGTTATCTGTACCGGCAGGCAAGCCGGTTGATGATGTCTGCCATAAATTAATCGACGCCGGTATTCAGGCCGACGACATTATTGTTGATACCGGCAACAGCTTGTGGACAGATACCGTAGCGCGGGAGAAAGATTTTGAAGGCAAGTTCATCTTCTTCTCTACCGCCGTATCAGGTGGCGAAGTAGGCGCACGTTTTGGCCCGTCGCTAATGCCAAGTGGCGATCCCTACGCCTGGACCCGCATTAAACCACTGTGGGAAGCCATTGCTGCCAAAGTAGACCCTACCAGCGGTAAGCCGGTAGAGCGCTTTGAACCAGGCAACCCGGTTACCGAAGGTGAACCTTGCGCCACCTATATTGGCCCCAGTGGTTCTGGCCACTATGTAAAAATGGTACATAACGGCATTGAATACGCTGATATGCAGCTGATTTGCGAAGCTTATCAGGTTATGCGCGACATTCTGGGCATGCCGGCTGCAGAAATTGCTGACGTATTCAAAGGCTGGAACGAAGGCAAACTGCATAGCTATTTAATTGGCATCAGTGCCGATGTATTAGCCACCAAAGATTCCGAAACCGGCTTGCCGCTGGTTGATGTGATTATGGATAAAGCCGGACAAAAAGGTACCGGTTTATGGACAGCGGTTAGCAGCCTGCAGCTTGGCAGCCCGTCACCCACTATTGCCGAGGCTGTTTATGCCCGTTCTTTATCTGCATTAAAAAGTGAACGGGTCAAAGCCGCTACAGTATTGGCCGGCCCGGCGCAAAATCTGATCTCGCCAGAGCAAAAAGACGAGATTATTCAGGCCCTGCACGATGCGTTGTACTGCGCCAAAATCTGCGTTTATGCTCAGGGCTTCCATTTAATGAAAACGGCAGCTGATGAACATGGCTGGCAGCTTAAGTTTGCCGAAATAGCCAAAATCTGGCGGGCCGGTTGTATTATCCGTGCGGTATTTTTGCAGTCTATTACTGAAGCGTACGAGCGCAACGACGAGCTTGAAAACCTGCTGCTGGACCCGTTTTTCGCTAAGCAAATTTCGGTTTACCAGCAAAACTGGCGTAAAGCCGTAGCCAATGCCACGCTGGCCGGTATTCCGGTGGCGGCACTTAGCTCGGCATTAAGTTACTACGATTCGTACCGCACTGCGGTATTACCGGCAAACCTGTTACAGGGCCAGCGTGACTATTTTGGTGCTCATACTTTTGAGCGTACCGACAAAGCTAAGGGTAAGATGTTCCATGTTGAATGGAGCAACCCGGCACGGCCAATGGTGAAAATAAAATGACCACTCAACATAACATACAACACATAGGTACGCCGGGCACAGCCAGCAGCACTAAAGTACTGTTATTAGGTGCTGGTGAACTGGGCAAAGAGCTGTGTATTGAACTTAAGCGCTATGGTTGTGAGGTGATAGCCGTAGACCGTTACCCTAACGCACCGGCCATGCAGATAGCCGACAAAGCAGTAGTGATGTCGATGCTGGATAACGCCGCACTGCGCCAACTGGTGATCAGTGAAAAACCAGCCTTAATTGTGCCGGAGCTCGAAGCGATAGCTACCTCAGTATTAATTGAGCTGGAAGACTGTGGTTTTAATGTTGTACCCAGTGCCAAAGCCGTTAACCTGACCATGAACCGCGAAGGTATCCGCCGCTTAGCCGCAGAAGAGCTAAAACTGGCAACCTCGCCATTTCAGTTTGCCAGTGACAAAGACAGCTTTACTGCAGCGGTTAATGCCATTGGTTACCCTTGTGTGGTTAAACCGATCATGTCATCCAGTGGTAAAGGCCAGAGTGTACTGCGTTCAGAGGCAGATCTTAACGCCGCCTGGCTTTATGCTCAGGAAGGTGGCCGTGCCGGTAAGGGCCGGGTAATTGTTGAAGGTTTTATCGACTTCGATTACGAAATTACGCTGCTTACGGTAAATTCGGTGTCCGGTATTCAATATTGTGCTCCTATAGGCCACAGGCAGGAAAAAGGCGATTACCGCGAAAGCTGGCAGCCACAAGCCATGAGTGACAACGCTTTTGAAACAGCAAAAAGCTATGCCAAAGCGGTAGTAGAAGCTTTAGGCGGCCGCGGTTTATTTGGTGTAGAACTGTTTATTAAAGGCGATCAGGTGTGGTTTTCTGAAGTATCACCAAGACCACACGATACCGGCATGGTAACGCTGATTTCACAGCAGCTAAGCGAATTTGCGTTGCACGCCCGTGCTATTTTAGGCTTGCCCATTCCGCATATTAAGCAATATGGCGCTGCTGCATCTGCCGTGCTACTTGTGCCCGGCAATAGCGCTGATATTCAGTACCATGGCCTGGCAGAAGCGTTAGCTGAACCGGATACCGAGCTACGTATTTTCGCCAAGCCCGAAGTACAGGGCGAAAGGCGTATGGGCGTGGCACTGGCGTTAAGCGATACGGTTGAAGCTGCCACGCAAAAAGCGCTGAATGTCATCAGTAAGCTTAGTGTTACGCTTAAGTAAGCGGTTAAGACTACTTAGAAAAAACCACCTGCGGGTGGTTTTTTTATGCCTGTATATTAAATAGGTGACATGTACAAAAATGCCATTAACATTTTGATACCAAATACCGCTACTTGCCTGCTTAGTTTATGCTAACGTTTTAGCGGTAAAATAATTTGAGCAGGAGGTTCATTATGGCCATTGATGCCAGTGGGGTAAAAATAGAAGATCGGCCGTTTGATCAGGTACGGCAAGAAGCAATAGATCAGCTGATTATGAATTACAGCCACGGCATTATATCGGCAGAGGCCTTTGAGCGGCGGCTGGATGTGGCAACTGATGCCAAAAGCCATCAGGAACTAATCGACGTAGTAGCCGATTTAACCTTGCTGCCAGATAATCAGTATCAACAGCAGCGCCAACAAAGCTTTTCTCCACGCTATCAATCCGGCAACGACACCCGCAACGAAAAGATGTTATGCGTATTGTCTTCAAACCAACAGCGCGGCCAGTGGCTGGTGCCTGCTGAGATACAAATCACCAATGTTGTCGGTTCAGTAGAGCTGGATTTCTCGGAAGCTATTTTTCAGCACCAGCATATTGTTATCAATGTAAGAAACTGGCTCGGCAGCCTGACTGTTTTAGTACCACCGCAGGTTAATGTGGTGTCAAATATCACGAATGTGGTAAGTAGCTGCGATAACCAGGCAACATCTTTAGGCGATCGTCAGGCACCACAAATTGTAATAGAAGGCTACTCTATTCTGGGCTCGCTTGAAGTAAACCTGAAACGTACCATGAAAGAAAAATTCAATGATTTTGCCAATCAGTGCCGGGAAATGTTTGGTTTTGATAAAAAGTAAGCTGTGGCCGTTTGCAGTTCGTTTTCATAAACGTGCTGTAGCTATATAGGAAAGCAGTGTGCTTAAAGGATTAAACCATATCACCATTGCTGTTAGTGACTTAGAGCGCTCGCTGACGTTTTATACCGAGTCGCTTGGCATGACGGCGCATGTGCGCTGGGATACCGGAGCCTACCTTAGCCTTGGCGGTGTGTGGTTTTGTTTGTCCTGCGGTAAACCTGCACCAAGCCTGGATTATTCTCATATTGCTTTAGATATTGCAGAGCAGAACTTCGCTGAATTTGTAGCCAAACTGCATAAAGCAGATGTACCAGAGTGGAAGCAAAACAGCAGTGAAGGGCTATCTGTTTATTTTCTCGACCCGGACGGCAATAAGTTGGAAGCGCATTGTGGTGATCTGCAAACGCGGTTAGAGGCATTAAAGCATAAGCCGTATTCAGGCTTGGTATGGTTGTAAGTATAATATGAGCTTTAGTCGCCGGTTTGTTACGACCTTCCATGGAGACATAAATGCTGCATAAGATATTAAAACGCAGTCTTGTTTGTATGTTGATTTGCGGCACGGCGTTATTTTTATTACCTGCGTCAAGTACCGAAATTACCGAAGAAATCGTACCTGCCGAGCTGCGGCACTGGCACCAGCAGGCGGTTACTGATGGCTTTGATGGCTTGGTACTGGTGATGCAGGCTGATAAGCCGCTGTTATTGCAAGCTTATGGTATGGCAGATTATGAAGCCAGCAAAGCCTTTACCATTGAAACCGTATTTGATATTGGGTCACTGACTAAACAGTTTACTGCTGCTGCGATATTAAAACTGCAAGAGCAAGGTAAACTGCAGCTTGACAATACATTGGGCCGGTTTTTCCCTGAAGCTGGTGATGACAAAAAAACTATCACGCTACATCAGTTACTTACTCATACCTCCGGGATAGTTAATAATTTATCTGGTGGCGATTATAGTAAAGTCAGCCGTAGTACCTTTATAAAACGCCTGTTTCGCTCAAAACTTGATACTACACCAGGCAGTGCTTTTTCATACTCTAATGCCGGTTACGCTGTGCTGGGTTTAGTTATTGAACGAGCGTCAGGACAAAGTTACGAGCAATATGTACATCAGCATCTGCTAAAACCAGCTGGAATAGCACACACGGGGTATCGTATTCCCAACTGGAGAAACCTGCCACTGGCAGCGGGTTATGAGCTAAAACCCGACAGTTGGTGGGGCGGTAAGGCTGATGGCAGCAGCCAGCGCTGGGGCACTCCACTGGAAAAGCCATGGGATAAAGATGGCCCCTGGTGGAACCTGCATGCTAATGGTGGCTTTTTATCTACTATTGGCGATCTTTGCCGCTGGCAGCAGGCGTTACAAACCGAAACGGTGCTGAGTAAAGCTTCAACAACACTGCTATTTACACCGCATGTAGCAACTCCGCGCGCAGGTAGCTTTTATGGCTACGGCTGGATAATAGAACCTGCCGGGCAATACGGTAAAGTGGTGCGTCATGGTGGCAGTAATGGTATTTTTACGGCCGACATGCGCTACTATACCGATAAACAGCTGCTGATTATTTTTATGACCAACAACGATAGCCGCTTCTTTCCGGCTTATCGCGATAGCCTTATTACAGCTGTTATGCAAAACCGCTTTGCTACTATTACAGATTAACGTGAGCCGGAGATTAATGTGATCTTACTTAAGCAGAACGGGCCTTATACGGCTAAGCCATATGCGAAGCGGTGCTATGCAATATGGCTGGTTTTGGCGTTGTTGCTGACATTATCTGCGTGCTCGGTAAAACTGATTAGCAGCTATGACGAAAAAACCGATAACGCGGTTACGGCGCTGCAGCAAAATGTTGAAATGTTCTTTGTTAGCGTTGAAAGTCAGGCCGGTTTGCCTGAATGCGCTTATAGTAACCATATTAGCTTTTACCAGCAGTCTAAAGTGGCTGTAAGCTCTATTGCCGTGCGGGCAAGGGCTATTCCTGATAACGACATTACGGTAGAGCAGGTTGAGCTGTTAAAAAGCAGTCTTACTATGCTGGAACAACTGCACCAACTAGGTTGTTTTACACCTGCACAGGTAGAAAATCTGCGTACAAGTTTTAACAGCAGTATTACGGCTATTTTAAAGCTGGAACTGGCTAAACGCCGTGGCAGCTGACGTTTAATGCAAAAGGCTTAGTGTACTTAACTTAAAGGGCAGAGCATGAGCTTAGATGTGGCAGAACTTACAGCAACAATGCTGCAGGCTTTTAAAGGCGAATTGTCTGACAAATGGCCTGCAATAAAAGGCTATGCTGAAACAGAAGCGCAAAAGCTGGCCGAAAACTTTGCCATGATAGAGCGTTTAAGGCTGGCTGGCGATATTACGCCGGAACAGGCCAGGTTGCACCATGAGATCCAGCGTAATGCCTCGCGCACAGTGTTACTTGCTGTTAAAGGCCTGAGCCTGGTAGCGGTAGAGCAAGCAATAAATGCCGCTATGAATGCATTGAAAGACAGCGTAAACGGCGCACTCAATTTTACCTTACTGTAAAAACCAATTTAGTAATGGATCAGGGAACTACTATGTATCAGGGCTCGTGTTTGTGCGGTGAAGTTGTAATTGCAATCAACGGGCCTATCAGTAGTATTATTCACTGCCACTGCTCATTGTGCCGCAAATCAAGCGGAACGGCTTTTGCAACCAATGGTTTTGTGCAAAGTACTGACTTTACTGTAGTAAAAGGTGCCAACCGGCTAAGCCAGTTTGCCTTTAAACCAGGGCGCTTACGGCATTTTTGCAGTAACTGCGGTTCACCGGTTTACAGCAGTAATGAACAAGACCCGGCCCGTGTCCGCATCCGGCTGGGCATTTTAAGCAGCGATATCAGTGAGCGGCCGCTATCGCATAATTTTTATAGCTCTAAAGCTAACTGGGAAGATTTAGATACTAACCTGCCACGTTACGATAGCTTTGAACCAGGAAGGCAATAACCAGCCTGTCTTTGAACCCCTTGTTGCAATGGTATACAAATGCCAGTGCCATTAACCATTCCAGGAAGATATATGCAGTACTCTGTAGTTTTTGCCTTAATTCTTAGTGTCAATGTTGTAGCGGCTGAACATTACTTTCCGCCTGCTGGCCAGTGGCAGCAGGCAACACCACAAAGCCTGGGCGTTAACGCTGAAAAACTGCAACAGGCAGTAGATTATGCCATTGCCAGTGAAAACCCGGCAGCCAGGGATCAGGCCATAGTGCAGGCCACAACCTTTGGCGCGCGTGAACCCTATGATCAGATTATTGGCCCTATGTCAGTGCGTGCCGGGGCGAACGGGCTGATTGTGTACCGCGGCAAAGTGATTGCGCAGTGGGGGGATACCCAAAAAGTGGACATGACACACAGCATCAGCAAAACCTTTCTTACTACGGTTACCGGGCTGGCACTGCAGGATGGTTTAATCCAAAACGTAGATGATGCAGTCTGGCCTTATGTTATGGCAGACAGCAGTTTATTTACGTCTGAGCATAACCGCAAAATAAGCTGGGATCATTTGTTACGCCAAACCAGTGATTGGCAGGGGACATTATGGGGCAAGCCCGATTGGGCCGACCGCCCCGAAGGTGAGCCAAAAGATTGGCCCAACCGGCCTTTACATACACCTGGCAGCAAATACAAATATAATGATGTGCGTATTAATTTGCTGGCACTGGTTACCACCTATGTGTGGCGTAAACCCTTACCTGTGGTACTGAACGAGCGGATTATGCAGCCAATTGGCGCCAGTGCTAACTGGCGCTGGTATGGTTACGACAATAGCTGGATAGAGCTTGATGGCCAAAAAATTCAAAGTGTGTCAGGTGGTGGGCATTGGGGCGGCGGTATGTTTATTAATGCCTGGGACCTGGCCCGCTTTGGTTACCTGTTTTTACGTGATGGGCAGTGGCAGGGGCAGCAACTGGTAAGTCGCGAATTTATTGCTCAGGCTCGCACCGGTAGCGTTGCAAAAGCCGATTACGGCTACGCCAACTGGTTTTTAAATCCGGGCCGTAAAGCTTTACCGGCAGCGCCGGAAACAGCAATAACTTTTCAGGGCGCCGGGCGTAATATTATTTACATTGATCAGCAAAACGATATTTTGCTGGTAGCACGCTGGATAGGTAACGGTGATGAGCTAAACCAACTGGTTGCAAAGGTATTGGCGGCTTTGCCACACTGATCGCATTGCATCGGCCCGATACATATCCAGGCAAAAGTATTTCCCCTTTGCAAGTGCAGAACAGCTCTGCAAAGGGGAGTGGGTTAATAGTTAAACACCACCTTTACCAGTGTTAAGGCAAAAGCGCTTATTACCAATACTGAGAAAATATTTAGCGCAAAACCGGCTTTTACCATATCTGAAATTTTCAACTGGCCTGATGAAAACACAATGGCATTGGGTGGTGTGGCTACCGGCATCATGAAGGCACAGCTGGCTGCAATAGCGGCAGGAATAACCAATGTTAGCGGTGTACCGGACATAGCCATAGCCACCGGCGCCAGCAGCGGTAAAAAGCCTGCAGCAGTGGCCGTGTTGCTGGTAATTTCAGTCAGAAATACAATAATCAGTGTAACGCTGACAATCATTACCCAAAATGGCAGATCACCAAGCAGAATGACCTGGTCGGCGATAAAAGCTGCCAGTCCGCTTTTACTGATCATGGCAGCTAAGCTCAAACCGCCGCCAAACAGCATTAAAATGCCCCAGGGTAATTTTTGTGTATCTTCCCAACTTAACAAACGGGTGTTTTTGCTGTCGATTGGCAGTACAAACATCATTAAGGCGGCAACCATAGCAATAATCGTATCGTCCAGTTCCAGGCCGGTAACTGAGCTAATAACCGGCCGGAAGATCCAGCAAAATGCGGTAAGTAAAAAGATTATCAACACTGCTTTTTCGCCGCGCTGCATTGTGCCCAATTCAGCCAATTGCTGGCGGAACAAGTCTTTCGTGTCTACTGCTGTCAGTATATCTACCTTGTAGCTAACTTTGGTCATCCACAGCCAGCAGAGCAATAGCAGCAGGGTACTGAGTGGTACACCTACCAGCATCCACTGGGCAAAACCAATTTGAATTTGGTAGTTATCGCTTAAAAATGCAGCCATCAGTGCATTAGGCGGGGTGCCGATTAACGTTGCCAGGCCGCCGATAGAGGCAGCATAAGCGATAGATAACAGCAGGGCTTTACTGAACTGGCTGTCAGCCTGATCTTGTTTTAGCATTTGAATAATAGACAGCGCTATTGGCAGCATCATTACTGTAGTAGCGGTATTCGACATCCACATAGATAAAAATGCCGTTACCAGCATAATACCGCCGATCTGCTGGCTAGGTTTGCAGCCTACTAATAACATAGTATGCAGCGCAATACGCCGGTGCAGGGCCCAGCGCTCCATGGCGATAGAAATAATAAAACCACCAAGAAATAAAAAGATCAGTGGGTGAGCATAAGGTTCAGCCACGGCTTTTAAGCTGTTTACACCAAGCAAAGGGGCCACAACTAAGGGCAAAAACGACGTTACCGGAATAGGCACCACTTCGCTTATCCACCAGCTTGCCATCCACAATGTCAGGCCCAGCACCAGCCAGCTGGGCTGGTTCATACCAAACGGTGCCGGTAGCAGTATGCACAGCAGCATAAACGCCGGGCCGAGCAGCAGGGAAAACAACGGTGTTTGCAATTTTTGGGTTGTTGCGCTCATCTGTCAGCTCCTAAAACCGGTACTGCAGGCCAACGGCCACAGAGGTGTCTGCCACAGAAGTGTCAGTCATAGAGCTGTCAGCCTCAGAGCTGTCTGCTGTGATATCAAGATGGGTAACAAAGAAGTAGGCTTTGCTTTGGCTGTTAAATAAGTAATCGATACCTGCCGTATAATGATTAGCCCGGCCTTGCTGGCGCAACTGCGAGGTGTCGCGGCCCAGCTGCAGTTTGGGCTGCCAATCACCCATGGTGTATTGCAGGCTGATATAACCGCCGGTGCCAGAACGCTGTGCATATGTTTCTTTACTGTATTGCAGCAGGGCACCAAGCGTAAAATTTGCCAGTTGTTGCTGCCACATTAACCGGCTGGCGTTTAAACCATTTAAACTGTGTGCCTGAGTTAGTGTAATAAAGTACGGTTGCTGCTTTAGTTTGCTGTCACCGTAGCTGAGGCTTATTGCACCGCCATCTTTGCCGTCTTGCAGTTCGTTGTCCTGGCCCAGTACATAGGTAACCGAGAGTTGCCATTGGTTGTACTGCGGTGAAATATACGTCAGGCTGTCTCCTAGGCGATCCTGGCCTGGCAATATTTGTGCAATATCGGCACTGGTTTCGTTGAATAAATCTATGCCGCCTTCGCTGGTTTTCAACCGGGTGTCGTTGCGCCCGCCAATCAGCTGGCCAAAGTTACCTTTAATACCAATAAAGGTATTACGCGCAGCAAACGGGTTTTGCGTGTTTTGTTCGTCAAAGCCGCGTACGTCAACTTCATAAGTAAAAAATGCGGTGATATGTTCATTCAGTTGCTGTTCGCCACGCAGGCCAAAGCGGCTGAATGGGGTGTCCAGCTGGCTGCCCTGTTCGGTGTAGCGCAGTAAACCTTTATCAGTATGTGCCAGCTGTACTTCGGCTTTACCATAAAAGCTGACAGTGGGTACAGGGACAGAAGCGGTGTTGGCAGCAGCGGCCGGGCATATTAATACGGCACTGGTAATCGCGATTTTAGTTGCCTGTTGCATACAATCCTCGTCATCATTTCTTTATTGTTGGCAACAGCAGATAGCAAGAAGACTGCCATATATTTAATTCTTTAAAAATCAAATATATGACGTATTTTAGGTGTTGAATTTGGGTGGCTTTGGTGACAGCGGCTTAGTGTCATGGGTGGAATTCCGCCCATGACTGCTGCAGTTAGTCGCTAAGGTCGTCGTCGGTAAAGTTGTCGCGGTTAAGGCCATACTTACGCATTTTGTCATACAGGGTTTTACGTGGCAGGTTAAGGGCCGCCATAGTGTGTTTTATACTACCCTTAGTGGCACTGAGGGCATCTTCAATCAGCATTTGCTCGAAAAATGCGACCCGTTCGGCCAGGCCCATGGCACTGCCGACTGTATCAGGCAGAGATAATCCTTGTTGCACAAATGCTGCTTTAGCGCCTAATAATACATAACGCTCGGCCAGATTACGCAGCTCACGCACGTTACCCGGCCAACTGTGTGACTGCAGAATATCCAGCGCCGGTTGTGCCAGCGGTAAATAAGGTTTGTGATAGCGCGAGGCGGCAATAATAGCAAAGTGCTTAAACAGCAGCGGAATATCGCTCAGCCTTTGCCGCAGTGGGGCTATCGCTACTTTTAGCAG
The DNA here is from genome assembly GCF_024809855.1 of Rheinheimera pacifica. Lineage (GTDB taxonomy): Bacteria > Pseudomonadota > Gammaproteobacteria > Enterobacterales > Alteromonadaceae > Alishewanella > Alishewanella pacifica_A. The sequence continues at coordinate 84,422 of NZ_JANUEM010000007.1, forward strand.
GTTAAGCCGGTAGTATAAATCGAGCCGGAAACTGCCTTGCTGGCTCAGCTGTTCCAGATCGGTTTTGCTGGCTGCAATCACTCTGATATTTAACGCAATACTATGATTGGCGCCCAGCGGCGTAACTTTACGCTCTTCTAACACCCGTAGTAAGCGCACCTGTACACTTAACGGTGTGCTTTCAATTTCATCTAAAAACAAGGTGCCGCCATTGGCGAACTCAAATTTACCGATGCGCTTTTTATCAGCGCCGGTATAGGCACCCGCTTCTGTGCCAAACAGCTCGCTTTCAATGAGCTGCTCGGGTATTGCGCCGCAATTAATGGCAACGAAATTGTGATCACTGCGCGCAGAATTATCATGCAGGTAGCGGGCAACCAGCTCTTTGCCGCTGCCGGTTTCACCTTCAATTAATACATCTGCAGGTGCATCGAGCATTAAATCCAGCATGGTGCGCATTTGGTTCATTGCAGGGCTGTCGCCGATAAGTTGTAACCGGCCGTGACGGCTTTGCTTGAGTTGCTCGCTCAGTAAACGATTTTGCAGGCACAAGCGGCGTTGTTCCTGTGCCTGGGCTAGCACTTTTAGCAGTTCAGCATGGTTAACCGGTTTTTCAATAAAGCTGTACGCACCAAGCTGCATAGCTTGCACGGCAATACTGACATCACCATAACCGGTAAGCAGGATCACCGGAATATCGGCATCAATACTTTTTACCGCCTGCAGCAGCGATAAACCATCCATCTCCGGCATGTTCAGATCGCTTAGCACTACACCGGTAAAATTACGGCTGAGCTTCGCCAGCAAAGCTGCGGGGCGATCAAAGGTTGTGCAGCACCAGCCTTCGAGCTGTAAACCCTGCGCCAGTGCGTCCAGTACGCTGGCTTCATCATCTACTATCAGTACTTCACGCTGTGACATTAAGAATGCTCCGCCGCTAGCTTTGGTAAGGTTATCGATACGATAGCACCGCCTTCAGGGTGGTTTTCAATGCTAAGCAGGCCGCTGTAGCTTTGCACAATCTGGCGGGAAATAGATAACCCAAGGCCAAGGCCATTACCTTGTTTGGTGGTAAAAAAAGGTTCAAACAGATGAGCCATATTATGGGGTTGAATACCGGCGCCGTTATCTTTGATCTGCAATATAACAACATCATCCTGTTCACTGATACGAACCTGTAAACAGGGTTCAGTCACATCCTCCATAGCTTGCAGGGCATTACCGAGCAAATTCACCAACACCTGCTCCAGTTGCAGCGGATCAACTTTAACATAGGCTGTACTGTTGTTTAGCAGTTTAACCTTGGCCCGGTGCTGATTAATAGCCGGCTGTACTATACCCAGAGCATTTAACAGGAGTTGTTCCAGCTGCACAGCTTGTGGCTGATTTGGTGCTTTGCGGCTAAAGCTTTTAAATTGTTGCACTATGTGGCTTAAGCGCAGCAATAACTGCGAAATTTTATCCAGGTTATCGGCCAGTTGAGGGTACATGCCTTTACTGAGCATTTTTTGCGAAGTTTGCAAATAACTGTGCATGGCGGTTAGCGGTTGGTTTATTTCGTGGTTAATAGAGGCACTTAGCTGGCCGATCGTAGCCAGTTTAGCTGCCTGTAACAGTTGTTCCTGAGTTTGCCGCAATTCCTGGTTAGAGAGCTGCAGTGATTGGGTCCGTTCTGCTACGGCTTGTTCTAAGCGGGCAAAAATACGTGCTTGCTGGCGTTGTTGCAAACGGCGGTTACGCAGATAAATACCCAGCAATACTAAAACGGCAAACAGCAAGCCAATACTCACAGTAAGTTGCAACGCCTGCAGCCGCAGCGGAGCTGCAGGTTGTAACATTAATAACTGCCACGGCAGTTGCAGGTTGTCTTTTGCCGCTACGGCGTATTCGGTATATTGCGTCGGTTGGCTATGAGGCTCGGCCAGTAGTTGCCATAAATTGTGCTGTTGCCGTACTTTTAGCGCAGTCAGCACTCTGCCTGGGTGCGTGGGTAGCTTTACGTCCTCTGTACCAAAGTGGCTGAGATGCCAGGGTTTGTGATTGCTGGCCAGTACGGTTTTTTGCTGATCCACCAACATAAAAATCAATTTACTTTGGCCGGCAATAGCCTGATAAGCTTGTTCAATTTGTTCCATATTGAGTTTTAATACTAAAACACCAGGCTGGGTTAACTGAGCATCGGTTACTGTGGCGGCAAAGTAGATGCCCCGTTCATTCGAGATCCAACCCAGGCCATAATCAATATAACTGCGTTGCTGTGCTAAGGTTTCAATAAAATAAGGCCTGAAACCAAAGTTATAACCAACAAAGTGCACCGGTTGATCATAGTTACTGCTGCTAAGCACCAGACCAGAATTGTCCATTAAATACACCGATGCGCTGCCGCTGGCCAGATTAAAGTCGGACAGCAAAATGCTGACATCTAGCTTTTGTTGTGGATCAGGTTCTGAAGTTGATAGCAGTCCGCGTAGCTCAGGCCGTTTGGCCAGAGTATCGGTAAGGGTACTGAAGCGCTTAATTTGCTGGTTCAGGTATTGGTTAAATTCATAGCCATGTTGCAGTGCTATCTGTTGGTTATGGCGCAGTAATTGTTGCAAAATTAACTGATAACTCAGTACCGCAAGAACAGAGCATATAAGTAAAATGGTGATAGGGTGACGGTAGGCTGGCCGCATAGCACAGGTGTCTCTGCTATTTTTCTGGGCGCTTATGCTAACTCAAGGCTAAGAGCAGAACCAGCGCAAACAGAATTTAATCAATACCAACTGATATATCCATCAATGATGTAGCCTCAATAGTGTTATCTCAATTTGTGTAATAGCACCATTATATATTACTGCCTGTCGCGCTCTGCTGACATATTCTGTCGGTAGGGCGGGTTATACTTAAAAAGCCCTGAAAAAAATCTGATAAAAACGCTGCTATGGATAAAACTGAACGCTTGTTTCGCTTAATGGATAAATTACGCCATTACCGCCACCCGGTAACAGCTGCGGTACTGGCTACGCAATTAGAGGTGTCGGTACGTACTGTTTATCGTGATATTCAAACACTTATTACCTTAGGTGCCGGAATAGAAGGCGAAGCCGGTATTGGTTATTTACTGCGCAGTGGTTTTTTTCTGCCACCGTTGATGTTTGATGAAGCCGAGCTTGAAGCACTGGCTCTGGGCTTGCGCTGGGTAGAAGTGCAGGGTGATGATGAGCTGGTAAGTGCAGCCCGCAATGTACTGGCAAAAGTTGCCGCCGCAGCACCAACAGATTTGCGTGACCGTATTAATGACATTGGTTTACTGGCTTTTCCTGCCCTTACGGATAAAGGTGCGGCATTTTTACGCCAGGTACGTGAGGCGATTCGCCGCGAACGGCGTTTGCAGATAAGCTATATTCGTGAAGATGGTACCGCCAGTGAGCGTATTGTCTGGCCTATTATGCTGGCATTTTTTGCTAGTAGCCGTATGCTGGTGGCCTGGTGTGAGCTGCGCAATGAGTTTCGCCACTTCCGGCTGGACAGAATTGGCAGCCTGATTGTACCCGGCGATCCTTATCCGCGTCGGCGTATGCAGTTAACCCGTGAATGGCGGCTGGAAATGAAACAACAGCAGCATAAGGAGCAATAATGAAACCAACCGGGCAGTTAACAGAACAACAATGGCGTGAACGCTTAACCGATGAGCAATACCGGGTTACCCGGCTTAAAGGTACGGAATATCCGTTTAGCGGCGAGTTACTGCATAATGAGCAGGCTGGCAGTTATCACTGCGTATGTTGTGGGGCTGAGCTGTTTTCATCAGCAACAAAATTTGATGCCGGTTGTGGCTGGCCCAGCTTTTATCAGGCGCTGGAGGGTAAGGTAAAGTATGAGACAGATACCAGCCATGGCATGATACGTACCGAGATTATGTGTGCTAATTGCGATGCACATTTGGGCCATGTATTTAATGATGGCCCGGCGCCTACCGGTAATCGCTACTGCGTTAACTCAGTGTCTTTAACCTTCAGTGGCAAAGCAGAATAAAATCTTTGTAACTGTTGTCGTAAGCTTTCAACTTCTATTACAATACGCGCCGTTGGAGCAACAGCGGCGCAGACCGTGCTTTGGCATCACCGATTAATTCATCTTACTGAAGTAAAAGGCCTCTACACATGACCCTATCGCACGCAGAGCAGTATCAGAAAAGCTGGCAGGAACGCCAGGAATATGCCGAAAACATGCAACCGATTATCGGCCGCTTATACCGCAATAAAGGTATTGAAGTGGTGGTATATGGTCGCCCGCTGGTAAACGCCACCACTATCGACATTATTAAAGCGCATAAAAGCGTTGAGCGGTTTGAAGGGCAAAAATTGCGTTTACGCGAAAGTTTTCCGCTGCTCGAAGCGATCAGCAAAATGAACCTGGCACCGGGCCGCGTAGATATTGGTAAGCTGGCATACGGCTATATTTACAAAAATGCTGCCAACGGCACTGAGCTGGAACAGTATTTAGAGCGTGAACTGGCCGAGCTGCTGGATCATGAAGATCAGGTAAAGCCGGTTGATGTGGTGCTGTACGGTTTTGGCCGTATTGGCCGCTTGTTAGCCCGCTTAATGCTGGAACGCTCAGGTCCGAGCACGAAATTACGTTTACGTGCCATAGTAGTGCGTGGTGGTAAAAAAGGTGATTTGGAAAAACGCGCCAGCCTGCTACGCCGCGATTCTATCCACGGCCCCTTTAACGGCAGCATCACAGTAGATGAAGAAAACCAGGGTATTAAAGCCAACGGTACCTTTATTAAAGTGATTTATGCTAATTCACCAGAGCTGGTTGACTACACCCAATACGGTATCAGCGATGCGCTGGTGGTAGATAACACCGGTATCTGGAAAGACGACAAAGAGCTGAGCATTCACTTTAGCAGTAAAGGCGCGGCGAAAGTGCTGCTGACAGCACCGGCTAAAGGTGAAGTACCGAATATCGTTTATGGCGTAAACCAGCATATGATTTTGCCGGAGCATAAAATTGTTTCTGCCGCCAGTTGTACCACTAACGCCATAACACCGGTGTTAAAAGCACTGGAAGACGAGTTTGGCATTCGTAACGGCCATGTAGAAACTGTGCACTCGTACACTAACGATCAAAACCTGATTGATAACTTCCACAGTGCTGAGCGCCGTGGCCGTGCCGCTCCGCTGAATATGGTATTAACCTCTACCGGCGCTGCCAGTGCTGTGGCCAAGGCATTGCCGCAGTTAAAAGGTAAGTTAACCGGTAATGCTATCCGTGTACCTACACCTAATGTGTCTATGGCTATTTTATCGCTGAATTTAACGCGTGAAACCAGCCGTGACGAGATGAACGGCTTTTTGCAGCGCACATCACTGTTTTCTGAGCTACAGGATCAGATTGACTTTACCGCCTCTACCGAAATTGTATCGTCAGATTTGGTCGGCTCACGTTACGCCGGTGTAGTAGACTCGCAGGCTACTATCGTTGATGGTGACCGCTGTGTGTTGTACGTGTGGTATGACAACGAGTTTGGTTACAGCACGCAGGTTATCCGGGTAATGAACGAGATGGCTGGCATTAAGTATCCAACCTTGCCAGTAGCGCGTTAATCTGTGTCTTTATCGAAAAGCCGCTTTTTAGCGGCTTTTTCTTTGTGCTTAACCTGTTAGAATCTTTTACACTGTAGCTCAGGGCAGTTGCGTCAGGCAGCACCTGTGTTAGTCTTTCACCCTTTACGCCTACGGACCCGATTTATGAAAATTACCAGCAATTTTGACAGCGGTAACATCGAAGTATTACAAGCTGATTCTCCCGATAATATTCAGCTGGCCATTCGCAAAGACAATCAGTCAGATTTTTACCAGTGGTTTCACTTTCGTTTAAGCACTGAACATGCAGAGCTGCATACGCTTACCATTACTAATGCCGGTGATTCTGCCTACCCCGATGGCTGGAAGGATTATCAGGCGGTAGCCTCGTATGACAGACAAACTTGGTTTCGGGTAGACACCGAATATGACGGCAAAGCGCTCACCATTAAACACTTCCCGGAAGCACAGTCAGTGTATTTTGCCTATTTTGCGCCGTACAGCTACGAGCGCCATATGGATTTACTGCATCAGGCACAATCTGATTACAACTGCCAGTTGGTTGAACTGGGCGAAACACTTGACGGCCGTGATATGAGCCTGCTGATTGTCGGTGAGCCGGAAGAAGGCAAAAAGAAAATCTGGATCACCGCACGCCAGCATCCGGGCGAAACCATGGCTGAGTGGCTGATTGAAGGCCTGCTTGATCGCTTACTGGATGAAGATGACGGCGTAGCAAGAGCATTGCTGAGCAAAGCGGTGTTTTATATAGTGCCGAATATGAACCCGGATGGCTCGGTACGTGGCCATTTACGCACCAATGCGGCCGGTATGAACTTAAACCGAGAGTGGCTGAATCCGTCAATGGAAAAAAGCCCGGAAGTGTATCTGGTACGGCAAAAAATGCTGGAAACCGGTGTCGATTTATTCCTTGATATGCACGGCGATGAAAACCTGCCGTATAACTTTGTTGCCGGTAGTGAAGGTGTGCCGTCGTACAATGCGCGGATAAAAAATCTGGAACAATTGTTTAAACAGACCTTGCTGGCGGTAACTCCTGAGTTTCAAACCGAGTTTGGCTATGATCTGGACGAGCCGGGTAAAGCCAATATGACCGTTGCTACTGCCTGGGTAGGCGAGCAGTTTAACTGCCTGGCGTATACCGTAGAAATGCCGTTTAAAGATAACGCCAACCTGCCGGATGAAGCCTATGGCTGGTCTGACATACGTTCAATGAAGCTGGGGCAGGATATGTTGCCGGCTATTCTGGCTGTTGCCGATAAGCTGCGTTAAGTTTGCCTATGTCCTTATTAGTTAAACCTGTGCTGCTAACGTCAGTTTTGCTGACGCTGAGCAGCTGTATGACTGTGCATCAGCCTGTAGTACCGGCATCGGCGTTACATAGCCAAAGTGCAGCGCAACTTGCTGCACTTACTCAGGCTAATGCACTTAACCAGAGCAATACACTGGGCCAGCTGGATATACAGTGGCCGGAAACAACCAGCCAGCGGGCCTGGGTAAATAACCGGCGCAGTTTTATCGGTTATCAGGGCCAGGGTGAATTACTGCTGGAGCTGGGTACCACCACAGCACTAACGCTTGGTGTTAACGGAAAAATATTACATTTGCGGCCCGATGCCAGCCTGGGGCAACATCTGGTTTTAGATATCAGTTCAGTTACGCGTAATGGTTTGAATCAACTGGAACTTATTGATATAGAACCACTTGGTGCTAAAGTGCGTTTGGTAATGCCTTACCCTGTATTGCAAGATAATACTGCTAAGGCTGCGCATAATGCCGGGTTTTCAGCCGCCGGTCTGGACGAGCTGGACCAGCTTATTCAGCGCGAAGTGGAACAGGGGTTCCCCGGAGCAGTATTACTGATCGCCAAAGATGGCAAAATTATTAAAGAAACGGCCTATGGTTATGCCAGCCGCTATGCCAGTGATGGCACTGAGCTGAGCCAGCCGGAGCCGATGCAAACCGATACGGTATTTGATCTGGCCTCTAATACCAAAATGTACGCCACCAATTACGCTATTATGCAACTGGTCAGTGCAGGCAAACTGGATATTAATTTACCGCTGCAACATTACCTTACAGAGTATCAGGGTAACGGCCGTGAGCAGCGTTTGGTAAGTGATTTGCTGTATCACAGCGCAGGTTATGCACCAGAAGTACATTTTCACCGGCCGGACAACCGCCATGGGCCGGCATTTTACTCGCTGGACAGGGCACGCAGTATGCAGCTGATTGCCAGCGAAGTGCCGTTTGAGCGCGAGCGAGGCGGTAAAGCGGTATACAGTGATATTGATTATATGCTGCTTGGCCTGCTGATAGAGCGTATTACCGGCCAGACACAGGATGAATACCTTGAGCAGCAACTGTACCGGCCAATGGGGTTAAACAGCACCGTATTTAACCCGTTGCGTAAAGGTATAGCGCAAAGCCGGATAGCGGCGACCGAACTTGATGGAAACAGCCGTGGCGGTCGGGTAATGTTTCCGGCAGATAAACGCGGTGTGGTGCGTGGTAATGTTCATGACGAAAAAGCCCGTTATGCTTTTGATGGCGTAGCGGGGCATGCCGGTTTGTTTTCCACTGCGCGCGAAACTGCAACGCTGGCAATGCTGGCGCTGCATGGCGGCTATGGTTTAACACCGGTATTCAGCCAGGCTGTTATCCAGCAATTTGTCCGGCCGTCAGTAACAGATCATACCGTTGGTCTGGGTTGGCGCACAGCAGTAGGGGGCGATTTAAACTGGCACTTTGGCCCTTATGCCAGTGCTTATGCGTTTGGTCACACCGGCTGGACCGGAACCGCTACGCTGGTTGATCCTCATTACGGGTTGGTGGTGGTACTGCTGACAAATAAAAAACATAGCCCGGTGCTGGCCGAAGGTGAAAATAGTTATTATTTTGCCGGTGATCGGTTTGAAACTGGTATGTATGGCAGCATCATGAGTAAAATATACCAGGCAATGCAGTAGGCGGTATCGGGCCGTCCGAATTAAGGTGGGAGTGTTATGGCTATTATTTCCTGTCCGTTTTGTGGGCACAAAATTTCTGACAAAAGTGCGCAGTGTAATAAATGTAAAGGCGATATTGCCGGATTAACCCCGGAAAAACGCGAATCTCTTGAGCGCAGCAAAGCGCTGGATCAGGCGCAAAGCCTGGTTAATCATTCAATGTTTGCACTGGTATTATTTCTGGCCGGTTTTGGCCTGATGTACTGGTGGGACCCACAGGCCGGCAGCCCGCAGCAATATATTGCCGGTGCTGCTATCGGCTTGGGCTTTTGCTGGTATATTATCAGCCGCGCCCGTATCATGTTTATGAAGAGAAAGCGTAAATAAGATGAATTTCAATGCTTTAGTGCAGGCTATGACGCCAGACACTTACGAAAAGCTCTCAGAAGCTGTTGCTACCGGCCGCTGGGCAGACGGCAACCCAATGAGCGAAGCACAACGGGCGCACAGTTTACAGCTGGTTATGGCATATCAGGCGCAGGTATTAAAGTCAGATGAGCTTTTTACCATAGGTGCAGATGGCCAGATGGTATATAAATCTAAAGCCGAACTAAAAAAACAATTCGAAACTCAGCCGTCTATTGCAAGGTTCTCGCACGATGATCTTTAAACGTTTTTTTAAACCCAAATGGCAACACCCGGATGCTGCCGTGCGCCAACAGGCAATTACCGAACTTAACCACGAAGATCAAGCGCATAAAAGCGTGTTACATGAACTGGCGTTTAACGATGGTGCTGAAGCCGTGCGCAAAGCGGCGTTAACCAAACTGAACGATTTCTCGCTGTGGTGGCAAGCCAGTAAACATGACAGCGCCGAGCGTTTACAGCAACTGGCCGAGCAAACGCTAATCAGCCAGTTGCTGCAAAACCAGGTTGAGCCGAAGTTAAAACAACAATTTATTGCCCAGTGCAACCGTAGCAGTATTCTGGAACAACTGGCACAAACTGAAACAGACGCCGGTATTAAGTTTGGCCTGTTACAGCGCTTAAATAAAACCGAGCTTAACCTCAAAGCTTTGCAGGACCCGGTATTGCTACCGGCGCAAAAGCAGCAACTGCTGGCGCAAATTAACGATGAAAAAACACTGGAAAAGCTCAACAAGCAGCTAACCGGTGACATGCTGGTTCAGGTTCAGCAAAAATTGGCCTGGCTTAATGAACAAAAGCAAAAGCCTTTACTGCTACGCAAACAGCTTACGCTGATGCTGGCAAAATTAAATGCCGCGCGCGATCGCAGCAGTGTAGAAGCCTTGCCGGCATTATTAGCCGATTATCAGGCGCAGTGGCAGCAACTGGAAGGCGAGCTGGAGTGTCTGGGCGATGAGGCTGCAGAGTTCCGCGCAAAATATCAAAAAATCAGCAGCCAGCTTCAGCAGTGGTTAGCCCCACGTTTAGAAGAGCTGAGTAAACTGCAAGCCGAACAGGCACTACTTGATGCCCGAGCAGAAAGAACAAACACATTACAGCAACAGCTTAATCAGTTAGAACAAGCGTTGCAGCAGGCGTTGTTAACTACTGATATCAGTGCAGCGCAGCAACTGGAGCAGCAAATAACGGCGCTGAGTGGCTCCCTGGTAAACGCGGATATTACCGATAAAGCCGGGTTAACTAAACGCCTGGGCCAGTTACAACAACAGCTAAACCGGTTACCGGAACTGGCCGAGCAACTAACCCGGTTAACCCGTATTGTGGCTGATTGGGCAAGCCAGCCGCTGCCAGATAATGCAACCGGCTACCAGCAGGTATCTGCTCAGCTAAAGCAGTGGCAACAGGCTTTCCGTGAGATCAGTAAAGCTATGCATATTGGTGTGCCTGCAAGCTTGCTGGAGGCGAAAAATGCCCTGCAACAGCAGTGGCAGGAGCTGGGCAAAAGTTTTACCGCACAAAGTGATAAAAGCCAAAGGCAATGTCGCAGCAAGCTGGCGCAGTATCGTCGTCTGTACAGTGCCGGTAAGTACAAAGTACTATTTGGCCTGTTTAAAGGTATAGAGCAGGATTATCAGCAGTTAAGCACAGAGCAGCAGTTACAACTGGCAAAAGATTACGAATTTGCCCGCGATAAACTGGCTGAACTGGCCGACTGGCAGGAATATATTGCCACGCCACGCAAACAACAGTTGCTGCAACACATGCAGCAACTTGATAGCATAGTGCCGGATAACCTGATGCGCCAGCGTGCCGACGAAGTAAAACAAGCCCGGGCACAATGGAACAGCCTGGGTAAAGCAGATCCGGCGCAGGAAGAGCAGCTCAACGCCGCTTTTGATCTGGCATGCGAGCAGGCGTTTGCACCTTGCCGTGTATATTTTGCTGCACAGGATGCATTGCGTGCTGAACATACAATACAGCGCGAGCAGATCATTGCTCAAGCGCTTGAGTTCACAACCGGTGATGCCAAAGCGCTGGATACCGCTCTGCAGCAGCTGAAGCAAGCCTGGCAGCAGGCCGGGGCGGTTGATAAACAACAGTTTGCCGCGTTAAATGAACGCTTCAATCAGGCGCTTATGCCACTGCGCGAACAGTTAAAAGCCATCCAGCAGCAAGCCGCGGATGCCAAGCAGCAACTGATTGACAAAGCGCAGGCTGCATTGGGTTTAGCTGATACCAACCTGACGGCAAAAGTGCTAAAGGAATGCCAGCAGCAATGGAAAAATACAGGCAATGCCGCGCGTAAGCAGGATCAGGCGTTGTGGCTGCAGTTTCGTGCGCTGTGTGATGGTTTCTTTAATGCGCGCTCTGAGCAGTTTGAACAGCAAAAGCAAGCTGAGCAGGCAGAGCTGAAGCAGTTTGAAGTTCAATTGACTGAACTGGCCGCACAGTTAGATGCTGCAACAGAGCTTGTAGTACTAAATGAGCTACAACAGCAACTGCAGATATTACAGCCACAAAGCAGCGCGGCGCAGCACGCGGTACGCCAGTTACAGGACAAACTGAAGCAAAAGCAGCAACAGTGGCAACAGCACCAGCAGAAACGCGAATTCAGTCAGATGTTTGAGCTGCTGGCTAAGTCGGATGTGAGTGCAGAGCAGTTACCTGCCGGTTATCGTGACTGCTTTAACAAGCAGCAAGAGCAACAGCTAAGCCGTGCGCAGCTGACACTGGCACTGGAATTGATAGCCGATGCGCCATCACCGCAAAGTGAACAAAGTGCGCGCCAGCAGGTGCAGCTGCTGCTGTTATCAGATAAGCATAATCAGGGTAGTACGCTGGATAAACACAGCCTGCTTAAACGTTGGTTACAGTTTGGTGCGCCAAGCGAAGCTGAATTGCCCTTACTGGCAAGGGTTAAAGCGCTGTTTTAACCTGTCATCTGTTAGAACCGGCTTAAAATTAAGCCGGTTCTTGTGTTAAAAGCCTTAGCCTGCGGTTAATTCGCCGCGTAAATCCTGCTGCATTTGCTGGCGGATTTGTTCTGCATTAAGTGGCTTACTGAGCAAATAGTGCAGTTTGGTCAGTGCAGCTTCCAGTGTCATATCGTAACCGCTTATTACACCACTTTGTTGTAACGCATTGCCTGTGGCGTAACCTTGCATATTTACTGTGCCTTTGAAGCACTGGGTGCAATTAACAATAATTAATCCACGTTCGCTGGCGTCCCGCAGGATCTGCAGTAACTCTGGCCGCTGCGGTGCATTACCCACACCAAAAGATTTAATAATCAATGCCCGCACCGGTGCCGCTGTCATGTTGCGGATCACATCGGTGCTGATCCCCGGATAAAGCGTTACCACACTGATAGGTTGCGGCACAACAGAGGCCAGCGTCAGCGGCGCTGCTACCTGGTTTTGGCTCAAACGACCGGCAACCAGATTAATATGGATACCGGCTTCAAGCAGTGGCGGAAAATTGGGTGAAGCAAAAGCATTAAAGCCATTGGCATCGGCTTTAGTCGCCCGGTTACCGCGAAACAGCTGATTATTAAAAAACAGCGCTACTTCAGCAATGGGGTAATTTGCAGCCAGATAAAGCGCATTAAGCAGGTTAACCTGGCCGTCTGAGCGCATTTGCGCCAACGGAATTTGTGATCCGGTAATAATCACCGGTTTTTGCAGGTTCTCCAGCATAAATGACAAGGCTGACGCCGTGTAAGCCATGGTATCAGTGCCGTGTAACACGACAAAACCGTCATAGTTGTGATATTGCTGCTGTATATCTTCAGCAATATGCCGCCAGTGATCGGGTGTCATATCTGAGGAATCTATTACCGGGTGATACTCGTGAATATCAAATTCCGGCATTTCTGCGCGGTAAAACTCCGGCATGCGCTTTACCGTGTCGGTTAAAAAGCCCGGCACCGGCACATAACCCTGTGCAGAATGTTGCATACCAATAGTGCCGCCGGTGTAGGCTACATAAATACGTTTTCTGTTCATAAGCTTCAAATAAAAATGCCCGGTAATAACCGGGCATTGTAATAGACTTAGCTAGTGCTGTCAGTTAATGCTGCAACTGACACAGTACGAATAAACACCGTTTGGATCATTAAACTGGTTTAGCAGCACAAAATCTTGCTTCAGCTGTTTTGTCAGTTTTCCCAACAGCTTTTGTTCAGCACTTACACTGCCTTGTGGCAACCAGCCTTGGGTTTTGGCTTCACCCAACAGATCTTTTATCATCTGCTCGCTTGGTGTCAGCTCCTGTTTAACCACTTTTACATCATACTGGCTAAGGCCTGCTTTATCCGCAGCGGCTTTAATAGCATCGTTAATGTTGCCCAGTTTATCTACCAGCCCAAGCTCCAGTGCTTTGCTGCCTGTCCATACCCGGCCCTGGGCGACACTATCTACTTCTGTTGTGGTCATATTACGGTTTTCACCTACCATGGTTAAAAACTCTGTATAGCCACGTTCAATCAGTAACTGGAATAAGTCTTTGGCTTTTGGATCCAAGCCTTTGAACAGTGGCAGACCGGCAGATAGCCCGGCAAGTTCTGTTGTGCCGACACCATCGACATTTAATCCCAGTTTTGGCATGGCTTCTTCAGCGGTGTGTAACAAACCGAAAATACCAATAGAGCCGGTGATGGTGGTAGGTGCAGCCCAGATTTCATTGGCAGGAGCGGCAATCCAGTAGCCGCCTGAAGCTGCAACCGAGCCCATAGAGGCAATAACCGGTTTACCTGCTTCACGCAGTAAGCGGATTTCCTGGCCGATAATTTCCGATGCATAAGCACTACCACCAGGGCTGTCTATACGCAGTACCACTGCTTTCACTTTATCGTCGTGCCGTGCTTGGCGTAACAGAGCTGCAGTTGAGTCGCCACCGATGGTACCGGCTTTGGCACTGCCATCAACAATAACACCACGGGCAACTACTATGGCAACTTTGTCGGTTAATGGGTTATCAAATTGTTTTGCCGGGATCACTAACTTAGCGTAGTCACCAAAGGTAACATGGTTGTAGGTATGGTCGTCATTTTCGCCAACAATAGCGATGAGATCACGGCGGAATGCTTCGCGGGTTTTAATGTTATCTACCAGGCCGGCATTTACTGCATACTGGCTTAAATCACCTTCGGCGGCCTGCAGTTTTTCCAGCAGGGCGGCATAGGTTTCATCAAAGTTATCAGCAGCAAAACCACGGCGTGCAGCAACCTGTTGCTTGTAGTCAGACCATAGCTCGTTCAGCCAGGCAACGTTGGCTTCTTTAGCTTCGTCTGACATGTCGTTACGCAGAAAAGGTTCTACTGCTGATTTATAAGTACCAACACGGAACACATGAGTATTAATGTTGAGTTTTTCCAATGCATTTTTATAATACATCGGATAGCTGCCATAACCTTCCAGAATAACTGCGCCCATCGGGCTTAAGCTGATTTCGTCAGCGTAGCTGGCCAGGTAATATTGGTTTTGGCCATAGTAACCGCCAAAAGCCAGTACTTTTTTACCGCTGGCTTTAAATTCTTCAATGGCTGCACCAATCAGTTGCATTTTATCCAGTGAACCACCGCCCAGCATAGATAAATCCAGCACCAGAGCCTGAATGCGGTTATCGCTGGTAGCGTTTTTAATTACGCTAACAACGTCGCTTACCAGCACTTCGGGAGCATCTTCCTGGCCACCTATGCTTTCGTTTATTGCTGTGGCGATAGGATCTGTCCAGCGTTTTTCCTCTACCAGATCACCGGTAAGATTCAGCACCAATGCGGCAGTTGGCGGTACGTTAATTTTATCGTCGCCGCCAAAAATCGACACTGCAATCAGCGCTACAAAACATATAAACAACAAGTTAAGAATTACCGAGCGAAAGCCACGGTAAACCCGCGCAATGGCGCCGAACAACCGGCGGATAAGGCCGGGTTTTTTATCTGTCATGGAAGTATCCTGTTTTATATCAGAGTGTATGCATGTTGATATGCTAACCAATTTAGCTGCAAAGGCTAAGTGGAATTTGTAAGTAAATGTGTAACACTTGCTGGCATTATCGGCTTGGCTTGCTATCAACAAATAAAGCAGCTAAAGTCTGCCAAGAGCAACAGGTACGACCAGAGAGGATGATGTGGCATACCAAAAATTATTACAACCACTGGATTTAGGTTTCACTACGCTTAGAAACCGCGTGATTATGGGTTCGATGCATACCGGGTTGGAAGAAGAAAAACACGGTTTTGCCAAGCTGGCCGCCTTTTATGCTGAACGGGCCAAAGGGGGCGTGGGATTAATTATTACCGGCGGTATCAGCCCTAATTTTCGTGGCAATCTGGTGCCTTTTGGCAGCCAGCTGAGTTTCTGGTGGCAAACTGGCAAGCATAAACAGGTAACAGCAGCAGTGCATCAACACGGTGCTAAGATCTGCTTACAGTTATTACATGCCGGCCGCTATGGTTATCATCCATTCAGTGTGGCACCGAGTAAGATTAAATCGCCTATTACGCCGTTTAAACCGGCAAAAATGTCAGAGCGTCAGGTACGGGGCACAATTAAAGATTTTGCTCATTCCGCTAAACTGGCAAAAAACGCCGGTTATGACGGTGTTGAAGTAATGGGCTCAGAAGGCTACTTAATAAATCAGTTTATTTGCTCGCGTACTAACCAGCGCACTGATGAATGGGGCGGTAGTTTTGAAAATCGCTGCCGTTTTGCCATTGAAACGGTAAAAGCAGTGCGCCGGGTTTGTGGGGATGATTTTATCATTATCTACCGCTTGTCGATGTTGGATCTGGTGGAAAACGGCAACAGCTATGATGAAGTGGTTGCACTGGCGCAAGAGATTGCCGCCGCTGGGGCAACATTGCTCAATACCGGTATTGGCTGGCATGAAGCGCGGGTGCCAACTATCAGCACTATGGTGCCACGGGCCGCTTTTAGCTGGATCACAGAGCGGGTTAGGGCGCAGGTGAATATTCCGGTTATTGCTACTAACCGTATTAATGATCCGCAAGTAGCAGAAGATATTCTTGCTAATGGTCAGGCCGATATGGTGTGCATGGCCCGGCCATTTTTGGCTGATGCTGACTTTGTTAACAAAGCGGCGGCGAATAAAGCTGAGCTGATTAATACCTGCATCGCCTGTAATCAAGCCTGCCTTGATCATGTGTTTCAGAATAAACGTGCCAGTTGTTTGGTAAACCCGCGCGCCTGTTATGAAACAGAATTAAATTTTACCCCGGCAGCAAAGCGGAAAAAAATTGCAGTAATAGGTGCAGGCCCAGCTGGTTTAGCTTTTAGTGTTTATGCCGCACAGCGCGGCCATGATGTACATCTGTTTGATAAATTGCATCAAATTGGTGGCCAGTTTAACTATGCCAAGCAAATTCCCGGCAAAGAAGAGTTTCATGAAACCTTGCGCTATTTTGGTCGTATGCTGGAATTACATGCAGTAAAACTGTTTTTAAATAGTGAGCAAACCGCAGACAGCCTTCACGCTGCAGGCTTTGATGAAGTGGTGCTGGCAACCGGAATAGTGCCGCGCGATATTGGCCTTGTTGGTAGCGATCATACCAAAGTGCTGAGTTATTTAGATGTACTGCGTGATCATAAAGCAGTTGGTAAACATGTTGCTATTATTGGCGCTGGTGGCATAGGGTTTGATGTTGCAGAGTATCTGACCGAGCCCCATTCATTAACGCTGCAGCCTGAAGCCTGGTTAAAAGACTGGGGCATTGATAAAAGCTATCAGGCCCGCGGTGCGTTATTGCCTGATGAACTGCCACAACCGGCAGAGCGAAAAGTGTATTTACTGCAGCGTAAAACCAGCAAAGTTGGGGCAGGTCTGGGTAAAACTACAGGCTGGATCCACCGTTCTTCACTGAAGAAAAAAGGCGTTGAAATGATAGCTGGTGTTAATTACCTCAAGGTAGATGACAATGGCCTCTGGGTTGAAATAGCCGGTGAAGAGCGCTGCCTGAATGTAGATAACGTGGTGATTTGTGCCGGACAGGAGCCACAACGTGCACTGCAGGCCGGTTTAGCACAGCACGGTATAGTGTCTCACCTGATTGGCGGTGCTGATGTTGCTGCAGAGCTGGATGCTAAACGTGCTATCCGCCAGGGGGCAGAGCTGGCCGCTGTTATCTGAAGCTTTTTAAACGCAGGCACCTATCTGGTGCTGGTATTGCACTTTATTAGTACCCCTTGTTAACAAAGGCACCATTTTGGTGCCTTTGGCCTGTTGAATACATTTACTGGTTTTATCTTGTGCTGGCGCAAAGTGTTATGCATATTGACTGCTAGCCTTTTTATTATGCAGGCTGCTATTCTGGTATCAGCTTTGCAAATTGCATAAAAAGCACACACAGCAAGCACAACAGGGAGTTTCTATGTCCGGGGTATTAACCATGATTCTGGCTGGCGGTGAAGGTACACGTTTGGCACCTTTAACCGGCATCAGAGCAAAACCAGCAGTGCCGTTTGGCGGTAATTACCGCATTATTGATTTTGTGATGAATAACTTTGTTAACTCAGATTTATTGCAAATTTTTGTTATTACGCAGTTTAAGTCTCATTCTCTGATGAAACATTTAAGCCGGGCCTGGCGCGTAACCGGCCTGACCAACCGCTTCATTGATCCCATACCTGCACAAATGCAGACCGGTAAGCACTGGTATCTGGGTACAGCAGATGCTATTTATCAAAACCTGCACTTAATTCACGGGCTGGACCCTGAACACGTTTGTGTGTTTGGCGGCGACCATATTTATAAAATGGATGTGCGCCAGATGCTGGACTACCACCGTCATCATAACGCTAAGCTTACCGTGGCAGCCATTCCGGTGCCGGTAGAGCAGGCGCATGAGTTTGGTGTCATAGAGGTAGACGCCAACGGCCGGATGATTGGCTTTGAAGAAAAACCTAAAACGAATCCTAAAACTATTCCGGGCAAGCCAGGGTTTGTACTGGCGTCTATGGGCAATTACATTTTTGAAGCCAAAACGCTGGTAAATGTACTGGAAGAAGATGCAAAGCAGGCAGATTCGAAGCATGATTTTGGCCATAACATTATTCCTGGCCTTTATCCGTCTGGTGATGTTTATGTGTATGACTTCTCCTCTAATGCTATTAGGGGCGAAAGCCAGAGCAGCAGTGGATACTGGCGTGATGTGGGTACTATAGATTCATACTACGAAGCCAATATGGATCTTATCTCAGTAGAGCCACCATTTGACTTATACAACAAGTACTGGCCACTACGTGGCTACACACCACCGGTGCCACCGGCGAAGTTTGTGCATGATGAAGCAAACCGTACCGGCCAGGCGATAAGCTCTATGGTGGCGTCAGGTTGTATTGTCAGTGGCTCTATCGTGTATCAGTCTATTTTGGGGTACAACGTGCATGTGCATAGCCATAGCTATATTGAAAAATGTGTGCTGATGGGCAATAACGATATTGGCCGTGGCTGCCGTATTCGTCGCGCTATTATTGATAAAGATGTGAAAATTGCGCCCGGTACCATTATTGGCGAAGATCCTGTACTGGATAAACAACGCTTTCATGTCTCTGCAAGTGGCGTTATTGTGATCCCTAAAGGCGCAATGATTGGTTTTGATTAAAGCTGGGTAAGGATAAGTAGTGCGGATACTGTTTATATGTAGTGAGTATGAAGGCCTGATTAAAACGGGTGGCCTGGCTGATGCCTGTCGTGGTCTGGCACAAAGCCTGGTTACGCAAGGGCATCAGGTAACAGTGATATTACCGCGTTATGGTGTTTTATATCAGCAACCTACTGTTGAACCGCAACCGGTTTACTTTCAACTGGCGGGACGGGATTTTGGTTGTGCTGTGCATCAGCTTACGCTGGATAACGTCAGTATTGCTCTGGTTGAGCATCATGATTTTTTCCGGCGTGAGCGGCCTTATGATGACGGTGATCACGGCTATACGGATAACCCGTTGCGGTTTGCTTTTTTGTGTAAAGCCGCACTGGAATGGGTGTTGCAAAGCGGACAACAGTTTGACCTTATTCACGGCCACGACTGGCAAAGCGCAGCGGCGGCTTATTATCTGAAACAACATTATACGGCAACTGAACTGGCACAGTTGCCGTTTATTTTTAGTATTCATAACGGTGCGTATCAGGAAAAGTGTGCAGTACACTGGCGCCGGGAGCTGGACATTGAACCCCACCGCCATAATGAACTTAATTTTCTGGCTACTGCACTACAGTATGCCAACAAATTAAACACCGTAAGCCGTGGTTACCGTGATGAGTTAATGCATGAACCGGAGGCTGCCGGTTTGTCGGCCTTGTATCAGCAGCGTGCTGCGGATTTTATCGGCATTTTAAATGGCTGTGATTACAATATCTGGCATCCGGCTACAGATGTACATTTACCCGCTAATTATGACGCCGACAACCTTAGTGGCAAAGCACAGTGTAAAGCTGTCCTTCGCGCTCAACTGGAGCTGTCACCCAGCAAAGCCCCTTTATTTGTTGCAGTAAGCCGTTTAACCGGGCAAAAAGGTTACGATTATTTAATTCCCGCACTTAAACACTGGCTTAACACAACACAGGCACAGGTGGTTGTGATGGGCACCGGCGAGGGCCGTTATTGCCGGGCATTGGCACAACTGCAACAGCAGTACCCTGAGCAGTTTCGTTTTGTGCAGGGATTTAGTGATGCTATGGCGCATCAGCTTGAGGCAGCCGGAGACTTTTTCCTGATGCCATCGCTGTTTGAGCCTTGTGGGTTAAACCAGCTCTACAGCTTGCGCTACGGCACCGTGCCATTGGTGCGTTTAACCGGTGGCTTAAAAGATACGGTAAAACCCTGGCCTACCCGTGGTGCAACCGGCATAGGTTTTGCCGAACCTGATATTGCCTCAATGGAAGCGGCGTTAAAGCAAGCCGAACAGCTGTTTGTTAAAACGGTCAGTTATAAAAGGGTGCAGCAAAATGGTATGGCACAAAACTTTAGCTGGCAGCTGGCTGCACAGCAATATCAGGCGTTGTACCAACAAGCCTTATGGGCAAAAGCGCATTAAAAATCAGCAAACTGGTTGAAAGCCGGTCACATGGGTATAACCTTGCCATAATCTGATGTAAAGGTTACTGTTAATTTGCTAGGCTGCTCACAGCTAATACCATCGGGGTTTTTTATGGATGCATTAACATTACTCACCAGCCGTTTTTCTTCAGCCCGTTTAACCGAACCTGCACCCGCAGGTGAGGTACTGGAAAATATTAAACGTGCAGCACTGCAGGTACCGGATCACGGTAATTTACGCCCTTGGAGGTTTGTCATTGCTGAGGGGCGCCAGGCGTTGTCGCGCTTAGGTGATATTTTCGCCGAAGCCGCTGTGGAGGATGATCCCGCCATTGCAAACGAATTGTTAGAACGTGCCCGGCAATTACCTTTACGGGCGCCTATGGTAGTGGTGTGTATCGCCAAAGCAGTTGCTCATGCCAAAGTGCCGTTAGCTGAGCAACAGCAATCAGCGGCTTGCGCAGTAATGGCCATGCAGCAAGCTGCATTTGCTCAGGGTTTTGGTGGGATATGGCGCACAGGTGCTTATGCCCAGCTTGATTTTGTGAAGCAAGCACTGGAATTGGGAGAGGACGACGAAATAGTGGGCTTTTTGTATCTCGGTACACCCAGTGGGGAGCCTGCCAAACGGCATACGCCCGATCCGGCAGAGTATTTTTCTTACCTTTGAGCTGATTATGGTTGCACGAATTCGGGGAATAGAGCGATCTGGAGAGTCTGGCAGTCAATGATGACTGCCATTCGTTTGATAGATTACCTGATTAGTTCATTTCACTGTTTTTCTTACACTGCACAGTATCTTTACACTCACCGTACAGATATAAGCTGTGATGTGTCAGCTTAATACCATTCTTTTCTGCGATTTCAAGCTGTTTGGCTTCAATTACGTCGTCTTCAAACTCTATGACTTTGCCGCATTTTAAGCAAACTAAGTGATCGTGATGGCTACCGCCGGTTAACTCAAATACTGATTTACCGCCTTCAAAGTGGTGGCGGGTTAAAATGCCGGCATCGTCAAACTGGTTAAGCACCCGGTAAACTGTAGCCAGGCCAATATCTTCACCCAGTTCCAGCAGCAATTTATATACGTCTTCCGCACTGATATGCTGATGCTTGGGATCTTGCAGGATCTCGAGAATTTTTACCCGTGGCAGGGTAACTTTCAGGCCGGCTTTACGTAATTCGCTATTGTGATCTGACATAAGAACTCTAACTCTGGCTTATATATGCAAAGGATTATAAAGACATTAGCCCGAGAATGAAATGGCAATATTCCGCTGTTGTTGTTAAAGCAAAGCTTGTGCTTGGTAAATCGCTAAGTACAATGGGGTAAACAGGTCATACCAGAGTGAATGTATTATGAAATGGGCATTTAATCCGGCCGTGATGCGCCGCTTACTGAATTTTTGGCCACCTTTTTTATTTCCGGGTATTAAGGTTGTAGCGCTAAGCAGCGATTATCGCTACTGCCGTGTTGAGTTAAAATGGCGGCCATGGACACGAAATATTAATAATACCCAATTTGGCGGCACGATGTTTGCGATGACAGATCCTATTTATCCGCTGATGCTGATGGGGGCCTTGGGCAAACAGTATCTGGTATGGGATAAACAAGCCGACATCAACTTTATTACACCGGGCAAGGGCAGGTTGACAGCGGAATTCTGGCTATCGGACGACACGGTTAATGCAATTAAGGCTGCAACTGAAGAGGGTGACAAGCATTTCCCCCAGTTTATTGTGCATATTAAAGATAGCCAGAATAACATAGTGGCTGAGGTAAATCGTACCGTATATGTACGTAAGAAAGCCAAATACCGTGCAGCTTAAATTTTAGCCATAAAAAAACCGGCAGTAACGCCGGTTTTGCTGGGTTGTTTACAGACCTTCGAACTCTTTTAAGCTCATTTCGTCATAAATTTGCTTACACCACTGCTTAACACGTGTTTCCGTCAGCTCTGGCTGGCGATCTTCGTCTATACCCAGGCCAACAAAGTGGTTACTATCAACCAAAGCTTTTGAGGCAACAAAGTTATAACCGGCAGTTGGCCAGTGCCCAACGATAATTGCGCCTTTAGGTTCAATAATATCGCGCAGCGTGCCCATAGCATCAAGGAAGTATTCTGCATAATCTTCCTGATCGCCACAGCCAAAAATAGCTACCAGCTTGTTGTTGAAATCGATGTTTTCCAGTTCGGGGAAAAAATCATCCCAGTCGCACTGGGCCTCACCGTAATACCAGGTTGGAATACCCAGTAACAACAAATCAAAGGCTGCAATGTCTTCTTTGCTGCTTTTGGCGATATCGCGTACATCAAACAAGTTTTTGCCCAGCTCTTTCTGGATCATCTTGGCGATATGTTCAGTGTTACCGGTATCGCTACCGAAAAAAATGCCTACAGTTGCCATTAATCTAACCTTCTTACCTGGTTAACGCTTGTGTCAAAATATGTTCGATATAAGCACTGCGTGTCATCTCAGCTTGATCCGCTTGCTGGCTCAGCGCTGCGTACAGCTGATCAGACACTTTAAATTCAATGCGTTTTAAACCTTTACTGCGATCACGTTTGATTTGATTACGTTTGTTTAGTTTCAGCTGTTCTTCCCGTGGCAGCGGATTAGTTTTCGGCCGGCCTGGGCGCTTTTCCTGGGCAAATAAATCAATCGTGGTGCGATCAGTGGCTATCTTCGCCATTAATCCTAACCTTACTACTCGATAAAATATGGCACTATGCTTTTGATGATAAATACTGCCGGTGACAGAAACAGTACCAGCCAGACAAAAAACTGCCCGAGCTTTGGTGCGTTACTCTTTTTCAGCACATCACGTATTGCAAGCACAATAAACAGGTACAAAATACCCAGCCCAAGCCATAAACCTATTGCTTCAAACTGCTCTATAGCCATAGCACGTTACCTGACCTGCAAAAAAGTGCGCGCACTATAGCATAACTTCACTAAAATTTAGTGCGTTAGCTCAATAAAAAGTCCTTTACCAGCTTGGTAAAGGCCGCAGGTTTTTCAGCATGCAGCCAATGCCCGGTACCTTGGATAATTTTCGCCTGCGCTGCCGGAAACATTTTTGTAATAGCGTCTTTGTGTTCTGGCAGAATGTAATCAGAATCACCACCTTTAATAAAGAGCACCGGCCCGCTGAATACGCCACTGTCGATTGGCTTGCCAATTAACTCAGTATAATTGCTGTAGAGGGCGTTTAAGTTAAAGCGCCACTCAAATTTATCGTCGTCTTTTACCAGGCTTTTTAGCAAAAACTGGCGCACGCCACTTTCTTTTACGTGCTGAGCCAGTTGCTTGTCGGCATCGGCCCGGTTTTCAATTTCTGTTAAATCTACCGAGTTCAGGCCTGTAAAGATGCTGTTATGCCGGGGCGGATAACCTACTGGCGCGATATCGGCCAAAATAAGTTTGGACACGCGCTCAGGGTAGGTAACGGCGTAAGCCATGGCAAGCTTGCCTCCCATGGAATGCCCGAGTATTGCCGATTTTTTAACGTTAAGGGAATCCAGCGTTTGTGCAAGATCTTCAGCCATTAGCTGATAATTCATCTCTGCGCTGTGATCCGAGCGGCCATGGTTGCGCACATCCACATTAATCACCTGATATTGATCACTTAAACTGCGTTCAATAACGCCCAGATTCTCATAACTGCCAAATAAGCCATGAATAAGCACTACCGGCGCTGTGCTGCTGTTTTGCTGGCCGCTGATATGGGTATGTAAAAGCATAGAAAGCTCATTTGGTTAACGGGCAGGCTAGTCTAGCAAATCATGCCGCTGGCGTCAGTCGATAAGGCTTTATATAATGAGGACACTTTTAGCGCGCGGAATAAATATATGAAAACCATCGAAATAGATGACGAGCTATACCAGTACATTGCCGGTCAGACCCAAAAAATTGGTGAGAGTGCGTCTGAGATCTTACGTCGCTTATTACTTGGTGATGCTGCTGCAAACCCGGTGCAGGCGGCAGAGCCCGCGGTATCAACACCGGCAGCTCCAATCAGCAGTAGTATTTTTGACTTAATAAATAAGCAGGATTTACCGGCAGAGTCGAGCGTAGTTGGCCGCTTTTTGTTTATTCTGTCAGCGCTGGCCCGGGCGCACAAAAAGCAGTTTAACAAAGTGCTGGAAATTAAAGGCCGTAACCGGCTGTATTTTGGCCGCAGTGCCGAAGAGTTGTCAGAGGCTGGCAGCAGCACCAACCCAAAACAAATTCCTAATACTGAATTTTGGGTGATCACTAACTCCAATACCACCCGCAAAAAAATGATGCTGACTGAGACAGCCATCAAACTCGGCTATAGTGAACAGGATGCAGAACGTATTCGCGATTTGTTATAAAAGGAAATGTTATGTCTTTACACCCACTGGCCGGGCAGCAGGTGCCGGTATCGTTAGTGCCGAATATAAGCCGTCTGATGACGGCATACTATGTGCTGGAGCCCGACGTACATACGCAGCCTGAGCATAAAGTCAGTTTTGGCACTTCGGGTCATCGTGGCAGCGCACTGCATTGCTCGTTTAATGAACCGCACGTGCTGGCAATTTGCCAGGCAGTGGCTGATTATCGTAAAAAAAACGCGATTACCGGGCCATTATTTCTCGGTAAAGACACCCATGCTTTATCTGAAGCTGCCTTTGCTACCGCGCTTGAGGTGCTGATTGCCAATAAAATTCAGGTATGCATCCAGAAAGATCTTGGCTATACGCCAACGCCGGTCATTTCACACGCTATTCTGACCCAAAATAAAGGTGCAACCAGCCAGTTGGCAGACGGTATTGTAATTACGCCATCACATAATCCGCCACAGGATGGTGGCATTAAGTACAACCCGCCACACGGTGGCCCGGCAGATACCGATGTCACTAACTGGATAGAGCAACGCGCCAATGAGTTGCTGGCCAAAGACCTGGAAGGCGTAAAAATGATGCCTTATGCCCTGGCGCTGCAATCTGGCTACTGCCAGCATATTGATTATATTCAGCATTATGTTGACGATTTAGAAAACGTTATCGATATGGCCGCGATAGCCAAAGCAGGCATTAAAATTGGCGTTGACCCGCTGGGCGGTTCTGGTATTGCGTACTGGCCACGTATTGCTGAGCGCTACGGCCTGAACATTACAGTGGTAAATGACAAGGTTGACCCTGCGTTTGCTTTTATGCCATTGGATAAGGACGGCCAAATTCGTATGGATTGCTCCTCGGCTTATGCTATGGCTAATCTGATCCAGCTAAAAGATCAGTTTGATATTGCTATAGGTAATGACCCGGATTTCGACCGCCACGGTATAGTTACCCGTAGTGGTGGCCTGATGAACCCCAATCACTATCTGGCTGTAGTGATTAATTATTTACTTGCTAACCG
This sequence comes from Rheinheimera pacifica, assembly GCF_024809855.1. Lineage (GTDB taxonomy): Bacteria > Pseudomonadota > Gammaproteobacteria > Enterobacterales > Alteromonadaceae > Alishewanella > Alishewanella pacifica_A. The sequence goes on from NZ_JANUEM010000007.1 coordinate 109,840, forward strand.
GCCAGACTGGGCTGCTGAACTGGCAATTGGTAAAACACTGGTATCCAGTGCATTAATTGACAGAGTTATTGCCGCACGCGGGCGTAATTTACTGGAAGTGCCGGTAGGTTTTAAGTGGTTTGTCGAGGGATTGCATAACGGTAGCGTTGCTTTTGGCGGCGAAGAAAGTGCCGGGGCGAGTTTTTTACGCTTTGATGGCAGCGCCTGGTCTACCGATAAAGACGGTATTATTTTAGGGTTATTAGCAGCTGAAATGCTGGCAAAAACCGGTGTAGACCCTTATCAGCAGTATCAGGCACTTACGCGGGAGCTTGGTTCGCCGTTGTATCGCCGTTTAGATGCGCCGGCCAGCAGTGAGCAAAAAGCAGCGCTGAAAAAACTCGACGTAAAAAGTGTTAAACAAACCACCCTGGCTGGCGATGACATTTTAGCCGTGCTAACCAAAGCTCCGGGAAATAATGCCGATATTGGTGGGGTAAAAGTGGTCACCCGTAATGGTTGGTTTGCTGCCCGGCCGTCAGGGACGGAAAACTCTTATAAGATTTATCTGGAGAGCTTTGTTGATCAGGGCCACCTGTTACAACTGGAACACGATGCTAAGACGTTTGTTGAATACGTATTCAGTCAGATATAAGGCGCTGAAAAGGCTATGATCTACATTGTAATTAAATTACATTTATAGCCTTCGATTTTGCCTTGAGCACTGTGATAGGGTATTTTTTTGTAATAATTCTACGCTTGGCGATATTATGTCGCTATCACAGGCAGAAAACTATCAGGATTTGTAATGAAAAAACATACCTCAACTGCCAGTACTGGTGTAACACAAATTAACACCGAACAGCTGAAAGATCAGATCATCCGCCATCTGCATTCCACTTTAGGTACCGACGTAAATAAAGCCAGCCCGCAGGCTTGGTGGCGGGCTACCTGTGCAGCGGTAAACGAGCAGGTATACGATGGCCTGCGTAATACTCAGCGCACGCACTATGAAAACAACACCCGCGCCTTGCATTATTTTAGCCTTGAGTACCTGATGGGCCGTTTGTTCAGCAACAACCTGCATAACCTGGGACTGTATGAACAAGCCAAACAGGCACTGTCAGAACTGGGGTTTAATATTGCAGATCTGGAAGATCAGGAAGAAGACATGGCGCTGGGCAATGGTGGCCTGGGGCGTTTAGCTGCGTGTTTTATTGATTCTCTTGCCACCCTGAATTATCCGGCTATAGGCTATGGCATTCATTATGAGCACGGCTTGTTTCAGCAAAGTTTTCAGGATGGCCGTCAGATAGAGCGGCCAGACAGCTGGCGCGAGTATGGCAATCCGTGGGAAATTTGCCGACCTGAATCAGTACAGGAAATTTCTGTGTATGGTTATGTCGAAACAGTATATGACCTGCAAGGAAAAATGAAAAAAGTGTGGCACCCAGGCCGTATTATCAAAGGAGTGCCCTGGGATATTCCGGTAGTAGGCTACAATGGCAGTTCAGTAAATGTGCTGCGGTTATGGGAAAGCCGGGCCAGTGACTTCTTTAACTGGGACGTATTTAACTCAGGCGGTTATATCGATGCTTCACGCGAGAATATTGAAGCAGAAACTATCTCTAAAGTGCTGTACCCGAATGATGAAACCGATGCTGGTAAAGAGCTGCGGTTGATCCAGCAGTACTTTTTTGTGTCCTGTTCATTAAAAGACATCATTCGCCGTTATAAGCGGGCTCATGGCGACGACTGGAGTGACTTTGCCAGACAGGTTGTTATTCAATTAAATGATACACACCCGGCAGTATCTATTCCTGAACTGATGCGTATTCTGGTTGACCGTGCTGAAATGCAGTGGGATCACGCCTGGAATATTTGCCAGCAGGTTTTTGCTTACACTAACCATACTTTATTACCTGAAGCACTGGAAAAATGGCCTGTACGCTTATTTGAAAAAGTATTACCACGCCACCTGGAAATTATCTACGAAATTAACCGCCGCTTTCTGGTAGAACAGGTTGATGTGTTATGGCCGGGCGACAACGATAAAAAGCGTAAATTGTCTATTATCGAAGATGGCCACGACCCTATGGTGCGGATGGGGCATTTATCAGTAGTAGGGTCTTTCCGGGTTAATGGCGTAGCAGAAATTCACTCAAAACTGGTTAAGTCAGATTTATTCCCGGAAATGGTAGCACTGTGGCCGGATAAATTTACTAATGTCACCAATGGTGTTACACCAAGACGCTGGTTAAAAGCTTGTAACCCGAAACTGGCGAAATTGCTGGATGATAATATTGGCACTGAATGGCCAACTGACTTAAAGCAATTGTCTAAATTTGCGGCCTTTGCAGATGATGCCAAAATTCAGGACGCCTTTATGGCGATTAAGCAGCAGAATAAAGCAGATCTGGCAACAGTAGTGAAGAAGCTGACTCATATTGATATTGATCCGCATGCCATTTTTGATATTCAGATTAAGCGGTTGCATGAGTATAAGCGCCAGCATTTGAACCTGTTGCATATACTGGCGTTATACCGCCGTATTCTGCAGGAACCGGATTACGATATGGTGCCACGTGTATTTCTGTTTGGTGCCAAAGCCGCACCTGGCTATAAATTAGCCAAAGAAATTATTTATGCCATTAATAAAGTCGCTGAGAAAATTAACCATGATAAGCGCGTAAAAAACCGCTTAAAAGTGGTATTTATGCCCAACTACCGGGTAACACTGGCAGAAAAAATGATACCGGCCGCTGACGTATCTGAACAAATTTCTACTGCAGGTAAGGAAGCTTCAGGTACTGGCAATATGAAGCTGGCACTTAACGGCGCTATTACGGTAGGAACGTTAGATGGAGCCAATATCGAAATTGCTGAGGAAGTGGGCGACGACAATATCGCTATCTTTGGTTTAACGGTAGATGAAGTAAAAGCTTTACATGCCAAGGGTTATAACAGTATGGATTACTACTATGCTAATCCGGAAATTAAAGCCATTCTTGATTGGCTGGAAACAGATTACTTCACACCCGGTAAACCAGGCGAGTTAGCCGCAATTAAGCGTAGCTTGCTGGAAGGTGGCGATCCTTATCTGGTACTGGCAGATTTTGAAAGTTACGTTAAAGCTCAGCTGAAAGTAGATCAATGGTATCGCGATAAATCGCTGTGGGCTAAAAAGGCCATACTCAATACAGCCTCGGTAGGTAAGTTTACCTCTGACCGTTCTATTGAGGACTATGTCAGCCGGGTATGGCAGTTAGAGAAGTGCCATATCAGACGCGATTAAATTGCTGCCCAAAAGCCTGTCACTGACAGGCTTTTTTATAGTTCTGATATAGGCTTGCCAGCAAACGCTGCAACGCCTTATAGTAAGGAAAAAAATATCAAGGACGTTATTTTGCAAACAGGCAGTTTAGTTTGTGTTGGCACCGGTATGACACTGGGCTCACATATCAGCCCGCTTTCCCGCAGTTATATTGAACAGGCCGACGTGGTGTTTGTGCTGGTGGCCGATGGCATTACCGAAAAGTGGATAGAGCAGATGAATGCCGATGTGCGTTCACTGCAGCCTTACTATCTGGAAGGCAAATCGCGCATGCTCACTTATCGTGAAATGGTAGCCGCTATGTTGGTTGAAGTTAAAGCGGGGAAAAAGGTGGTAGGTGCGTTTTACGGCCATCCCGGAGTATTTGCCTGGGTGCCGCATAATGCCATTAAGCAAGCCCGTGAACTGGGCTTTAGCGCCCATATGGAACCGGGTATTTCAGCAGAAGATTGTTTGTATGCCGATTTAGGTATCGACCCCGGCACTTATGGCTGTCAGCACTATGAAGCCAGCCAGTTTATGTTTTATAAACGCAATATTGATACCGCTGCTTACCTGATTTTATGGCAGGTAGGTGTAGCGGGTGATAGATCGTTGGCGAAATTCAGCACCGACAGTGAGTATCGCAAAGTGTTGGTAAAATTGCTGACAGAGTATTATCCATCGGAGCATGAAGTGATTTTATATGAGGCGGCGACTTTACCTATTCAGCCAATCCGTATTGACTTGATGCCATTGGTAATTTTGCCTGACGCTGTCATGGATTTGAAAACAACACTTATCATCCCGCCCACTAATAAAGCTGAGCTTAACACGGTACTTTTAGCAGAACTTGAGGGGCTTAATGCAAAAAAAAATATGTAAGCTGTTAGTTGACCCCACACCTCTATCACATAGGTTTTAGCTGGAAGTTACACTGATGATTTTTTTTGCCAAAATGTGGGAACTATGCCGATAATTGAATTCTCTCTTTAGTTGAGTGCAGGCAAAATAATTTAGGTAGAAAGTGAATGACTATACTTGTTTTTGCATCAAAGTTTAATTTTAAAACTACTCGCTTACAGATTCAGCCGCTGTGTCCCGACGATAAAGCGCTGTACATAAAGCTCTACACGGATGAACGGGTCATGCGGTTTATTATGCCAGCTTTAACGGAAGAACAAGCTGAGATAAGTTTCCAGAATGCTCTAAAACTCAATGCAAATTTAAACACCGATCGGCTGTTTCTTACGGTGAGGCTCTTGGAAGAGCTGAAACCATCTGCACTGTGTTGTATTAGTCACTTAGACAGGAAAAACGGTATTGCAGAAATAGGTAATATAGTGCTGCCTGAAGCTCATGGAAAGCAGATTGCACAGGATGCCACTAAAGCTTTAATTGAACAGATTCAACAAATGCTTGCTATAAGCCATTTTGTTATGGATATTAACAAAAACAATCTGGCTGCAATTCGTGGTGCGAAGCTATTGGGCTTTGCGCAAGAGAGTGAGTCTTCAAATCAGTACCATAAGCATCTTTAATTTTTACAGAAGAACTCTGTCTTTAAAGATTGCCAAATAAAGAGGGGGCTAGCAAGTTCCGGGCTGCGTAAAAACTCACTTGTACAGAGCTGATTAAACGCCTTAATATCATTACTGTAAGCACCGTTCTAAATTGTTCGCTGGCAAAAAAAAACAGATTGACGTATAAAGCGTGTTTAAGCTCATGTTCGTAAAACAGAGCAATTTACTGTAGGTGAGGTTACGTTATGGGAAATATTATAAATTTTATGGAAAAACTCGGTTCCAGCGCAGAGCTGCAAGAATTGTCAGAAAGTGACGTAGTGGCAATGCTTAAAGCACAGAACTTAACTCCTATCGGGCAAACTACGCTATTGGCCGCAGTAGAAAATCTTTTGGAACCGAGAAAAAATTTAATATGTGGTGTTATGCCAGCAGAAGAACCTGATGAGACACCTCAGCCAGAGGATGAGCCTGAGCAACCGACACCTAAACAATAGAATTTACTTAAATGTTGCGATGGTCAAAGCTAATTTATGCGTGTTGTAAAACAAGCTTGCTAATTGCTGGCTTGCTCTATTCCCATTTTATTGCTGCCCAACAAACAGATATATCTAAGCTGTTGGAGGCGGCTGATGAACTAAGAGCCAGTGATTTTAAAAAATTTGATGAAATCATTGGCTTACTTAGCCAAGAAACAGCTCAATTATCCCCAGAGCAGCGGGAACACTATATATTTCTCAAAGCCTATCACCTCAACTTCAAGGGGCAACGCCAGCAATCTATTGATATGTTAAAAGGGTTGGTTGATAATTCACAATCAGAATACATTAAATTTAAGTCATTGAGTGTATTAATTAATATTTTAATGATTTCAAAAAACTATAATGAAGTTTTTTCTTACATGGAAGTATATGACGTTCTACTACAAAATATGGTAGAAAAAGATGCTCGAAACCATGGTCTAGGTATCATGTCTTTTGTATTTAATCAAGTAGAGCAATTTGATATCGGTTTATATTATGCTGAAAAGCTGATAAGAGAGTCTGGAGGTGGGCGCTATGCTTGTTTTGGCTGGCAATTTAAGCTTGAAGCTCTATTCAGGTCGGGAGATTTTGAAAGATTTGAACAATTTTTTCTGCCGGGATTAACAGCTTGTTTAGAGGCAAAGCAACCTATTTATTCTAATATTATTCGTAGTTATAAAATAGAATCATTAATAGTAAATGATCCGCCGAAAGCAATAATTGAGATTAATGAAAATAGACAAGAAGTGTTGGATACATCTTATAATATATTGATAGTTGCTTATGATGCCTTGCTCAGCTCAGCCTATATGAATAATGGACAAATGGAGCTGGCTTATAGTGTAGGTATGCAGGCACTCAGTAAGATTGACTCTCAGAGCATTAACCCCTCCGTAATTATGTTGTATGATACACTTTATCGGTTAAGTAAAGTAAGGGGCGATATACCTAGCGCACTGGAGTATCATGAAATACTTACAGCAAAAAAACAAACTTATAGTAATGAAAAAACAGCCGGATTAATTGCGTATAATCTTGCAAAAGCCGATAGTGCAATTAAAAATCAAAGAATCGCATTGTTGGACAAAGATAATGAAGTTCTATCTTTACAAAAAAATTTATATCAACAAGAAGTTAAACAGAATAAACTAGTGATGCTTGTATTGTCTTCCATACTTGTTCTTTCGACGGTACTAGCTTATCGTGCTGTAATAGGGCGTAAACGCTTTAAAAAGATTGCAGAGTATGATCAGCTAACCGGGATAAGTAACCGTTACCACTTTAACAATCAGGCTAAGGTGGCATTGGATTACTGTGAGCTGGATGCAAAACCTGCGGCACTGATTTTGTTCGACCTGGATTATTTTAAAAATATAAATGATCAGTATGGGCATGCCGCAGGTGATTGGGCATTGCAGCAAGTGGTAAAAACCTGTCGTAACTTTATGCGTAATAATGATGTGTTTGGTCGTATTGGTGGGGAAGAGTTTGCTGTAGTGTTGCCAGGTTGCCATGCTGATAAAGCTGCATTAATGGCCGAAATATGCCGCGATGCTATTGCCACTATAGACACAAAAGATAGCGGCTACACATTCCCGCTGAGTGCAAGTTTTGGTGTCAGCTCTTCGGATACGTCTGGCTATCAGCTTAAACAATTGTTAGCCGATGCAGATCTGGCAATGTACAAAGCTAAGCAGTCTGGGCGGGATCAGGTATCAATGTACGCAGAAAATCTGAGCTGATTTAGCGTCCGGTTTGGCTGAGTGCAGTAACTGCGGTAGAATCAGCACATTACAACAATCCGGAGCTGGCGCATGGCGCACTTATCTACCCAACACGCCCAACTGCTGCAACATGGCGATTTTCTACAACTGACTCTTTCAAATCCTGATGGCATCCAGCCATCGCACTTCACATTAAATAACAATACTAAGGTTAGTATCTGGGATACCGGCGTAATATGCTTTGAGCCTGAGCTTTGCCAAAGCGGTACCAAAGATATCGTTTTGTCTTGTGGTGTGCACGGCAATGAAACTGCACCAATAGAAATTTGCGCTGAGCTGGTAAAAGAGCTGCTGCTGGGTAAATTATTGCTCAAACACCGCTTGCTTGTATTATTTGGTAATCCACCTGCAATCAACGCCGGTACACGTGAAATTACAGAAAACCTTAACCGACTGTTTTCTGGCCATCACAGTAACGGCAGTGGTTTAGTTAATGCTGAACGTAAGCGTGCTAGAGCTTTGGAAGATTATGTCAGTCGTTTTTATAATGAGGTACGCGTAACCAATTCGGTTCCGCGTAACCGATTTTTATATGATTTACATACTGCTATCCGTGGCTCACACTATGAAAAATTTGCAGTGTATCCTTTCTTGCACGGCAAACCCTGGCAAAAAGCTGAATTTGAATTTTTACAGGCCTGTGATGTAACTACTGTGCTGCTAATGCAAACTCCGGCTTCTACTTTCAGTTATTACGCTTCTAATACGCATGGTGCCAATGCTTTTACAATAGAGTTAGGTAAGGTCAGGCCTTTTGGCCAGAACGATATACAACGTTTTGCCAAAGTAAGCGTTGCATTGCGTCAGCTTATCAGTGAAGACAATGTTAGTACTGTACCTTTTGACGAACAACAGTTTCAGTTGTATCAGGTGTACCGCACCATCAATAAACACACTACTGCCTTTAAATTGCATTTTGCCGATGATGTAGAAAACTTTACCAGCTATCCGGTAGGCACGGTACTGGCCAGCGATGCTGGTGTTGAATACAAGGTAGAACAGGAAGGTGAAGCACTTATATTTCCTAATCCTAAGGTGGCAATTGGCCAGCGCGCAATGCTAATGGTGGTGCCTGCTACAGTGGTGCACAATCTGGCCTGAGCTAAACAAATCTTGTAAAGAGTAAATTTAAGCTGACAGTCATTGCTGCCTGGCACCTGTCAGAGCGGATACCTCGGTTGCAATGCAGTTTACGTAAAGGTAAAGTTGCCGCCGATAATAATCAGAATACACCGGTGCATGCTTATGTCAGGCACAAAACGGGGAGAGCGGTTAAAGCCGCTATACTGGACAGTAAAAGTTAAGCGCTGCCAGCCTGAAACCAAGGCCGGGCAGGTAGTGCTGCCAACTGTCTGACACGTATAACAAACAAGAGACACCCTATGACTAACCCAAATAACGCCACCATAACCACGGTGCACACTGCGGAGTTTACCGCCGGTGATGCGTTAAAAATTCCTACATTACGCATTTTACGTGACGACGGTAGCCTGTACGAAGGCGCTGTAGCGCCGGAACTGGATAAAGCCACTGCGCTTAAAATGTACGATACCATGGTGTTTATCCGTGTGCTGGATGAGCGCATGTTGGCAGCTCAGCGCCAGGGCCGCATCAGCTTTTATATGCAATGTTTAGGCGAAGAGGCTACTACGGTAGGTAGTGCTGCGGCATTAGCCGAGCAGGATATGATCATGGCGCAGTACCGTGAACAGGGCGCACTGCGTTATCGTGGTTTTACGCTGGAGCAGTTTATGAACCAGCTGTTCTCCAATGAAAAGGATTTAGGTAAAGGCCGCCAGATGCCGGTGCATTACGGCAGTAAAGATATTTATTACATGACGATATCGTCACCGCTGGGCACACAAATCCCGCAAGCCAGTGGTTATGCCTACGCACAAAAGCTGCGTGGTTTAGCTAATACCACCATTTGTTATTTTGGTGAAGGTGCCGCCTCAGAAGGCGATTTCCATGCTGGCTTAAATATGGCAGCGGTACACAAGGCACCGGTGATTTTTTTCTGTCGTAACAATGGTTATGCCATTTCAACGCCGGCCAGTGAGCAGTTTGTTGGCGACGGTATTGCCTGCCGTGCGGTTGGTTACGGCATGAAAGCGTTACGGGTAGATGGTGCGGATATTTTAGCCGTGTACCAGGCCACTAAAATGGCACGTGACCATGCACTGAAACATAACGAACCGGTATTAATTGAATCTATCGCTTATCGGCTGGGCGCGCATTCCTCGTCTGACGATCCAAGCGGTTACCGCTCAAAAGAAGAAGAAGAAAAGTGGCGCCAGAATGATCCCATCGCTCGTTTCCGTTTATGGTTGGTTGAAAAAGGCTGGCTGAACGAAGCTGACGATAAAGCTACTATTGAAGCACTGCGTACCGAAATTCTTGATGCGTTAAAAGTGGCTGAAAAAGTGGCGAAGCCTGGTATTGAGCACCTTATTTCTGATGTATACGCTGAACCGATCCCGGCATTACAACAACAATTAGATGAATTAAAAGCGCATATCCGTAAATACCCGGATGCGTATCCGGTAACGGCGGGGAGATTAGACTAATGGCAAAGATGAACATGTTGCAGGCCATTAATAATGCGCTTGATTTAGCCATGGCTAAAGACGACGGCGTGGTGTGCTTTGGTGAAGACGTTGGCCATTTTGGCGGCGTGTTTCGCGCCACAAGCAAACTGCAGGAAAAATACGGCAAAGCACGCTGTTTTAATACGCCATTAACCGAGCAGGGCATTGCCGGTTTTGCCAATGGTATGGCGGCGCAGGGCATGAAGCCGGTAGCTGAAATTCAGTTTGCCGATTATATCTTCCCGGCTTTTGATCAGATCGTTAACGAAACCGCCAAGTTCCGCTACCGCTCAGGTAATGAATTTAATGTCGGTGGTATAGTGTTCAGAAGCCCGTACGGCGGCGGTATTGCCGGCGGCCACTATCACAGCCAGTCACCTGAGGCCTATTTTGCTCATACGCCGGGTTTAAAAGTGGTGATCCCACGCGACCCTTATCAGGCTAAAGGCTTGTTGTTAGCCTCTATAGCCTGCCCGGATCCGGTTATTTTCTTTGAACCGAAAAAGCTGTACCGCGCCTCCATTGGGGAAGTGCCGGAAGAGTACTATGAAATTGAACTGGGCAAAGCCGAGGTAACGCAGCAGGGTAAGGATATTACCATCCTGGCTTGGGGCGCGCAGATGGATATTGTGCAAAAAGCCGTTGAGATGGCTGAAAAAGATGGCATTTCCTGTGAAGTGATTGACCTGCGCAGCATATTGCCGTGGGATGCCGATACGGTAGCGGCGTCAGTTAAGAAAACTGGTCGTTTACTGATCAACCATGAAGCGCCGTTAACCGGCGGCTTTGCCGGTGAAATAGCCGCAACCATCCAGAAAATGTGTTTTCTGCACCTGGAAAGCCCGATTGAGCGGGTGTGCGGTATGGATACACCATATCCGCTGGCACTGGAAAAAGAATACGTGGCGGATCACTTAAAAACCTATGAAGCGATAAAACGCTCAGTTAACTTTTAACGGAGGCAGCAATGAAAAAAGATTTTATTCTGCCGGATATCGGTGAAGGTATTGTTGAGTGTGAAATTGTTGACTGGCTGGTGGCTGAAGGTGACACCATCAGCGAAGATCAACCCGTGTGTGATGTGATGACCGACAAAGCGCTGGTGCAAATTCCTGCCGTGCATAATGGCGTGGTGTCAAAGCTGTACTACGCCAAAGGCGATATTGCCAAAGTGCATGCGCCGTTGTTTGAAATGCAACTGGCAGGCACAGATAGCCCGATGGATGCCGCGCAGTCGGAAACTGTTGCTACGCCTACAGCGGTAGCTTCTGCCGGTAGCGAAGATTTTATTTTGCCTGATATTGGCGAAGGCATTGTCGAGTGCGAAATTGTCGACTGGTTAGTTAAAGAAGGCGATGATATTGCCGAAGATCAGCCGGTATGTGATGTGATGACCGACAAAGCTTTGGTGCAAATTCCGGCTAAGTATTCAGGTAAAGTAACCAAGTTGTATTACGCCAAGGGCGAAATTGCCAAAGTGCATGCGCCATTGTTTGCTATGCAACATGCTGGCATGGCATCAGAACCGCAAGCGGCAGCCACTGTTAGTGCCACGACAACTGCCGCACCGGCAAAGGCTGCCTGTGCAATGCAACAAAAAACAGACGGTGCCGGTAATGGTAAAGCACTGGCCAGCCCGGCGGTTCGCCGTTTAGCCCGTGAGCTGAGTATTGATATCAGCAAGGTGCCAGGCAGCGGTGATAAAGGCCGTGTATATAAAGACGATGTGCGTGCTTTTGCTGACGGTAAAGTACACACTGCGCCAACGCAGAATGCACCAGCCAATCTGGCAACAAAAGCCGTAACCACAGTAACAAGCAGTGGTGGTAGCCGCACTGAGCCAATTAAAGGTATTAAAGCGGCAATGGCGCGCCAGATGGTAGAGTCGGTTTCAACCATTCCGCACTTTACCTACTGTGAAGAGATTGATTTAACCGAGCTGATAGCGCTTCGTGGCAGCTTAAAAGATCAGTACGCCAAACAGGGCGTTAAGCTGACTATGATGCCGTTCTTCATTAAAGCGTTGTCGCTGGCAATTAATCAGTTCCCGGTGATGAATGCACAAGTTAACAAAGACTGCACAGAGCTAACCTATTTTGACGATCATAATATCGGCATAGCAGTAGATTCAAAAGTTGGTTTACTGGTGCCTAATATCAAAGGCTGTCAGCGTAAATCTATTATCGATATTGCTAATGATTTAACCCGTTTAACAGAGCTGGCCCGTGAAGGGCGCGTCAGCCCGGCCGATTTAAAAGGCGGTACTATCAGTATTTCCAATATCGGTGCTATCGGCGGCACGGTCGCTACGCCCATTATTAATAAGCCGGAACTGGCGATAGTGGCGTTGGGTAAAGTGCAAACTTTGCCTCGTTTTAATGCCATAGGTGAAGTGGAAGCACGCCAACTGATGCAAATCAGCTGGTCGGGCGATCATCGGGTTATAGACGGTGGTACCATAGCGCGCTTTACCAACCTGTGGAAGCAGTATCTGGAGCAGCCGTCAGCTATGCTGGTAGCAATGCGCTAATAAGTTAAGTCAGGCTTGGTTTTAACCGGGCTTTCTGCTAAAACCCACTCATTGTAGTGGGTTTTTTTACGTGATAAGGCTGCAGATGACACAAGTACAGTATAAAAACCAGCTGCGTAATTTCTATATTCCCGAAGAGCAGTCGGTTTATCTGTTAAATACCAATGATGCTAAAAAGCTGAAAGATTGGGTGGCATTGTGCATTTCTGAGCTGGAAAAACTTGGCTACTGCGACATAGAGTTAATTGGAAAAGGCGCCTACGGTTTTGCGTTTGCCGGGCTGGATGTCAACAGTCAGGCCTGTGTGTTTAAGTTTTCCCGTATTAATCTGCCGCAACATATTCAGGAGCGGCTGGCTGACGAAGCTTATATGTTGTCGCAGGTACTGCACCCGAACGTACCGCGCTACATCACCTATCAGGTGGTGAAAAAGCAAGGTATCCTGATGATGCAGCGCGGCAAAGGTATAGATTTAGAGCATTACAGCTTAAAGCATGGCCGTTTAAGCGCACGGTTGTTAATTGACATAGCCTGCCAGCTGGCAGATGTATTGCAGGCGCTACGCAGCCATAGCAAAGAGGGTGAACTACAACCAATAGTACATGGCGACATTAAGCCCTCCAATCTGGTGTTTGATGCACAAAGTGGTCTGGTGAGTTTAATTGACTGGGGCTCGTCGGTGTTTGCTCAGTTAGATGCCAACGGCCAGTACTTGTCGAATAATGTGATGCAATTGATGTCGGCAGATTTACAAACCTCTAATGCCCGCATGGGCGATGTGTATTTTATTGGCCCGGAACAACGCACCGGCGCTTTGTCCAGCCCCAGATTTGACGAGCAGGGTGTTGCCAGCACCTTGTATGCACTGGCATCTGGCCAGTCTTGCCGTTTCGGTAGCAAAGCCATACCTGCACGCAGCCTCGGCTTACCGGTTGAGTTTGCCACCATGCTTGACAGCATGTTGTCTGATGACGCTCAGTTACGTGCTCAGGCCGGTGATTATTTTTTACAGCATATGCCACGGTTAAAGCATTTGGTGTTACCAGAACTGCCTTTGTTTGCAGATATTGCGCAACTGCCGGTTTGGGTCAGTCCGCAGGTGCGGGAGCTGGATACGGTAGTATATTCGTCACGTAAGTCGTTTTTACGTGAACACAGCGAAGAAGAAGGTATTGCGTATGTTGATGACGTGCAACTGGAGCGCTACTACAAAAATTATCTGGCCGGTATGGGGGAAACAGAAAAAGCCTTTGTTGCAGCAGTAAGCCGACTGGCGCGCTTTCCTGTGGTTGGCGGCCTGGCTATTCACTGGCAGGCCAGCGGTATTTATATTGATTCCAGCCTGAATTTATACGATACCGGCCTGGCAGAATCTTTTGCTTTATCAGTAAATAATGTCGTGACTTTAGCGCGTGCTATTGCCAAAGTCGGTATTTTTAAAGCCTGTCTGTTTAATGCCCGCAATACCATCCATATCAGCCGTAATAGTACTGCTGAGCCATTTATTGCCGCCAGCGATGCTCACATCCCTTACCAGTTGGCTCCGGTACTAAGTACTGAAGATGCCAGCAAGCAACATTCCTATTTTGAAGATGGCAGAGATCCTGACGAGCAGTTAGTGTTACCTGATGCCATTATGGACGACATCGCCCGGCTTAATTTAATCCGCCACACTGGCTGTATTATATTTGAGGTTAGTGCCTTATATATGAAAATCCACAGCTATTATCGTTTACTGGACCCGGCAGCTGAGCTCGAATTTAACCGCTTATTACAAAATATTCTGGCTAAGGTTTCACTAATTAGCGGTGAAGGGGTTGGCGGCTTTATGAAGTTGCCATACAAAGATACGCGTTTTTTCAGCCATCAGGCGCAACAACCTGTGTGTTATTATCCGTCAAACCCTCATAAAATAACCGACTGACAGCCGGTGAGCTGTACAAATCTCAGCCAAACAGGCTCAGTTCAGCATTAAAACAGGCTGGCCGGGGAAATCTTTGTCCTGAAGTGGTTTAAATTTTCAGGCAAAACGAGTAATGTACGGGTTTTGAGCATTAGTCAGAAACCTATATTTCATGTCTACCGATAAAACCGCGTTGTACCGTTTGCTAAACCAGCAAGCGCAGGCGTTGATCGACGGCGAAACCGATCTGATTGCCAATATGGCTAACCTCAGTGCATTGTTGTTTAATCAGCTACCAGATTTAAATTGGGCTGGCTTTTATATTATGCGTGCAGATGAATTGGTGTTAGGGCCTTTTCAAGGGCTGGTAGCCTGCGTGCGTATTGCCGTAGGAAAGGGCGTTTGCGGTACGGCTGTTGCTACCGGGCAAGTGCAACTGGTAAAAGATGTGCACGAATTCCCCGGTCACATTGCCTGCGATGCCGCCAGTAATTCAGAAATTGTGCTGCCACTGCGCCACAACGGTGAAATTATTGCTGTGCTGGATATAGACAGCCCCAGCCTGGCACGGTTTGATGCAGATGATCAAGCCGGCCTTGAACAGCTGATTGCGTTGTTTGAACAGCATTTGGCTGCAGTATTATGAAAGATACAATTTCTATTCACGATTATTTGTTTGATCAGGCAGATATCGGCGACTGGGAAGGTGAAGAAGAACTGGTAACCGATAAGATAAATGCTGTTTATCATGCTGTATGGCAAAGTTTACCGGAAGATATCAGCAGCGCTCAGGTTGAGCACTTATTGCCCGCTATCTGGGATGAATTGCGTGGTGGCACAGTGCTGCTGGAAGCTGATGAAGATGAACTAATAGATTGGGCGTTGGCTTATGTTCGCCAACAGCTGGAAGAAGGCAAGCCGGATGCGGATGCCGCAGATGAAGAAGAGTGAAGCGTTAATGACCACCCCAACTGAACAAAATGTAAAAGCGGCAACAGTAAAAGATGTACTGGCCTATCTGGCAACCCAGTTCCCGGCATGTTTTAGCCTAACTGGTGAAGCCAAGCCACTGAAAATCGGTATTTTTCAGGATTTAGCCGAGCGTTTGCAAAATGATATCACCGTCAGTAAAACACAGTTACGCCAGGCACTGAGAATTTATACCTCCAGTTGGCGGTATTTAGAAGCAACCAAGGAAGGCGTAGCCCGGATAGATTTAGATGGTGTTGCCGGCGAGCCTATTGATGCTTCTCAGGCAGAGCATGCCAGTAAATTATTAGATGAAAGTAAGGCTAAAGCTGCTGAAAAACGCAAAGCTAAACTGGCTGAAGCAAAGGCAAAAAATCCGCAGCCAGCCACGCCAGACAAACCTGCTTACAAAAAAACACCGAACAAAAAAGCAATTCTTCCCTCTAAAAGCACTAAGGTTAACCAGAAACCTGTTTCTCAATCACAGCCAGAAAAAGCTCCTGCGCCAGCTGTTGCCTTGCAGCCAGTTGCGACAGGCCAGGTGATAGTTGGCGGTAAAGTGCTGATTAAACTTGGGCAAAATCCCATGCCTGCAACGGTACTGGAAGTGCATAAAGACGATGTGACTGTGCAATTGGGTTCTGGTATGGTTGTGAAAACACGTCAGGACAGCTTGTTTATAGCCTGAACAACACAGAGTAGCTTATGAAAAAACATTCAGCACTAGCAATAGCACTTCTTGTCGCCTTTGGTCTTCATGCCGCTCCTGAGGCGGTAAAAGAACCTCTGGTACTGCCTACTGTGGCACAGGATGCACAACACGCCACGGCCAGTAAACGCATCGCCGCACTGTTTACCCGGGGGCATTACACCAATGTGCAATTGGATGATGCACTGTCTTCCAGAATGTTTGATACCTATCTTAAAAACCTCGACTATTATCGTAATGTATTAACTAAAGCCGATGTTGAAGGCTTTGAGAAGTACCGTGATCAGTTCGATGATGGTATCAACAAAGGCAATCTGAGTTTTGCGTTTGATATGTTTAACCTGACACTTAAGCGGCGTTCTGAGCGTTTTGATTATGCTCTGCAACTGCTTGATAAAGGTTTTGACTTTAACGTTGAAGATCAGTACTCCTATGATCGGGAAAATGCTGCATGGCCTGCTGATACTGCAGAGCTGAATGAAATTTGGCGGCAAAGAGTTAAGTTCGATGCGCTAAACCTGAAACTTGCAGGCAAAGAAACTAAAGAGATTCATGACATCTTAGCCAAGCGTTACCGCAACACGCAAAAGCGTCTGGCCCAAACGGAAAGCGAAGATGTGTTTCAGTTGGTAATGAATTCTTTTGCCCGTAGCATTGAAGCCCATACCTCTTATTTATCACCCCGAAATGCTGATCGCTTTCAGCAAGAGATGAACCTGTCGCTTGAAGGGATCGGTGCTGTGCTGCGTGCAGACGAAGACTACACCGTAATACAAAGTCTGGTGCCAGGCGGGCCGGCTGACTTAACGCAAAAGTTAAAGCCGAAAGATAAAATTATTGGCGTAGCGCAGGATAAAACCGAGTTTGTTGATGTTATCGGCTGGCGACTGGATGACGTGGTAGACCTGATTAAGGGCCCTAAAGGTAGCACTGTTCGGCTGCAGGTTGTTGGTGCAAATGATATCGGCACCAGCCAGGCTCAGGTTATTACTATAGTGCGTGATAAAATTCGTTTGGAAGACCGGGCGGCAAAAGCAGAAGTGTTTAAGCCGGTATTATCTGAACTGGACCAGAAAATCGGCGTGATTAGCATTCCAGGTTTCTATAATAATCTTGCCGACGATGTTAAAAAGCTGCTGGCTGACTTAAAAACAGAAAAAGTTGACGGCATCATTGTTGATTTACGCGGTAACGGTGGAGGGTCCTTACAGGAAGCCACCTTACTGACCGGTTTGTTTATTGACCGTGGTCCGGTGGTACAAATCCGTGAAGGTGACGGTAAGGTATCTGTATCGCAAGACAACGACGGCGTCAGCTACTACGATGGCCCGTTAACGGTAATGGTAGATCGTTACAGCGCTTCAGCATCAGAGATTTTTGCTGCCGCTATGCAGGACTATGGCCGGGCTTTAATTGTCGGCGAGCAGACTTTTGGTAAAGGCACCGTGCAGCAACACCGTGGTCTGGGCCGTATTTACGACATGTTTGAAAGCCCTCTGGGCAGCGTGCAGTATACTATAGCCAAGTTCTACCGTATTAACGGCGGCAGTACACAGCACAAAGGTGTGATCCCTGATATACAATTCCCTACGGCCATAGATCCGGCAGAGTGGGGTGAGAGTAAAGAACAATATGCTTTACCGTGGGATTCAATTAATGCAGCAAATTACACTACATTAAATGATCTTTCCCAGTTTTTGCCTGCATTGCAGCAAAAACACCAGGCCCGCATTAGTAAAGAAGTTGAGTTTCAATACCTGATGCAGGACATTGCTGATTATAAGCAGCAGATCAGCGATAAAACGGTATCTTTGCGTGAGGCAAACCGCGTTGCTGAACGTGATGAAAATAAAGCAAAGCAGTTGGTACGCACTAACGAGCGGTTAAAGCGTCTGGGTTTACCTGAAGTTACGTCACTTGATGACGTGCCGGAGCAGGTAGAAAAAATAGATGCCTTTTTGGAAGAGGCTGCCAATATTACAGCTGATCTGAAAGCCGTAACGCGGCTGGCTAAGAAATAGTTTTAAGCTATAAACACACCCTATAAGGCGGTATTAATTACCGCTTTTTGTTAATTGAAAAACATAATAATTATAAAGGTTTAACTATGAGTGCACGCGGTGAGTTTTCATCGAGGATCGGCTTTGTTCTGGCGGCATCAGGATCAGCAGTCGGATTGGGGAATATATGGGGTTTTCCGTCTCAGGTTGCCAGTAATGGCGGTGCCGCTTTTGTATTAATGTATCTGATCCTGGCTTTTTTGTTGGCCTATCCGGTGTTAATGGCCGAGTTATTAATTGGTCGTGCAACCAAGTCTAATGTGGTTGATGCGCTCGGGCAGATATCCAAAGGCAGATCCGGGCGTATTGTCGGTATTTGCGGCCTTATTACCGTTTCACTGATCCTGGCTTTTTATGGCATCGTCGGGGGCTGGATGCTGGCTTATGCCGTGGAAGCTCTTGCTACTCTCGCGGGCCTTAATAATTTTGCAGATTGGCTTGTTTCATTTTCACTAAGCCGCAATACCATTTTTTGCGCACTGTTTATGTTGCTTACGGTGGGTATTGTCAGCGGTGGAGTGGTTAACGGCATTGAGCGTTGGTCTGTCAGGCTGATGCCAACCTTATTTATTATTTTGGTGCTGCTGTTTGCCTATGTAATGACTCAACAAGGTGCAATGGAAGGGCTTAAGGTTTATCTTCTGCCTGATTTTGCAGAAGCACTCAACCCTGATTTACTGATTAGTGCGATGGGCCAGGCGTTTTTCTCCATGTCACTTGGCGTTGGTACTATGCTAATTTATGGCTCCTATGTTAGCCATACAGAAAACCTGCCCAAGCTAGGTGCCGCGGTATCTTTGGTTGATATTGGTGTGGCCGTGTTAGCGGGTTTGCTGATTATTCCGGCAATGTATGTTGCTTTGCACAACGGCGTGCAAATTTTCGGTGAAAGCGGGCAGTTATTAGCCGAAGATACGCTTATCTTTACCGTACTACCGTCATTGTTTAGTACCATGGGTATGGTTGGCTTGCTGATAGCCCTGGCTTTTTTTCTGCTTATGTCTATTGCCGCTCTTACTTCGTCTATCTCAATGCTGGAAGTTCCGGTGTCGTATATGGTGGAGCACCGTAATGTTGCCAGACAAAAGGCTGTTTGGTTAGTTGCTGCCGTCATTTTTGCTGCCAGCCTTGCTATTATTTTCAATTTCGATAGCTTGTTTGGCTTTGTTATTACATTAACAACCCGTTACAGCCAGCCTTTACTTGGTTTAATGCTGTGTATATTTGCTGGCTGGGTCTGGAATCGTAATGCCATTTTGCAAGAATTGAAAAAGGGCGATTCACAGGCGGAGTTCAGTTGGTTCTGGCGGATTTGGCCATGGTACGTTAAGTTTGTCTGTCCACTGATTATAGCCATCATGTTCTACCGGTCTTTGTAAACAACAACGAATATAAGCATAACAATAATAAAGGTGTCAGGCGCTGCAGGCGCCTTTTACCAATGGGAGCCATAATCCATGTCTGAAAAACAACCCAGTTTTCTCGATGCCGCTATTCCCTTGCTGGTGTTGATAATTCTTTTGTCTGCATCAGTGTATTTATTTGGCGACAATTCATCTTACGGGCCTAATCAGATAGCCTTATTTATGGCAACGGCTGTAGCGGTTGTTGTAGGCCTTAAAAATGGTTATCGCTGGTCGGTGATAGAGAAAGCCATGGTGAAGGGGATTTCGCTGTCTTTAGGGGCGGTGTTGATCCTGTTATCAGTAGGAGCGTTAATTGGTACCTGGATGTTGTCCGGTACCGTGCCAACGCTGATTTACTATGGTTTACAAATTTTAAGCCCAAGCTGGTTTTATGCCGCAAGCTGTTTATTGTGCGGCATTGTAGCAATGAGTATTGGTAGTTCCTGGACTACTGCAGCCACAATAGGTGTAGCTTTAATTGGCGTTGCCGGCGGCCTTGGGCTGTCTCCGGCGATTACAGCCGGTGCCATAGTATCAGGTGCATACTTTGGTGATAAGTTATCGCCACTGAGTGAAACAACCAATCTGGCACCTGCTGTTGCCGGTGCTGACTTGTTCGGCCATATCAGGCATATGCTCTGGACTACCATTCCCAGTTTTGTACTGGCTTTGCTCTTGTTTACTATTATCGGGTTTAACTCTGATGTCAGCTCTGATTTGATGCGCATTGAGCAAATCAGCGATGTGTTAAAACAAAACTTTTCTATCAGTATTGTATCGCTGGTGCCGTTATTTGTTCTGCTGGCTATGGCTATAAAGAAGGTTCCGGCTTTCCCAACGGTATTTATCGGGGCTTTGCTGGGAGCATTGTGGGCGGTGTTCTTTCAGTCAGAATTATTAAGCCGCCTGGTTGAGCAGGATATACCCGCAGCCTTAGGTATTACCAAGTTGGTTTGGCATACCCTGCATGCTGGTTTTAGCATTGATACCGGCAACGACAGCCTGAATGATTTGCTCAGCGGGGGAGGCATGTCCAGCATGCTTAACACCGTGTGGTTGGTTTTTACTGCCATGATGTTTGGCGCTACCATTGAAAAAATAGGTCTGCTGCGTAAATTTGTTACGTCAATTTTGCATTTCGCCCGTAGTACCGGCTCGTTAATTACCAGCACTATTGCTACCTGCTTTGTCACTAATGTACTAACGGCCGATCAATATATGTCGATTGTTATGCCCGGCCGAATGTTTAAAGAAGAGTATGAGCGCCGGGGGCTGGCACCAGTGAATTTATCACGCACTTTGGAAGACGGCGGTACTATTACTAGCCCACTGATACCGTGGAATACCTGTGGTGCTTATATGCACAGCGTGCTGCAGGTTAGCCCGCTGGATTATGCGTTTTATGCCTTCTTTAATCTTATCAATCCGCTGTTAGCTATTATTTATGCCTACTGCGGTATTAAAATACTACGCCTGACCCCTCCTGACTCCGTCAGGCCTCAAGCTGCTAAAGTTTAGTTGGAAAAAGCCTGAGTTGTTCAGGCTTTTTCGTCATTATACTTAGCTGTATCGTTTTCATTTTACCGGAAGCCTGTTTATGTCGCAGAATAATTTACCGCGCACGGCCAAGCGCCTTGCAGATTACACAGCGCCTGCTTTTAGCATTAGCCATGTCGATTTGTGTTGTGAACTGGATGCAGAAGCCACCCGGGTTACTTCTGTATTACAAATTAAGCGCAATCTGGCGGATGTAGCGCTGAAGCTTGACGGACAGCAGTTGACGCTGATCAGCGTGGCAATTGACGGACGGCTGCTGGGCGCGGCAGATTACCAGCTTGATGCAGAAAGCCTGACCATATTTACTGTTGCGCAACAGTGTGAGCTGACCATTATTTGTGATATTGCGCCGCAGCATAATACTGCGCTTGAAGGTTTGTACATGGCTGGTGACACTTACTGCACACAATGCGAGGCAGAGGGCTTTCGCCGTATCAGTTATTTTCCGGACCGGCCAGATGTATTGGCAGAATATAAAGTCACTATTAAAGCCGATGCCAAACGTTATCCGTATTTATTATCTAATGGTAATAAGATATCTGAACATATTGACGATCAAGGCTTAAGGGTAGTGCAGTGGCATGATCCATTTCCAAAGCCGTGCTATTTGTTTGCTTTGGTTGCCGGAGATTTTGATGTTCTGACCGATGAGTTTGTTACTCAATCTGGCCGTAAAGTAAGCTTGCAGCTGTTTGTTGATAAAGGTGCGATAACCAAAGGCAGCTTTGCTCTTGAGTCGTTAAAGCGCGCGATGCAATGGGACGAGCAACGTTACGGCCTGGAATATGATTTGGATATTTACATGGTAGTCGCGGTTGACTTCTTTAACATGGGAGCCATGGAAAACAAAGGCCTGAATATTTTTAATAGCAAGTATGTGTTAGCTGACGCTGCCAGTGCAACTGACCGTGATTATTTTAATATAGAGTCAATTATTGGCCATGAATACTTTCATAACTGGACCGGCAACCGTGTTACCTGCCGTGACTGGTTTCAGCTTAGCCTGAAAGAAGGTTTAACAGTTTTTCGCGATCAGGAATTCAGTGCCGATATGGGCTCTGCCACATTATGCCGTATAGATGCAGTTAAGCTGATACGCACAGCTCAGTTTGCTGAGGATGCCAGCCCGATGGCACATCCGATAAGGCCAGAGCAAGTGCTGGAGATGAACAACTTCTACACAGTGACAGTATACGATAAAGGCGCCGAAGTGATCCGCATGCTGCAAACCTTGCTGGGGCGCGATACTTTTGCCAAGGGGCTGGCGCTGTACCTGCAGCGCCATGATGGCCAGGCTGCAACCTGTGATGATTTTTTGCAGGCCATGCAGGATGTTGCGGCACAGGATTTATCACAGTTTCGTTTATGGTACAGCCAGTCTGGTACACCACTTTTAACGGCAACCCAGCACTATGATGCAACACGTTCACAGTTAGTAGTGTCGCTAACTCAGCAAACACCCCCGACAACTGAACAGACAGACAAACAACCATTACTGATACCGGTGCAAATTGAATTGCTGTATAAGGGCAAAGCGTCACAGCGGCATTTATTATTGCTGAATGAGATTGAACAGCAATATTTGTTTGAGGGCATAACAGAAGCCCCCGTTGTGGTATGGCTGGAGCATTTTTCTGCCCCGGTGAAATTATCTGCGCAATACACTGATGACGACTTATTATTTATAGCCAGTCAGGCTACTGACGGCGTCGCGCGCTGGGATGCCATGCAGCAGTTCTGGAGCCGCAAGATAGCGCAGCAAGTTGCAGAAGGTGCTACCGGGGTTGTATTACCGCCAGCGCTATTTAAACTACTGCAACACTGGCTGGAGCAGCCCGGCTCAGACAAGGCGATGACTGCAGAATTACTGACACTACCGGATTTTGATACGCTGGCAGAGCAATATCAGCTGATCCCGGTAGATAGCCTGCTAAGTTGCCTCAATCAGTTTAAACAGCTGCTGGCAGAGCAACTGGCCGCATCGTTCAGCAATTGTTATAACGCACTCAAAATCGGGCCTTATCAATATCAGGACCAGGATGTTGGCGTGCGCAGATTGCGTGCAGTGTGTCTGAATTATCTGGCACAACTCAATAACTATCAATCACTGCTGCATGCGCACTATGCCAACTCAGATAATATGACCGATACAATGGCGGCTTTAACCGCTGCCCAGCAATCAGAAAACGAAGTATTTAGTCAATTGATTAATGACTTTGGCAAGCGTTGGCAACACGATGCCTTAGTGATGGACAAATGTTTTGCGCTGGTGGCATCGCAATCCGGCGAGCAAGTGTTTGAAGAGATAGATACCATGCTGATGCATCCGTTATTTAGCTGGAAAAACCCTAACCGGGTGCGGGCCTTGTTTTCGGCCTTTAGTTTGCGTAATCCACAGCAATTTCACCGTGCTGATGGCAAAGGATATCAACTACTCGCTGACACCGTATTGCGGCTCGATCCACTTAACCCACAGGTGGCAGCCAGGTTGGTTACGCCTTTATTAAGCTGGCGGCGGTTTGACACCGATCGCCAACAGCAGATGCGTGCCGCACTGCAGCAGATTGCAGGGCAAAGTAATATCAGCAATGATGTGTATGAAAAGGTTAGCCGAAGTCTGAATTGATGCGCAGATATTTTTTTAATGCCAGCCTCAGCGCTGAACAGTGCTATGGTTATTATCGCGGAGATATTAAATACGTGATAGTTACCACAGACAATGGCGAGCGCGTTCAGCTACAGTTTAGGCATTTTCAGCGTTATGTTGATATGAACGGTTTGCGTGGGCGTTTTCGTTTAACGTTGGCAGAGAACGATAGTTTTATTGCGTTGGAAAAAATTAATTAGAGTATGTACTTTAAACGGTGAATTAAAACAATAGCTTGCAGTTATTGCTGGTTTGACCTTTAATTTCATTAGCTTATAGCTGCTTGTTAGGCTCGGTACTGAAAAGGTTAAACCAGAGCATGGTAAAAAAGCTTAAAACATAGCCGTTTTTGAAAAAAACTGAATAAAAATCAACAGATTTACGTAACGGCAAGCCTTGCTTGCAGCTTGAAATGATGTAATTATTTTAATGAAGTAAGCTGAGCTCTGATCAGTTGGCTTGACAATATAACTAAAAAGACACTTATAAAAACCTGCGGGACAGGGGGAGATAATCAGATGAATAAAAGGTCAATAACCTTTGCTAAGAATCCCTTAGCCTTAGGTGTTGCATCGGCGCTGTTTGCCTTGTCAATGGCACCGGTGCATGCAGCATCCTGGAGTTTGGGTGATGTAAATATCACTTTCGACTCCACTTTCTCTTACGGCGGTAGCTGGCGTGCTGAGGACAGAAATTGGGATACAATCAGTAAAGTGAATCACCCCCGTTTCGATTGGGACGGATACAACGCCGCAACGAACAATATCTATTTACCATCGCAAATCTGGCAGGAACCGGGAGCTTACTCAAGTAATGGTGACGCCGGTAACCTGAACTATGACAAGGGCGATATGTTCAGCAGCCTGTTTAAAGGTTTGCATGAGCTTTCTGTTACCAAAGACAATATCGGTTTGTTTACCCGCTTTATGTATTTTTACGACTTTGCACTGATGGACAAAGACGGGGCTTATACCAACCCGGTATCTGGTCAGAAAGTTGATCCTTGTGCCGACAAAGATGCAAGGGATTTAACCTGTCGTGATATCCGCCTGCTGGATGCCTATGTCTACGGTAATTTCAGTTTTAACAACGGTATGAACCCGGTTACCGTGAAAGTAGGACAACAGGTATTAAGCTGGGGTGAAAGTACCCTGATCCAGCACGGTATTAATATTACCCCTATTGATGTTGGTGTAGCGCGTGCGCCAGGTGCTGAGTTAAAAGAAGCGTATATTCCGGTTGGTATGGCAACCATCAGCATTGGTTTAACTGACAATCTGTCAACCGAGTTGTTTTACCAATACCAGTGGGTAAACAGTTATCTGCCAGTGCCGGGCACTTATTTTTCTACCAATGACTTTGCCGGAGAAGGTGGTTATTTACAGAACGTACAGTTAGGCTTTGCCGGTAACCCGGATATTGACCTTGCTCATGTGCTGGCCAGTCTGAATACGCTGGGCTCTGCTGTTGCCGGTGGTGTGCTTGATCCGGCGCTGGCTGCGCAGGCTTACCTGGCTTACCCAACGAAAGTAACTTTGCGCCCTTACGGCAGTGCCGGTGAAGTAGAGCCTAAAGACGGTGGTGAGTACGGTATTAAATTTGAATATTTCGCGCCGAACCTCAATGACACAGAATTTGCTGTGTATTACATGAACTATCATAGCCGTGTACCGGTTATTTCAGGTATTGCCTCAGATTTTTCACAGATTTCAGCGGATATTGGCCGCTTGGCAACTATGGCTGCAACCGGTGGTGTAACTAAAGACAACATTACCAGCCTGGCAGCGTTTTCAAAGGCGCTCATTGAATATCCTGAAGATATTCAGCTTTATGGTTTTAGTTTTAACACCACTCTAGGTAATACCTCTGTAGCCGGTGAATTAGCCTACCGTCAGGATGAACCTTTACAAATTGACGATGTGGAAATTTTGTATGCCGGTATGCCGGAGCAACTTGCTAATGCTGGCTTACGCCCTGATTTAGCGGGTATTTCTCAAATTGGCCGTGATATTGGTGTTAAGGTACAGCCTGGCCAGAAAGCTAACGGCTTTATCTTAAGAGACACTATTCAGGCTCAGATGACATTTACGCACTTATTTGGCCCGTCACTGGGCGCTGATAATTTGTCAATGCTGGCTGAGGTTGGCGGTATCCGCATTCAGGATATGCCGGATCAGAGCGTTTTACGTTTGAATGGTCCGAACACTGATCGTAGCGGTGGACCATTGTTAGGCTGGGATGCGAATGGCAATCTGGTAAACAAAGATGGTTTGCATACAGGTTTGTCAAACGGCGCTGAAACAAACCCGTTCCCAACGGCATCGGCCTGGGGTTACCGTTTATTGGCTAAAGCCGATTACAACAATGTGTTTGCCGGGGTAAACCTGTCGCAACGTATTGTGTTCTCGCATGATGTTAACGGTATTACACCTGATCCGTTATTTTTGTTTGTCGAAGATCGCAAGTCGCTCGCGTATGCCATCAGCTTTGATTATCTGAATAAGTGGTCAGGCGAAGTGTCATACAACATGTTTTGGGGCGGTCAAGGCACAACAAATAACGTAGAAGACCGTGACTTTATCTCTTTTAACATTAAGTACTCTATTTAAGGGACGAGCACTAATTATGAAGAAACTCACCCTAATTTCGTCAGCCATGGCTCTGGTGTTAAGTTGCTCTGTTGCAGCAAAAATTACGCCTGAGCAGGCCGCCAGACTGGGCAATGATTTAACACCGCTTGGAGCAGAAAAAGCCGGTAATGCCGACGGTTCTATTCCTGCATGGAATGGCGGCATTACCGCTGCGCCTGCCGGTTATACTCCTGGTATGCATCATCCTAACCCCTTTGCCGATGATAAGATTATATTAACCATCGACAAATCAAATCTGGATCAGCATAAAAATTTGTTAAGCCCAGGCCAGATTAAGCTGTTTGAAATTTATCCTGATACATACAAGATGAATATCTATCAAACACGCCGCACGGCATCCTATCCACAGTATGTTTACGATGCGACAAAAAATATTGCCACCAAAGCCGAGCTGATTGAAGGCGGTAACGGCATTATTAACGCGGCTATCGGTATTCCATTTCCGATCCCGGCAAATGGACTGGAAGCAGTATGGAACCACCTGCTGCGTTATCGCGGTGTAGCAGCAAGCCGTAATGGTGGCCAGGCTGCACCTACAGCGGCGGGCGCTTATACGATCATCGGTTTTGATGAACAGATAATGTTTAAGTACTCAGAGCCTACTGCAACAGCTGAAGCACTGACTGCCGAAAATATACTGTTCCGCTTTAAGCAGGGAGTAACGTCACCGGCCCGTTTGGCAGGCACTGCATTGTTAGTGCATGAAACCATGGACCAGGTAAAAACTCCACGTCAGGCCTGGACATATAATACAGGCCAACGCCGTGTGCGCCGTGCACCCAATGTTGCTTATGATGCACCGGGTACGGCGTCTGATGGTCTGCGTACCACAGATGATTTTGATATGTTTAACGGCTCGCCTGATCGTTACAACTGGACGTTGAAAGGCAAGCAGGAAATGTATATTGCTTACAACGACTACAAGCTGCACAGTAATGAGGTTAAATATGCTGACTTATTGATGCCCGGTCATATTAACCCTGAATATATTCGCTGGGAAAAACACCGGGTCTGGGTAGTTGAAGCAGTATTAAAAGAGAATACCCGTCATGTCTACGGCAAACGAGTGTTTTATATTGATGAAGACAGCTGGCAAATCCATGTTGCGGATCTGTATGACAACCGTAATGAATTATACCGTGTCGCAGTGGCTCATGGCCTGAACTACTATGAAGTGCCAACGCACTGGAGTACGTTAGAGGTTTATCACGATCTTAATTCACGGCGTTATATCGCTTTGGGTCTGGATAACGAAGATAAAATGTATAACTTCTCTGTTAATTTGACAGATGCTGATTTCACACCAGCTGCGCTGCGTCGTGAAGGTACACGTTAAAGTAAAGTGTTAGCCCGGTTACGGTTGGCTTAGTGCCAACCGTTTTTATTTAGAAAGTTTAATAGAGTAAATGCTCAGATTATGTTGAATAAATTCATCTGGTTACTGGCAGCAACTGCTGTAGCTACCGTTACACCATTTATCACACAAGCGCAGCAGAGCGAGCCTCAGGCCGCATATCAGATGCCGCATGCAAGCAAGGCACTACTGACAGATCTTGTAAAGGTAAATGGGCAGCTATTAGTTGCTGTAGGCGAACGTGGGCATATTCTGCTTAGCCAGGACGGCCAGAGCTGGACTCAGGCACAAGTGCCGGTACAGTCGAATTTGAACAGTGTGTATTTTATTAATCCACAGCAGGGCTGGGCAGTTGGCCATGACGCCACTATTCTGGTAACTGAAGACGGTGGTGCAAGCTGGCAGCTACAGCACTATGCACCAGAAACCGACAAGCCGTTGTTTGATATTTATTTTGCTGATGCCAAAAAAGGTATTGCCGTAGGAGCCTACGGTATCTTTTATCGTACAGATGATGGCGGTAACAGCTGGCATAAGCATTTTCATGAAGAACTGTTGCTTGAAGAAGAGCGCGAATATTTAGCTGAGCTTAAAGAGACAGATCCAGAGAGTTACCAAATTGAAACAGAGGCTTTGTTACCGCATTTTAACCGGCTTTATGCTGACGATGACGCGTTATACATGATTGGTGAGGCGGGGTTTGCCGCAAAAAGTGTGAATTTTGGTGATAGCTGGCAAAGGCTTGATGCGTTTTACAACGGTTCTTTATTTGACATAACACGCACAGCACAAATGGCACTACTGGCGGTTGGTTTACGCGGGCATGCGTTTATCAGCCAGGACCAAGGCATGCACTGGCAGCAAATAGCGCTCAGCCGGCATGCAACATTAAACAGTGCATTTTCCGATGACAATGGTGCAGTTTATCTGGTTGGTAATGCTGGTACTTTATTGATCAGTCGTGATGGTGCCGCAAGTTTTAAAGATTACTCCCAGGCTGATGGTAAAGCCATAATCAACGGCCTGGTATGGCATAACCTGTTAGTACTGGTGACAGAAACCGGTGTCAGAACGATCAACCTGAGTGAACTGAAATAAGATGAGTTTAAATCGTTTGGTTAATAAGTTTGAGTATACGCTGTTTCGTCAGCGTGCTCTGGTCATTGTCGCATTTTTGCTGGCAACGCTATTTTTACTGTTTAAAGCCACCAGCATTAAGCTGGATGCTGCTTTTACAAAAAATATCCCGCTAAAACATGAATATATGCAGACTTATTTGCGTCATGCTCAAGACTTTGGTGGCGCGAATAATATTCTGATTTCATTATGTGATGAAAGCGGCAATATTTTTAATGCTGGCTTCTTTAACACCTTACGCCAGGCTCACGATGAGTTGCTGTACACTCCGGGTGTTGACCGGGTGCAGGTAAAATCATTATTCAGCCCAAGTACCCGTTTTGTTGAAGTTGTTGAAGATGGTTTTGCCGGTGGGCCTGTGATCCCAGCCGATTTTGTTGCCAATGCAGCAGGCCTTGCCAAAGTTAAAGAAAATACCGAGAAAGCAGGCGTAGTAGGCCGTATGGTGGCTGATGATTACAGCTGTGCCATGATTTCTGCCCAATTGCTTGAAGTTAATCCTGATACCGGCGAAAAGCTGGATACTATTAATTTTGCTTCAGTGCTGGAGCAAAATATCCGCGGGAAATACCAAAGCGATAGCATCAGTGTACATATTATCGGTTTTGCCAAGATGGTTGGCGATGTGGCTGATGGCGCCAAAGGCGTGCTGGTATTTTTTGCCATCGCTATTGCTATAACCTCGGTGATGGTGCTGTTTTTCTGCCGCTCACTGATGCTGACTATATTACCTATTGCCTGTTCGCTGATTGCCGTGATCTGGCAAATGGGTTTGCTATCGGTACTGGGTTTTGGCATTGATCCGATGTCAATTCTGGTGCCATTTCTGGTATTTGCCATTGGTGTCAGCCATGGCGTACAGATGATTAACTCTACCGGCAAGCGGGTTGCCGCCGGGATGAACGCTAAAACAGCGGCTCAGGCCAGCTTCAGAAAACTACTTGTTCCAGGCGGCGTGGCGCTGTTATCTGATACCGTAGGCTTTTTAACCCTGCTTATTATTGAAATTGGCGTGATTCGCGAACTGGCAATTACCGCCAGCTTAGGTGTGGCAGTCATTATTCTGACTAACCTGATATTGCTGCCGGTACTGATGTCTTTTGTTAAGTTCAGTAAGCGTTATCAGGAACGTGCAGCTGCACCTACACCTAAAACAGATAAAATCTGGTTTGCGCTGTCGGCTTTTGCTACCCGCAAATATGCAGCCGTTATTTTGCTGGTTACTGCCGCGTTATTTGTTTTTGGTTATATGCAGAGCCAGTCCCTTAAAATTGGTGACTTACATGCAGGTGCACCGGCATTACATGAAGATTCACGCTATAACCAGGATACATTTTTAATCACAGATCGTTATGCCATCTCAGTTGATTATCTGAATGTGATGG
Source organism: Rheinheimera pacifica (assembly GCF_024809855.1). Lineage (GTDB taxonomy): Bacteria > Pseudomonadota > Gammaproteobacteria > Enterobacterales > Alteromonadaceae > Alishewanella > Alishewanella pacifica_A. Next base: position 139,859 of record NZ_JANUEM010000007.1, read on the forward strand.
TTGAGACGATTTCCAGTGCCTGTACTGAGCATGACATTATGGACAAAATCGACCGCTTCCAGTGGCTAATGGAGAATGTTGAGGGCGTGCAATCTGCAGTGTCACTGGCGTCTGTATCAAAGTCGATTAATGCTGCGTTTAACGAAGGCAATCTGAAATGGCGGGTGTTACCCCGTAATACACAGAGTCTGGTTCAGGCTTCATCCAGGGTGGAAACCAGTACTGGCTTGCTCAATGCAGACTGTTCTGTTATGCCGGTGATACTGTTTTTACATGACCATAAGGCAGAAACTATTGAGCGGGTGATATCAGCGGCTAAAAAATATGGCGCTGAACTGGGCGACGGGCAAACGCGCTTTATGTTGGCATCTGGCCCGGCAGGGGTAATGGCAGCAACTAACGAGGCGGTATCAGAAGCCCAGCAGCCTATGATGTGGTATGTCTACGGCGCTGTGATCCTCTTATGCTTGCTGAGTTTCCGTTCATTGCGTGCAACTATTTCGGTAATCTTACCCTTGTATGTGGTATCGGTATTGGCTACTGCATTAATGACAAAACTGCAGATTGGTTTGACAGTGTCAACTTTACCGGTTATTGCACTGGGCGTAGGTATTGGTGTTGATTATGGTATCTATATCCTGTCAAATATGACACAAATGCTGCGTGACGGTATGCCAGTACGTCAGGCCTACTTTGAAGCACTAAAAGAGCGGGGTAGTGCTGTACTGTTTACCGGCATTACCTTAGCTATAGGTGTAAGTACCTGGGTGTTTTCAGCGCTGAAGTTTCAGGTAGATATGGGTATTCTGCTCACCTTTATGTTTATCGTTAATATGCTCGGCGCCATTTTAGTGCTACCGGCCTTGGCTGCATTTTTATGGCGCAATAAGGCGAAATAATTTTTGCATGAATAAACAAGAAAATGGCCGAAAGGCCATTTTCTATTTAAAGAGGGTGAATAAGTTGTCAGAGCCTTTAAAAATCACTGGTTTAACCAGCACAAAAGCCCCAAATAGTACTCGAAAAGCGCTACAATTGGCACTACACTGCGCAGCTGACACGATCCGGTATGTTCGGTACATCCTGCTGCTAAAGCGGTGACTGCAAAAAGGATAAAAAAATGGCACTGATAGACGGTCAACCCTCTGTTCTACTACAAAACGTTAGCAAACTGATTAAACAAAGAGTGAAGGACCAGGTGAGCCTGGTTGAAAAATTCGCTTACACCTTATACGGCAACATGTCGAATGAAGACTTAGTGGGCCGTAATGACAGCGATTTATACGGCGCGGCGCTGAGTTTATGGCAGACTTTTAATGGTCATGCCGAACCTGCGTCGATGATCCGGGTATTTAACCCGGAAATTGCCAAGCATGGCTGGGAGTCTAAACACACTATCGTAGAAATAGTGGTTAAAGACATGCCATTTTTGGTGGACTCAGTGCGCATGGCATTAAACCGCCAGTCGATTGCTGCGCATTTGTTGCTGCACTATCCATTACAAACTGAACGTGACAGCAAAGGTCAAATTACTGATTTCTTTAAACTGGGCGGCAAAGCTAAAGCCAGCACCCAGCAAACGGTATTTCATATTGAAATTGACCGCCTGACAGGCAAAGCCGCGATTGACAGCTTAACCGATGAACTGCACTCGGTAATGGAAGATGTTTCGCTGGCCGTTCAAGACTGGCAACCAGCGCGGGACAAACTGCAGCAGGTCATTAAAGCGTTGCCTAAGCAATCAGGTAAAGCTTCTGCTGAAGATATTAAAGAGGTTACCGAGTTTTTAAACTGGCTGGCCAAAGATAACTTTACGTTGTTGGGCTACCGCGAATACACCATTGGCCCGGTAAAGGGTGACTATAAGATCAGTGGCATTGATGATACGTCACTGGGTTTAATGCGCCGTTCTGCAGCACGCGATCTGATGTTGTCGGAACTGCCGGAAACCGGCCGTAAGCAAGCTATCAGTAACAGCTTGCTGATCCTGACCAAAACCAATAATAAATCCCGTGTACATCGCCCGGCGTACATTGATTACATCGGTGTGAAAAAGTTTGATAAAGATGGCAAGGTAATTGGCGAGGACCGCTTTATCGGTTTGTACTCGTCATCGTTGTACAACAACAGTGCTGCAGATATTCCACTGCTGAAAAACAAGCTTGCCGCCGTGATGCAAAAATCTGAGTTTGCCGCAGGTACTCATGCATATAAAGCACTGCTGAATATTCTGGAAACCTATCCGCGTGATGAGCTTATTCAGGCAACCGCAGATGAGTTGCTGCATGTCGCTATGGGTGTGCTGCAAATGCAAGAGCGCGATATGACGCGCCTGTTTATGCGCAAAGACAGCTTCGGCCGCTTTGTTACTGCCATGGTGTATGTGCCGCGCGAGCGTTACAACACCCAGTTGCGTAAAGAAACCCAGGCCATATTACAACAAGCGCTCGGAAGCGCAGAACCGGTTGAGTTTACAACTTATTTCTCTGAATCTGTGTTGGCACGCACCCATTATCTGGTGCGGATCAACGATAGCCATGTCGAGTATAAAGTGAAAGAAATTGAGCGTAATTTAGTTGAAGCGGCCCGCACCTGGGAAGATAAATTAGAAAGCGCCTTACTGGGTGTATATGGTGAAGCCCGTGGCCGTGAACTGATTGGCAAGTACGTTAATGCCTTCCCGCGTAGCTACAAAGAAGAAATGCTGCCAAATGACGCGCTGGTTGATATCGGCAAGCTTGAAGCATTAAATGATGATCACAAACTGGAAATGCTGTTTTACCGGCCACAGGAAGAAAAAGCCGACAGCAAAGCGGTAAGGCTGAACCTGTTCCATAAAGACCATCCTATTCATTTATCTGATGTATTGCCGATGCTGGAAAACTTTGGCCTGCGTGTAATTGGTGAAACGCCATACGCGGTTAAATGTGCTGATGGCAGCGTCAGCTGGATTTTAAACTTCGCTATGGAGTTAAACTGCGCGATACCGGCCGATTTTGAAGCTGCCCAGCAGTCATTCCAGGATTCTTTTGCCAAAGTATGGGCTGGCCAGTTGGAAGATGACGGTTTTAACCGTTTGATCCTTGGTGCTGGTTTAACCGGCCGCGAAGCGTCATTATTACGTGCCCTGGCTAAGTATAAGCGGCAAATAGGTGGTACTTTCAGTCAGTCTTATGTTGAAAGCACTTTTGCCCGTTATGCCGAACTGGCTAATTTACTGGTTCAGCTGTTTAACAACAAATTTGATCCTAAATCCAAAGCCAGCAGCAAGGTAGCCGACAAACTGGAAGAGCAGATCGCTTCTCAGTTGGAAAACGTGGCTAACCTTGACGATGACCGTATCGTGCGCCGTTTTGTCGATATGATTAAGGCGATACTGCGTACCAACTATTTCCAGAAGAGTGCCGAGGGTAACGATAAACCCTATATCTCTTTTAAAATTAAGTCTGGTTTAATTCCGGATATGCCACTGCCAACACCAATGTTTGAAATTTTCGTATACTCGCCAAGAGTAGAAGGTGTGCATCTGCGCTTTGGTAAAGTCGCTCGCGGTGGTTTGCGCTGGTCTGATCGGCGTGAAGATTTCCGCACCGAAGTGCTGGGCCTGGTAAAAGCACAAACGGTTAAAAATACGGTAATTGTACCTACCGGTTCTAAAGGGGGCTTTGTTTGTAAAAAGCTGCCGGAAACCGGTGGCCGCGAAGCTTTCCTCAATGAAGGCAAAGACTGCTACCGCACTTTTATCCGTGGTTTGCTGGATGTCACAGATAACATCGTACAAGGTGCCATAGTGCCGCCCAAAGACGTGGTGCGCCATGACGAAGATGATCCGTACCTGGTAGTCGCGGCAGACAAAGGTACAGCTACGTTCTCAGATATCTCTAACGGTATTTCGGAAGAATATGGCTTCTGGCTGGGCGATGCTTTTGCCTCCGGCGGTTCTAACGGTTATGACCACAAGAAAATGGGTATTACCGCGCGCGGTGGCTGGGAGTCGGTTAAACGCCACTTCCGTGAAATTGGCATTGACTGCCAAACAACAGATTTTACCTGTGTCGGCATAGGTGATATGGCCGGTGACGTATTCGGTAATGGTATGTTGCTGTCAAAACACATCCGTTTGCAGGTAGCGTTTAACCATATGCATATTTTTGTTGATCCGAATCCTGATTCAGCAAAAAGCTGGGAAGAACGTAACCGCATGTTTAATCTGCCAACCTCAACCTGGGATGACTACGATAAGTCATTAATTTCAGAAGGTGGTGGTATTTTCCTGCGCAGTGCCAAAGCGATTAAACTTTCAGCGCAAATGAAAGAAATGCTCGGCACCACTAAAGCCAGCATGACACCGAACGAGCTGATCCGTGAGGCATTAATGATGCCGGTTGACTTGATCTGGAACGGCGGTATCGGTACTTACGTTAAAGCCACCAGCGAGAGCCATGCAGAAGTAGGTGATCGGGGGTCAGAGCCGCTGCGGGTAAATGGTAAGGAGCTTAAAGCAAAAATTTTCGGTGAAGGTGGTAACTTAGGTTGCACTCAGCGTGGCCGTATCGAATTTGCCATGAATGGCGGCCAGATCAATACCGACTTCGTTGACAACGTTGGTGGTGTAACCTGCTCGGATAACGAAGTAAACATCAAAATTTTGCTGAACACGCTGGTAGCCGGCGGCGATTTAACACTGAAACAGCGCAACAAAATACTGTTTGATATGACAGATGATGTCGCAGCTATTGTTATTAAAGATTGTTACCGTCAAACCCAGAGTATCAGTGTATCGTCATTACTTGGTGCAGAGCAGTTAAAAGAATATACCCGCTTTATTCATGTGCTGGAAAAAGAAGGTAAGTTAAACCGCGAGCTGGAGTTTTTACCATCAGACGATGAACTGGCAGACCGTATGGCAAAAGGCCAGGGTTTGACCCGGCCTGAACTGTCTATTCTGACAGCTTACGGCAAGATGGTGTTAAAAGAGCGCCTGGTACTGCCGGAGATCTATGAAAACAACTACTTTAAGCGTCAGTTGTTTGCTGCCTTCCCGCAAATGCTGCAGGATAAATATGCTGCAGAAATGGAAACCCACCCACTGAAAGCCGAAATTATTGCCACTAAACTGGCCAATATGATGGTGAATGAAATGGGGCCGAATTTTGCCCAGCGTATGCTGGAAGAAACCGGTGCCGGTGTTGGTGAAGTAACACTGTGCTACGCCATTGCCCGTGATCTGTTTGATGTGTCAGCCATGTGGCGCAAGATTGAGCAACTGGACAATATTATTGCAGCGCCACTGCAAAGCAAGTTGTTCCATCAATTGCGCCGCACCATGCGCCGGGCTACCCGCTGGTTCCTGCGTCACCGTAATAAGGCGTTGGACATTCAGCAGACGCTGGATTTCTTCAAACCGGCTTATCAGCAGCTGAATAAAGAGCTGGGTAATTATCTGGCACAAACTGAAGTTGAGCAGTTACAGCAAAAACAAGCTGTGCTGACAGAGCAGGGCGTACCGGAAGATATTGCGCAATATCTGGCACAACTGAGCACGGTGTTCTCGGTAATGGATATTGCTCAGGTGGTTGATGCCGAGAAAGTACCACTGGCTATGGCGGCAGAAATATACTTTAAGCTGGGCGATAAGCTGGATCTGCACTGGTTCCTGGAGCAAATCACCAACCAGCCGGTGGCTAACCACTGGCAGGCATTGGCGCGCGCTTCCTACCGTGAAGAGCTGGACTGGCAGCAACGTGCATTATCTGCCGTAGTGGTGCGCAGTTGTGGTAAGGCTTGTGCTGCTGATGAAGTTATTAACAGCTGGCTGACTGAGCATGAAGCGCTGCTTGAGCGCTGGCGCCTGATGCTGGCTGAGTTTAAAACCACGAAAAACCACGAGTTTGCTAAGTTCTCAGTAGCATTACGTGAATTAATGTTGTTAAGTCACCACTGTGACCCTGTAAAATAACAACCTTACTGGCTACAATACCCCGGCTTGTCCGGGGTATTTTTTTGTTTTTATAAGGCCGTTTATGTTTTATCCGATAGCACAGAAATTGATGTTCGCCTGTGACGCTGAATGGTCACACAATTTTGCCCTTGGCGGCTTAAAGCGCCTGGCTCATACGCCTGTTGCAGCGTTATGGCGGCAAGCCTTGCCATTAAAGCCGGTTACCGTAGCGGGTATGCACTTTGACAACCCGCTGGGTTTAGCTGCCGGGCTGGATAAAAATGCCGAATGTATTGATGCTTTTGGCCAGATGGGCTTTGGTTTTATTGAAGTAGGTACTGTAACGCCAAAACCACAACAGGGTAATGACAAGCCGCGGATTTTCCGTCTGCCTCAGTCTCAGGCCATTATTAACCGCATGGGCTTTAACAACAAAGGCGTCGATTATCTGGTAGAGAATGTAAAAAAAGCCAGTTACAAGGGCGTACTGGGTATTAATATCGGCAAGAACAAAGATACACCGAACGAGCAGGGCAAAGATGACTATGTGCACTGTATGCGTAAAGTGTATGCCCATGCCAGCTATATTACTGTGAATATTTCATCGCCCAACACGCCGGGTTTACGCGATCTGCAGTTTGGTGATGCTTTGTACGATTTGCTGCAAAGTGTGAAAAATGAACAACTGGATTTGCAGGTGCAGCATGATAAATATGTGCCGGTGTTTGTAAAAATTGCACCGGATATGGATCTGGTAGCAGTAAATCAGGTTGCCGAAACCCTGCTTAAAAGCAAAATGGACGGGGTTATTGCTACCAATACCACGCTGGACAGAAGCCTGGTGCAAGGCCAGCGTTACGCCGCCGAAGCAGGTGGCTTGAGCGGGTTACCGGTAAGAGATAAAAGCACTGAAGTGCTGCGCCAGCTGCGTGCCGCTGTAGGTAGCGCTATGCCGATTATTGGCGTGGGGGGTATTAGCGATGCCCAATCGGCACAGGACAAACTCAATGCCGGGGCCAATTTATTGCAGGTTTATACCGGCTTTATTTATAAAGGCCCGCCACTGCTAAAACAGATCGTAACCAGCTTATAAGGATCAGTAGCTGATCTTGTGATGTTAGAACAAAACAGTCTTTAACTTCTTGATCAGCTTAGTGTATTTCTATAACTATTTGATAAATAGTCTACTTAACATATCACAGGGAAACCTATGCTCAGGCCATCGGAACGCTGGTTTTGGACTTACTGTTCATCTAAAGACCGCTTATTGCTGGATATCAGCGATGAGGCACAGTTCTGTTCGCCTTTTACTTCCAGCCAGTTAATACAACAGCCACAGCAGCAGCCATTGTCTATGGCTGAAGCTGAAACCTTCTGGGCTATAGATGAGAGTCTGCAACAACTGGATATACCCGCTGCTGTGCGGCTGGAGTTATGTCTTACGGCACTGTGTGCGCCATTTTTACAGCAATTGGCGCATAAAAGCTGGTATTTTCAGCAGGGCAGTCAATGCAATGCTGCTCAGCATGATGTGGTTATACTGCGCGGATTAACGAACCAATATGCCTTGGTGCTGGCTGCTGAACCTGATTGTGTAACCTGTTTATTGCTGGGTGAAATCAATACACTGGCCGGTAAAGCATTGCCACGTTTGCAGGTAATACGTGTGCTGCGCAACCGTGTCACTGCATTGGATGTGGCATTGCCTTATCGCTATAGCGCCTGATTTTTACCGGCGTTCTTTCTCTTTAGTACAGATCCGACTACACTAGCGGCAATTTTGTTGTCGCGGAACCCCGTATGCCTGTTATTGAAAAAACTTCGGCCGAACTTGAGCCTTTTTTTGCCCGGCTTAGCAGTGCTATTGCAGCAAAACAGCTGCATAAACTGGTGCTGAGTAAATATCAGGGTACAGAGCCATTAAAACAATTACAGATAAGACCGGTAGAGCTGAAACAACAATGGCAGCTTAGTTTTACCTATAAATATCAAACTAACGACGTAACGCATAACTATACGGCTGAACAGGCAATCAACGAAATTAAGGTGCTGTTAGGTGTGCAGTTTTATGCGGCTAATTTATTTACTGCTGATGCTGAAGCGCAGCTTAGCATTAGTAAAAAGGGTAAAGTGCTGTATCAAAACAAGCGCTTAGCTCAGCCGGTAGCTGTGCAGCAAGCTGGTCATAACCGCGAAAAACATCGTTACCTGACATTGGACAGACCATTTTTGCAGGAATTGGGGGTTACCGATGCCCGCCAGCAACTGATACCGGCAATGTCGCGTAAGTGGAAGCAAATTAATAAATTCATTGAGATTTTCTCCGGTGCTGTACAAGACACTGGCCTGAGTACACAAAAACAGCTGCATGTGGCTGATTTTGGCTCAGGTAAAGCCTATTTAACCTTTGCTATGCACGATTATCTTACCGGTACCCTGGGGCTGGATGCCAAAGTTACCGGGGTTGAGCTCAGGCAGAATCTGGTTGATTTGTGTAATAGCACTGCAGCGAAGCTGAACCTTGAAGGCATAGCGTTTGAGCAGGGCGACGTGAAGCATTTTAAAGCCCGCGGTATTAACGTGATGATAGCGTTGCATGCCTGCGATATTGCCACTGATTACGCCATTCATATGGGTATTGCTACTGGTGCAGATATTATTATGTGCTCGCCATGCTGCCATAAACAGATCCGGCCACAGATGAAAATGCCGACAGTACTGGCACCAATGTTAATACATGGTATCCATTTAGGCCAGGAAGCCGAAATGGTAACCGACAGTCTGCGTGCCTTATTACTTGAGGCATCCGGCTATACTACCAAGGTGTTTGAGTTTGTATCGCTGGAACATACCAGTAAGAATAAGATGATTTTGGCTACAAAAAACAAGCAAAAATATAACCGAGAGAATATGCTGAAGCAAGTTTCTGAAATAAAACAGTTTTATGGTATAGAGCAACACTATCTTGAACGCCTGCTGAATATCACGCATGAAATTTCATAACGCGTTAATCACAAAAACTTCACCTATACAAAATTGACTTCGAACTTCGCTAGCCTGTAGTCTGCCCTGAACGCTTAACCCTGTTAAGCATTAATCAGTAAATTGTTACTGTCAGAAACAGGATGCTCAGGCTATGAAAACTGTCACACCACCCACTGATCTTCGTCGTGCTAAAATCACCAAAGCAGTGATCCCTGTAGCCGGTTTAGGTACTAGGATGTTGCCAGCAACCAAGGCTATTCCGAAAGAAATGCTACCGGTGCTGGACAAACCGTTAATTCAGCATGTGGTGCAGGAGGCGGTCGCTGCAGGCATGACAGAAATAGTGCTGGTAACCCATTCTTCAAAAAACAGCATTGAAAACCATTTTGATACCAGCTTTGAGCTTGAGGCTACGCTGGAGAAGCGGGTAAAGCGGCAACTGCTGGACGAAGTGCGTAGCATAGTGCCAAAGAATGTCACGCTGATTTCTGTGCGCCAGCCGGTTGCGCTGGGGCTGGGCAACGCCATTATGTGCGCGTATCCGGTAGTGGGACACAACCCTTTCGCTATTTTGTTGCCGGATGTGCTGATTGATCAGCATCAGAGCGATCTGAAAGTAGATAACCTGGCAGCAATGATGGCGCGCTATAGTGAAACCGGAGCCAGCCAGATTATGGTAGAACCGGTGCCGCGCAACATGGTCGATCAATATGGTGTGGTAGATCTGCAGGACGCCAGTTTACGTGCCGGTACCAGCGCAGTGATCAGCGATATGGTAGAAAAACCGGCAGTTGATGCAGCACCAAGCAACTTTGCTATTACCGGCCGTTATGTATTGTCAGAGCATATCTGGGATTTACTGGCGCATATTGCACCGGGGGCCGGCGACGAAATTCAGCTGACTGACGCCATTTACCAGTTATGCCTGCGTGAAACGATAGAAGCTTATCATATTGTCGGCAAAAGCCATGACTGCGGCACCAAGCTGGGTTTAATTCAGGCTAATCTTGAATATGCATTGCAGCATGACTTATACGCCAAGCCTTTGCGCGCCACAATTGAACGTATCTTTGCGGATCTGAACAAAGATAAAAAACATCTGAAACTGCTAAAAACGGTGTAAAGGTGGCTACCATGACGCAACACTCCTTCCTGATCAAAAAAAGCCAGCCGGTAGCCGGGCTGCGTTTTTGCCTGCTGGCGCAAAACGAGATAGTGCAAAGCCTTAAACAGGTAACGCCGCCACATGAACCACTGCGCTTAGTGGTGACAACCAATGTTGACCATATGGTAACCATGCGTCGCCAGCATGAATTTAAACACGCCTGCACCAATGCCTGGCTGGTAACGGCAGATGGCTTTCCGGTTGTGCGCTTGCTTAAGTCTCTTGGCATTGCTACACCGGGGCGTATTACCGGTGCAGATCTGTTTCCGGCAATTTTAGCGGCGTTAACACTGGGCCAGCATGCACCATTTTTTGTCTGTGCCAATGAAGCTACCGCCGATTATTTGCGGCAATGGTTGGCACAGCAAGGCTACAGCACTCCCGGGGAACGCGTGCTGGTGCCAAAATTTGGTTTTGAAAAAGACAGCGTGTACAGCAATGAGATGCTGAAAAAAATAACCGCTATGGGTACTACGCACCTGTTTTTTGGCGTAGGTGCGCCTAAGTCTGAATTGTGGATGCAGCGGTACCGGGAGCAACTGTCTGGTATGTACGGTTTTGGTTTTGGGGCCGGACTGGATTTTTTTGCCGGTACCGCAAAGCGGGCTCCGCAGTGGGTGCAGCGTGTCAGCCTGGAATGGTTATGGCGGTTATTATCAGATCCACGCCGCCTGGCACGGCGCTATTTAATTGATTCATGGGCTTTTGTGCGCATAGCTTTAACAGAGTACCGCCATATTGCAAAGGAGAGCCGCTGATGTCTGCGCCTGAAATGTCGCTACCAGACGCGATTATTGACTGCTCTCACCTGGGGCGTAAAACCACCGGTATCGAGCGTATTACCGAAGAGCTGTTTTCTGACGAAGCTTTGGGTGGTTGTCAGGTTGTGCGGTTAAAAGCCAGCAGCATTGGTGGCATGTTATTCCAGCAGTGGTTCGGTATTTTGTATGCAGCGCTTAAGTACCCGAAAAGTTTGATTATTACACCCGGTTTTCCGCCGTCTATTCTGGCTACATTGTTATTGAAAAAACGTTTGGTGCCCTATATCCATGACGTGTTTTTGCTCACCCGCCAGCAGGAGCTTAACTCGCGTGCCCGTTACTATATGCGACCGTCATTTGCTTTTGCGGTAAAGCGGCTTGATAGTTTTTTTGTCAATTCACTAAAAACCAAACAGGATTTACAGCAGTTCTGCCAGAGTGATGCGCGCATAATTATGCTCAGGCCGCAGGTGCGTAATGTTTTTGCGTTGCCGCACAACAGCGGGCGTTATAACAGTGTTGATTTGAGCAAGCTTAAAATTGTGATGCTGGGCACGGTTGAGCCACGCAAAAACTACTCTGCTGCGATCGCTATTTTTAACGCGCTTAAACAGCGCCTTGGCGACAGCATAGAGTTACATATTGTTGGCCGGCTTGGCTGGGGCCCGGATGCCAGTTTGCTACAAAATACCGCAGGTATATTTTGCCGCGGCTATTTGTCAGCTGATGAGATAAAAACACTGCTCGACAGCGCGACATTTTACCTGTCTACCTCGCATGACGAAGGGCTGGGCCTGCCGTTGCTGGAGCTGCAGTACAGCGGTATTGCCGTGGTGGCAGCAAAAATTCCGGTGTTTGCTGAAGTGCTGGGTGAGTCGGGTTTGCTGGTCGATGTCAGCGATGCTGAACAGGCAGCAGCACAAATTATTACTTTTTGTAGCGATACGGTGCAAATACAACAGCAAAGTGAGCTTGCCCAGCAAAATATTCAGCGCTGGAATGCCTTAGCCGCTGCTGATAAACAAGCAGCCAGTGTGCTTTTCAGGGAGTAGGAGCGGCAGTGTTTTATCACGGTATTAATAATTTTCGGGCGTTGTCTATTTTTCTGATCGTGTTTGGTCATTGCTTCTGGATCTCAAACTGGTACCCGGAGCAAACCTGGCAAAAAGTGTATTTGTATATGATACCCGGCGGCACCTTCTTTTTTGCCTTTATCAGTGGTTTTTTGTTTGCTCACCTTAATGTGAGTACATTTCGGTACGCAGATTTTATTGCCAGGAAATGGCGTAATATTGCCTCACCTTATATATGGATATCGGTGCCGGTGATCTGTTTTGCGGTAGTGGTGCAATATCCTGGCTACTTTGTGGATGACAGAGACGGTTTTTATTATCAGTACCTGCTGCCGTTCTTTAAGTATTTGCTAACCGGCCGCGTATTTACCGGTTATTGGTATATCCCGTTTATTTTGCTGGTGTTTGCTGTTTCACCACTGTTGGTAAGGTTTTATTACCTGAGCAGCAGGGTGCAGCTGATTATGGTTACGGCCTTATTGCTGCTGGCAATGTTTGTGCACCGGGCCGAGGATAATCTTAACCCGTTGCAGAGTTTTGTCTATTTTTTGCCGGTGTTTATGTTTGGCATGGTGTTTAACCGCCATTTTGATTTGCTGCGTGAACGCTATTTATGGTTGCCGTGGTGTTTGCTGCTGGCATCAATACTGTTATCGGTGTATCAGAGCGCTTATCTGGGCATTGCTCACAATGCACATAAATACTTTTTTACTTATGCTGGCATCGATTTAAAAGTTATTGAGAAAATCATGCAGGCGGTGGCTATTTTGTTGCTGTTTGAGCGGCACTGGCAACAGCGCCACCGGTTAGTCGATTTGGTTGCCTCAGCCAGCTTTGCCATATTCTTTTTACACCCGATTGTGATAGCTGTTTTTAAGAGATTGTTAAATAATACATTTTCTGGTTTTTTGTACTGGCACATTCTTACCCTGGCAGTATTTTCTGCCACCTTACTGCTGGCCTGGAGCATAAAAAAAGTGCTGGGCTCATACAGCAGGCGGGTTATTGGTTGGTAACGCATTTTGTTAAAGGAGTTATTATGTTTACACCTGTAATTATGGCCGGAGGCTCCGGAACCCGTTTATGGCCGTTGTCCCGTGGTAATTTCCCCAAGCAGTTTCTGCCACTTACCGGTGATCACACCATGTTGCAGCAAACAGTATTGCGCCTAAAGGGGCTAGAACACGGTGCGCCGTTGTTTATCTGCAACGAAGATCACCGTTTTATTGCTGCTGAGCAGGTGCGCCAGCTCGGGCTGAAAAAAGCCGATATTATGCTGGAGCCGGTTGGCCGCAACACAGCACCGGCCATTGCGCTGGCTGCGATGCGTGCCCGTCAGCAAAATAATGCTGATACCGTGCTGCTGGTACTGGCGGCAGATCATGTAATTACCGATACCAAAGCCTTTCAGCAGGCAACAGAGCAAGCTTTGCCGCTGGCACAAGACGGTAAGTTGGTTACTTTTGGCATAGTGCCAGCCAGTGCAGAAACCGGCTATGGGTATATCAAGCGTGGTGCACAAGTAGCTAATGCCTTTGCAGTGCAGCGTTTTGTGGAAAAACCAGATCTGCCAACTGCTGAACAATACCTGCAAAGCGGCGAATATTACTGGAACAGCGGTATGTTTATGTTCCGTGCCGATGTGTATTTACAGCAGTTACAACAGTTCCGCCCGGATATCTATGCCGCCTGTGAAGCGGCAATGGCAGAGCAAACCCCCGATTTAGAGTTTGTGCGTGTGGATAAAGCTGCCTTTGCGGCTTGCCCGGCAGACTCGATTGATTATGCCGTAATGGAGCGCACAGAGCATGCCGTAGTGCTGCCACTGGACGCTGGCTGGAATGATGTCGGTGGCTTTGCAGCCCTGTGGCAGGTGTCTGAGAAAGATGCCGGGGATAATGTGCTAAATGGTGATGTGCTGGCACTGGATAGCCGTGGCACTTACATCCACAGTGACGACAAACTGGTGGCAGCAATAGGTGTTGAAGATTTAATTGTGATCAGCACCAAAGATGCGGTGTTGGTAGCACACAAAGATAAGGCGCAGCAGGTAAAACAGATTGTTAACCAACTGGCTGAAGCTGGCCGTAGTGAGGCAATATTTCACCGCGAAGTATACCGGCCCTGGGGTAAGTATGACTCTGTTGATAACGGCGAGCGTTTTCAGGTGAAACGTATTACGGTAAAACCCGGCGCCAAGCTATCGGTGCAAATGCACCATCACCGTGCTGAGCACTGGATAGTGGTATCGGGCACGGCCAGAGTCACAATTGACGATAAAGAGCAGTTTGTTACTGAGAACCAGTCAGTTTATATCCCGATCACGGCAGTACATGCGCTGGAAAACCCCGGCAAAGTGCCATTGGAACTGATTGAAGTACAGTCTGGCTCTTATCTTGGCGAAGATGATATTGTGCGCTTTGCTGATCGCTATGGGAGGGCTTAAGGCAATGCAAAAAATAACCTGTTTTAAAGCGTATGATATTCGCGGCAAGTTGGGTGAACAACTAAATAACGATGTGGCTTATCGCATCGGCCGCGCTTTTGGCGACTACCTTAAACCACGTCAGGTTGTATTAGGCGCAGATGTACGTGCTACATCAGAAGACTTGAAGCTGGCACTGGCTGAAGGTCTGATGGACGCTGGCTGTGATGTTATCGATATCGGTATGACCGGTACCGAAGAAGTATACTTTGCCACTTTTCATCTAAAGGTAGATGGCGGTATTGAAGTTACCGCCAGCCATAACCCGATTGATTATAACGGTATGAAGCTGGTGCAAAGCGGTGCCCGGCCAATTAGTGGCGACAGTGGTTTATTTGCTATTCAGCAACTGGCAGAGCAGGGCGAGTTTCAGCAAGTGGCTAAAAAGGGCACTTATACCAAACAATCGGTGCTTGATGCCTACATTGAACATTTGCTTGGTTATATCGATTTAGCCAATATTAAACCACTGCGTATCGTGGCTAACTCCGGTAACGGCGCGGCTGGTCATGTTGTGGATGCGCTGGAGCAGGCCTTTAACCGGCTTAAGGTGCCGGTGAGTTTTATTAAGGTTCATCATCAACCGGACGCAACGTTCCCGAACGGTATTCCTAACCCGCTGCTGGTAGAAAACCGCGCGGATACCCGTGCGGCGGTGCTGGAGCATAAAGCCGACTTTGGTATAGCCTGGGACGGCGACTTTGACCGCTGCTTCCTGTTTGACGAGCGTGGCCAGTTTATCGAAGGCTACTATATTGTTGGTTTACTGGCCGAAGCTTTTTTGCAAAAGCACGCCGGTGCCAGTGTAATCCACGACCCACGGTTAACCTGGAATACCATTGATCTGGCCATTCAGGCTGGCGGCAAACCTATCCAGTCAAAAACCGGCCATGCCTTTATAAAAGAGCGGATGCGCCTGGAAGATGCGGTGTATGGCGGTGAAATGAGTGCGCACCATTACTTCCGTGATTTTGCCTATTGCGACAGCGGTATGATCCCCTGGTTACTGGTAGCCGAGCTGATTTGCCTTAAAGCGCAGCCTTTATCACAACTCGTGAATGAGCGCATTGCGGCATTTCCGTCGTCAGGCGAAATTAACTTTACGCTTAACGATCCCAAAGCTGCTATTGAGCGGGTACTGCAACACTACATGGCCGATGCTTTGGTCGTTGATCGCACCGACGGTATCAGCCTTGAGTTTGCCGAATGGCGTTTTAATCTGCGTAGCTCAAATACTGAACCGGTAGTGCGGTTAAACGTGGAAAGCCGCGCCGATGTTGCATTAATGAGTTATTACACAGAGCAAATCAGTACCTTGCTGGTGGCGTCATGAAAATCCTGATAAATCATTTGCTGGAGCCATCCAACCGTATTTCCGGCATCAGCAAGTATTTATTCTCGTTACTGGCCGAGTTATTGAAATCAGAGCAGCATCAGTATGTGCTGCTTACCTCCTGGTCAGAGGAATGTTTGCCGGTGGCGCTGCGCAACCCGGGGTTAACGGTGGTATCGGTACCTTATATTGAGTCTACGCCACGTAACTTGTTGCGCCAGCTTTGGTTAGTGCCGCAGCAGATGAAACAGCACCAGGCCGATGCCGAGTTTAACTGCAACCCCTTAGGTGGTTTTATCGGCAGCTGGCCCAAAGTTAGCGTAACACATGACCTGTATTTCAATATCTCACCGGCCTCTTACAAGCGGCATCATCGCTTATGGTGGCAGTTGTTTTATCCGTTAACGTGTCGTAGCGCCAACAAAATTATCTGTGTCTCACAAAATACCCGTAACGATGTGGCACGGTACTACCCACAATTTGCCGTTAAAACGGTCGTTATTGGTGAAGGGCCTTGTCTGACAATACCGGAAAATATCGACAGCGATGTACAAAAACGCCACAGCTTTGGCCTTTTTGTGGCTAATGTTTCGCCTAATAAAGGGGCTGATACTCTGGTAAGGGCGCTGGGGCTGTTGCGCCATAGTGGTCGCAGTATTGAGGTTAAGCATGTTGGGGCAGATACTCAGGGTAACTTTGCCCGTTTTGTCGCAGCCATACCACATGGCACTGCACCTGTTTCACTGGGTTACTTAAGCGATGGCCAGCTTAGTGAGCTATACAGCCGGGCGCGGTTTTTGGCATTTCCGTCCCGTTATGAAGGCTTTGGTTTACCGGTTGTTGAAGCCCAGGCTCACGGTACACCTGTAATTGCCGCAGATATTCCGGTACTGCGCGAAGTCGCCGGTGATGGTGCGCTGTTTTTCGACCCTGAAGATGCAGCGGCTCTGGCTGAACATATGTATGCACTGTTACATGATGATGCGTTATTCAGTGCGCTGTCAGTTAAAGCCCTGCAGAATCAGCAGCGTTTTAACTGGCCTGAAGCTGCCCGCCAAACCGAACAGGTATTTGAGCAGCTCGGTTATGACAATCTGGCTGCGCAAAGCCAGTTAAACTAACTTAAGGTGCAATTATGACTGACAAAACCACTTTTTTTTCTGTGCACCCTATAGACCCTTTTGGCAGTAAAGTAGGTGGCATTGAAACCCATGTCCGGCAATTGCTGAAATATTGCCCGTCCGGTATGCGGCTGATCCTGATAGGGGTAGACGACAGCGGTAAACGTAAACTGGGTGAGCTGACCGAAGTTGAAATGTTCGGTGGCCGCTTTTTGTTTATGCCAATACTGCATTGTCATCAGGGCGAAGTTAATGCGGCGGCCAAATCACTGTTTCAATCTACAACGCTAAGATTTTTCGTTAATTTTATCCGTTTTAGCTCGCGTATTAAGACACTGGCAAAAGAGATGCCAAGCAGCTTTGATATTCAGCGTTACGAGTTTGCCTGGCTGTGTCGTTTATATGGCTTTGACTATGTGTTAACTACGCACGGTGATGCAAACCCCAATCAGCCGATGGACTCTTTACTCAGCCGTTACTGGTTTTTGCACAAGTTTAATGAAAAACATGCTGTGCGCAGTGCCCGCCATGTGTATTCAGTTAATCAGCAGCAAACGGACCGTATCCGCCGGGATTACCCGGAAGTCGCAACAAAAACCGACTTTATGACAGTAAGTGTGGATGATCAGTTGTTTAAACCCACCGCTTACCAGAACCTGCAAGGGCCGTTAAAAATTGCCTTTGTTGGCCGGCTCGACACCTTTAAACGCCCGGCCATGATGTTTAAGGTTATCGCCGAGCTGGCAAAGCAAACCAATAACCAGGTTGAATTTCACTATGTCGGTGCTGCCAAGCCGCAAAGCTTTGCCGAGTTTGCTGCTATAGAGCAGCTATCTGTTTGTCATGGTTTTAAAACATCGGCACAGGTTGCACAGCTTTGGCAGGGCTGGCATATGGGCATTGTTACCTCGGTATTTGAAGGTATGCCGGTATATGTACTTGAAGCCTTGTGTGCGGGGCGCCCGGTTTGCTCGGTTAACCTGCCGCAATTATCACTGGTAATAGATAACCATATTAATGGTGTGCTATTGGAACAAAATAACGATTCCGCCGAACTGGTGCAGCAATTGACACAGCAGATGCTGGCCACCTGGCAAAGTATGCGTAGCGGCCGGATACAGCCAGAGCAGGTTAGCCAGATGGTTGCGCCTTATAAAGCCAGTAATCAAATGAGAGTGCTGTTTGATAAGCATGCCCAGTTACAAAGCCGCTCAGATGATCTGGTGACACAAAGCTAAGCACAAATCCGCTATATAAACCGTTACAGGAATATTGTTATGTTATCGCGCAGACAGTTTGTACAGAGCCTGCTTGGGCTTGGTGTGGTGGCAGCAATGCCAGCCTGCCTGGCAAAGCCTGCAACAACACTGCCAGGCAACAGCACCGCCGCAGCATTACCGCAAGGTAAAGAGGTTACTTCGCTCAACCAGATTGCCCGTGCCGCCGGACGCTTGTTTGGCAGCGCTTTTGATATGGCTTCCATTAACGACCCGCAATACGGCAGCTTGCTTAAACACCATTGCGGTATTCTGACTACCGATTATCAGTTTAAGTTTGGTACCTTAAGATGGCGCGAAAGTGAGATCAGCTACAGCAAAGCCGATCAGCTAATGGCCTTTGCCCGTGAGGCTGCTATACCGGTGCGGGGCCATACGCTTATTTGGAACGAATGGAACCCGGATTGGCTGAAGCAGGCATCTGACAGCAGGGTTGCATACTGGCTCGACCGGCATATTGAAGAGGTAGTTGGCCGTTATGCCGGGCAATTTCACTCCTGGGACGTGGTAAACGAGCCCATGTGGCCGGGGCATAATCGCGAATCCGGCTTGCGGGCCGGCCCCTGGTTACGTGCAATGGGGCCGGATTATATAAAACGGGCTTTTGATGTTACTGCGCGCACTGATCCTGCGGCAAAACGGGTATTAAATGAAGCCTGGCTTGATCGTGCCGATCATTGGGGCCGCGGGCTGCGCTCAGCTTTTTTACCCTTGCTGGATAAATTACTTGATCAGGGTACACCTATTGATGCTATTGGCTTGCAGTGCCATCTGGCACCGGGCAACCTGGATATGGACGCATTTTTGCAGTTAGTTGAGCAGCTACAGCAACGCCGGTTAC
Source organism: Rheinheimera pacifica (assembly GCF_024809855.1). Classification (GTDB taxonomy): domain Bacteria; phylum Pseudomonadota; class Gammaproteobacteria; order Enterobacterales; family Alteromonadaceae; genus Alishewanella; species Alishewanella pacifica_A. The sequence goes on from NZ_JANUEM010000007.1 coordinate 158,841, forward strand.
CGGTGTACATTACTGAGCTTGATGTTAATGATCAGAGCTTTGTGGATGATGAAGTTCAGCGGGATCAGCAGGTTGCCGCTACCTACCGGGATTTTTTACAGGAAGTGCTGCAAAACCCCATAATAGAAATGGTACAAACCTGGCAATTAAGTGACAAATACTCGTTTTATCAGGGCAGGCAGGAGCGGCTGGTAAGAGTATTACCGTTTGACCGTGATATGCGTGCCAAACCGGCGTATCAGGCGCTGGCCACTACTTTAGCTATACCACGCCATGGCTGAAATGCCTGCTAAACCTTTGGCAAAGCCGCATTACCCGCATATTGCACTGGCCCGTGGCCTTAGCATAGTGCTGGTAGCGTTTGGTCATAGTGCTCTGGCTGATATGCATACCGCCGCAGATGCGTTGGGTGTGGTCAGAATGCCGTTTTTCTTTTTGCTGGCCGGGCTGTTTTTCAGCCCGCAACACGATGTACTGCATTACAGCAAACAAAAAAGTATTGCGCTTTTAACACCGTACTTTTTTGTTTTAACGGCTATAGGCGTTAAACAGTGGCTGTCAGGTGGTGATTTTGCTGGTTATATGGCCGGTGTGCTGTATGGCAACGGTCAAACCATTGCCTGGACACCGCTGTGGTTTTTACCGCATTTGTTTTTACTCTACACTTCGGCGGCACTGCTGTTGCGCCCGGATGGCTTTATTGCATTAAGGCGCACTGTACAGTTTAGTCTGATTTTATTGTGGTTAATGCTGTTTGGCACAGTGCTGGCCTATTTGCAGCCACAGTTTTCGCAAGCAGCATCATGGTTATTACGCAGTGGCCTGCCGTGGGGCATAGATTTTTTACCGTTGTCGCTGGGCTATTTTACGCTCGGCTATCTGTTAAAGCAGCAGTTCACCCAGGCCCGCTTTAATCCGTTGCTGCTGTTAGGGCTGGCGGTTTTATTTGCTGTACTGGTATTTGCATTCAGCGCCGCTGTCGATTTTAACCTGCGTTTATATACGCCACCACTCTGGCTGCCGTTTATTGTGGTTAGCGGCTGTTTTATGTTGCTGCAGGGTTCTTTGTTACTCAGTAAGCTGCCGCTGCTAAGCGATGCCTTTATGCTGTGCGGCCGTTACAGCCTGTATATTCTGATTTTTCACGTGTTTTTGCAGCAAGTATTGCAGCGCCTGGCGGGCCAGGGCGGGGTATTACTGCAGCTGATTATTTTACTGGGCAGCATAGTGCTGTCGATTGCTGCGGGCTGGTTGATCCGCCGCGTGGTGTTATTACGCTACTGTTTTGAACCCGGTATCGCCCGTGTTAAGGCTATCAGATAATGTTGCTGTCCAATACGCTTAAATATTTGCCATCGCAGGTGTTGGCGCCGCTATCGCAATTTCTGTCTATTATTCTGTGGACATACTTTGGTGATGAAAAACTCATTGGCTACATCACGTTAATCACAGCGTTTCAGGAGCTGGCGATGGCGATGTTTGTCAATTGGTGGATGCACTACGCCATGCGCGAGTACGGCACCTTTAAGCAGCAAAATAACCTGTCGGCATTCTGGCAAAGTTCGCGTAGCGTTATCGCACTTTCGTCTGTACTGATGGTTATAGCAGCACTTACCAACCTGTTGTTGTTTATTGATCAGGCCGCCAGCCTGACAACCTGCATATTAGTGGCGCTTTATGCCATGTTCAGAGCCAGCAATAATTTTAACGCTGCTATTGCTTCGCTGGAACAGCAAATAGTGCGCTATTCCATTCTTACCACTGTCGGGCCTTTTGTCGGGCTTTTTATCGGTGTAGCGTTGTTGCAACAATTTGGCGCCGATCCACTTTATCCGCTGCTGGGGTATGTACTGGGCGAAATGCTGGCCAGCATGCTGGCGTACCGGCGCAACAGCGCAAGCTTGCGGCATTGGTCAGTTAGCCGTGCCACTGTGCTGCAGGCATTGCATTACGGCTTTCCAATGATAGGCTCGGCGCTGTTTGCCTGGCTTATTCTGCAATACCCACGTTACTTTATCGCCAGCAGCCTGAGCCTGGAACAAGCCGGTTTGTACGCCGTTGGCGTAGGGCTTGGCCTGCGCATTGCCTCTTTAATCACCATGATGGTAACGCCGGCAGCACTACCGCTACTGTTTAAACTGGTGCATGAAAAAGGTGAACTGGCAGCAGTGGCGCAGCTCCGGCAAAATCTGTTGTTATTGCTGTTGGTGTTATTGCCCGGCTTAGTGGGCTTGTACGCTGTAATGCCGGTGCTTATTCCACTGTTGGTTGAGCAGCGGTTTGTTGATGCAACCTTACTGGTTATGCCATGGGCATTACTGGCCGGAGGTATTGAGGCGCTGAAAAACGGCTATTTAAACCATTACTTTTTTATTCGTAAACGTACCGGCGTCATTATGGGCTACGATGCGGTAATGGCATTGATGGCTGTGGTGCTAAGCTACTTTTGGGTCAGCGCTGTTGGTATTAAAGGTGGTGCTGTGGCCAGTGCTATGGCGCTGGCATTGGGTATAACAGTTGTTGGCTTGTGGCTGCTGCTTAGCAAACGTTTAACGCTGCCTTACCTGAGTATTGTAAAAATGCTGCTGGCGGTAGGTGTCATGTATCTGCTGGTGCACAAAGTGGATGCGGCACAACCGCTAACCTCGTTGGTGCTGAAAATCGGCGTTGGGGCAGTATCTTATATTGCCGTGATGTTGTTGTTATTTCGTACAGACGTTGCCGGATTTATCCACCAGCGCAAGGCAGGAACCGGTTGATGATGCAAAGACAAATGCCGGCACTGAGTTTTATACTGCTGTTGCTTGCGATAGCAGCGCTGTTTAGTTTATCGGGTAATGTGTTGTATCAGGCCGGTATTTTTTATGACTCGCCGGGCGGTAATCCGCTGCACAAAATTCACCCGTCGTTTTATCTGCTGTTATTGTCGCTGGCCAGCTGGACGCTGTATCAGGGCGGGGTGGCGCAACTGTACTATTTGTTTACCGTGCGCAGCCATTTTCTGCTTTTGGCGGCGGCACTGTGCTTATTGCTGCATGATGTTGCGTTGGGGCGGCCATTATCGTCGGCTATTGTAAGTTATGTCAGTGCAGCATTATTTCTTTCACTGCTAAAGGCGCTTAACCCGGGCCGGCTGCTGCAACTTAAATCGCTGTTATTGTTGTTGTTGTCAGCTAATGCACTGGTAGGCATGTATGAATATGCCAGTGGCGGTTTAATTGCGCCTTTGGTGTTAACTGACGCTTCCAGCGGTGAAGTGATTGACACCTCAGAGTGGGGGCAAATCCGTTCTGCCGGTTTACTTGGCCACCCGTTAATCAGCACCATGCTAAGCGGCTTTTATCTGGTGTGTTATGTCGCCAGAGCGCTATATGCCAAAGTAAGTTTAAGTGAAAGTATCACCGCCTTGCTGCTGTTAACGGCTTTACCATTATTTGGCGGGCGCGGTTCTATTCTGGCTGCGGTGATTGTTGTTGTGCTTGTGCTGGCGCTTAAAGCTTTGCAAAGTATGCAGCGGCGCCAACTGACACAGCGGGCACTGTTGTATTTGTTGTCGTCATTGCTGTTATTGCCGCTGCTGTTTTATCTGGCATACAGTATCGGTTTGCTTGAACCGGTGCTTAGCAGGCTGGAGGATGATCAGGGCAGCGCATCCACCCGGCTGATTGCCATTGAACTGATGCTGGATACATCCTGGCTGAACTTGCTGTTGGGCGATGTTGACCGCAGTTTGTCGGGCAAAGTGCTGTTGTTTGGTTCGCGCTATGGTATCGAAATTGGCTGGATTGCGTTATTGCTGACCTACGGCGCAGTGCTATCGGCGTTATTAATCTATGCCTTGTATTGCTGCCTGCAGCAGTTATACCAGCGGTTGTCACCGTTGCTGCTGTTTCCCTGGCTATATGCTGTTATTGCCTGGAGCTCGGGTACCGGCATATCAGGCAAAACCATTATGCTCAGTGCGGCACTCATCATAACAGTGCTGTCGTTTTGTGATCTTAGCTCTGAAACACCCGCCAAAAGCTGAACAAGTAGCATGCTTTAGCTGAATCAAAAGTGAATCAATTCATTAATAAAGCATTAATTATGGGTGATTTTTTTTAACTTAACGGGTTATAAATGTTCGTTTGTAACAGGCCGCGCAGACGCAGTAGTTTAGTAACAGTAGCAAAGTAAATGGCTAGTTGTACCGCCCTGGTTACTTTAGCTTTGTACAACAGCAAATGCGGAGCACCAGAGATGACTAATTCAATCTTACGTTATGAGCAACCGGGCTCATCAGTGGTATACCGTTTTATTGATCTGATGATTTTATGCGGCGTGTTTCTCGCCAGTATGCATCTGTATGGCGTGCCACTTGATAAAGATTATCTGATATTGCTCAGCGTTTCGCTGGCAATATATTCTTACTTGGCAGAGTCAGTGCAGCTGTACCGCTCGTGGCGGGCAGGCCGGTTTTCCCAGATGCTAATCCATGTTGCCGCTATTCATACGGTGTCCTTCTTATTAATTGTTGCCGGTTTGTTCTTGTTAAAAGAAGCCGAGACTTTTTCGCGCCTGGCATTGGTTAGTTGGTATCTGGGCGGCTTAATGGTGCTGTTGTTATGGCGGGTTTCTGCCAGAGCGATGAAAACCTGGCGCCGTAAGCGTGGTTTGAGCCTGCAACAGGTAGCCATTATTGGTTTAACGCCGTCTGGCGTAGCCCTGCATAACGAAATAGCACAACATTTTGAGCTGGGTTTTAACTGTATCGGCTTTTTTGATGACCGCGTACCCGATCGTCTGGACGGCCTGCCAACAGAGTCGCTGCTGGGCAGCGTAGAAGATGCGGTGCAAATGGCCCGTACAGGCAAACTGGTAAAAATTTATATCTGTTTGCCGATGATGGCCGAAAAACGCATTGCAGACATTATCAGCCGCTTAGGTGATACCACTGCGGATGTCTTGATAGTACCAGATTTCCTGTTTAAAAATCTGATGCATGCCCGTATTGGTAACGTCGGCAGTATTGACACCATCAGTGTGTTTGAATCACCAATGTTTGGTTTTCAGAGCTTTTACAAACGCAGCTTCGATGTACTGTTCAGCGGTACTGTGCTGCTACTTATTTCGCCGCTGCTGCTGATGATTGCCGCCGCTATTAAGCTCACGTCCAAAGGGCCGGTATTGTTTCGTCAGGACCGTTATGGCCTGGATGGTAAAAGAATTGGCGTGTACAAATTCCGCTCAATGAAAGTGATGGAAAATGGCGGCGCAGTAACGCAGGCCAAACGCAACGACAGCCGGGTTACTGCCGTAGGTGCTTTTTTACGCCGTACCTCGCTAGATGAGCTGCCACAGTTTTTCAACGTACTGCTGGGTGAAATGTCGGTTGTCGGGCCAAGGCCTCATGCGGTGGCACATAACGAAGAGTACCGTAAGCAGGTTGCTTATTACATGCTGCGGCACAAGGTGCGCCCCGGGATTACCGGCTGGGCGCAGATCAACGGCTGGCGCGGTGAAACCGACACCCTGGAAAAAATGGAGATGCGGGTAAAGTATGATCTGGATTATATCCGCAACTGGTCGCTGTTTTTTGATGTGCGAATCGTATTTAAAACAGTGTTTAAAGGCTTTGTTGATAAAAATGCGTACTAACAGGAAGACAGATGTATTGTAATGTGATCTTGTGTCGGTCGGTGCTGGCGGTGTTGTTGTTTGGCAGTATAGATTTATCTGCACAGGAACTGGTACGCAATGCCATCAGAACTGAGTCTGGTATTGATTTTATTCCGGAGCTGCGTTTTGAGCTGCGCCACGATGACAACATTGCTAATGCGCCTGAAGCTGAGCGCAGTAGCTGGATTTCGTTGTTAACGCCTAAGCTTACTGCGCAGTTATTATCTGGCCCTAACGAGTATCAGGCGGCACTGGAGCTGGCATCCGGCAGTTATCTTAGCAGCAGTGATGACAGCTACCTGGATTGGAATTTTAGTACCGCAGCGTTAGTGGAATTGTCGCACCGGCACCGGTTTGATATTAAAGGCCGCTACGCTGCCGCACATGAGGCCAGAGGTACCGGTATTACTGAAGGCCAGGGAAATAACCTTACTGAACCTGCCGACTTGCGCTTATTTAGTGTGCAGGGTGCCTACGAATATGGTGCTAAAAACAGCCGGACCCGGTTGCGTTTACTCACCGCATATTACGATAAAGATTATCGTAACTACGAAGCACTAACACAGTTTCGTACTTACCACAGCATCAAACTGGGTACTGAACTGTATTACAACACCGGCGCTAACACCCGGCTGATCACGGAAATCAGCCGCTTACACACCCGTTATGATAATACCGATATCAGTGGCAGCCGGGATAGCGACACTATGAATTACCGCCTGGGCGGCCGCTGGCAACCCAGTGAGCTAACCTCAGCAGAGCTGCGGTTTGGTTACCAGAACCGCCAGTTTGACAACCCGCAGCGGCAGGATTTCTCCGGCCTGGCCTGGGAGACTGCAGTGCAGTGGGCACCGCTGAGTTATTCCCGTTTTAATCTCAGTACCGGCCGTCAATCAAAAGAACCTGATACACAAGGTGATTTTGTTAAAGAAACCCATTACAGCCTGTTCTGGCATCACCAATGGCAGCCGCTGTTCAGCAGCAGTTTGGGTGTGAAAAGAGTAAATGACGACTACACCGGTTTTGACCGGCGCGACAGGCTGACCAGTTACCAGCTAAGTGGTAAATACTCGCTGTTACCGCAGCTGTTGTTAAATGCCGGTGTGCGGCTACACCGTAACAATTCTTCGCAGGCAAACATTGAATTCGATAAAAATGAAGTCTTTGTTGCTGTGCAGTTCGCGTTATGAGGATCAAGATGTCAAATCGTGTTATAGCCGCCGTACTCTTCTGTTTGTTTATTGGCTGGCCGTTAAGTGCGCAAGAGCAATATGTACTGGGCCCCGGTGATCTTATCGTGATTAAAGTATACGGGCAGGACGATCTGGAGCTGCAAACCCGGTTGACAGACAGTGGCACGATAAATTATCCGTTTCTGGGTAAGTTGCAACTGAGCGGAAAAAGCATCAAACAGGTTGAGGCATTAATTTATCAGGGCCTTAAAGGCGACTATCTGGTTGAGCCTAACGTATTTGTTGGCATGGTAGAGTACCGGCCGTTTTATATTCATGGTGAAGTAAAACAACCTGGTGCTTACCCATATCAGCCTGGCATGACGGTAAACCAGGCTATTGCGCTGGCTGGCGGCATGACAGAGCGCGCATCCAGAGAAAAAATCCGCATTTCCCGCGAAGGTGACAAAAACCAGAATGAAAACGGCAGCCTCAGCAGCCGTATTCTGGCTGGTGATACTATTACTATCGAACAGAGATTTTTCTGATTATGGCTGTGTATTCGAGTGAAAAACCGCTGGCATCAGGTGAGCAACTGGTTGATGTCAGCAAGTTGTTTGGCGTAATTGGCCGTTTTAAATGGCGCATATTAATACTGGCCTTTAGCAGTGCCATTTTAGCTGCCAGTATTGCGCAAAATATGACACCAATATACCGCTCTACTGCTACCTTGCTGATTGAGGCACAGCAGGCCAGAGCAATTAAAATTGACGAAGTGTATGGTTTTAATTCAGCACAGCAGGAATATTACCTGACACAGTTTGAAATTTTAAAATCACGCTCTGTTGCCGAACGGGTGTTCGACGAGCTGTCACTGGCAGGGCATCCGGCCCTGCAGGGCAAACCTTCATTAAGCAGCAAAGCTAAAGCGTATGTTAAATCACTGCTGAGCCCGCCGACATCGGCATCAGTTGACTCTGAGCTAAGCAGTGCTTTAACGCATAAGCGCAGGCTGGACAAATTTAGCAGCGGCATTCAGGTAAATCCGGTACGCAAAACCCAATTGGTAAACCTGAGTTATCAGTCGTCTGATCCACGTCTGGCACAGGCAGTAGCCAATGCTATTGGCGAGGCTTATATCTCCAGCCAGCTTGACGCCAGATTAGGTATCACGCAAAAAGCCAGCAGTTGGCTGGGGGGCCGTATTGGCGAGTTGCGTGAGCGTTTGGAGCAATCAGAGGCCCGGCTTGAAGCGTTTCGTGCACAACATAATCTGGTTGATGTAGAAGGCGTAACCGCGCTGGATGCCCGCGAGTTAGAACGACTAAACGAAGAGCTGACAGATGCGCGCTCGAAAAAAGCTAAAGCCGAAGGTTTTTTAGCACTGGTGCGTCAGTTTGATCAACACGATGTATCGGGGCTGGAGAGCCTGCCTGAAATTACCTCACATCCGTCGGTACAAAATGTTAAACGTGAGGTTATGGCAGTAGAGCGCAAGTATTCTGAGCTTAACAAGGTATACGGGCCTAAACACCCGAAAATGATTGCCGTGCAAGCCGAATTGCTAGCGGTAAATAATAGCCTGCGTCAGCAAATAAACCGCCTGATAGAAGGGATTGAAAAAGAAGCCCAAAGTGCAGAAAGGCGGTTGGCTTCGCTGGAGCAGCAATTTAGCCGCACTAAAACGGCATTTTCCAGCCTGGGATCAGTTGAATCAGATTACCGCCGGTTACAGCGCGAAGTAGAAACCAACCAGTTGTTATTTGAAAGCTTTTTTGCCCGGCAGAAAGAAACTGAAGTAACCGGCGATTTTGATGCTCCTATCGCCCGTTTTACTGACCGTGCTGTATTGCCATCAGAGCCGGTTAAACCGAATAAAAAGCTGATTGTTATACTGACGTTTATGTCAACCTTGTTGCTGGGTGCCATCATTGCCTTGCTGCAGGATATGCTTAACGATACCGTTAAAAATACTGCTGATATAGAGCAGGTACTGGCCCAGTGTGCACTGGGTTATTTACCTAAAGGCCAGAAAAAGAAAAATGAGCAGCAGCGCAGCCTGGCGTATTTTGATCCGAAACAGCGCCGTTACAGCGAGTCGGTGCGTAATATCCGCACAGCGTTATCATTAATGGCGCTGGATAAACCACTGCAGGTTATCGAAATTACCTCATCGCAGCCACAGGAAGGTAAAACCACGGTAAGTATCAATCTGGCGTTTGCTTTTGCGGCGCTTGAGCGCGTGCTGTTAATTGATGCCGATTTGCGTAAACCTTCAGTGGGCTCACGGTTTAATTTGCCAGCGTACCAAAGTGGTTTAGCCAATATATTGTCGCGCACTGCAACACTGGACGAATGTATTGTTAAAGATGTGCAGGAAGGGGTTGATGTTATGCCTGCCGGTGCTATACCGTTAAACCCGATGGAGCTGCTGGCAGGTAATGGCCTGCAAAGCTTACTGGCTGAGCTAAAAGGGCGCTATGACAAAATTATTATTGATACCGCGCCGGTACAGGCGGTGAGTGATCCTTTGCTGATAGCACCGCACGCTGATGCCGTGGTGCTGGTTGTTAAAGCGGATCACACCCGTATCCCGCTGGTGCAACACACACTAGGACAATTACATCAGGCCCATGCCCGGGTGTATGGCGTGGTACTTAACCAGATGAAAATGAACAAAACCGAGCCTTATTATGCCAATTACGGTGTGTAAACCGGTTACCGGCAGACAGCATAATGATGTTTGACCTGCATAACCATATATTGCCCGGCGTAGATGATGGCGCCAGAGATATGGCCGAAGCGCTGGCTTTGCTGCAACTGGCACAGCAGCAGGGTATCAGCCATATGCTGGCAACACCGCACCTGCATGCCGGGCGTTATAACAACAGTGCAGCCTCTATAACTGAAGCCATAACTGCGCTGCAACAGGCAGCAAGTGCTGCAGGTATTGACATAACCCTGGCCGCAGCTGCCGAGGTGCGTATCGGCGCAGAAATATTGCCATTGATTGAACAGCAACAACTGCCCTTTATTGGCCGTTATCAGGGTAATAAGGTGTTGTTGCTTGAATTGCCACATAGCCATATTCCGGCAGGTAGCGATAAGCTGCTGGCTTGGCTGGCACGGCACGATATTACCGTAATGCTGGCGCACCCGGAGCGAAACCGCGATTTTTTGGCCATGCCGGATAAAATTAAGCCGTTTATTAAAGCCGGTTGTTTGTTTCAGCTAACGGCTGCAGCGCTTGACGGTGATATGGGATTGGATGTTAAAACCTTAGCGCAGCACTGGTTAAAGCAGGGGCTTTACCATGTTATTGCCAGCGATGCGCATTCTGTTAAACGCCGCCCGCCTAAACTACAACTGGCATACCAACACTGTTGTCAGTTGGTGGGTGAAGAGCAAGCCAAGCAATTATGTGTACTTAACCCGGCACAACTGGCCGGGCCGGTATTTAGCGCCGGTATACTGTTAAATTAGATACTTTTCAGATTAAAAACAGGTATCCAGGTTTTGCAGCAGGTTGTAATTATCGTCAGCCAGCCACAGGCTGCGCCATTTATCAAATGTCAGACAGGGGTGTGAAGTCCCCAGCAACACCATGTCACCGATCTGTGGTTCAATGCTATTGTCGTAACGCCAGAAAGCATGCTGATCCATCACTTTGCTGGTTTCACACTGGCTGAGCTTATCACTTAGCAATTGGCCATTACGGTAAATAGCCATGGCCTGGGGCAGGCCGGCATCAAAGGCGGCATCACGTTTACCAAACCCCAGCACCGCCAGCCCGGGTTCCGGCAATGATTGCACATAAGCTGCCAACTCAAGCGCGTTTTGTAAGTCTTCGCCTAAACGGCAAGCGGTATTGCTGCGGGCCAGAACCTGCTGTTGGGCCTGCTGGTAAATACCAACATCATGGCTGATATAGCAGCCCGGCCGCAGCACTATCTGCATACTGTCGGGTAAGGTAGCTTTTTTTAGCTCTGCCGCCACTATGTCATACCAGGCCGAGCCAGCACCGCTGATCAGTGCTGTGGGGTATTGCAGCAATTGTTGTCTGAACAGCGCTTTTGCCAGTGCAGCGGTCTGTTGCACAAACTGGCGCACACTGCGTGCGGTATCTGCACTTTTAATTACGCCTTCATAAAACTCTACACCTGCAAGGCTAAGCCCGGGTAAGGTTACCAGTTGCTGTGCCAGTTCAACGGCCTGCTGATTAGTGCGGCAACCACAACGTCCGCCGGGTACGCCCAGCTCTATCAGCACCGGCAAACATAAGCCTTCTGCGCTGAAAAAAGCCGATAAAGCGCTGGCATTATCAATATTGTCGATGCAGACATAAATCTCGTTACCGCTGGCCAGCAGTGTGGCAATCACTGCCATATTCGCTTTACCTACCAGTTGATTCGCCAGGATCAACCGTTTGGCGCCAGCCTGCACGGCTACCTGCGCCTGATAGGGCGTGGCTACGGTAATACCCCAGGCACCGGCCGCAAGTTGCTGTTGAAATAACCAGGGCGTCATGCTGGTTTTACCGTGTGGCGCCAGTAACACACCGCTGGCATCAGCAAAGTTCTGCATCCATTGCAGGTTATGTTGTAGTGCACTGTGTTTCAGAACAACTGCAGGCAGGCAGATATCCTGTTGCAGCAAGTTTAACTGCTGTTGGTTAGCCAGGGGGCTTGCAGATTTTTGCTGTATATTTTGGTACTTCATAACATCATGCTCTTGGCTTGTTAATGTTTATATCGCTTTAATTTTGGTAAATTGCTGTAATAAAGCCATATTGATATTTACTTTTATGTTGCTTTGGTACAAAGTACCGTTCTGCTTCAGTTAAATGTTACTTTAGCAAAGGTTACTGAGTAACACCATAAGCAAATGGATAAAACGATGAGTTATGAAATAGATGTGCTGTCGCGTATCTCAGAGCGCTTTGTTGAAATGAGTGAATCTGAGCAAAGAGTGGCTCAGGTAATACTGGATAATGTGAAAGCAGCGAGTGAAATGAGTATTGCCAGGCTATCGGAAAGTGCTGGTGTCAGCCAGGCCACCGTTACCCGTTTTGCCCGCACGGTAGATTGTAAAGATGTACGGCAGCTTAAAGTTAAGCTGGCGCAATCGTTAGCGGTAGGGCAGCGCTTTGTGGAAGAAACGCCTGATCTGGACGGTATTCAGGGTGTGTATGAAGCGATTAAAAATACGCTGGATCTAAGCCGCAAGTTATTGGTCGAGGCCGATATAAAACTGGCGGTCAGCTATTTACAAAATGCACGGATGATCTTTTGCATTGGCATGGGTGGCGGCTCATCTATTGGTTCGCAGGAACTGCAATACCGTTTGTTTCGCTTTGGCATGCCGGTATGCAGTTATCAGGATGGCTTACTAACACGCATGGTAGCTGCTGCCGTTGAACCGCAAGACGTTGTGGTCGCTATTTCATTAACCGGTAACACCGGTGAAATTATCGATTCTGCGGCTATTGCCCGCCAGTATGGCGCCAAAGTTATTGCTATTACCAAGCCGGGTTCACAGCTTGCCGCCAATGCTGACATTGTGCTGGGGTTACAGGCACCGGAAACTGACTTTATCTACAAACCTTCAGCGTCACGTTATGCCATGCTGGCCATTATTGATGTGCTGGCAACTGAAGTAGCCAAGCTGAATAAACGTAAATCGCGTGACAAATTGCGCCGGGTAAAACTGTCGCTCGACAGCCATCGCGGCGGTGATGATCGTCAGCCACTGGGAGATTAATCAGCAATGACTATAAAACGTTATGGTGTGGACGAAAGCACCGGCACCGGCGGGCAAAAATTACCCTTTGCCAAAGCGGTGGAAGCCGCAGGCTGGCTGTATGTGTCTGGCCAGACACCGATGCGTAATGGCGAGGTGGTAGAAGGCGGCATTGTGGAGCAATCTGAGCTGGCCCTGAAAAACTGCCTGGATATTATGCAACAGGCGGGCTACAGCCTGGCTGATGTGGTGCATGTAAAGGTGTACCTTACCGATGCACGCTATTTCAGCAGTTTTAATCAGGTGTTTCGCCGGATATTCAGCGAGGCACCACCGGCACGGATCTGTGCAGTGGCTGATTTGGTGGTTGACTGCAAAGTAGAAGTTGACCTGACATGCTATCGCGCCGACAGAGCCTGAGATGAGCAGCAGCCTGTTTTTGCTGGGGTTTGGCCTGTATCTGTTGCTGATGATAGCAATAAGTTATCTGGTATCACGCAAACAGCATAGCAGTGAAGACTTTTTGCTGGCCGGGCGTAATGTGTCTGGCGGCCTGACATTTGGTACGACTGTCGCCACCATGATTGGTACCGGCACCAGTATGGGGGCAGTAGGCTACGCCTATCAGCACGGTTGGGGTGGTATGTTGTATGGCATCGGCGGAGCCATCGGCATTTTATTAACTGCCTGGTTATTTGCCCCGCTCAGGCGTATGCGTTTTATGACGATGAGCGAAGAGCTGAGTTATTACGCCGGAGCTAACCTTTGGGTTAAGCATTGCAGTGCGGTGATGATTTTTCTGGCGTCACTGGGCTGGATGGGCGCACATATTATCGGTGGTGCGTTGTATTTGTCCTGGGCTACCGGGTTGGAGCTTTTTTACAGCAAGCTGTTAATTGCTATGGCATTTACCCTGTATGTGATGATAGGCGGTTATCGTGCAGTAGTTTGGACAGACAGCCTGATGGCACTGATTTTATTTGCCGGCTTTTTGCTGATGAGCTATGCCGCTGTGCAATCTGCAGGTGGTGTGATGGCGCTGGGTACGGCTGTTGCCTCAGCCAGACAACAGGGCATGATGCAGCAACTGCCGCTGCTGCCTGCTATTTCACTGGCGGCAGTCGTTAGTGTGGGAGTGCTGGCAACACCTTCGTTTCGCCAGCGTATCTATGCTGCGCGCAGTATTGGCACCGTGCGGCGGTCTTTTGTTTTTTCCGGTGTATTGTATCTGCTGTTTGCTGCACTACCGGCAGCAATTGGTATTGCTGCGTTTTCACTGGCACCACAACTTGAAAACCACCAGTTTGCTTTTACTACTATAGCGGTGTTGGTATTACCCGCCACGCTGGCGATGTTGGTGTTGCTTGCCGGGCTGTCTGCTACGCTATCGTCGGCCAGCTCTGATGCTATTGCGGCGGTGTCGGTACTGATCCGTGATTTTTATCAGGCAATCAGCGGCGCTATGCCGCCGCCGGATAAAGCCATTTTATATGCCCGTCTGTCGGTGCTGCTGGTGTCTGGTATAGCTTTGCTACTGGCGTTGTTGTCCGATGATTTGATCCGCTATATCAGCAATATGATTGCAACGCTGATGTCCGGCATGTTTGTTATAGCAATGCTGGGCCGGTTTTGGCCGCGGCTTAACTGGCAGGGTGCTTTAGCCGCTATGCTGGCAGCTATTACCACATCATTGCTGTTGATCAGTCAGCCACTATGGCTGGCTTACTGGGGGAACCCCTGTTTACCGGCGGTTGCCTGTGCCTTGCTGGCCGCTATAACAGTAAGCCTGCTGACTCCACCATGCCGTATCAGCCGGACAGAAGCACTGAAACTGATCAGTGAGCAACGTGAAGAATATCAAGCTGTACCTGAAACACTGTCGCCGGGATCACTGCCTGAGCGGCGATAAATTATCGAGGAACTATGCGTATTTTTACGGCGTCTCTGGCCACTGAAACCAATACTTTCTCACCCATGTATACCGATGTGCACAGCTTTTATCAGAGTTTTTATGCTGCGCCGGGCCAGCATCCGGCCACACCTACGCTGTGCAGTGCACCGTTAGTCGCTTGCCGCGAATATGCTCAGGCACACGCCGGTACAGAAATAATTGAAGGCAGCTGTGCCTGGGCAGAGCCCGGTGGTTTACTCAACCGACAGTCATATGAACTGCTGCGGGATGAAATACTGCAGCAACTACGCGAGGCTATGCCGGTGCAGGCAGTGTTGCTGGGGTTACACGGTGCTATGGTAGCGCAGGGCTATGACGACTGTGAAGGCGATTTGCTGCAACACATCCGCGCTATTACCGGGCCAGACGTAATTATCGGCGCTACGCTCGATCCGCACAGTCATTTAACCGCTGCGCGCTTGCAGGCCGCTAATTTACTGATTGCATTCAAAGAGTTTCCACATCTTGATTTTATGCAGTGCGCACGTGAACTGGTAAAACTTGCCGTAGCTGCAGCACAGCGGGAGATAACACCCAGCATGAACAGCTTTGATTGCCGGATGATAGATGTGTTGCCTACCAGCCATGAACCGATGAAGTCTTTTATTGCTAAGGTACGGCAGACAGAGCAGCAGCCTGGCGTGTTGTCTGTGTCGGTGATCCACGGTTTTATGGCTGGTGATGTGCCTGATATGGGCTCGCGGTTATTGGTAATAACCGATAATCAGCCACAGCTTGGTCAGCAACTGGCACGCCAGCTTGGCCTGGAATTGTTTTCATTTCGTGGCAAAACCCTGCCAGAGTTTCATAGTATCAACGCAGCACTGGATTTGGCGCAGCAATGCAACACCGGCACCACAGTGCTGGCAGATGTCTGGGATAACCCGGGCGGTGGCGTAGCCGGAGACGGCACCCTGATATTGCAGCAGATTATTGCCCGCGGCTTAACCGGCGTTGCGGTGGGCACTATTTGGGATCCAATGGCGGTGAAGCTGTGCTTTGCAGCCGGAGAGGGCGCAATAATAACACTGCGCTTTGGCGGGAAAAGCTGTGCCACAGCCGGGGCGCCAATAGACAAAGAGGTTAAGGTTGTCCGGCTAAAGGCAAATGCTCAGCAGCAGTTTGCTGACAGCAGTGTGCCTATGGGCGATTGCGCCTTGATAGCCTTTGACGGTATTGAGGTTATTTTAAACAGTAACCGTTGCCAGTCGTTTGATCCGAGTTTATTCCAGGCCCTGGGTGTCGAGCCCCGGCAGCAAGGGCTTTTGCTGATAAAATCAACTAATCACTTTTATCAGGGGTTTGCGCCGCTGGCTGCACAAATTTTGTATGTTGATGCCGGGGCGCCATACCCCAGCGATCCTAAGCGTAATGGCTACCGTAAGCTTAGCCGGCCACTCTGGCCCATTACAGAGCAGCCGTTTGACTAAGCTTATATTTACTAAGCTCATGTTTAATAAGCTAAAGCAGTATCCGCTCAATACAGCCACATTGCTGTATTGTGACATAGAGAGTGCTGTCATCCTGGTTCAGGCTGACATTAGTCGGCAGAGCTTGGTTTAGCCGGTATTCCTGCAGGATCCGGCCTTCGTCATCCAGCTTTACTACTGTACCTTTACCGTAGCGGGCGATATATAAATTGCCCTTACTGTCAAAACGCATACCATCGAGGCCAAAATCACTGAATTGGGCAAACAGTTGCTTATCGCCCAGCGAATTGTCGGCATTAATGCGAAAACGCCACACTCTGCGCTGGATACTCTCATTAACATATAAAAATTGCTGATCGGGGCTTACGGCAATACCATTGGTTGTACCCATGTTGCCGTCGAGTAAGTGGCTGGAACCATCAGTGTCTATACGCCACAGCTGCCCGGTGTTATTGGCCCAGTTGGGATCGCTGGCAAAAATAACGCCGCTTTGCATAATGGCCAGATCATTAGGCTGGTGCATGGCCTTATTATGCGCATATACCTCAAGCTTACCCTGTGCATAACGCAGAATATTATGGCCGGTGTAATCAGCAATAAACATGGCGCCGCTATATAAACTGCCTGCCGGGCCAAATACGATACCGTTGCCCGTGCTGCCCTGTGGCAAGGTTAAATATAAGCTGGCTTGCCCGTAAGGCGTTACTTTGCCAATGTTTCCTCTGTGAGTCGTGCTGTTATCAGTTGCATTGCTCTGGCCAAAGTTAACCGCATAAAGGTTACCGGCGCTGTCTACAGCCGGGCCTTCAACCGCTGCACTAAAGGTATTTGCTGCTACCCAAACATGGCTGTGCGGAGCATTGTTAAACAACTGCTGTAGCGGGCGGTGCAGGGCAATAATCATTTCCTGTGAAATAGCGTTGGCTTGCTGCAGTTGCCAGGCTATTTGCTGGCGCAAAGTATTTTCTAACGGTGTTTGTGAACTGATACTGTTAAGCAACAATTGCCCAGACCGGCTCAGTGCACTGATTTGCTGCAGCTCAGGTATATAGGGTTTTAACCGCTGATGCGCAGGCTGACCGGCTGCTTTTATAAGGGCATTGGCAGCACCCTGCCATTGTTGTAATTTCTGTAGCAGCCAGTTACTGTCTGCGGCCTGCCGGTTTGTTAACCAATCTTCAGTTACCTGGGAAAACTGCCGTAGCTGCGGGTTTTCGGCTGGCAAAAAGTCTGCTAATTGATCCAGCGGAGCCTGTTGATGGTAGAGTTTTGCAACAGATTTCTGGTGCAGCCGGTGATAATAGTGGGCTGGCTCCAGCACTTCGCTCAGTAGTGTCAGCCTACCGGCAAGCTTACCTGCAATAGCCTTAAAACCGGCATCTTGTTGTGCAGTATGCAGCAGGTAGCCGTCGCTGCTGAGTTGCTGTGTGATATGTTGCATACGCCGGTGCAATGCTTTTTCATCGCGTACTGCGGCGTTTGACCATAAGCGTTCAGCAACAGCAAAACCGTTTGGCCAGAGCCGTATGTCAATATTATCTGCTGTAACCAGCTCTCCCCATAAGGTAATTTCGCCGCCCAGAATGTTTGCGCGCGTAGCCTCGCTGATATTGGGCGCTTGCAGGTTAAAAGGCAAAGCGGTTGGTGCATCTTGCTGCAATGCCAGGGCCTGGCCGCTCACCTGATAAGGGGCATTACCCACTGTGAGCTGTCCATGAAGGGTTACTCCCAGCTGAAACTGCGCGCTAAGTGGCCCCATCCAGCTGTCAACATTAAAAGAGAGGGTATTGGCATTAAGGACAACATCATTGAGCATTACCGCTTTGCGCCCGCTAAATTCAATTGCCCCTTTAACGGTACCATCCTGAAAGTTAAGCAGCAGTAATCTGCCTGATATCGCATTACCGCGCAGCCGCTCGAAACTAAACTGCCAGGCTGACCACTGCTGTAGCTGAGTCAAATCTGTTGCTGTTGTCTGCAACAGCGGATCGTTGCGGTAGTGGTATCCGGCAAACTGGGGTTGGTCAAGATAATATCCGGTTGACAGGATTGCCGTATGCCCGGCAGCTGCGGCCTGATACAAAGATTCAGTGCCACGCCAGGATTGCACCAGCACTGAGTTGGGTAAGTTGCTGTCGAGTACTTCATCCCAGCCAATCATATTGCGGCCCAGTTGCTGTAAAATCTGTTGTAAACGGCGGTTGAAATAGGCCTGCAGTGCAGGCGCATCATCAAGTTGTTGTTGCTGCATAAAAGCTACAATATGTGGCGTAGCCAGCCAGTGATCACTGAGTACTTCATCGCCGCCAATATGCAGATAAGGATCGGGAAATACGTCGGCAACTTCAGCCAGTAACTGCTGCAAAAATGGATAAAGCTTTTCGTTTGTCGGGTCAAGCACAGCCGGATGCACGCCCCAGTGCTGCTCTGGCCTGGCCGGGCCAGGCTGGCTCATAAACTCAGGGTAGGCTGCACCAAGTGCAGTGGTATGGCCGGGTAAGTCAATTTCGGGCACCACCCTGATACCGCGATCTGCCGCGTAACGCACCAATTGTTTCAGCTCAGCCTGAGTATAAAAGCCATCAGCGCCGCCAATTTGTTGTAGTTTGGGGAAATGTTTTGATTCAAACCGCCAGCCTTGATCATCAGTTAAATGCAGGTGCAAAACATTAAGTTTGGCCGCTGCCATCAGGTCTATCTGCCGTTTTAACACTGGCAGAGGTAAAAAGCGCCGCGCCGGATCAAGTAACAGGCCACGCCAGCTAAAGCGCGGCTGGTCATTAATGGTTGCAGCGGCAATTTTACCGTTGTCAGTCAGTTGTAGCAGCGTTTCCAGCCCGCGCAGAATACCGGTTTCTGCTGCTGCACTGAGGGTGATCTCAGTGTCAGTAATATGCAGCTGGTATTGCTCTGGCATATCCGGCTGAGGAACGGCACC
This sequence comes from Rheinheimera pacifica, assembly GCF_024809855.1. Taxonomy (GTDB): domain Bacteria; phylum Pseudomonadota; class Gammaproteobacteria; order Enterobacterales; family Alteromonadaceae; genus Alishewanella; species Alishewanella pacifica_A. The sequence goes on from NZ_JANUEM010000007.1 coordinate 177,729, forward strand.
AGCAGCTGCGGGTTGGCCGCTTAGGTTTAATAACAGCTGCCGGGATGCCGAAAGCGGAATGTCAAAACCTGCTCTTTTGCTTAAACGGGCAGTAAAACGAGCGGCTGCAGCCTGTAGCTGTGGGTTATCAGGCGATATTTTTATTGTAAGCCCAGGCTTCAGATCAAAGTAACCTTCACTTTGCTCAATAGCGGCGGGATATGGCAACACTGCTACTGCCGCATGCAACGGTATAGTGCTTAACAACAGCAGGACATAACAACAGATTAAACGCATAACACAGATCACTTCATTGTTACTTGGTAACATATTAATAAGCAATAAAGAACTGCTTGTCTAGAATTCAATGCTATATAAGACAGTTTTTTCGTCGAATTATGTTTACTTTTTAATCTTCGTGGTACAAAGTAACATCATGGCCTGACATATTTGGTAGTAATGGCGGCTTTAAACAGGAAGAGCAGGGCAGGTGCATCACGGCTTTGTCGGCGCTAACGCGGTTGACAGGTTGCATGGATTACAACAAGAACAGAAGAGACTTAAACTATGTCTGAATTACTGAGCGATAATTACAAGTATAGTAGCAAAAAAAACCGGTTAAGCCTGGCTATTACCGCTGCATTGCTGGGGCTGAGCCCATGCTGGCTTGCGGCGCAGACTTTGCCGGAAAATGACAGCGGTGTCATTGCTGCAGAAACAAACGAACCGGTAGAGGTTATTGAAGTAAAAGGTATCCGGGGCAGCCTTAATAACGCGCAGAACCTGAAACGTTTCGCCGATACCGTGAAAGACGTTATCACTGCTACTGATATAGGCGCGTTGCCGGACAAATCAGTTACTGAAGCACTACAACGCGTACCTGGTGTAACTATAGAGCGTTTCGCCTCTTCTGATGATCCAAAACACTATGCCGATGAAGGTACCGGTGTTTTGGTACGTGGCTTGGATCGGGTGCGCTCTGAGGTTAACGGGCGCGGAGCATTTAGTGCTAACCCTTGGGGTGGTTTGAGTTATGAAGATTTCCCGGCCGAGTTGCTCGGGTCGGTAGAGGTGGTGAAAAACCAGACTGCAGATATGATCTCCGGTGGTATTGCCGGTACAGTTAACCTGGTTACCCGCAAACCCTTTGATTCAGATGACCGCTTGTTCTCTGTTAATGCCAAAGCAAATTATGGTGACTTCCGGGAAGAGGTTACACCATCTTTCTCTGCACTGTTTTCTGATAACTGGGAAACAAAAGCGGGTAAGTTTGGCTTTCTTATCGCAGGTTCTAAATCAGAATATAAATCGCGTGGTGACGGTATTGGTTTAGGTAATTTCCATTCCCGTGGCGACGCCTTTGTTCCTACGCTGGACGAATGGGGTGGCATTACCGGGGTAGATCCTGATTCACCGGTTGATGGCCCGGCTTTACCAGGGCAGCCTGCTGGCAGTGTTTGGCATGTGCCGGTTGCTATTCATATGAGCACAGCTGACAATGACCGCAAACGTACCGGTTTTACCACATCGCTGCAATGGGCAAATACCGATGACACAATCGTCGCTACTTTCGAGCATATTAATTCTAAGGCTTCGTTAGAATGGAATGAGCGGCAAATCGGCCAGGCCGCACAAGGCTTCAGAAGCTTTATGGGATCGTCGCAAAACTGGCGGGACGATGCGGCAAACGGCCATCCGTTAACAGTAGAGAACGGCTATGTCACCTCAGGGGTTGCACTTGGTGTTAGCCCTGAAACGCCATTCTTCTACCGTAGCCGCTGGAACTACAACGAGAATACCGTTAAAGACACCTCATTTAACCTTAAGTTAAAACCTACAGATCGCCTGGCGCTGAGTTTTGATTATCAGCGGATAGATTCAGAAAAGATAGTGCATAATTACAGCATGTCGGGCCAGACCCGTGGTAATCATGTGCATGTGGTATCACCATACTTTCTTGATATGCGCGGTTCCCGCCCGACTGTTGAGTTTCTCAGCGATAACATTCTGACACCGGGCTGGTCACCAAACGATGATTGGAACGGACCGGTGCCGAATTTGTTTTTGGGCAGCGGCATGGAGCAGGAAGAACGCAATACTGCCAAAGCCAACAGCTTTAAATTTGATCTCAGTTATGAGCTGGATGGCTTTTTTACCGGTATTAAAACCGGGGCTTACTACACCGATAAAGACTTAACCGTGCGCGATACAGCTTATGAAGGCTGGTCTGCTATTGGTACACCCTGGGATATGAATGACCGTAATGCTGCCGCTGCGGTAAACCGGCCTGAGTTGTTTGAGCGGGTTGATTTTTCAGATTATTACAACGGTAATGTGCTGATAGGTAACGTTAATAACTTTTTATTCCCGAGAATGGATCTGGTAAGAAACTATGCCGATTCATTACGCCAGGGCTGTCAGGAAGGCTGGCACAACGCAACACTAAGCGCAGCCAATAATGGCGTTTGTACCGGCACCTATGTGCCTTATGCCGACAAGCCTAACCGTGTTGAAGGGCCATTTGCTGCGCATAACATCAGCTCATCGAATGAAAAGCGCACAGAACTTTATGTGCGCGGTGATTTCGAGTTTGATGGTTTGGAGATCCCGGTAAAAGGTAATATAGGTTTGCGCTATGTTAGCTACGAGCTTGAATCTACCGGTGCCTTTGTGCAGCCTTTAACCAGTAAACGGGGCGAGCCGGGCACGTCGCTTAACAATGTGATGCAACAAGCCGAGTACAGACGTTATTACGACCTTGCGTCCGGCGAGTCGCAATTGAGTACAGTAAAAGGCACAGATTACGACACCATACTGCCAAGCTTAAACCTGAACTTTGGTATTGCCGATGATATAGTCGTGCGTTTTGGGGCATCAAAGGGGTTGTATTACCCAAGCCTGGTAGATGCCCGTAATATCAGCCTGTTAGATCTGGATTACACCCGCCGCCTGCAAACTCCGGGGCAGGATCAGGACGAAGTGAATAACCCTGTGGTAGGGCTGGATGATATCGAAGTTACGGCATTAGCTGGCAACCCGTATCTGGAGCCGGAAGAGTCGATCAATCTGGACTTAACGACAGAATGGTATTTTGCGCCAGCCGGTTACGTGACTGTCGGGGTTTTCCACAAAAAACTGGATAACATTATCCGCAACCGCCAGTTTGATATGAACATTACATACAACGGCGAAGATTACGACGTATCCGCTTATGGCCCGGCCAATACCGGCTCGGGTAATATCCGCGGCGTGGAGTTTTCCTACTCGCAGTTCTACGACCTGCTCCCAGGTGCCTGGAGTGGTTTAGGCTTACAGCTTAATTTTACCTATATTGATCAAAGTGGCCTGGCAGACCCTAACAACGTGGCTGAAGGTACACTGGGTTTTGATGAAAACGGTAACCGTATAGCAGATAACCGTAATACCTTCCGGGTATTTGGTGGTTTACCATTGCAGGGATACTCAGATCAAAACCTGAACATTGTCGGCATGTATGAATACAACGATATTTCATTCAGGCTGGCTTATACCTGGCGCTCTGAATATCTGTTAACTCTGCGGGAGTCTGAAGAATATGTGCCTGCTTATGCTAAAGCATCGGGCATGATGGATGCCAGCTTGTACTACACCATTAATGATAACTGGAAAATTGGTATTGAAGGCAGTAACTTGCTGAAAACTGAAACTAAAACCCAGTATCAGATGAACCAGGCAGGCGACAGAACCGATGCCTTAAGCTTTACCACTGACCGGCGTTATGCGCTAAGTGTCAGGGCAGTGTTCTGATGTTTAGCAGGTTCAGTAACTAAGTTAACCACGGGTGGTTATTAATGCTTCTCCCGGCCTTAGCCCGCTGCAGGGCTAAGCTAATAATCACCCGTTCACCCGCCTATTTGCCATTGGCTTTGTAGCGCAAACCTTGCCCTAACAGCCGGAAATACTCTAACCATAAAGTGCCGACTTCAGAACATAAGGTATCATCCGGATATACCCCCAGCTCCGCTGCTTTACTTTTTAGCGTACCCGATACTAAAAAACTGTTTTTCAGGTTTTGCTTTTGCAGCACTTTTTCAAAGGCTCTGGCAGCCATTTCTTCCGGCATTGCCAGGTATAAACGGTTTTGTGCAGCGTCTAGGCTTCGACAATGGTTAAAAAAATCACTGCTACCTTTACCATCGGCAGATAAAAACAGTTTTTTATAGGCATCATCCAGTAACGAATTGAAATAATGCGGAATTATAGTTTTATGCTGTAGCCAGCAGCGGCTGGAAAATTGGTTACGCGTAGCGTTATCGCCAAACATTTTGCCAGCGATATAGTGATCAAAGGCATGAAACCACTCATGTGCCAGGCTGCCGCCACCGGCATTTTTCGCAAGAGCCAGAATACGCCCCTGCGGCTGATAATGCGCACATACTCCGGGCTGCCCACCAATGCCGAAGGTTAGCGCTAAGCTGCCATTTAGTGATATTACCTGCGGTGGTACCTGTAACAGTTGTTGCAAGTCACAAAAGGCATCGAAAAACAAATTTGCCGCCAGTTGCTGCTCAGCGGTAGTTACCCAGCGGCCAATATGAATGCTGTTAAAAGCAAAAATTTTTACCAGATCGGCAAAGCTAACATCTGCACCGCCGCGGTGTGGCGGGCCATTGCGATAATACTGGCGCTGTATGCGTGGGATAGACGTTGTCATGTGCGGATAATAGCGATAATCCTACAATAGCGAAACTGGCGGTTTAACATAAACCGGCGGTAAAAACCGGTATTTAGTCGCAGCAGCATTGCCCGCACATTGCCAAGCCCGCGCTGTCAGGGTAGTTTGCCGTTATAACAATATACAAAAATCATGGGAGCAACATGCGCAGCCACATCCATAGCACTTTTGTAATCAGTGCCATTTTTTCCGCTTTAAGTACCAGTTTTACTGCCTCGGCGTTGCCGGAATTTCCCGGCAGCCAATATAGTAACAGCGTGCCCGGTACCGAGCAGGTGCTGGGCTATAAACTGGGCAGCCGTATCTCAGAGCCGACGGCAATACTGCAGTATTTTACCACCCTGGCCGCGCAATATCCGCAGCAGTTAAAGTTGGTACCTTACGGAGAAAGCTGGCAGGGACGGCAGCTGTTTTATGTGGTTATCGGCTCTGAGCAAAATATTGCCCGTTTAGATCAGCTTGAGCAGAATATGCGTAAACTGGCAGATCCGGTTAATACCAGCGAAGCGGATGCTAAAGCCCTGATTGAACAACAACCGGCCTCGGTATGGATTGCCAATACGCTGCATGGTAATGAGTTAAGCCCGGCTGAATCGTCTATGGCGCTGGCCTGGCATTTACTGGCCGACCAAAGTGAGTTTACCCGCAATATTCTCGCTAATACGCTGGTATATATTGACCCGCTGCAAAACCCGGATGGCCATCATCGTTTTGTCAGCCGTTATTACGCGACTGCCGGTATGGAACATTCTGACGATCGCTTATCGGCCGAGCAAAATGAGCCCTGGCCTAACGGACGCAGCAATCATTATTTGTTTGATATGAACCGTGACTGGATAAGTTTAACCCAACCGGAAAACCGTGGCCGGGTTAAAGCCTTACAGCATGTTTATCCGCTGTTGTACGTGGACTCGCATGAAATGGGCGGCGATATGACGTATTACTTCAGCCCGGAAGCCGAGCCTTATAACCCGCATATTCAGCAGGCGCAGCGTGAAGTATTAGACTGGGTTGGGCAAAACAACGCCAAGTGGTTTGACCGTTTTGGTTATCACTATTTTACCCGCGAGATTTTTGATGCGTTTTACCCCGGCTACGGCGCCAGCTGGCCGTTGTATCAGGGCAGTATCGCCATGACCTATGAAATGGCCTCAGCGCGGGGCCACCATTACCGCCGTAGTGACGGCACTGTAGTCACCTTTGCTGATGGTATCCAGCGTAATTTTGTGGCTTTTATGGCCACGCTTGAAACCGCCAGCCAGCGCGCCAAACCTTTGTTGCAGCGGTTTTATCAGTACCGTAAAGATGCTGTGGCACAAGGCAGTAAAGCCAAAACCCGCAGCTATATTTTTCCGGCCCAGCGCGATAAAGCCGGGCATCAGCGGTTAACGGCATTGCTGACAGAGCAGGGTATAAAGGTTACCCGGGCAACAAAAGCATTCAGTGCCTGTGGTAGGGATTACCAAAGCGGCGCGTATGTTATTGACAGCGCCCAAAGCACTTACCATTTACTGCGCACTTTGCTGGATACCGACGTGCCAATGGATCAGCCGTTTATTAAACAGCAGGAAGCGCTAAGGGCAAATAACTTGCCGGATCAGATATACGACGTAACAGCCTGGTCGTTACCCCTGATGTTTAATCTGGACATGAATGAATGCCGTGCCAGCGTAAAAGTAGAAGGTGTCACCGTAACCGAACAGCGGATTTTGCCAGGTAATATTAACCGCCCCGATGCAACATACGGCTTTATTGTTGCCTGGGATGGTATGGATGCTGCCCGTTTTGCCGCAGAAGCACTAAAAGCCGGTGTGGTGATGCGTAGCAGCGACTTACCTTTTACCCATCAGAACGGTACGCGTTACCCATCCGGCAGTTTAATTATTGCCAGAGCAGATAATAATACTGAGCTTAATCAAACGCTTGAAAAGCTTTCCAGGCAAAGTGGCGCAGTACTGCAAGGGGTAGACAGCAGCTGGCATACTGCTGGCCCAAATGCCGGTTCTGCCAATATGGTACGGTTGCAACCGGTAAAAGTGGCCATGTTGTGGGATGAACCAGCCAGCAGTTTAAGTGCCGGTAGTGCCCGTTTTGTGCTTGAGCGTGAATTGGGCCAACCGGTAACGGCTATCCGGCCTGCGCAGTTAAAACATGCCGACTTAAGCCGGTATCAGGTGTTGCTATTGCCAGCGAGTGCCGGTGGCAGTTATCAGCAGGCGCTGGGCGAGGCTGGCTACAGTAATATCCGCCACTGGACAGAGCGTGGTGGCGTATTAATTACGCTGGGCAACGCAACTAATTTTGTGTTAGGCGGGGAATCACCAATGCTTGCCAGCAAACGCGAATACAAGGCCGGTGACGATACTGCTGTTGATAGCAATACTAAAGATCAGGTTGCCGGTACGGTATTAAATACCGAGCAGTACCAGCAAATGCTTAAAGCAAAACAAGCCCGGCCGGACTGGGTGCCGGGGTTTTTGGCAAAAGCTGAAGTTGATCAGTCGCACTGGTTAACTGCCGGCTTACCGGCCAGCGTCAATACAGTGTATGTTGGCAATGAAATTTATCAGCCGCTGGCAATAAATCACGGCCGTAACCTGCTGAAATTTGCTGGCGCCGATGAGGTTAAAGCCAGTGGTTTTGTCTGGCAGGATAACCAGCAGCAAATTGCGCATAAACCCTTGTTAATGTGGGCACCACAGGGCGACGGTATGGTAATAAGTTTTACTCAGGAACCAAATTACCGCGCCTATGTTAATGGTTTACATATCGCGTTGGCTAATGCGGTACTGCTGGCACCGGCGCATAGTGGTGCTGTGCGCTAATACTTTATTTATTAATTGCCGCAGGTAAATGTTGCCTGCGGCTTCTGATATAACCCACCAGATTACTGCTTAAAAATGCCAGCTCCATTAATACCGCAACCGGTGAGCCCACCAGCAGGTTATGGATAATCCACGACGTAGCACCAATCGCCATCAGCAGCCGTACCAAAGATACGTTTTTCTGGAAACTGCCGATAGTGCCGACAACGGCAGCCAGATAGGGCAGTAGGTTAACCGGGCTGGTATAGCTATATACAATTAACAGTGTTGATAATGCCAGAAAACAATACATCCAGCGCTGACGCGGGCTAATGGCTGCCACCAGAAAACGCACTGCGGTTAAGCTAACAAAGCATGCTGCCTCGTACTGGCCTAATACGGCAAAATGGCTGGCATTGAGCAACGCAGAGACAAACCAGAATTTCAGCATACTGGCCCTGTCATAGCGCTGAAAAGCCACAATACCACTGATAAAGGCCATAGCGGCTAAACATTGAGACAAGGCAAAACTGAGGCTTATGTCTGGCAAGAAAAGGGCTCTGGGTTACTGATCAGGATGGTTATAGTACCGGATTTAGCCGCCATCTGCCTGCTGCAGATGGCATAAGTTATAATCAGGTACCGCAAAAAGTATTCTTTACAAGCTGCTGTGGCTTTGGCGGCAGGGCAAAGTCAGCATTATCGTCTGACAACGTATAAGGCGTTGCCAGCGCCTGATGCAGGCGGTTAAACAAGGTTAAATCAGCGTGCTCTGTTGCCTGTGCAATAGCTGCTGCCACTAAGTGGTTACGTGCGATAACAGCCGGATTGGTAGCGTCCATTTGCTGGCTTATCTGTGTCATGTCAATGCTTTGCTCAGTAAGGCGCTGTTGCCACCTAATGGCCCAGCTGGCCCAGCCTTGTTTATCTGCAAATAATTCTGCGGCACCAGCGTTACTGTCACTTACCGAGCGGCTGAGTAAGCGAAAGCTCTGGCTGAAATCAACAGTGTTCGCGCTCATCAGGTTAAGCAGATCGCGGATCAACAGCTCATCAGTAGCTGTGGGGCTAACAATACCGATTTTGGCCGACATCAGCTGTAAAAATTCGGCTTCGTTCTGGCTGTTAAAGCCTTGCAATACTGCTGTTGCCAGCTCTACAGCCTGCTTTGGTTGAACACTTAGTAGCGGCAGCAGGCTTTCAGCAAAACGTGTCAGGTTCCAACTGGCAATACGTGGCTGATTGCCCCAGGCGTAACGGCCTTGCGTATCGATAAAGCTATATACCTGCGCCGGGTTAAAACTGTCCATAAAAGCACAAGGGCCGTAATCTATGGTTTCACCGGCAATACTCATATTATCGGTATTCATTACGCCATGAATAAAACCCAGGCTCATCCATTTGGCAATCAGCTTTGCCTGGGCGGTTACCACTGCTGCCAGCAATGCCAGATAAGGGTTTGTTTCGCTGGCACATGCCGGGTAGTGCCGGTTAATAACGTAGTCGGCAAAGGTTTTTAACCGGGCATGATCGCCTCTGGCAGCCAGATACTGAAAACTGCCAATGCGGATATGGCTGCTGGCCACCCGGGTAAGCACGGCACCGGGCTCTGCGGTTTCGCGTTGTACCCAATCGCCGGTTAATACCGCTGCCAGAGCGCGGGTAGTCGGTACACCCAGCGCATACATAGCTTCACTGACTAAATATTCGCGTAATACCGGCCCCAGTGGTGCGCGGCCATCGCCACGGCGCGAAAACGGTGTTTGCCCAGCACCTTTTAACTGTATATCAACGTGCTGGTTGTTTGCAGTTAGCACTTCAGCCAGTAATAACGCCCTCCCATCGCCCAATTGCGGCACAAAATTGCCAAACTGATGTCCGGCATAAGCATGTGCCAACGGGCTGGCCCAATCAGGCACGGTATTGCCGCTAAATACCGCCAGGCCTTCGTCTGAGTGCCAATACTGTTGTGGTAAGCGCAATTTTGCCGCCAGTTCAGTATTAAACGCCAGCCACTGCGGGGCCGGAACCGGCGTAGGATTGCAGGGTTGCGAAAATGGTGCTCCAAGGGCCGCCAGGCTGTGCTGAGTATTAAAACTGTTCATAGCAAATACTTCGTTTTGATAACGATTGTCGCTACAGTGTACACGAAGTTGACAGAGCACTACAGCGCCTGTGTTAGCCGTTTTTTTGAACTTTTCTATATTATTCAATACTATTACTTCAGTAATTTTTTTCAGGAGTTCGCATGTCATTGCCTCAGGGCGGGTCGGTGGTTATCTGTTACAGCGCACTAAGCGGAGTATTTGCGCTGTGCTGGGCTGCGCTAACCGGAGCTCGTGGTTGGTGGTTTTTTCTGCCGCTGTGTTTATTACTGCTGTTGTGGTGCTATCTGGCTAAATTAAGCCTGCCGCCGTTACGGTTTAAGGCTGTGCCGGGTTTTTTGCTGTTTTTTAGCCACCAATTAATACTGGGGGCCTGGGACGTTGCCTGGCGGGCACTGGCTCCGGCGCCAAGGTGGGCACCGTGCTGGCAACCATATGCTATAAACCTGACCCAGGCTGCCAGCCAGCGTTTGCTGGCCAGCATGGTAAGCCTGCTACCCGGTACCTGCGCGGTAAATATTGAAGCGGGCCAGCCTGATGTGTTGTTGTTGCACGTGCTGGATGGCAACACTGACTGGTATAAAGGTGTGGCCGCACTGGAGCAACAACTGGCCTGGCTGCTTCGCGATGAAACTGCAAAAGGGCCAACAGCATGATAGCGTTGGCCGTGGCATTATTAATTACCATGTTGCTGGGGCTATGGCGGGTAGTAAAGGGGCCTGCTTTGTTAGACCGGCTATTGTCGGTGCAATTATTTGGCACTACCGGTGTAGCTTTGTGTTTACTGCTGGCGCAGGCATTTGATATCAGTGCCCTGCGTGACATAGCGCTGGTACTGGCTGTGTTGGCTGCTGCTGCGCCCGCGGCACTGGTACAACGCTTAAAACAGCAAAAAGTAGAGCAACAGCCATCTTCTGAGGATAAAGCATAATGGATTGTGCCGGGCAGTTGTCTGTTTTAAGTACTGTACTTAGTAGTTTATTGCTAATTACCGGCTTATTTTTCTTTATTGCCGGTAGTGTCGGTATGCTGCGTTTTCCCGATAGCTTCAGTCGTTTGCATGCGGTTACCAAAGCTGACTCGCTTGGTCTGGGCTCAATTGTTGCCGGTTTGATGTTTTACGGCGATCTGTGGCAGAACCTGCTACTGTTGCTGATCTGGTTGCTGGTGCTGGCGTCGGGTTCGGTGTCGTGTCAGCTGCTAGCCCGCTTTGCTAAAGCTCAGCAGGATAGAGTTCAGCAGGACAAAACATGAGCCTGTTGTTATTCGACACCATTTTATGCCTGTTACTGCTGGCTCTGGCCCTGGCCAGTATATTAAGCCGTCAGCTAGCCCATGCGGTAATACTGTATATTGCTTTTGGCCTGATGATGGCGTTGGCCTGGGCCAGGCTGGCTGCGCCTGATTTAGCTCTGGCTGAAGCGGCTATTGGTGCTGGTCTCACCGGTGCCTTGTGTTTTTCGGCTTTGGCGCATCAGCAAATACAGCTTAAACCTGATGTACTTAGCTGGCCACAGCGGCTGTGGCCAGCTGTATTTGTATTATTGATGCTCGGTGGTGTACTGGCAGCTTTATTACAGTTACCGCCCACTGCCAGCCAACTGATTGCTGTAACGCAGGCCGGGCTTGGTAACAGTGGTGTCAGTCATCCTGTAACGGCGGTGCTGCTGAATTTTCGCAGTTGGGATACCTTACTGGAATTAGTTGTATTGTTGCTGGCATTACTCGGGGCCAGGCAGGTAGCGCCTGAAGTAAAGCCAGCAACCAGTTGGTCACTTAGCCTGAGTTGGAGCAGGCTACTGGCACCGATGGTGATTTTACTGGCAGGCTACCTGTTGTGGGCCGGTGCCAGCCAACCCGGTGGCGCGTTTCAGGCCGGTGCTTTGCTGGCGGCCGGCGCTGTGGTGCTGCGGCTTAATCAACAACTTAGCTGGTTAAGCTGGAGCAATTTTTGGATCCGGCTGTTGACTGTGTCGGGGGTATTGGTTTTTGTGCTAACAGCACTCACGGCTATATTGTTAACCCCCGGCAATACTGACGTAGTCTGGTTACGCTGGCCGCCGCAGTTGGCTGCAGGCATTATTTTGCTGGTTGAATTGTTTGCCACTATCGCTATAGCGCTAACACTCACCGTGCTGGTGGCAGGTGAGCCCGCCAGCACCGGTGCAGAACTTGGTTGCGGGGAGGGCGTATGACGGATCTCAGCCCGCAACTGTTGTTGTATATCGTTACTGCTGGAGGTTTGTTTGGTATTGGCCTGTATGGTTTTATTGTCGGGCCGCAAACCTTGCGGCGTATTTTGGCGCTGAATATTATTGGCGCCGGTATTTTTATGTTGATGGTAGTACTGGCGTATCGCGGCCTTGCAGATGACGCTTCTCTTCCTTCAACTGATCCGGTATTACATGCACTGATCTTAACCGGTCTGGTGGTAGCGGTTAGTGCAACAGCATTTGCGCTGGCGCTATTGGCGCGGTTAAATCAAGCTAAAGCTGCTCAGTGCAGCCAGGATCAGCTCAGACATAAGCAGGGGCCAGGGCAATGATGGTTGTGTTGCTGGTACTACCGTTACTTAGTGCTTTGTTTATGCTGCTTTGGCCGAGAATTGCGCCGTTACTGGCCTTGTTAACAGCATCTGTTTGCAGCCTGGTAGCGCTGCAGTTATTGTTACTGGTAAGCCAGCAGGGCAGCCAGCAGGTATTACTGGCAGGCTGGCCGTCAGGGCTGGCTATCAGCCTTGAGGCCAACAGCTTAAGCAGCCTGCTTATTTTGCTGACAGCACTGCTGCAGTTATTGGTTGGGTTATATGCTTTTGCAACTCACCGGCGCGATAAGCTCGGTGCCGGTTTTTGGCCACTTAGCGGCATGCTGCAGCTTGGCTTAACAGCACTCTGGTTGTCGCGGGATTTGTTTAATCTTTATGTTTGTCTGGAGTTGCTTGGCATAGTGGCTGTGGCGCTGGTCAGCTTGTCGGGTGACAAAGCCATTAAACCAGCGCTGAATTATCTGTTGTTATCTTTATTCGGCTCGCTGTGTTATTTGCTTGGTGTAGCAATATTGTATGGCGCCTACGGCGTATTGGATATCACAGTTTTGGCATCGCAGTGGCAAGCTGATTTACTCAGTAGCACGGCATTATTGTTGATGACACTGGGTTTAATGTTAAAAGCGGCGCTGTGGCCACTGCACGGCTGGTTACCTGCGGCACATGCTGCAGCACCGGCGCCGGTTAGTGCTTTGTTATCAGCCCTGGTGGTAAAAGGCCCGCTGTTTATTCTGTGTTTGTTATGGCTGCAATTAGCCGGGGCTACGCAGGTTGCGGCTGTAGCGCCATGGTTCGCCGGTTGTGGTTTAGCTGCCTTGCTACTTGGCGGCGTGTCGGCGCTACGCACACCTTTTGCTAAAAATATGGTGGCATATTCCACCGTAGCGCAGCTGGGTTATGCCATGCTGGCACTGGGCTTATTGCTACGCTTTAACCAGCCATTATTTGCTGCCGCACTCTGGTTATTTGTATTGGCACATGCACTGGCCAAAGCGACCTGCTTTTTAGCAGTAGGCGAGATAACGGCAACTTTAGGTGGTAAACGGATAAGCACATTAAAAGGTGCCAGCCAAACCATGCCGTTGGCGATGTTTGCTTTTGCTGTGGCCGGGGGTAGTTTAATTGGCTTACCGCCAAGCGGCGGTTTTCTGGCTAAGTGGGCGTTGTTGCAAGGTTTATGGTTACAAGGCGGGCAGTTGTTCTGGTTATTAGTAATAGTATTGGCTACCTTGCTCTCTGCCGCTTATGTATTCCGCGCTGTAGTACTGGCGTTTAACCGGGCTGATCCGGTGGCGCCGGATTTTGCGCCACGCATTTTGCCGCAATGGCTGGCGTTGTTGCCAGCACTGGCTGTATGGGCAATGGCACTTTACAGCGAACCTTTACTGCAATTGCTAAAACAGGAGGGGTTATGAGCCCGTTTTGGCAACAATATTTACCCCTGGCCATTATTCTTAGTTCATTATTGCCTGGCCTTATTATTTTTACGCTGAAAGAAACTCAGGTGAAACTACGTATTAGCCTGAACCTGTTTGGCGTAGGCGTAAAGCTGCTGCTGGTATTGTTAATGTGGCAGGCAGTAAAGGCCGGGCAGCAGTTTTATTTTAGCCTGCCGTTTTTACCCGGTGCCGATTTAGTGCTGCAGGGTGAAGCTTTATCGCTGCTGTTTGTTGTGCTGTCTTCCGTGTTGTGGCTGGCTACTACCATTTATGCCATTGGCTACCTTGAACAATCGCCACTGCGTTCACGCTTTTTTGGTTATTTCAGCCTTTGTGTCAGCGCTACTGTTGGGCTGGCGCTGGCGGGTAATCTGGTTACTTTTTTGTTGTTTTATGAACTGCTGACGCTGGCAACTTTTCCGCTGGTGGTGCATCGCGGTACGCCTGAATCGCTGGCGGCCGGGCGCCGATATCTGGCGTATACCTTAAGCGGCGGCGTGATCCTGATGCTGGGTGTCGCTTTGCTACATTCTCTGGTACAAAGCCCGTTATTTACTCCCGGTGGTTATGTTGCTGCCGCTATCAGTGGTAATGAGGGGCTGCTAATGCTGGCCTTTGCATTAATGATCACAGGATTGGGGGTAAAAGCGGCCTTATTGCCGCTACATGGCTGGTTACCTCAGGCAATGGTAGCACCTGCGCCCGTCAGCGCCTTACTGCATGCCGTTGCTGTAGTTAAGGCCGGGGCTTTTGGTATTATCCGGCTGGTGTACGATGTTTTTGGCGTAGAGAGCATGCAGGCTCTGCAACTGGCACAGCCATTAATGCTGTTGGCAGCCGTGACTATTTTATATGGTTCCTGGCGTGCGCTGGCGCAACAGGATATTAAGCGACGGCTGGCATATTCTACCATCAGCCAAGTGTCTTACATTACGTTGGGCGTGGCCATGCTTGGGCCGCTGGCGGCAGTAGGCGGCCTGGTGCATTTGGTGCATCAGGGGGTGATGAAAATCACGCTGTTTTTTTGTGCCGGTAATTTTGCCGAAACCTTAGGTATTCATAAAATCCGTGAATTAAACGGTGCAGGGCGGCGCATGCCTGTAACTGCTATGGCTTTTACGCTGGGGGCTTTAGGTATGATAGGTATACCACCCACCGCCGGGTTTATCAGCAAATGGTATTTGGGGTTAGGCGTGGCCGAAGTGGGGCAGAACTGGCTTATTCTTGTTTTTGCGTTATCGGGGTTGCTTAACGCGGCCTATTTTTTACCTGTGGTGTATCGCATGTGGTTTTTACCACAAACCGTGCCCTGGCCGGCAGAGCAGCGGTTATCAAACCGGTTTGAAACACACTGGATGCTATTATTGCCCGCCACTTTTACCGCCATACTGTTGTTGCTGATGGGCCTGTTTGCCAGCACCGAACTTAGCCCGCTCAGCTGGGCGCAGTTGATTGTCGAACGGGAGTTTCGCCATGATTGATCTTAGTAACTGGCTGTGGCCCGGTGCCGGTCTGGGATTAACTGATGCGTTTACCCGGTTCTGGTGGTATTTCAGTTTAGTGTTATGGTTGTTTGTTGGCGGGTTCAGCCTGTTGTCGCAATGGCATGATCCGCGCGCGCGGCGCTATTGGCTGTTTTTTGCATTGTGTTTTGCCGGCAACATGTTGCTGATAGCTGCACTGGATGCGGTGAGTTTTTATCTTGGTTTTAGCCTGATGAGTTTGGCGGCTTATGGCTTAGTGATCCACAATAATACCGCTAAAGCCAGACGCGCCGGCAGGTTGTATCTGCAACTGGCGCTGCTGGGTGAAATTCTGCTGTTCAGCGGTTTACTGCTGCGTGCCAGCGCAGCTGGCGGGCGGTATGACTGGCTCAGTTGGCAAGCCGTGCCGTTGGAGCCACTAAGCTTAAGCTTACTGCTGTTGGGGCTGGGCTTAAAAGCCGGATTCTGGCCATTGCACTGGTGGTTGCCACAAGCACACCCGGTGGCACCGGCGCCTGCAAGTGCGCTGTTATCCGGCGTAATGATTAAAGCTGGCTTGCTTGGTATGCTGATGTTTATACCTGCCACTGATACCTTAATGCAGCAGTGGACGCCATTGCTACTGCTCACCGGTTTGCTCTCGGCTTTTTACGGCGTATTAGCCGGTTTATTGCACTCGCAGCCAAAAGTCATTCTGGCCTATTCCTCTGTTAGCCAAATGGGTTATTTATTAATGCTGTTTGCGCTGTTGAGTTTAACCGGCGTAGCAGCATTGCCGGTATTGCTGGCCTATGTAGTACACCATGGCATGGCAAAAAGTAGTTTGTTTTTATATGCCGGTATGGCTGGCGAAGCTGCAGGGCGCCTCTGGCGCCAGGCGCTATTCTGGTTAGCCGCACTGGCTATGATGGCACTGCCGCTAAGCAGTGGTGCTCTGGTAAAAACCGGCCTTAAAACGCAATTGGCAGAGGCCAATTTGCCAGCCTGGCTGGATGTCGGTGTGCTTAGTTCACTGCTAACTGCAGGCGCTGTGTTTACGGCGTTGCTGTTATTACATCTGGCGGCACAACTGCGTGCAGTTAATAACACGCAAAGCAGCCGAACAGTTAAGGCTCCAGCTGTTACCAAAGCTTCAGCCAACAACAGAGCCGGGCGCTGGGCACTGCTTACGCTGTTAGTTTGCGCACTTTGGGTACTGCCATGGTTTATAGTGCAACACTGGCAACTACCCCTGCCAACGTTATCGCAAAGCGGTGCGCTAATAGCTCCGGTATTGTTTGCTGTGCTGCTAAGGTGGTTGTGGTATAAATTGGGCTGGCAGTTACCGCCGTACTGTTACAACCGCAACGCACCGGCACTGTATTATTCGTTAAAGTTAAAGCGCTTATATCAACCGGTCAGCCAGCCGCAATGGCACCGGCCAACTATTGCATTACGCCCGCTGGAGCGAAGGCTAAACCGTGTATTAAACCGCCCGCTGGTTTCAAGCACTGCATTACTATGCTGCATATTGTTTTTAACGATACTATTAAGCGGCGTCTAAGGTCGTTACTATTCGTTTTCGCAATCAATGAATTAAAGAGGAGCCCGAGGGCGAACAACAGGCACAAAAAAACCTACGTTAAAGTAGGCTTAGATGTTGGTTGCGGGAGCCGGATTTGAACCGACGACCTTCGGGTTATGAGCCCGACGAGCTACCAGGCTGCTCCATCCCGCGTCCGTGAATTATCCCTGAGCAGTAGAGATAACTATCTAATTTGCAATGAAAGTTGGTTGCGGAAGCAGGATTTAGACCTTCGCCTCGTGGTTATAAAGAGGAGCCCGAGGGCGATTCACTATAACTACTTTCACAATCAATTTGGTTGCGGGAGCCGGATTTGAACCGACGACCTTCGGGTTATGAGCCCGACGAGCTACCAGGCTGCTCCATCCCGCGTCCGTCATTGCGGGGCGCATCTTAGTGTTTTTAACAAAGCCATGCAAGCCTTTATCTGCTTTTATTTTGCAGATGTTGTTTAACTGCTGCTTTGTTAAACAAAGCGCCGTTTTTTGCTGCAGTTAGGCGCTATTGCAAAAACTCAAACGGATAAATACCACATTCTGCTATACTAACGGCCATTTTTGACAGGGGTTTGGGTAGCATGCTGGAATTCTGGGCGTTAACGTCTAAAGGGGTAGAAGAACTGCTGGCGGATGAAATCCGCCAGTATGAAGGCGAAGTTATTAAAGTGACTATGGGCGTGGTGCGCTTTCGTGCCGATTTACGCGTCGGATATCAATTATGTTTATGGTCGCGCCTGGCTACCCGGGTTTTGCGCCTGATACAATCTGAACCGGTAACAGCTGACAGTGATTTATATCAGGTAGCCGGTAAGATTGACTGGTTGCAGCATATGGCATTACGCAACACGCTTGCGGTGGAGTGTGTTGGTAAACACCCGAAAATTGATAATACGCAGTTTGGTGCCATCCGCTTGAAAGACGCCATTGTTGATCAGTTCCGTGAAGAAACCGGCAACCGGCCCGATGTAGACCGGATGGACCCGGATGTGCGCTTTCAGGTGCGGTTAGATAAAGCGCATTTTCACTTTTTGCAGGATTTCTCTGGCCCATCATTACACCAACGCGGCTATCGCGTCGGACAGGGCGAAGCGCCGCTTAAAGAGCATCTGGCCGCAGCTTTATTAAAGCGCTCAGGCTGGCAGGCAGAGCAACCCTTATTCGACCCGTTTTGTGGTAGCGGCACTATTATTGTAGAGGCTGCATTAATAGCCCTGAATAAAGCTCCGGGTTTAAGCCGTGAAAAGTTTGCCTTTGCAGGCTGGCCCGGCCACCGTGACGCCATCTGGCAGCAACTAAAACAAGAAGCGAAATCGGCGCAGCGTGTTTTAGCGAATAGGGTGCAGTTTTGGGGTTCTGACATCGATGAACGAAATTTAGCCAAAGCGAAGCAAAATGCCGCCCGTGCCGGTGTTGCAGCTTATGTGCAATTTGATTGTGCCGACGCTACTGCATTAAACACAGCAGTAAGCAATCAGGCCGGTATTATTGTTACCAACCCGCCTTACGGCGAACGGCTGGGCGATTTACCGTCATTAATACCGCTGTACAGTAAGTTTTCCTTAGCGTTAAAACAGCATTATCAGGGCTGGCGTTTAGCTATTATTACCTCAAACACCGATTTACTACGGGCGCTGCGTTTATCAAAAAGCAAAAGCTATAAATTTACCAATGGCCCGCTGGACTGTGATTTCACCCTGTTTGATTTAACCGAAAAACAAGTCGCGGTAAGCTCTGATGCGCCGGCGCTGTTTTTTAATGAAAGCAGCTCTTTTGGTAATCGCCTGGCGAAAAACGTAAAGCAGTTGCAAAAGTGGGCGAAAAAAGAAGGCTTAAGCTGTTACCGTTTATATGATGCTGATATTCCGGAATATAACGTAGCAGTAGACTGGTACGACGGCGAAGTAGTAGTGCATGAATATGCCGCACCGGCTACGGTGGACGAGCAGGTATCGCAAAAACGCTTATTTGATGTGGTAAACCAGGTGCCGCAGGTGTTGGGCATCAGCTCCGATAAAATGATTTTAAAAGTGCGCGAAAAGCAAAAGGGCACGTCGCAGTATCAGGCATTAAATAAAGCAGGCCAGTATAAAGAAGTAAGCGAATACGGCGCGAAGTTTTTAGTTAACCTGCGCGACTACCTGGATACCGGTTTGTTTTTAGATCACCGCATTACCCGGCGGATGATCCAGCAGCAGGCCAAAGGCAAAACGGTGCTAAACCTGTTTGCCTATACCGGCAGTGCTTCTGTGCATGCTGCCATTGGCGGTGCAGCCAGTGTAACAACGGTAGATATGTCGAACACTTATTTAGACTGGGCTAAACGCAATTTCACTATTAACGGTTTAACCGGCAAGCAATATCAGTTTGAACAGGCTGATTGCCTGCAATGGCTAAGCCGCTGCCGTGCTCAGTTCGATTTAATTTTTGTGGATCCGCCAACATTTTCTAACTCGAAGCGGATGCAAGACAGTTGGGATGTGCAGCGCGACCACGTTAACTTATTAAATATGCTGACAGCACGGCTGGCACCGGGTGGTAAAGTGATTTTCTCCAACAATAAACGCCGCTTTAAAATTGATGCCCAGGCACTTTTGGATGCTGGCTGGCAGGTAAAAGATATCTCTGCAATAACCTTGCCGGAAGATTTTAAGCGCAACCCGAATATTCACGTGTGTTTTGAGTTAACCCGGTAACCCATGCGCCCGGCATTAACCTTATACAGTACCTGGGGCTGCCATCTGTGTGATGAAGCCGAACAGTTGTTATTGCAGGCTGGCCTTGAAGGCCGGTTTCAGGTTGTTGATATTGTAGATGATACGCAGGCTTTTGCGCGTTACCGTTTGATGATCCCGGTATTATGTCTGGGAGATAACGAATTATGCTGGCCTTTTGATACGCACCGGCTGGCAACATGGCTTAAGGATGTACAGTAGTGGAATTATTACGTTTTCAGCAAGCCTGTCTGGCTTTTGGCACACACCCGATATTGGACCATGTCGATTTCAGTTTATTCAGTGGCGAACGGGTATGTTTGGTAGGCCGGAACGGAGCAGGTAAATCGTCATTACTGAAATTGCTGACCGGTCAGCAAAATTTGGATGACGGCCAGATAGTCATTAATACCGGTGTGGTATTAAGCCGGTTAGAGCAAGACCCGCCTGCGAAAATGGAGGTGAAAATTGCTGACTTTATCCGTGAAGGCGCCGGTGATTTAGCACAGATAGCACAGCAATTTTATGCCTTGTCGGAAAACTTAGACGGCGCTTCAGATGCAGACTATCGCTTATTTGAACAATTACAAAGCGAAATGGATACCCGAGATGGTTGGGGGTTGGAATCCCGCGTTGCCGATTTATGCCAACAGTTTGAGATGAACCCCGACGCCAGCCTGGCAACCTTATCCGGCGGTTGGTTACGTAAAGCTGCGCTGGCACGGGCTCTGATTGCCAAGCCGGATATTCTGCTGCTGGATGAGCCTACTAACCATTTGGATGTGGCCGCTATTCAGTGGCTGGAGCAGTTTTTGCTGAATTTTTCCGGTGCCATAATTTTTATCTCGCACGACAGGGCCTTTATCCGCGCTTTAGCCACCCGCATTATTGACCTTGATCGCGGCCAGTTAACCTCGCATCCGGGTAATTATCAGGAATACCTGACGCGCAAACAAAAAATGCTGGAAGACGAGCAGCAGCATAATGCGTTGTTTGATAAAAAGCTGGCCGAAGAAGAAGTGTGGATCCGCCAGGGCATTAAAGCACGCCGTACCCGCAATGAAGGCCGCGTAAGGGCACTTAAAGCACTGCGCCGTGAACGGGCCGAGCGGGTAGAGAGCCTCGGTAAAGTTGATTTTAATATCGAGCAGGCCGATCGCTCCGGCAAGCTGGTATTTGAAACCAAAGCCATTAGCTGCGGCTTTAACGGTAAAACCGTTATCGATAAATTAAACTTGCTGGTAATGCGTGGTGATCGGATTGCGTTGGTAGGGCCTAACGGAGTGGGGAAATCAACCCTGATTAAGTTGTTATTGGGTGATTATAAACACGACAGTGGTGACATTAAACGCGGCACTAATATTGAAGTGGCCTATTTTGATCAGCACCGTATTGCGCTGGATTTAGACGCCACGGTACAGGATAACGTAGCTGAGGGTAAGCAGGAAATTACCCAAAACGGTAAAACCCGCCATGTGCTGAGTTATCTGCAAGATTTTTTGTTTCCGCCAGCCCGGGCCCGCACACCGGTAAAAGCGCTGTCTGGAGGTGAAAAAAACCGCTTATTACTGGCCAAACTATTTGCCCGGCCAAGTAACCTGCTGATCCTGGATGAACCAACTAATGATCTGGATGTTGAAACGCTGGAACTGCTGGAGGATATTTTGCAGCAGTATCAGGGTACCGTATTGCTGGTAAGCCACGACCGGGAGTTTGTAAACAACACTGTCACCAGTTCACTGCTGTTTGCCGGAGAAGGGCGTATTATCGAAATTGCCGGCGGCTATGATGATGTTATTGCTTATCAGCAACGTATACAGGCACCTGCAGCTACAACACAGAAAGTGACAAAACCATCACAGAGCGTAACAGAAGAAATAACACCACAGGCTTCTGTTGGCAGTGCTAAGAAGTTATCATACAAAGAACAACGTGAGTTAGAACAACTGCCGGCTTTGTTAGAACAATTGGAAAGTGAGCTTGAAGCCTTACAGCAGAAAGTAAATGACGCTGACTTTTTTAAGCAAACTACTGAGCATACGCAAACCACGTTGAACCAACTGCAACAGATCGAGTCGAAGCTGGCGCAAGCGTATGCACGCTGGGAAGAATTAGACGCATAAAATTGAAGTATATTTAGGGGCTCCGAATGAAGTTATCACGCATCAGTCTGGCGATACTGCCGCTGTTAAGTCTGTGTTCTGTACAAGCGGCCGTTTATAACGTCGTTGAGATTGGTGAAGTAAGTGAAGTTAAATCAACCTATGCCTCGGCCCTTAATGATGCCGGAAATATCGTTGCAAATGGTGCCTTAAGTACCAATACGTCGGGTAACGGTAACGGTGCCGGCGCGTTTAATTTTCCGCTGGATCTGGATATTATCGATTTTGAAAGTACAGCTGTAACTGCTGTGCTAACAGAGCAACAAATTGCCGATGCAATAAATGGCAATATTGGCGCCAATGCCCTCAGTATTTTACTGAGTGTTAATCCGGCCAATCAGCCAATTGGCTACTCACTGGCTTATAGCACTGGTACTGATGGCATTTTAGCAAACCTGCCGCTACGTGATGTGACGCAAAAGCGTAGCAACAGCGAATATTTATACGACATAAATAACTCAGGGGTAGCAGTAGGCACTGCGTCTGCACTTTTTACATTAGAAAGCTTTACCGCAGAACCTACAGACACCACACCAGATCCTGAAGAGCAGGATATCTGGGTGCCTGAGTTACCTTACCGGGCAGGCATGGTGGTACGCGACGGTGAAATTATAACCACACCTCCCGCCTATGATGAGCTGGGCGGTGGTTACACCGTTGCCCGTTCTATCAGTAATAATGGTTTAATAGCTGGTTTTGGCAGCAGCGGTATGACGGATGCTACCAAAGAAGCCATTGAGGAAGCCTGTACCGGCGCTTCAGCACCGGTAGATCTGTGTTTGTATAACCGGGCTGTAGCCGGTAGTTACCAGGAACGCGGTATGGTGTGGCAGTTACAGGCAGATGGCAGTATTGCAGAGCCTGAAGTACTGGGTTTTTTAGGAGACAAGAACACTGGCGTTGCCTATGATGGCGAAGGTAATAATGTAGTAACCTATTACAGCCAGGCCAACGCAGTAAATGATAACGGCATTGCCGTTGGTTTATCTATGTATACTGACTCAGACCGTATAGAACGCTATCCCTCCGGATTTGGCTCGTTTGATGCGATTTACCGTCAGGCACACGCCAGTATCTTTGTTGACGGGCAGGTGCTGCCTATTGTTGATCCCAAAGAGTGGTATTTTATTAGCGTCCAAAGCATAGGCAGTAATGCTATAGCCATTAATAACAATGATATTATTGTTGGTTATGCACGAAAGTTTATTAACAGCGCTGTGCGTAGCAAAATGTTTTATCATGATTACAGTTCAGGCCAAACCCGGTTTGTTGATGGGTTTTTCTCCAGCTCAACAACGCTGCCAAAAGCTATTAATGACAGCAATCAGGTGGTGGGTCAGGCTGAAGTGATTTTGGGTGGCACGACTACCCGCAGAGGTCATGGTTTTATGTATGACATCACTGCTGACAGCTTTACTGATTTAAATGCATTAATTGGCTGTAACTCGCCGTACACCGTGGTTGATGCAACTGATATTAATAACAATGGCGATATTCTGGCTACCGCGCTGATAATGAAAGAGCGGAAAGATTCGCTGGGTGAAGTTGTTGTTGATGCGCAAGGTAACCCTTTACGGGAAGAACTGGCAGTGACAGTTAAATTGCAACCTGTCGCCAATGGCGAGCCGGAAGACTGTTCTTCAGAACAAACAGAGTACGAACGTAAAGGCGGTACTGCCGGTTTTGGCTGGTTAACGTTAAGCGCAATGTTAGTCTGGTGGCGCAGGCGTAAGGTGTAATGGCATTAAAAAAGCTGCTTCGGCAGCTTTTTTAATGCCTGTAAGGTTGTAGCCATTTTATAGTTATAAAGGCTGGCTGCTTAGTGTAATTCGATATAAATAAATCTGTCATCAAATCTTAAATAACTTCAGTTTGTTAGGCCTTGTCAAGCTTTTAATCTGCCTATTTCAGATTGAACCTTTTATCGCTGTCAACTATCAATTAAAGGGTAATCGCAAACTCATTTGCGGTTATTTTTTATCACATATAGTTGAGGAAGACTGCCGTATGAAAAGACAAAAACGTGATCGTCTGGAACGTGCTCATGCTCAAGGTTATCGTGCCGGTGTAACCGGACGATCAAAAGAAATTTGCCCTTATCAAGGTTTAGATACGCGCTCACAATGGTTAGGAGGCTGGCGCGAAGCCATCGAAGATCGCAATGTCGGGCTGTTTAATAAAGGTCAGTAATTTTTTCCGGTAAGCCCAGTGACTAGTCCTGAAGTAAGTTGACACTTATTTCAGTTTAAAACGCCCGGTGAACTTCATCGGGCGTTTTGTATTTTAAGGCCAGATGAGGC
>NZ_JANUEM010000008.1 GCF_024809855.1 Rheinheimera pacifica
AAGCCACTCCGCTATTACTGCGAAGTAGCGGTACAAAATAGCGATGTACAGTACAAAATAGCATTGTAGAGTACTATTTAGCGTTGTAAGTCACACTGATATCTTCACCTGCCGCCTGGCGATCTGCGTGATAACTTGATCTTACAAACGGGCCGCTGGCGACGTGTTTAAAGCCGAGTTCATAAGCTATACGCTTAATTTCGTCAAATTCGGCCGGGGGCATGTACCTTTTTACCGGTAAGTGGTGCTTACTTGGTTGCAGGTATTGGCCTACGGTGAGCATATCGACATCGTGCTCGCGCAGGTCTTTTAATACTTCGAGCAGCTCTTCGGTGGTTTCACCCAGGCCGACCATCAAACCGGATTTGGTTGATACGTCAGGGTGGGCAGCTTTAAAGCGTTTTAACAGCTGCAGTGACCACTTGTAGTCGGCACCCGGGCGGGCCAGCTTGTACAGCCTCGGGGCGGTTTCCAGGTTGTGGTTAAATACGTCTGGTGGTGTCTGGGTTAAAATATCCAGTGCGGTATCCATACGGCCACGGAAATCAGGTACTAATACTTCAATTTTAATATGTGGGCTGTGCTTGCGTATTTCGCTGATACAGTCGGCAAAATGCTGGGCGCCGCCGTCACGTAAGTCATCGCGGTCAACCGAGGTGATTACCACGTACTTTAAATTCATATCGCGGATGGTTAAAGCCAGCTTTTCCGGCTCTTCGGCACTGGGTGGTAACGGCCGGCCATGGGCAACGTCACAAAACGGGCAGCGGCGGGTGCATATCGCCCCTAAAATCATAAAGGTAGCAGTGCCGTGGTTAAAGCACTCAGTCAGGTTAGGGCAGGCGGCTTCTTCACATACCGAATGCAGGCCGTGCTTGCGCAGAGCGCCTTTGATCTGATCGATACGCTCTGAGCTTTTTGGCAGTTTGATCTTCAGCCACTCAGGCTTACGCAGCATTTGTTCCGGCTCGGTTGGCAATACCTTAATAGGAATTAAGGCCATTTTGTCAGCGTCGCGCAGTTTAACGCCGGGTTCCATACGTGCAGTTTTAGTCATTTTGCCAATCTAACCCTGTAGTGTGCTGCAGTGTGGCTACATTCAGTTGTTGCGAAAAACACTGCACTATTCGTTGTTTGGCCTCTGCAATGCTTTGCGGGCCGCCTAAATCTTTACTTTGGATCATTTGCAAGCCAGCATAACCACAGGGGTTAATACGTAAAAACGGGCTTAAATCCATATTTACATTCAGTGCCAGGCCGTGAAAGGTGCACCCCTTACGTACCCGCAGCCCTAAAGAGGCAATTTTACCACCGTCAACGTAAACGCCGGGCGCATCAGGTTTGGCGTAGGCATTAATACCATAGGCCGACAATAACTGAATAAGCACCTGCTCCAGCAGTGTTACCAACTGGCGTACACCCATATTGCGCCGCTTTAAATCCAGCAGCACGTACACCATTAACTGGCCGGGGCCATGATAGGTAACCTGGCCGCCACGGTCGACTTTTACCACCGGAATATCACCGGGAAACAGCAGGTGTTCTTCTTTCCCTGCCTGGCCCTGAGTAAATACCGGCTGGTGCTCCAGCAGCCATAACTCATCGGTTGTGTTGCTATTTCGCAGATCAGTAAACTGCTGCATGGCCTGCCACACTGTGGTGTAGTCCTGCACGCCAAGTTCTCTGATAATCAGTTGCTCTGCTACTGCGGGCTCAGTTGTCAACTGCTGGCCAGCCTGCTGTGAAACGCTGTGCATTATACCGCCTTATACGCGCAATACGAATGGCTGAGTTGCTGCTACCGGCTTACAATACGTAGCGCACCAGCTCAATTTTGCCAAGCTCGGTGTACAGCAGTTCAATATGCTGCTTGCTGGTTACGGTTACACTAACCGAAACAGAATGATAGGTGCCCTTGCTGCTGGGTTTAACCGCCGGGCTGTAGTCACCGGCATCGGTATGCTGGCGCACGACGGCCATAACCTGATCGACCAGCGCGTCATCGGCCACGCCCAGTACTTTAAAACTGAACTGACAGGGGAATTCCAGATATTCATCAAACTTAGTATTTTTTACTTCGTGCGCCATTTTTGTCTCACTGTCACGGCGTTTGCCGTTGTCTTACTATTTAGGCCTGATTGTAACAAAAAATCCCGGCTATTGCCGGGACTTAGAAAGCTATAATCTGGGCGAATTAGTTAAACTGCATTTTAATATAATCAATCATCCGGCTGAAGAAGCCGCCTTTTGCTACATCTTCCAGCGCTACCAGCGGATAAGTGGCAATATCCTCGCCGTTAAGCTTCAGGTAAATAGTACCCACCTGCTGGCCTTTGGTTATGGGGGCGAGCAGTTGCTGATTCAAGGTAAAATCGGCCTGCAGGTTTTTGCGCTGGCCGCGCGGAATAGTAACCTGGGCTGACTGCAGTATGCCTAACTGAATATTTTCTTTCTCGCCTTGCCAGATACGTTGTTCAGCAAATTTCTCACCGGCCTGATAAGGCGAAAAGGTCTCAAAAAAGCGAAAGCCGTAAGTCAGCAGTTTTTTATTTTCAGCCTGGCGTGCGCGCTCGCTGTTGGTACCCATAACAACCGAAACCAGGCGCATACCATCACGGGTGGCTGAGGTAATTAAGCTAAAACCGGCTTCGCTGGTGTGGCCGGTTTTAATGCCGTCTACTTCCAGGCTGCGATCCCATAACAGCGAGTTACGGTTGTACTGTTTAATATTGTTGTAGGTAAATTCTTTTTCGGCATAAATGGCGTATTCATCCGGTACGTCGCGGATTAATGCAGCTGATAATTTGGCCATGTCGCGCGGGGTAGAGTAGTTTTCGGCGCTTGGCAGGCCATGGCTATTACCGAAGCGGCTATTGGTCATACCCAGGCGCTGGGCATGGGCGTTCATTAAGTCTACAAAGGCGCTTTCGCTACCGGCAATATGCTCTGCCAGTGCGACACAGGCGTCGTTACCAGACTGAATAATAATGCCTTTGTTTAAGTCGGCTACCGATACCTTAGTGCCTACTTCAATAAACATTAATGAAGAACCGGGAAAGTTCTTTGCCCAGGCATTTTCACTGATGGTAACCATATCTTCATTGGTGATATTGCCATTTTTCAGCTCGGTGCCGATAACATAGCTGGTCATCATTTTGGTTAAACTAGCCGGTGCCAGCGACATGTCGGCATTGTGTTCGGATAGCACCTTGCCGGTATCAAAATCAATCAGAATATGGCCTTTGGCGGCAACTTCAGGAGCCTGAGGAATAACTGTCTGCGCAATAGCAGACAAGCTAAAGCTGGCACTGGCAAGGGAAACGGCGGCGACGGCAAAAATATGGCAATAACTTTTCATGAGACCTGTTCTTTTTTAATCGTTATGTTTAATCAGATGTCAGCTGCACTGACGGCTATCAAAAAAATATGCATCCGGGAAAAGCCCGGATTTTAACTGTTGCAGCCATTGCTGCGCTTGCTGCTTACTGGCAGTAGGACCAACTAATAAGCGAAAAATTCCGCTGCCGGGCTGTATTTCACTTGGCAGTGCCTGCTCGTGTTGCAGTTTTTGCTGCAACTGGCTGAGACGGTTGCTGTCTGAGCTGGCCAGCACCTGAATGAAGCAACTGTTGGTTTGGGTTGCTATAGCGCCGGGTATTGCAGCCTGTGCGTACATGGCGGGCGATTGTAGAAGCTCCAGCTGAACTCTGGCTGTACCCCGCTGCAGCATGCCTATTTTATGTGCGGCCGAGTAGGATAAATCAATAACTCTGTCATTGTGAAACGGGCCCCGGTCATTTACCCGCACTATGGCAGACTGGTTGTTATCCAGGTTAGTAACTTTAACATAAGACGGTAACGGCAGGGTTTTGTGTGCTGCAGTCATGCCAAACATATTATAGGTTTCGCCATTGGATGTTAGATGGCCATGAAATTTATTGCCATACCACGAAGCAATACCAATTTCACGATGATCTGTGCTTTGCACCATCGGCGTATAATGCTGGCCAAACAAGCTGTAGGGCCTGTTGCCGCCACGGCTTAGTGGTTCGGCCTGCGGTACCGGGTCGGTCATTTCCAGCAGTGTGGGCAGGCGTGACGGAATACTGTCTTTCTTTTGCTGATAACGCCCGGCATTAGGCTCTGGTTCAGCCGTTGTAGTGGTGCTGCTGCGTTTACTGCTACAGGCACTGAGTAAAAGCAGTACTGAGAGAGTTAAAGCTACGTATTTCATCAGGGTGCTGCCAACATGCGTTTATGAGTTCCTACCGACATTATTACACCAAAAGCGGCCATCAGTGTCACCATGGAGGTGCCGCCAAAACTCACTAATGGTAAAGGCACACCCACCACCGGTAACAGGCCGGATACCATGCCTATGTTAACAAATACATAGACAAAAAAGGTCAGCGTAAAGCTGCCGGCTACCAACTTACTGTAATTATCCTGCGCCCGGCTGGAAATAATCATGCAGCGCACAATAATAAACAAGTAAAGCGCCAGCAATATTAACACACCCAGCATGCCAAACTCTTCACTGAGAACAGCAAAAATAAAATCGGTATGGCGCTCGGGTAAAAATTCCAGTTGCGATTGCGTGCCGTGTAGCCAGCCTTTACCATCAAAACCACCAGAGCCAATGGCAATTTTTGACTGAATAATATGGTAGCCGGAACCCAACGGATCGCTTTCCGGGTTAAGAAACGTCAACACCCGCTGGCGTTGGTAGTCCCGCATTAAAAACAGCCATAGTATGGGCAAAAATGCTGAAATTAAGCCTGCTATCAGTGCAATAATGCGCCAGCTCATGCCAGATAAAAACAACACAAAAATACCGGCGGTGGCGATCAGAATAGAGGTACCCAAATCGGGTTGCTGTGCTATCAGCAGTGTGGGGATAGCACACAGTATAACGCCGCCCAACAGATGCAAAATACGCGGTGGCAGGCTGTGGGACGCAATAAACCAGGCTACTGCCATTGGCACGGCAAGCTTCATTATTTCTGAGGGCTGAAACATCATAAAACCCAGATCCAGCCAGCGTTGGGCGCCTTTACCAACACTACCCACCAGCATTACCGCTACCAGCAACGCTACACCAACCAGAAATAACGGAAAAGACCAGCGTTTTAACGTTTGCGGTTTAATTTGAGCAAAAGCAACCATTACAGCGAGTGCTAAACCGAGGCGTATCATCTGGCGTTCCATCATAACAATACTTTGGCCGGAGGCGCTGTACAGCACCATTAAGCCAAAGCCTATCAGTGCCAGTAAACCCAGTAATAAAGGCATGTCGATATGGAATTGCGCCAACCGGCTGTGCCGGGCATTGCCGGTGAAATTATCATTCATCGCGGTTTACTCCGGCAGCAAAGTAGTAATCCATCAGTTGGCGGGCCAGTGGCGCAGCATTACTTCCACCACCACCGGCATTTTCCAGCGCAACCACCACCAGTATGGTGGGGTTGTCATGCGGGGCATAACCAACATACATGGCGTTGTCGCGCAGGCGCTCATCAATGGCATCGGCGTCATACTTGGCATCCTGTGCTATAGCGGCAAGTTGTGCAGTACCGGTTTTGCCGGCCGAGCGGTATTCTGTACCAAGAAAAGCTCTGTATGCTGTGCCGCCAAGGGTGCTTACTGTCTGGTACATGGTGTCCATAACCACAGCAAAATTTTGTTCATTTTCAACCTCAAGCACCTGCCGTGGCGGTATGAGGTTGGCAGCTGTGGTTTCACCATTATTAAAGGCAGTTACCATGTGCGGCGTAACTAATTTACCGCGGTTAAGCAAAGGTGTAGTGGCAACAGCAAGCTGTAACGGTGTGGTGGTCCAGTAACTTTGGCCAATACTTAGCGGCACGGTATCACCGGGATACCAGGGCTGGTTGTGCCGTGCGCGTTTCCAGCCGCGTGATGGCATATTGGCGCTGCTCTCTTCCATAATATCGATACCGGTTTTTTCGCCAAAGCCCATTTTGTGCATGTATTCAGAAATCCGGTCAATGCCCAGTTTAATACCCATATCATAAAAAAAAGTATCGCAGCTTTTGGTAATAGCAGTGTAAATATCAACCCAGCCGTGGCCCCAGCGGATATGGTCACGAAAACGGTGGTCGCTGTTGGGCAGGGTATAATAACCGGGGTCCCAGATTTTGGTGCTGGTTGAAATAGTGCGGGTTTCCAGCCCCAGCAAGGCCAGATGTGGCTTAATCGTAGAAGCCGGCGGATAAACCCCCTGAGTTACGCGGTTAATCAGCGGTCTGTCGCGTGAGTTCAGTAATTCGTTGTAATTAGCGGAGCTGATACCGTGTACAAATAAATTGGGGTCGTAGCTGGGGTTGCTGTAAAACGCCAGTACTGCACCATCGCGTGGATCTATCGCTACTATGGCCCCGCGATGTTGTTTGAGTATCTGCTGCGCTGTTAATTGCAGGCCAACGTCGAGGCCAAGCTGAATATTTTTGCCTGATACTGCAGGAACTGAGCGCAGTACCCTGATTGAGCGGCCACGGTTGTTAACTTCAACTTCCTGATAACCCATGGTGCCGTGCAATTCGCGCTGATAAAAGCGCTCCAGGCCAATTTTGCCGATATCACGGCTGGCTGCATAGTTTGCCAGTTCGCCATCCAGTTCCAGTTGCTGTAATTCACGGCTGTTTATTTTGCCGATATAACCCAGAGCATGTGTGAACAGATCACCAAACGGATAATGCCGGCTTAAGCGTGCTTCAACTGTGACGCCGGGAAAACGGTGCTGATTGGCCGCCAGAACGGCGACCTCCTGATCATTAAGCTGCTCTTTTAGCGAGATGCTGTTAAAGCGGCGCTGGGCTCTTACCTGTTTTAGAAATGCGTCCTGCTGTTCAGCGGTAAATTCGATCAGCGTTGCCAGTTCTGCCAGAGTTGCTGCCATATCATTAATTTGTTCTGGTATCAGCTCCAGCGAGAATACCGGCCGGTTTTCAGCCAGTAAAATGCCGCTTCTGTCATAAATAAGGCCACGGTTTGGCGCCAGCGGCACTACTTTAATGCGATTACCTTCAGAGCGGGTTTGATAATCCTGATAAGAAACAATCTGTAGTTGATACTGGTTAAACACGATAATGCCAAACAGCAGCACGACAAACAGAACAGCAAACACCGCCCGGTGATTAAACAAACGGCTTTCGGCGGCAAAATCCTGAATGGCAACGCGCTTTTTAAACATCTTTACTCGCGATGATAAGGATGATTAGTACAAATACTCCAGGCCCGGTACAGGCTTTCGGCCAGTACCACCCGAACCAGCGGATGCGGCAAAGTCAGTGCTGACAATGACCATTTAGCCTCACTGGCAGCAATACAGGCTGGAGCCAGCCCTTCGGGGCCGCCAACCAGCAAGCATACATCACGGCCATCGCGTTGCCAGTCGGTAAGTTTAGTGGCAAGGGTAGGGCTGCTCCAGTTGTCGCCGGTCACTTCCAGCGTAACTATTTTGCTGCCGCGTGGTACGGCTGCCAGCATTTTTTCGCCTTCCTGTTCCAGAATACGTTTAATGTCGGCATTTTTACCGCGTTTTCCGGCCGTAATTTCAATTAACTCCAGTGGCATATCTCGTGGAAAGCGTCTGGCATATTCATCAAAACCGGTTTGTACCCAGGCGGGCATTTTGTTGCCTACAGCAATCAGCACTAACTTCATGTCAGCCTAGGCGCTCCAAAGCTTTTCCAACTGGTAAAAACTGCGTGTTTCTTCCAGCATTACATGTACTACCACGTCGTCTAAATCCAGCAATACCCATTCGCCGGATGCCTGGCCTTCAATGCCTAAGGTTGGCAAGCCGGCTTTTTTGGCTTCGCCAGCAACATAGTCGGCAATAGATTTAGTGTGACGGTTTGATGTGCCGGAGCACACTATCATAAACTCAGTGACGCTGGATTTGCCACGCACGTCTAAAGTCACGATATCGCGGCCTTTCATGTCGTCAATTTTGTCCTGAATAAAACTTACCAGTTCGGCTGTTTGCACCCTGATTCCTCTGCGCGTTAAAAAAGCGGCATTTTA
Source organism: Rheinheimera pacifica (assembly GCF_024809855.1). Classification (GTDB taxonomy): domain Bacteria; phylum Pseudomonadota; class Gammaproteobacteria; order Enterobacterales; family Alteromonadaceae; genus Alishewanella; species Alishewanella pacifica_A. The sequence continues at coordinate 8,050 of NZ_JANUEM010000008.1, forward strand.
GCACAGTTTAAACGCGGATATAGCGCTTAAGCCTGATAGAGTTGCTGTGTTTGAATATAGTTCAATACGGCGGGATCTAAAGTTTTTACCGGGCTATGCTGTTGCTGCAGTTGGCGTCGTATTTCGCTGGCGCTGATGTCTGTTAACGGGTTTGCCAGCAGCATAATGCAGCCGCTGTAGTGTTGGCGCATTGTTGCCTGGTCGGTTACGCCAAACTGCTGCAATAGCGCCGGTGCATCGCCGTCTTGCTGGCTGTAACCGGGGCGCTGGCATACCAGTAAGTGGGCAAGCTCTAATATGCTTGGCCAGTTTTTCCAGCTGCGAAAATAGCAAAGCGAATCCATACCGATAATAAAATAAAAGCGGCTGCCGGGCTCTTGCCCGCTAAGCAATTGCAGGCTGTCTGCGGTGTAGGAAGCGCTGGGTTTATTCAGCTCTAGCCGTTCCAGTTTCAGCTGTGGGTAAGGGGTTATAGCCAGTTGCACCATGGCGGCGCGCTGCTCGCTGCTTACACCCGGTGTGGCACGGTGCGGTGGCAGGTGGCAGGGCATTAGCCGTACTTCATCCAGGGCGCAATGCTGCTGCACATAATTGGCACAGGCAAGGTGGCCGTTGTGCACCGGGTCAAAGGTGCCGCCCAGAATACCAATGTGTTTTATCATAAATGCTTAGTCATAGCTGGCGTGGTGTTGCAACGAGAACGCTTTCGGCACCGGTTTAATAAATAAGGTTACCAGGTGTGCCAGTGCCACGTCGCTATTAGTTAGCTGGCCGCTTTTATATAGCCGGTCAAATGCGGCCAATTCCTGAAGCAGATAATTCAGCCAGCTCGCCGATAAACGCTTAAGCGCGTTCTGGTACAGCGGCTGGCGTTTGGGCCAGATAGCCAGGCTTTTAAAAGTGTCGTTCAGGCTGTGCTGCGGGGCCTGTTGTAACTGGCGCAGTTGCAGCACTTCTTTTTGCAACTGCCAGGCAATAATAACTGGTTCGGTATCCTGCTGGCACAACCGCTGCAGGCGATGTAAGGCTTCGTCGGTCTGGCCCTGTAAAATAGCGTCTGTCAGCTGAAATACGGTAAAGCTGGAATGATCAGCCAAAAAGCTGCTTAACGCATTGGCATCCAGTGGCTGGGGTAAATTGCTCAGGGCCAGTTTTTCCAGCTCTTGCCGGGCGGCCAGTAAATTACCGGCACAGTGCTGTTGCAATAACGCTATGGCATCACTGCTTAGCTGCAACTGTAACTGGCGCGCACGCTGGCTTAACCATTGCTGGCTTTGCCGCTCGTCCAGGGCATAAATGGGTATTTGTACTGCCTGGCTTTGCAACTGCTTAAACCAGGCCAGTTTACTGACATCGCTGTGGCTGCGCTCGCCATGGATCAGCAAAATAATATCGCTGTGTAACTGTTGTGGCAGGTTTTTTAGTTGCTCGTTGGCAGCAGTGGAAAGTTTTTGCTGCACCAGCTCCAGTTCAATTAAACGCCGTTCAGCAAACAGCGACATGGCCTGTAGCTCGTTACTAAGTTCATTCCAGTCAAACTGGGCATCGGCGGTTAAGCTGATGCGCTCAAGGTAGCCTTGTTGTTTGGCTGCGGCACGAATGGCATCTATAGCTTCAAGCTTTTGCAGCGGTTCTTCGCCAAACAGCAGGTAACAGGGAGCAAGTTGCCCGGCTAAGTGTTGTTGCAGCTGATTGGCATAGAGTTTTTGCATCAGAGCAGCCCGGCTGGCATTAATGCAGCCGCGACAGCTGGCGCACAATACGGTTGGCGGCCTGCTGGCGTAGCTCACCCAACATCAGTTCCAGCTCTTTGGCTTTAGCAGCGGCCTGATTCGGATCGTCCTGATAATCACGGAACAACTCAAACTGATATTGTTGCGGTTCGCCATCCGGCATAGTCAGGGCGTAGCTTACTTTATAAATCAGTTCATACTCTGCCACCTGGCCGTTAGGAAACAGCGATAACGTGCGCCGCTCCAGCGAGTCGCTAAGCAGTTGCAGCATCGGCGCCGATTGCTGGTATGACGCCAGCAATTCGACTTTATTGTGTTCCAGCCGGTTGCTTACCAGTGCTGCCAGCTCAGAGTGGCGATCACTCTGAATATACATGGCCGGAAAATGGCTTAGCGGCAAATCACCGCGCAAATGAAAGCCGCAGCCGCTAAGCAGCATGCTGCTTAGCAGAGCAACCAGCAGGCTTAGGCGGGCCATCTTAGCCCACCACCAGGTTCAGTAGTTTGCCCGGTACGTAGATCACTTTACGCAGTGTTACACCCTCCAGATGGCGGCCAACATTGTCGTCAGCTTTGGCGGCGGTCAGTACGGTATCTTCAGTAGCATCGGCGGCAACAGTAACCTTACCGCGCACTTTACCGTTAACCTGTACTACCACCAGTTTTTCATCTTCTACCATGGCGCTTTCATCTGCTACCGGCCATGGCGTTTGCTCAATGCTTTGGCTCTGGCCCAGTTGTGCCCACAGGTACTGGGCAACGTGCGGCGTAATAGGGTTAAGCAATTGCAGCAATGCCAGCACGGCTTCCTGCATTACTGCGCGGTCAAGCTCAGTGGCCAGGCTGGCTTTTTGCAGCTTGTTGCTTAGCTCCATAATGGCGGCAATAGCAGTGTTAAAGGTATAACGCCGGCCAATATCGTCTGATACTTTGGCAATGGTTTTATGCAGTTCACGGCGCAGAGTTTTCTGCTCGTTATTCAAAGCCAAAATATCCAGCGTGCCGGCAGGGCCTGCTGCGGCAAAGTCGCTAACCAGGGTATAAATACGCTTAATAAAGCGGTGTGCACCCTCCACGGCAGAATCTGACCATTCCAGCGTTTGCTCTGGCGGGGCGGTAAACATCATAAACAGGCGTACAGTATCGGCACCGTATTGGTCGATTACTTTTTGCGGGTCGATACCGTTGTTTTTCGACTTCGACATCTTGCTCATACCTGATGCCACAACCGGCAGGCCGTCGGTATCCAGTATGGCGGTTACAATACGGCCTTTATCATCGCGTTGTACGCTAACATCGGCCGGTGAAAACCACTGTTTGCCGCCGTTGTCGGTATCACGGTAGAAGGTTTCGGCCAGTACCATACCCTGGCACAATAAACGCTTAAAGGGTTCATCGCTGTTTACCAGGCCAACATCACGCAGCAGCTTGTGGAAAAAGCGTGCATACAGCAGGTGCAAAATGGCGTGTTCAATACCGCCGATATACTGATCTACCGGCAGCCAGTAATTGGCTTTGGCCGGGTCTAACATGGCTTTGTCATGATCCGGGCTGCAATAGCGGGCATAGTACCAGCTGGATTCCATAAAGGTATCGAAGGTATCGGTTTCATGGAAGGCATCGCTGCCGTTGTATGTGGTTTTTGCCCACTCCGGATCAGCTTTAATCGGCGAGGTTACGCCATCCATCACCACATCTTCCGGCAAACGTACCGGCAGTTGATCTTCCGGTACCGGTACTACTGAACCATCTGCCAGGTTTAGCATAGGGATGGGCGTGCCCCAATAACGCTGGCGTGATACACCCCAGTCGCGCAGGCGGTAATTTACTTTTACTTCGCCCCGGCTCATAGCTGCCAGTTTGGTAGCTATGGCATTAAAGGCCTGCTCAAAGGTTAAACCGTTAAACTCGGCAGAGTTTAGCAGCACACCTTTTTCAGTGTAGGCGGCCTGGCTTAAATCACATTGTTGTGCAGCGCCATCAGCGGGTGCAACAACTTGTTTAATGGGCAGGCTGTATTTAGTAGCAAATTCATAATCGCGCTGATCATGGCCCGGCACGGACATTACCGCGCCTGAACCGTAATCCATCAACACAAAGTTGGCTACCCATACCGGCACTTGTTCACCGGTTAACGGGTGCACGGCATAAATACCGGTAGCGCAGCCTTTTTTCTCCATCGTGGCCAGCTCGGCCTCGGCCATTTTGCCGCCTTTGCAGTCTTCAATAAACGCGGCCAGTGCCGGGTTAGTGGCTGCGGCTTGTTGTGCCAGCGGGTGCTGGGCCGCAACGGCAACATAGGTTACGCCGTATAAGGTGTCCGGGCGGGTGGTGTATACGCTTAAACTTTGGTTTGAACCGGCAATATCAAAACAGATTTCAACGCCTTCAGAGCGGCCAATCCAGTTTTTCTGCATGGTTTTAACTTGTTCCGGCCAGCCATCTAACTGATCTAAATCTTGCAGTAGCTCTTCGGCGTAGGTGGTAATTTTAATAAACCACTGCGCTAACTCGCGTTGCTCAACCAAAGCGCCAGAGCGCCAGCCACGGCCGTCGATAACCTGTTCGTTAGCCAGTACGCACTGATCTACCGGGTCCCAGTTAACGGTGGCCATTTTTTTATATACCAGGCCTTTTTCATACAGTTTGGTGAAAAACCACTGCTCCCATTTGTAATATTCTGGTTTGCAGGTGGCGACTTCACGGCTCCAGTCGTAGCCAAAACCTAAGCGTTTAAGCTGGTTACGCATGTAATCGATATTTTCGTAAGTCCATTTCGCCGGTGCGGTTTTATTGTTAATAGCGGCGTTTTCTGCCGGTAAACCAAACGCATCCCACCCCATAGGCTGCATGACATTTTTACCCTGCATCCGTTGAAAACGGCTGACAACGTCACCAATGGTATAGTTACGCACATGGCCCATATGCAAGCGCCCGCTGGGGTAAGGGAACATAGACAGACAGTAAAATTTCTCTTTATTGGCGTCTTCTGTCACTTTAAACGCGTTGGTTTGTTCCCATTGCTGCTGCAGTACGGTTTCAATCTGCTGCGGGTTATATTGTTCTTGCATTAAGGTCTTCCGAAAAGGGGTTAGTACAAGCACCGCTAAAGCGGCAAAAAAGTGGCTATAGCATACCGCAGCGGCGTTTTGACAACAACAAGCAGCGCATTGTCTATACTGGTTTTAAACCATTGGAGGTTCCATGACAGATTTTGTAAAGAAGTATCAGGCCTGGCTTAGTGAGTTTAGCCACACATTACAACAGGCTGAGCAACAACAACTGGACAATATGGTTGGTTTTGTTGAGCAGTTAAAAGCCTATGTTAAAGCCGGTAAAGAGCTGAGCGCCTATGAAACTGCACTGTTTGTTGAAACACTAAAACGTCAGTGGCAGGACCACGATACGGATGAGGCCGTTAAAAACAGCACTGAAGCCCCATCGTTATGGCCAGAAGCGCTGTGGCAGGAGTTAAGCAGTATTACCGATAAAAGCCAGCTAGAGTGGCAGGAGCTGGCGCAGGATTTTAAGCATCAGGGTGTTTACTATCAGGGCGAAATAGTGGGCATGGGGCGTTATCGTTGCAGCCACTGCTTACAACATATTGATTACACCCACCCGGCAGAGCTGCTGGCTTGCGGTGAATGTGGTGGCGTACAGTTTTTCCGTGAAGGTTTACCGGTTTAAGTGCTGTGCAGTGCCTGGCTTTTTTGTTAAGCTATGCCGCCATAAAATCCCCCCTTTGTGAAATGTGTTGTTCTATGCCATTAATGCAGAATAGTGCCTGTTGCAATGTCCTCTATATTGTTAAGCCGCCCGCAATAGCCTGGTTTTACCAATGAACAAAAAAGTACTGGCGTGTATTGATGCCTCACCTTATGCCGAAGCGGTATGCGATTACGCCGTATGGGCAGCAAAAAAACTCGATGTGGCAATGTCGGTAGTGCATGTGCTGGACAAAGCCCTGCACACTCAAACACCGGATCTAAGCGGCAGTATTGGCCTGGGCTCACAGGAATTATTACTACAGCAACTGGCCGAGCTGGATGAAAAACACAGCAAGCTGGCGATGCAGCGCGGCCGCAGTATTTTAGATGCCGCCAAAGCGCGTGCTGAACAAGCGGGTGTGAAAGCGGTAGACGAGCGTTTGCGCCACGGCCAACTGGTAGAAACCTTAACTGAACTGGAACAAGAAACCCGGTTGCTGGTAATGGGCAAGCGTGGTTTTAGCAGTGCTGAGGCACACGGCCATATGGGCCTGCATGTTGAACGGGTGATCCGCAGTTTACACAACCCCATTTTACTTACCCAGCAAAGTTATAAAGCGCCACAGCGTATTATGCTGGCCTATGATGGCAGCGCCACGGCACTAAAAGGCCTGGAAATGCTGGCTGGCAGCCCGCTGTGCCGCGGCTTGCCCGTGCATCTGGTAATGGCCGGTGCCGATACAGAAGCTGCGCAGGCGCAAATGGAAAACGGTGCACAAATACTACGCAATGCCGGTTTTGCTACCAAAGTAGCCATAGTAGCTGGCGAGCCGGAAACAGTGCTGCACCAGTACCAGCAAGAAAAGGTTATAGATTTAATAGTAATGGGGGCTTATGGCCATTCCCGTATCCGGCAATTTATTGTTGGCAGTACCACCACAGCCATGATTTGCAAAGCTAAATGCTCCCTGCTTATTTTACGTTAGTTACTGCAACCCGGCCTGGCCGGGTTGTTTTTTATCAACCCGTGTAACAACACACTTTACTTGCGCAGAAATAAAGATGTTAAACATGAAATGTATCACCGCTGTTATCGCTGTACTGGCTTTAGTGCCAGAGGTTGCTCTTGCTGCCACCGGGCCAATTGATCTTACCGGCTCTGTATTGGGCATTATTGCCCTGGGTTTATTTGTTTTTGCTTATGTGCTGGTAATGGCAGAAGAAAAAATTCATATGCGTAAATCCAAACCGGTGCTGGTGGCGGCCGGTATTATCTGGGGCATGATTGGCTGGCACTATACCCAGCAGGGCATGTCTGAAATAGCTCAGGATTCATTTCGCCATACCTTGCTCGAATACGCCGAGCTGATGCTGTTTTTGCTGGTCGCCATGACGTATATCAGTGCGCTGGAAGAGCGCCGGCTGTTTGATGCTTTGCGCAGTTGGCTAATCCGCAAGGGCTTTAGCTATCGTAGCCTGTTCTGGATTTGTGGCGTGCTGGCGTTTGGTATCTCTACTTTTTCCAACAACATGGCCACCGCAATGCTGATGTGTGCTGTGGTAATGAAAGTGGCTGATGGTGATAAACGCTTTATCAGCCTGTGTTGTGTCAGTGTAGTGGTAGCTGCCAACGCCGGTGGCGCTTTTATCCCCTTTGGTGACATTACCACCCTGATGGTATGGCAGGCAGAGAAAGTGACCTTTGCCGAGTTTTTTGTGTTGTTTATTCCTGCAGTGGTTAACTTTGTAGTACCGGCCGCCATCATGAGCTTTTTTGTCGAAAACCGTTATCCCGGTAAGCATGAGGGAGACGAAGAAACGGTTGAGTTAAAACGCGGCGCGCTGCGTATTCTTACGCTGTTTATCTGTACCATTGCCTTATCGGTTGTGTTCCATTCTGTGCTGGGGTTGCCGCCGGTGCTGGGCATGATGACAGGTTTGGGTTTATTACAATTCTTTGGTTACTTTTTGCGGATGACGTTACCCGGTTCTCTGGCACGCAAACGCGCACTGGCCGAGCGTGAAGGTGATATGGAACGCATCCGTGCTTTGGGTCAGGTAGTGCCGTTTGATGTATTTAACCGGGTAGCACGTGCTGAATGGGATACGCTGCTGTTTTTCTACGGCGTGGTGGTGTGTGTCGGTGGTCTGGGCTTCCTTGGGTATTTAGAACTTTTATCTAACGGCCTGTACGGTAACTTTGATGCAACCTACGCGAACATAGCACTGGGTTTAATGTCATCTGTGGTAGATAACATCCCGGTAATGTTCGCCGTATTAACCATGGACCCGGTTATGTCGCATGGCCAGTGGTTACTGATCACCTTAACCGCCGGTGTTGGTGGCAGCCTGTTATCAATTGGTTCGGCCGCCGGTGTGGCGTTAATGGGCCAGGCCCGTGGTTATTACACCTTTGCCGGCCATTTAAAATGGGCACCGGTAATTTTGCTGGGCTATATCGCCAGCGTATTAACGCATTTATATTTAAACGCCGACTTATTTCATATCGTCGGCGATGTAGCCAGCCGCTCCATCGGGCATTAGCACTTATTAAGAATGCAGCATGTTGATAAATAAAGCCGGAATTGTCCGGCTTTATTTTGTCGCAAGCACTGGGGGCGATGGTGTCAGATTGATGCGGGTCAGCCAGTTTCTGAACTCATTACTATTATGAATAGGCTGATAAATAGGATCGCCGGCGGCCCATAACAATGGGATCTGAAAAGCATCAGCGGCTTGTTGCAGATAGAGTAAAGCCGCTTTTTTATCTCCGGCCAGAATGGCATAACGGCTCCATGATAACGGAGGCTCGTAGTGACCGATATCGCCGCTAAACTTTTGCTTAAGTAAAAACTGGTATACCGCAGGCATACCCTGAGCCAGAAAAATATCCCTGACAGGTTGCATCAGAGCGGTGCCCTCTGCTGACTGGCTTAACAGCCATACCAGGGAATGATAACTCTCTTCATACATACCCAACTGATGGCTGATACGAAGGGCTGAAACATGCCACATTTTGTCAGTCTGTTCTGTTTGTTTGATCCGTTGTAACTCTTGCCAGGCTTCTTCCGGAGCACCGCTTAACTGATAAACCCAGGCCATACCAGGCAAGGCAAAATGATGCGGTTGCATTCTGCGTGCTTTGGCGACAAAACTAAGAGCTTCTTCAAACCTGGTCTGGGCCAGGAGCATTTCGGCGAGTGCGTAGTAGATCATTGCATCTGGTTTTAGTGCCAGCGATTTATGGAAGTACTGTTCTGATGCCTGATAATCCTGTTTGTGCCAGAAGTATAACCGTGCCAGCCAGCTCCAGGCTTCGGCATTGTCGGGGTTCAGGCTCAGGGTTTTATGCAATAGCGCGTCCAGCTCTTCAAAGTGGCCTGGGTCAGTGGCAACCTGCCATTGCAACAGCGTAATTTTTAGTTTGGCTATATACCAGTATGCTTCAGCGTTGTCTGGCTGTTGTGGCAAAATTGCGCGCCATTGCCGTAGTAAAGCCGGAATAGCCGCTGTATCGGCCTGTTCAGACAGGACGATCAGTTCTTTGATAAAACCGGTATCTGCAGCCGGTGAATGGCTGTTGACGGTGCTCTTGTCTTTATCTGGCAGTAGTAACAGGACAACTAGCGCGATCAGCAGGGCAGTAATAATAAAGAACCAGTACTTGCGCCGCTTTATGCTGATCGGCTTTTTTGCTGTTAAAGGAACGGGGCTGACGTTGGCGATAAACTGATAACCGACCCCCGGAATTGTTTTGATAAAAGTGGGTTGTCTGGCGTTATCAGAAAAGATCTTTCGCAGTTTACTGATAGCAACGGTCAGGTTTTCGTCGTTAACTACTTTGCCGGGCCAGTTGGCTTTTAAAAGTTGTTCTTTACTCAGAATTTGCTGCTGGTGGCGGATAAAATAATCCAGCAAGACAAATAGCTGATGTTCCAGTTCAAATATTACATCGCCCATCCTCAGGATGTTGTGTTTGCAATCCAGAAACCAGACTTTATTCAGAAATACAACTGCCTGTGGCACCGGGTGTTCAGCTTGACTCATCAGAGGTTACCCAACTTGCTGTATTGTTAGCACTTGGCCCAGTTTACTGGTTTTGTCCCGTTTATTCTGCACAAAAAGTTATTTACACCGGGCAGACAGGTTAATTAACAAATTAAGCATATTTAATAAGGTTTAACATGAATATCAGGCGTTCCGGAGGCCATACTGTGCTTGTATCCAGAACTTGTCATGCTGTTGTAGGAGTCAATATGTACTGTAAAAAGCTGTATCCGGCCTGCTGGTTGGCCATTTTTTTATTATTTTCTAATAAAGGCGGTGCTGAAGCTGTGGACAGTACCGATACTATCCTGCAGGAAATTAAACAGCAGGCAATTAAGACGAAATCTGATGCAGTGTTAATTATGCAGGATGATCAACCATTGTTGTCTTACTTTTCTACTGAGAGTGAGCAACCGATAGAACTGATGTCTGCGTATAAATCGGTAGTAGCTTTGGCTGTTGGCCGCTTGCTATTCAATGGTCAGCTCGCCTCGCTGGATGAACCTGTTTACCGGTTTTATCCGGAGTGGAAGCAAGGTGAGAAGTCGAAGATCACCGTACGTCATTTGCTGAACCATACTTCAGGACTACAGAATGTTAATAATGCAGGAGAGGAGATTTATCCTAGCCCGGACGTTATCAGGCTGGCACTTGCTGCTGAGCTGTCTGAGCAGCCTGGTACTGTGGCACGCTACAACAATAAGGCAGTTAACTTACTGGCCGGTATTATTGAAAAAGCGTCTGGTATGCGGATGGACAAATTTATCATTACAGCGCTTTTTGAGCCCCTAAGCATAAGCCGCTACACATTTTACTTTGATGATGCTGGCAACCCGCATGCAATGGCCGGGCTTGAACTGACAGCATCCGATGCTGCCAGGTTTGGCTTACTTATAGTTAATGATGGAAAATGGGGCGATAAAGAGCTGATTAGTAAAGAATATATTGAAGAGATGCTGGCACAGGGGCAACCATTTGATGCACGGATGGGGTTGCTGTGGTGGCGGCATTCTTACACCAATGCAGATGGTGAAACAAAGCTGTTGTACTATGCTGACGGTTATCTGGGACAGTATATTGTGGTTATACCTGAGCAGAAACTGGTTGGGATACGACAAATAAAGCGCACTGATAATAGCAACAATGCAGAAAACGCTTTTCGGCAGTTCAGGGAGCTGCTGGCTAAGCTGGCAGTTGTGAGCAGCCGCTAGCCGGGTATTGCAGACAATGGTTTTTTACGCCATGTTATCTACCTGAAGATAAACGAGAGCGTTATGATGAAAACCATTGGCCTTATCGGCGGTATGAGCTGGGAGTCTACTATTCCTTATTACCGCCTGCTTAACGAAGGTGTAAAACAACAACTGGGTGGGCTGCATTCTGCCAAATGTATTTTAGTCAGCGTTGATTTTTATGAAATTGAACGCCTGCAGCATGCCGGTGACTGGGACGGCGCAGGTGTTGTACTGGCCGATGCTGCGCGTTCGCTTGAGGCGGCTGGCGCCGATTTTATTGTGCTTTGTACCAACACCATGCATAAAGTAGCTGGTAGCATTGAAGCGGCAGTGAGTATTCCGCTGCTGCATATCGCCGATGCTACTGCCGCTGCAATAAAGCAGGCAGGTTGCAGCCGCGTAGGTTTGCTTGGCACTAAGTTTACGATGGAGCAACCTTTTTACCGCGAGCGGATAAGCGAATTGCATGGCATTGAAGTGCTATTGCCAAATGAGGCTGAGCGCGACAGCCTGCACCAGATTATTTATCAGGAACTATGCCTGGGTGTCATTACCGCTGAATCTAAGCAAGTTGTACGCAAGATGATGGCAGGCCTTGCCTGGCAAGGCGTGGATGGCATTATTCTGGGTTGCACCGAAATTGGTTTATTGGTGGGTAAAGCTGATGCCGCCGTGCCGCTGTTTGATACTACGGTGCTTCATGCTAACGCGGCGGTTGAGTTTGCCCTGGCAGAATAAAGCCTGATAGCGAGAACAATTGATAATATTTCAGGAACAACTTGGTTTTCTCTGCAAAATACGCTAATTATTGAGCAATATAGTGGCGGTGTACCGGGTAAAAAGAGGGCTTACGATGGGGATTTATGTTGCAAATACTCAACAGCGGCAGCAAGCAGACAATACTAATACGCATAGTGATAAACCTTATGCTGAATTTCCCAGTCAGCGTCCTGAAGCTGTTTCGCAGAGATATTTACAGCATACGGCAAACAATAGTGCTCAGTTACAACCACTGCACGAGACTAAAAAGCTGATTAACAATAGCCCGAAAGGTAAGAAAAGCTCTCAGCTTCAGGCAATGACCAAAAACCACAGCGCTGTGTTGCAGCGTTATCCTACGGTTGATGACAGCGGGCGTGAGGATGCTGTTATTTACATCATCTATGAAAATGATGGCGCGACAGACGGTTCTAATATTCTGTATGTCGGTCAGACTACCCTGGCGCGGGAGTTTAGTCGTTTTCAAGAGCATGCCGGAAGAGATAGCTGGGCTCCCTGGTACATCCATGCTACGAAGACAGGCCTGGACTATAGCGTAGACCGCTCTTTATGGCCCTATGACTATGAAGTGCTTGAAAAGCTGAAAAATGTTACAAAGTTTGAAACTACCGTGGCTGAGCAATGGTGGCTGGAGCATTATCTAAAGAAAGGAGCAAAATTGCTTAATGACTCGACGCCTTGCAGATTAAGCAGTTTTAATAAACGAAGTGGTATAGCATCACTGTATGATCCGAAAAACATTGGAGTTTCCAGCAGTTACAAACCTTCAATGACAGCAAAATAAGTATCTTAATGGCTGAAACCCCCATCCTGCTGATTTACGACAAAGACTGCCCGGCCTGCAATGCCTATTGCCAGATGGTACGTATCCGCCAGAGTGTCGGCGAGCTTAAACTGATTAATGCCCGTGAAGATACTGAGGTAATGCAGCAAATTACCGCACGGGGGCTGGATATTGATCAGGGTATGGTGCTGAAAATGGGCGATAACTGGTACTACGGCAGTGACGCTATTTATATGCTGTCTTTGCTTAGCAGCCGCAGCGGGCTATTTAACCGGCTGAATTATCACTTGTTTAAATCAAAGCGGCTGGCAACGTGGCTGTATCCGCTGTTACGCTTTTTCCGCAATTTACTGCTTAAACTGCTGGGTAAACGCAAAATCAATAATCTTGGTGTTGGCGGTAATGATCGTTTTTAACTGTAGGAAACCCTGATGAACCCCACTTATCTGGAATATGGCGCCAATGGCTTTTATTTGCTGGCGGTGTTTCTGGCAGCACGTAACAGTATTCACACCTGGTGGCTGGGTGTAATTGGCTGTGCCTTATTTGCAGCGCTGTTTTATCAGGTAAAGCTGTATGCCGAAGTGGTGCTGATGCTGTTTTTTATCGGCACTAACTTTATTGGCTGGTATCAATGGGGCCGTAGCAGCGGTGTTAAAGCGGTAACCTCAGCGCCGCTTGTCCGCTTGCTGGCTTATGCCGCACTGGCGCTGCTGGTTACCTTACTATATGGTTTTGTATTGCACCGCTTTACCGATGCCTATGCCCCTTTTGTTGACTCGGCCATTTTAATGTTCAGCGTTATTGCCCAGTTTTTGCTGATGAACCGCAAACTGGAAACCTGGTGGTTCTGGCTGCTTGTTAACACGCTGGCAGTGCCGTTATATTTTTCGCGCGAACTACATCTTACCGCTATTGTGTATACCGGCTTTTGGTTTAATGCCTGGTATGGCCTGTATTTATGGCGGCGTTTAAGTAAACAATCAGCTATTTAAGTGGTTGGTTTGTCGGTTTTTTTTACGCAGATTTTATGTGATTAAACCGGTCAAAATATAAGCTGTTGTTTTTGAAATGTTATATTAGATGGCTCGAATGTTGCTCTGTGCTTTCGCCATATCAGGCAAAACTAATTCACGGAGCGAAGCATGAAAACATTAAAACATTTACTGTGTGTGGCGGGCCTTGCCTTGTCCGGCACAGTGTCAGCAGGCCCGATTCTTATTATAAATGGTGCAGATCAAACTACAGAAGTGGATACTACCAGTGCATTAACGGCCAACTTGCAGGCGCTGCATTTAGCTGTAGGTAACACAGTCACTATTGTTGATAACCTGCTGGCTGATATTTCCGGCTATGCTCAGGTGTGGGATGTGCGGTTTTTTAATGCCGCCGCACTGGATTCTGCCGCGCAAAATACCTATATGAACTACCTCGGTAATGGTGGTGGTTTGTTTTTAATGGGTGAAAACTCAAGCTTTATGGACCGGAATAATTCGGTACTTGAGCTTATCGAACTGTTAGGGGGAGGAGCGCTTGGCTTTGATGGCTGTTTCGATGGCACTCAGATGGTACACGCCCCGTTTACCGGCCCTAACGCAGTAAGCGAAGTAACTTACGCCGCTTCAGGTTGTTTTATGGATAACGGTACCGGCCAGTGGATCACGTCACGTGCTGATGGTTCTATGGGCTCGGGTGTGGCTTTTGGTGTTGGCAGTCTGAGCAACGCAATGGCTGGCGCATTAACCACGATCCTGGATGTGAATTTTATGATGAATGAGTTTGACTTGCCCAATTCACAGGAACTCACCAAAAACCTGATCGGCTACATAGGCAATCAGGTTGATCCGGTAAATGATGTTCCGGCACCTGCCAGTATTTTGCTGTTTGCAGCAGGCTTGGCGGGTTTACGCATGCGTATGCGCTACAGCAATTGAGGTTGCGTTTAAGCATGGTTAAAAACGGCCTCGCGGGCCGTTTTTTTATCCATGTACTGTTTGTACAGTGCGTTAATCTTTATTCTGTTGCGGCTGAAACTGAAAGCCTACGGCTATGCGGTTCCAGGCGTTCATCGTTACTATCACCGCACTTAAATTGACAATTTCCTGCTGGCTGAACTGTGCGGTAAGTTCGGTGTAAATGTCGTCAGATACCTGTTGTTTGGCCAGCAGGGTCAGCGCTTCGGCCCAGCGTAGTGCCGCGCGCTCGCGGGCGGAGAAAAAATGGGTTTCCTGCCAGGCGGCCAGTACATCCAGCCGCTGCTGTTGCTCGCCGTCGTGGCGGGCTTCTGCAGCATGCATATGCAGGCAAAAGGCACAACCGTTCAACTGTGATATACGCAGGTGCAACAGATGCACCAGTGAGGCTTCAATGACCTGTCCGGCCGCTTCACCCAAACTACCCAGGGCTTTTACTAAGGTGGGTTGCAGTTTATAAACATCGTTACGATCTATGCGTGGCGTCATATTGTGCCTCCTTTGGTGATGGAGTCACTATAGTGGCGCATAGTGTTTAAGCAGAATTGTATTTTTACGACAAATTAGGCGGCACGTTAAACCCGATTTGCTTGCGGCGGCGGTACTGGCCGGGTGTCTGTCCGGTAATGTGCTGGAATTGATGAATAAAATGCGCCTGATCATAAAAACCGCTGCAGAGCGCAATATCGGTTAGGGGCTGCTGCGGGTTAAGGTTAATCAGTTGTCTGGCATGGCGCACCCGTTGTAGTAGCTTTAACTTGCCGGGTGTTAAACCAACCTGTTGCAGGAATTTACGCTCAAACTGGCGCCGGCTCAGGTTAACTCCGGCGCTTAGCTCACTAACTGAAGGCATTGTTTGTTGCAGCAATAAAACCGGTAACACTTGTTGAATATGGCTGTTTTTGGCATTACGTTGCTGCACTTGCTGCAACAACCACTGATCAATATATTGTAACCTTACTGCGGTATGCTCAGTCGCAGCAAGTTGCTGTTGCAGTGGTTGCAACGTAGAAATGCCAAAATCAGCGGCATTAACCGCATCGCCCTGCAACAGTGGAGCATCCTGCCCAAGTAGCTGAAAAGCGCCGCCGGGATAAAAGCGTATGCCAACGGCGTCCAGAACTCCGGTTAACTGTAAGCTGGTTAGTGTCTGGCTGCCGTTAAAATGACAATTGGGCAGCTGGCCGGGTTGAAAATAAAAATTCAGGCTGCTGCCACCGTCCGGATACAGTGTTTGCCTGTAACCGGCAGTGGGTAAGGTTGTAAGGCGCATTACCCAATAACACTGCACCCAGGCGGCCAGCGCAGAATGCGGCATAAATGCCTGTAAACCCAAATGCTGCAGGTTGCCGACAGGAGCTGTCGCAGTGCCGGTAATAATCGCAGGCATAGGTTGCTCCGGCTCAGGCAGAAAAAATCAGTTTATCTGCCAGCTTCTGTGGCAGGTATTGTAAGTCGTCAGCGTTGTCACTTACTACCACTACATTGGCTTTAGACATCGCCAGGGTTAAGCCCTGATACCGCTTGTCAGCAAAGCTGGCAACAAAATCCAGTTCAGCTTCTTTGGGCACAATAAATACTGTGGCGTAACCGGTGGTGGTTTTCACCGCCAGGTGTAACGACCTTACGCCCTGAAAGGTGCAGTAACGGGCATAAATTATCTCATCCTGCCAGTCTTGCAGGTTGGCGCTGAAATCGGCCAGTTTCAGGTTTACTTCACTAAGCGGCTGGCTTTGCGCATGCTGTTGCAGGTAATCATTCTCATGGTACACGTGCGCCAGTGCATGGCTGCCAAGATCGGTGGCAAAACTGCTTTGATAAAGCTGTAAACCCAGCACCGATACCAGCGCAATACTGGCTGCCAGCGCCAGCGGTGTAAACCAGCGGCGCAGCAGTTTAGGTTGCTGCTGTGCCGGTATTTGCAGCAGGCGTTCTGCCAGCATAGGCGGTACCGGTACCTGTAAGGCATCTTCCAGCTCCCGCTGTTGCTGTTGCAGTTCAAGAGCAAATTGCTGCAAAGTAGTATCCCGTGCTAAGGCATCACGCACCGCCGGTTCCCGGCTAAAGGGATCAACCAGTAAAATACGGCGTACTTCAGTGTTATTCATGGTGAGTCTCCCCATGCCGGTTAATATTCAGTTGTTCACGCAATAGCTTACGGGCGCGGAATAAACGGGTATTTACCGTGTTCACATTCAGCTGTAGTAGGCTGGCTATTTCATCACTGCTAAAACCGCCGATAACCTGCATTACCAGAGGCTCCCGGTATTCTTCCGGCAACGCTGCCATATAAATACGCAGCTTATGGTTATCGTAATCTTGTTCGACACTGCTTTGCTCTGTGTCGGGCAGGCTGTCTTGCTCGGCGGCGTCGTCATAGTCAAATTGTTTACGTTCAAACCGGCGGGCATTTTCGCGGCGCAAAATGGTAATTAACCAGGATTTTGCCGCAGCGGTATCCAGCAGGCTGTCCAGGTGTTTCCAGGCGCGTAAAAAGGTTTCCTGCACTAAATCCTGGGCAATATTAGCGTCTTTACACAGCCAGTAGCTATAGCGGTAGATATCAGCATGGTAAAGCTGTACCAACTGTTCATAGCGCTTATTTTTACTGCCGCCAGGTTTTATCAGCGCAACATGCGGTGCTGGTGCTGCTGTATTATCTGGTGCGGCTGGTGATGGCTCTGGCATAGCACTGGCGTTAATTGTTGCTGGATTGGCTGATAGCCTAGCGTTATTGTGCTTCGCTGGCAAAAAATGAATGTTATTCATAAGCTGGCCTTTGCTGCATTTTTATGGTGTTTTGGCGGCATAGCCAGTAATCAAGGCTGGTATAGCGGCCACCACCGTTGAAAAACAGGCTGACTAACATAACCAGATAAGTGGCCGCAAACTCGATACCGTTGTTTAAAATGACCACAGTACCGTTACTGGTAAGCCAGTCATAATTGCCGCGTTGCTGTAACAGCTCTCGGGCTTTGCTTAGCTGTTCGGCCGAGTTAATCACCCGCTCGTTGGCCAGCCAACTGCTGCTGTCTGCTATGGCCAGCCAGCCATTGGGCCAGTGCACGGCAAAAATGGCAACCAGCATGGTAACGGCCAGCGGAATGCTGACTAAACGGGTAAATAAACCCAGTAATAAAAATACTGCGCCCAGAGTTTCGGCTGCAATCGCCAGCGCAGCCAGCAACGCCGGAGCAGGTAAACCTAAACCCCAGTCAGTATTGGCAAACCAGGCGACAGTACTGTCAAAATGCTGATATTTATTCCAGCCCGCCTGCAACAGCACCGGTGCCAGATATAGCCTTAGCAATAGCGGCGCCAGACCTGATAGTTTCTGGCTTTGTGTAACGGTGGATTGATAGAACGATAGTGCCGCTTGCATCTGCTGGCCCCGTAATCAGATTAATTAACGGATAAGAACGGCCAGCAGGCAGATATATTTCAGCGCAGCGCTAATTTGCTGCGCTGCAAGGGGCTAGTGTACGCGGTATAAGCGGCAGAAAAAGTCGATTACTGCATCGGCGTCAAGGGTGGCAAAGCGTACTTTGCGCTTGCTAACGATAGCGGCCCCAAGTGTTTTTAGCGTGTGCTCCAGCGGCACACCGGCGGGGCGTTCTAATTCATGATCAGCAAACAGAAAGTTAAGCGCAGCTGAGGTGTAAGATTTACCCGGAGTTAACGATACTAATTCCAGCTCTTGCAGGCGCACACCCAGATTGCGGATTTTTTGTAAGCGGTAAGTCTCGTTCATAAGTTGCCCCGTGTACTGTTTGCCTTGGTAAGCACTGTATCGACGACAACGGGTTTTTCTTTAACTAAACAATGAAATTGACCAGCACAGCAGGGCTGCTTTTTGCTAGTATAGCCAGCATAACAGCTGGTTAAGCTAAGGTAATACATGACCCAACACCTCAATCCTCTGGCACTGACAGTACAACAGCTCGGGCCGCATCTTGACAGCAAACTGATTAAACAGGCGCTGGATGTTAAGCAACTGATCCCGGCGTTTATTGGCCAGGACAGAGCCAAATCGGCACTGGCTTTTGCCATTGGCATGGATATGCCCGGTTACAACCTGTATGTAATGGGTGAGCCTGCCCTGGGGCGCTTTACGCTGGTACAGGACATACTGCAGCAGGCTGCCAGTGAAAAAGCCACGCCGGAAGAGTGGTGCTACCTGAATAACTTTGATGATGAGCGTGTACCCAACACCCTGCGTTTATTGCCGGGTGAGGGCAAAATTCTGGTTAAAAAAATTGAAGCCCTGATTGATGAGCTGCTGGATACTTTCCCGGCTGCTTTTGATAACCCAGGTTATCAGCGTAAGAAAAAAGCCATCGCCCGCGCCTTTGATGATAAATACGAAAATGCGATTGAGCTGGTAGAAAGCAAGGCGCTGGAAAAAAATGTTGTGCTGTACGAAGAAAACGGCGCAGTGAGTTTTTCGCCGATTATCGACGGCAAACCGCTGGACGATCAGGAGTTTTCTAAGTTAACCGAAGAGCAGCGGCAGTATTTTTATGGCCTGGTCAGCGAGCTGGAAACCATATTAAATGAGCAATTGCTTGAGCTGCCGCAGTGGAAACGTGAGCTGTCGGAAAGCCTGCGCGCCTTGCGTAAAGACACCATAGAGCAGGCGATTAAACCACTGTTGAAACAGCTCGAGCACGACTATGCCGCTGAGCTTGGCGTGCTGCGTTACATTCGTGAAATGCGCAGCCACCTGGTAAAAGCGGTGCTGGAACTGATGCCGGATGAATCTGAAGCCGAAAAACAGGAAGAGGCCGACAACCGCGAGATTTTTATTGAAGAATTTGTGCCAAACGTACTGGTGCATTACGAGAGCATGTCGGGTGCGCCGATTATTTTTGAGCCCAACCCCAGCTACGGTAACCTGTTTGGCCGGGTAGAATACAACTCTAACAGCGGCTCTTTATACACCAATTACCGCATGATCCGCCCCGGCGCTTTGCATCGTGCCAACGGCGGTTACCTGATCCTCGATGCCGACCGGCTGCTGACACAACCGCAACTGTGGGATGCTTTAAAACTGGCACTTAAATCCGGCGAGCTGTTAATTGATACGCTGTCAGAGCATGCCGTTACCAATTCAACCATTATTACACCACGGGCGATACCGCTGAATGTCAAAGTGGTACTGCTGGGCTCTCGCGATCTGTATTACCTTATTCAGGACGTTGACGATGAGTTTAACGAGCTGTTCCGGGTGTTGGCCGACTTTGAGCATTACCTACCCAATACTGCCGAAACCATCACCTATATGGCGATGCAAATTCGTGAACAAATGCGCCTGCTTAATATTGACGAGCTGACTGCCAGTGGTTTTAAGCAACTACTAACGTTTAGTTTTCGCCAGGCTGAGCACCAGCGTAAGCTGTCGGCCCGCTTTGCCGATGTATTAGAGCTGGTGCGTGAAGCTTGCTATTACGCCGGCCAGCAGCACAGCAGCAGCTTAACGGCAGAGCATATTCAACAGGCGCTTAAAGGCAAGCAGCACCGTACCGGCCGCATTAGCGAAGGCTTTTTGGAAGATATCCAGGAAGGCCAGATTTTAATTGATACCGACGGCCTGGCCGTGGGCAAAATTAACGGCTTAACGGTACTGGAAATTGGTGATACCGCCTTTGGTACACCGGCACGCATTAGCGCTACGGTATTTGCCGGTTCCAGCGGGGTAGTTGATATTGAACGCGAGGTTGAGCTGGGCAAAGCCATTCATTCTAAGGGCGTATTGCTGTTAACCGGCTACCTTGGTGCGAAATATGCCCGGCAGTTTCCGCTAACGCTGTCGGCCAATATTGCCATGGAACAAAGCTATGGCCATATCGACGGCGACAGTGCTTCGCTGGCCGAAGTGTGTGCGCTGTTATCGGCTATTACTGATATTCCGATTAAACAAAGCCTGGCAGTAACAGGGTCTATTAACCAGCATGGCCAGGTGCAAGCCATTGGTGGCGTAAACGAGAAAATAGAAGGCTTCTTCCGCTTATGTCAAAGCCGTGGTTTAACCGGCGAGCAGGGGGTAATTATTCCGGCCAGTAATCAGCTGAATTTAGTACTGAATGACGATGTGATCAGCGCAGTAAAACAGCAGAAGTTTCATTTGTATGTGGTAAAAACCGTGGATGAAGCCTTAACCCTGCTAACCGGTGTAGAAGCCGGTGAGAAAAACAGCCGCGGCCAGTATCCGAAAAAATCAGTTAATGGCCGTGCCCTGGTACGGTTAGCGGAAATCGCCGAAATAGTAAATGGCAGCATGGATGAGGATTAGTTAATACATCCATATGAGAATCGGTTTACCCTAAGCTAACCGTTGAAGGCATGGATGCCTGAGTCGAGCCTACAGGGATGTATTCACGGCGTGTTAGCGTGGGTAAACCGGTTCGAGTTGTATCCACGGATTAAAGCGCCGCAAAAGCCGGGTGATACTGCACCTGGCCGCTTTTGCCTTTAAGCGCGCCGGGTGTCAGCTCTAACAGCATAAAGGCGTTGTCCGGTGCCTGCCACGGGCAGCTAATATTGAACTGGCTGGCCGGAACAAAACCAAACCTGGGGTAGTACGCCGGATGCCCCAGCACTACTACTGCCGCAGCGCCCTGTTTTTTACATTGCTCCAACCCGGCCCGTACCAGCGCCGAACCTATGCCCTGATGCTGTAATACATTGCTTACCGCCATGGGCGCTAAGGCCATTAACCGGGTTTGCGGTGCGTTATCCAGCGTAGCGGCAGAGAACAAAATATGGCCAACGAGCTTGCCGTGCTGCTCTGCTACCAGCGCAATGCAATCGGCTGTCTGCTGGCGCAACGCCGTAATCAGGTGTACTTCAGCTTCATTATTAAATGCAGAGCGGGTGAGGCTGGCTACTGCCTCGTAGTCGGCCGGGGTTTCAGCGCGCACTGTAGTGTCATATCCCAGTGCATGCCAGGTACTGTTGCGGCGGCGTTGCAGAGTACGGCTGATATTGTACAGTAAGGTCATATCATGGGCCGGCAAAACAAAAGCGTGCAGCTAGTCTACCTGACTGGGATGGCTTCTCAAGTTAAATGTTAATAACTAAATAGTGTTAACAGCCGTTTTTGCACTGCGCCATTTAATAATACTGAATAAAAACAGTAACAAACCGCATATTAACCACAACGGCTTATCGCCAAAACGGCTGTATGGGGTGGTGCCAGTGCTCAGGCGTAATTCGTCTTTTAACACTGCCTCGGTAAACTGCGGTACGGTGCCGCTGATATTACCGCTGGCATCAATGGTGGCTGTTACGCCGTTATTTGTTGCCCGCAATACAGGCCGGCCAAATTCCAGCGCCCGCATTTGGGCAATTTGCAAATGCTGGTGCGGCCCTATGCTGTCACCAAACCAGGCGTCATTGCTTACTGTTAGCAGCAGCTGTGTTGCGTCAGTCATATTGGCGGCTATCTGGGCTGGAAAGGCAATTTCAAAACAAATGGCGGGCAGCAAATGGTAGCTGTTAGCCACCAGATTCGGTTGCACATAAGCACCACGGGTAAAGGAGCTCATTGGTAAATCAAAAATAGGTGCCAGTTTGCGTAACAAGCTCTCTAACGGTACAAACTCGCCTATTGGCAGTAAATGATGCTTGCTGTAGCGGTTGCCATGGCCGTAAAAGTAGTCGCCGTCGGTCGAGTCGGTATAGCGCTTACCCAGCACTATCAGGTTGTTCCAGGCTTGTTCAGTCTGGCTGTTGTAGTCAAGAATGCCGCTGATAACGGCGGTATTCTGATACAGCGCTGCACGGTTGAGGTTGTCCAGAAAATCCTGCGCTGCAGGTTCCAGCCGGGGAATAGCCGCTTCCGGCCAGATAACTAAATCGGCCTGAAAGTTTGGCCGTGTCATATCCATATATTTAAGCATGGTGGGCCATTCTTGCTCCGGTGCCCAGCGTAAATCCTGTTTTATGTTGCCTTGCACCAGCGCGACAGACAGCTGTTTATTGCTGTATTGCCAGCCATTAAACGTTACCAGCTGCGGGCTTAGCACAAATAATAAACCGGCAATAAAGGCATAGCTGTAACGGCTGGCTGCGCGTTGCTGCGAAAAAAGCTGGGCCAGCGCGGCAGCAGAAAACACCAGCAAAAAGCTGATGCCGGTTTCGCCAATCAGCGGGGCAAAGTCACGCAGGCCATGGCTGGTTTGGCTGTAGCCCATAGACAACCAGGGGAAACCGGTAAATACCCAGCTACGCAGCCATTCTGTGATTGTCCAGCAAGCGGCAAATAACAGTGGTGTAAACGCCGGGCGTTGCAATTTATAACTAAGCAGGCTTGCCAGTGCCGGAAATAACGCCAGATAACTAACCAGCAGGGCCATCAGCCCCAGGCTGCCAGCCAGTGGTAAGCCACCGAATTGATCAATACTGACATGCACCCAACTGATGCCAACACCAAACCAGCCCAGGCCAAAACTAAAGCCGCTTAGTGCAGCCTGTTTTGCTGTTGTTGCCCGCTGCAGTAAAAATACCAGCAATGCCAGGCTAAGCAGTGGTAGCCACCATAGTGTGTATGGGGCAAAGGCCAGAGTGGTAAGCCCACCGGCTGCAATCAGCAACAGATGGGACAGGGCCGGTTGTAACTTGGCGATTACAGCACGCAAGATAGTTAGTTTTCCTCTGTCTCGGCAGGTTCTTTAGCGCGGATCACTTGCAGCTGCACCAAACGGCGGCTGTTCGCTTTACTGACCTTAAAGGTTAGCCCTTCAAGCTCGATGCTTTCACCTTTAGCCGGCATATGGCCAAAGGCATGCAGCACTATGCCGCCTATGGTGTCAGCATCTTCTTCATCAAAGGTGGTGTTGAAGGATTCGTTAAACTCATCCAGCGGTGTTAAGGCACTCACCTGAAACACCCGCGATGCCATTTTCTTGATGTCGTTTTCTTCTTCATCGTCGTGCTCATCTTCAATTTCGCCGACAATTTGCTCCAGAATATCTTCAATGGTTACCAGGCCGGAGACACCGCCATATTCATCAACCACCACCGCCATATGGTAGCGTTTCTGGCGGAATTCTTTTAGCAACGCATCAACCCGCTTACTCTCGGGGATAATCACTGCCGGGCGCAGTAAATCGCGCAGGTGCCAGTTGTTAACATTAGGGTCCAGTGCATACTGCAACAGGTCTTTTACCAGTAGTATGCCTTCAATATGGTCTTTGTCTTCATTAACGACAGGATAACGGCTGTGATTGTTTTCCATCAGAATGGGCAGCATATCAGCGACGGAGTCGTCAATATCAATGGTGGCCATTTGTGAGCGCGGTACCATAATGTCACGGGCCCGCATACTGGAAACATCCAGCACACCGTCCAGCATGCTTTTGGTATCGGTATCGATCAGGTTGCGTGTTTGCGCTTCGCTGATGATGTCTTGTAAGTCAGATATATCTTGTGGTTCTGCACTGAAGATACTGGCGATCCGATCTAACCAGGATTTGCCGGCAGAACCGCGACTAGAGTGGGGATTGTCGTCACTCATGGGTGAACTGTTGCTCCAAAAAACAAAAAAATCCTATTCGTTATCCAACAAATAGGGGTTATTAATGCCAAGTTGTTGCAATATGGTCACTTCTTCGGCTTCCATTTGCTCGGCATCGTCGTCATTTATATGGTCAAAGCCCAATAAATGCAAGCATCCGTGTATTACCATATGCGCCCAGTGCGCCTGCAGGCTCTTATGTTGCTCTGCGGCTTCTGCGGCAACAACCGGGGCGCATATCACTAAATCACCCAATAGCGGCAGCTCAATACCCGGCGGGCACTGAAACGGAAAGCTCAGCACATTAGTGGGTTTATCTTTGCTGCGATAATCAAAATTCAGTTGCTGGCTTTCGGCCTGATCAACAATTCGCACTGTGACTTCAGCTTCGGTCTGAAACGGTAGTATGGCCGCATTCAGCCATTGCTGTACCTGGGCTTCGCTGGGTAAATTGTCTGCTGTGCTGGCCAGCTGTAAATCGAGAGTAATTGCCATTATTGGCCTTTAGCGGCGTTATCTGCCGCTGCTTTTGCTGCTTCAAATGCTTCATACGCCATAACAATGCGCTGCACTATAGGATGGCGCACCACGTCTTTGGCGGTAAAGTGGTTAAAGCTGATTTCGTCTACATCGCTAAGCACATCAATGGCATGTTTTAAGCCGGAATACTGGCCACGGGGTAAATCTACCTGGGTAATGTCGCCGGTGATCACCGCTTTGGAGCTAAAGCCAATACGGGTTAAAAACATTTTCATCTGTTCAACCGTGGTGTTCTGGCTTTCATCAAGAATAATAAAGGCGTCGTTCAGGGTGCGGCCGCGCATATACGCCAGTGGCGCAATTTCAATAATGCCGCGCTCCAGGTACTTTTCAACTTTTTCAAAGCCGAGCATTTCAAACAGGGCGTCGTACAAAGGGCGCAGGTACGGGTCAACTTTCTGAGCTAAGTCGCCGGGTAAAAAGCCCAGTTTTTCACCGGCCTCTACTGCCGGGCGCGTTAAAATGATACGCCGTACCAGATTACGCTCCAGCGCATCGACGGCACAGGCTACGGCCAAATAGGTTTTACCGGTACCAGCCGGGCCAATGCCAAAGCAGACATCATGCTTAAGCACATTACCAACATAAGCTGCCTGATTCGGGTTGCGCGGTTTGATCAGGCCTTTTTTGGTTTTCAGGCTAAAATCACGCGGCTCGCCGTCGTGTTGCTGGTACTGAATATCGTAGTTTTCGCTGATCAGCAAATGCACCTGCTCGGGGGTTAACTCTGCCGTTGGCAGCGCCGTGGCGGCATACAACTGCTGCAGTACATCTAAAGCTGCTGCAACGTTATCGGCCGGGCCAGCTATTTTCAGCTGGTTGTCGCGTTGGCTGATATCTACCAGTAAACGGCGTTCAACGTGCTTTAAGTTATCGTCAAACGGGCCACATAACAGCGTTAACCGCCGGTTGTCAGCACCTTCCAGCGTTAAATCTGCAGTATGTAAAGTTGTGCTCAAATGCCTGCCTCAGTGTAGAAGGGGGCAATTAATGCCCCCGGATCAGTTAAGGTGTAAAAGTGGTTACGCCAAGTGCGTCTGCTGCAGGTACGGCTTTTTGCCGTGCCAGAATTTGCTGCGGCGCTACTTCACGGCGCAGACCCATATCCTGCTCAGTGCGGATTAGCGTACCACGCAATGAATTACTGAATACATCAGTAATTTTTACATCGACAAAGCAGCCTATCATGTCTGGTGAGCCTTCAAAATTCACCACTCGGTTATTTTCTGTACGGCCGGTCAGTTCCATAATATCTTTTTTCGACGGCCCTTCTACCAGAATACGTTGCTCGGTGCCAAGCATACCGCGGGCAATTTTCAGTGCCTGCTGGTTAATGCGGTCTTGCAGAATATACAGCCGTTGTTTTTTCGCTTCTTCGCTGACGTCGTCCGGCAAGTCTGCTGCCGGTGTGCCAGGCCGGGCACTGTAAATAAAGCTGAAACTCATATCAAAATTGATTGCGGCAATTAAGTCCATGGTGGCCTGAAAGTCGGCATCGTCTTCACCGGGGAAGCCGATAATAAAATCAGATGACATGCTTAAATTCGGCCGAATTTTCTTCAGCTTACGAATTTGCGATTTATATTCCAGCGCGGTGTGGCCGCGTTTCATCAGGTTCAGGATACGATCTGAACCGCTTTGTACCGGCAGGTGCAGGTGATCAACCAGCTCGGGTACGTCGCGGTATACTTCGATAATATCGTCAGTAAATTCTACCGGGTGCGAGGTGGTGTAACGAATACGGTCAATGCCATCAATCGCGGCGACTAAACGCAGTAATTCTGAGAAATGACAGATAGTGCCGTCAAACTTTTCGCCGCGGTAGCCGTTAACGTTTTGCCCCAGCAGGTTAACTTCACGCACGCCTTGTTCGGCTAACTGGGCAATTTCAAACAACACATCATCCAGCGGCCGGCTGACTTCTTCACCGCGGGTATATGGCACCACGCAGAAGGTACAGTATTTTGAGCAACCTTCCATTACCGACACAAAGGCGGTTGGGCCATCGGCTTTAGGCTCGGGCAGGCGGTCGAATTTTTCAATTTCCGGGAAAGAGACATCCACTACCGGCGATTTGTTACCGCGCACGGCGTTGATCATTTCCGGCAGCCGGTGCAGGGTTTGCGGGCCAAAGACGATATCAACATAAGGCGCACGCTCACGAATAGATGCGCCTTCCTGTGAGGCTACACAGCCACCGACACCAATCACTAAATCAGGGTTTTTCTCCTTCAGTGGACGCCAGCGACCCAACTGATGGAATACTTTTTCCTGCGCTTTTTCGCGGATTGAACAGGTGTTTAGCAGAATAACATCTGCGTCTTCTGCCTCTTCGGTCAGCGTATAGCCGTGGGTAGCATCCAGCAGGTCGGCCATTTTGGATGAATCGTATTCGTTCATCTGGCAGCCCCAGGTTTTAATGTGCAGTTTTTTGCCCATTGTGTGTCGTTACCTGTATTGTCACTTGGAAAAAAGGGAGCGTATTTTAGCCTGTTCGGGCCCGTGTTGCCAGCGCTTGCTTAAAATGGCTGCTTCGAAGTAGGGCAGAGATCGGTTTACCCACGTCAACGCGCCGTAAACCCATCCGTGGGGGCTCGACTATAAACTTCATCCATGAAGTTTATCCTGCGGACCAGCAGAGCTGTTCAAATTCGCTCCCGGCGAATTTGTCAGCATCCATGCCTTCAACGGTTGACTTAGAGTAAACCGATCGCTGCCTGTTCATAGTGAGTTGGCAGAATCGCTATAACAGCCTTTGCCGGGTTGTAATATAACCGGCGTAGAAAATCACCAGTACACCAGCAAACCAGGCCATGGTTACCGGCTCCTGCCAGAACAGATAACCAAATAAACCGGCAAAAATTACGCTGCTGTATGTCCACATACCAATATCACTGGCTGGCGCCACGGCATAAGCGCGCGTCATTGCCAGTTGGCCAATGGCCGCCAGCACGCCCATACCAATAAATGCCAGCCATACTTCATTGTTTAGCGGCTGCCAGTAAAATGGCAGCGGCACAGCTGATAAAATGGCGGTGAGTAGCGAAAAGTAAAACACAATACGCACCGCCGGTTCGGTATCAGACATATAACGGATAGTGGTTTTGGTCACGGCCACCAGTACCGCAGATATCAGCGCTACCAGCATAATGACATCAACAGTGCCGGCGGTGCCGGGCAGCGCCAGCATGACACCAACAAAGCCCAGTACTATGGCAAACAGTGTCAGGCGGCTGGGACGCTCTTTTAACCAAAACCGGGCAATAATGGGAACAATAAAGGGCGAGAGCAATAATACCAGCATACCTTGCGCCAGTGGCAGGCGCGCCAGCACATAGAAAAAGCAGTACATTGAGATAAGCCCGGTTAACGCGCGGCTAAGGTGCAGGTACCAGCGTTGGGTTTTTAGCAGGCTGAAGCCGTGTTTGTACAAAAATGGCAGCATTAGCAGCAAGGCGAAAAAGTTGCGGAAAAATACCACCTGCACTTCAGATGCGGTGCCACTGGTAAATTTAACTACAGCGCCAATACCCGCAAAGCAGGCTTCGGCCAGCAGCAGTAGTAAGGCTCCTTTGGCTAACGGCGACAATATAACAGCCTGCAGCGTGGGTAATAAGGCTGCTTAGTATACCAGAGCCGGTAGCAGCTAATGCAGCTAACGGCAGAATATATCGCAGTACAGCAGCGGCCTGGCGTTTGTTACAGCTCGGTTTGTAAAAATACCGGAATATCGGCTGCTGGCATCGGTTTGGCGAATAAATATCCCTGGATCAGGTAGCACTGGCGGCGGTTGAAAAACGCCAGTTGTTGCTCGGTTTCTACGCCTTCTGCTACACAGTACATGCCAAGGCTGTTGGCCATACTGAGCATGGCTTCAATAATGGTTTCATCACTGCTGTCTATGCCGATATCCTGTACAAAGCTACGGTCAATTTTAATGCCGTCAATTGGCAGTTCTTTCAGATACTTCAGTGACGAGTAGCCGGTACCAAAGTCATCCAGCGCCAGTTGCACGCCCAATTCGCTAAGCGCCAGCATGGTATCAATAGCACTTTGATGGTCGCGCATCAGCGCGCTTTCGGTAACTTCAAACCGCAGGCAACTGGCAGGTATCTGATATTTCTGTAACAGAAACCGGGTATGTTCTACCAGCGCAGGTTGTTCCAGATGCTGGGTAGATAAATTAACCGACAAATACAGCTGATAGCCATTCTGATGCCACTGTTGTAAGTCGCTCAGGGCCCGCTCCAGTAACTGATGCGTCATATTAATAATAAGCCGCAGTTCTTCAGCCAGCGGAATAAACTCGGCAGGAGAAATTAACCCTTCGCTGCTTTGCCAGCGGATCAACACTTCTGCGCCAACTACCTGGCGGGTTTGGCTATTAACGATGGGCTGATAAAAGTTAACAAACTCATCTTGTTGCAATGCTTTGCGTAAACGGGTTTCCCGTGCCAGCCGCATATGGGCTTTTTCGTTCATTTCGGCGGTAAAAAACTGGAAGTTATTACGCCCGGCCTCTTTGGCATGGTACATCGCCACATCAGCATGTTTTAGTAGTTCGATAGCATTGATGGCGTCGTCGGGGTATATCGCAATACCAACACTGGGCGACACACCAACGGTATGAGTACCTAACTGCATCGGCTCACTGACAACGGTTAGCATCTTACGGGCAACATGGCTGATATTGTCGGTGGTTTTATAACCTTCAAGCAGCACAATAAACTCGTCGCCGCCTAAGCGGGCTACGGTATCGCTGTCTCGTAGTGTCAGGGTTAAACGCCGGGCGACTTCTTTTAACAGTAAATCGCCGACATCATGGCCGAGTGAGTCATTAATTTGCTTAAATTTGTCCAGATCAATAAAGCACAGTGCCAGTGATCTTTTATCACGCTTGGCCTGATCAATGCCGTGGTAGATACGGTCCATTAATAAAGCCCGGTTGGGCAGACCGGTCAGGGCATCATAGTTAGCCAGGTAACGCAGTTCATCTTCAGCTATTTTTTGTGCAGTAATGTCGGTAAATACGAGTACAAAAAATGCCAGTTCCTGCTGTTCGCCAATGGCACTGATGTTGATCAGCGTAGGGCGTTCACGGCCATCCGGGGTAATAACCAGCTCTTCGCCCTGCCAGTGCTGGCCTGGCCTCATTTCTTTTAACAGCTTGGTGTAAAACCGCCGCCGTACCAGGCTAATACCCAGATGGTGGGTACGCGGTTGGTCAAGATATTGCTCTACACTGCCAAAAGCATCGGCAAAAGACTGATTGGCGGCTTTGACCCGCTGGCTGTCGTCCAGAATAACTACCCAGTCGCGGGTTTGCTGGAAGGCTTCACCAAATAGCCGGGCCTTTTCCTGGTTGGCGCGGGTTTCAGTGATGTTGCTAAAAGTACCTATTACTTTGCTTACGCTGTTGTCGGTGTCATGTTCAGTTGCTTTACCCTGATCGCGAAACCATAGCCAGTTACCGCTTTGGTGTTGCATACGGTAGGTAAAATCAAAACCTTGCTCAGGTTGTTGTAAAAAGCGGGCCCACTGGGTGCAGAAGCCATCTCTGTCGTCTGGGTGGATCAATGTCTGGTGCTGCTGCAGTGTTAGGGGGTTCATGCTTTCACTGTAGCCGAGCATAGTATGAATGCGGGACGCGAACAGCAGGTTAGTGTCGGCTTGCCATTCCCAGGCCCCGCTGTTTACCGACGCCAGAGCTTGTTTTAAGCGCTGTTCACTTTGCAGGGCTTTGCTATGTATGCTGCGTAGCAGCGCATGTTGATGGCGGCGCAGCCGGTATACTTTATACAACAATAGTGCCAGTAGGGCCGCGTAGCTTAGCAATGCCCAGCCGGACAACCAGAACGCGGGTTTTATGTGTAAATGAATTTTTGCCGGTGCGCTTTCCGCGCCGCTTTCAGGAGAAATAGCCACTACGTTAAAGGTGTAATCGCCACTGCTTAGCTGCGGAAAAATAACGCTGTTGCCGCGCTGTGGTGGGTAATTGATATTTTGTTTGCCGTCCAGCCAGTAGCGATAACGCATTTTGTGTTGGTTGCTGAAATTCATCGCGCTAAATTGCAGCGTGATGCCAAGATCTTTGTGCGACAGCGTAAAATGACGCTCATTTAAATTGGTATTGACCGGCTTAAAATTGCCAGACAGTAAACTGAGGCTGGTAATAATAACGCTTGGTTCGCTACTTTGTTCCTGCAACCGCATTGTATCTACCAGTGTTACACCGCGCATACTGCCAAAGGCAAGCCTGCCATCAGCAAGTGTGGTTACTGCGCCGCCGTTATATTCATGGGTATAAATACCATCGTCACGGGTGAAAAACTCAATTTGCAGACTTGTGGTATCAAGCCGGGCCAGGCCATAGTGGCTGGAAAACCAGATGTCGTCATGCGCATCTAACTGCAGGTTGTATACGGCATCGGATAGCAGGCTGTCATCTACACTGTAATAGTGCGCCAACTCCAGTGTGTCTGCGGCAAAACCCAGCAAGCCTATGCCTGACATACTGATCCACAACCGGCCTTGTTTATCCTGCAACATAGAATTGGCAATACGGCCCAGCATAGGCTGGTAGGCAGGGGCCTGGTAGATCAGGCGTTGGCTGTTATCCTGAGGTTGCCATAACCAGATTTCGTCCGGTTTTGCTATTAACAAACCCATATTTTTGCCGGTATAAACACCTAAAATAGTACTACTGCCGTTGGAGGCACTGAAATTATTACTGATGTCTTCTACTGTGCCTGTGTCCGTCGTATAACGCATAAGTTTGCTATCGTAAAAAAAGTACCATTGCTGCTGGTACAAAAAATAGCTACTGTTCCTCGCATTTAAATAATGTTTGTCACTTTCTTTGAGTTTGTCGGGTAGTTGCAGCTTGCCGGTCGCGGTATCAAATAGCCGCAGGCCACTGGCGTTAACCAACCACAGGTTGTTGTTATCTGCCGGGTAAATAGCGTAAACCGTGCCGTCATGCTGAATGGCCTTAGGGTCGGGGTTTACTAAGTAGCTGGTGTTGGTGCCGTTATGCAGCTGATTTTTGTTCAGGCCATTGGCAGTGCCTATCCAGAGTGTCTGGTTGTCGCTTGCCAGCAGGCTGTAAACCACATTACTGCTAAGCGTGGAGTTGTCATTATGGGTGCGGACAATCTGGCTGAAAGCCTGGCTGCGGGGATGCCAGTAGTAAGCTCCATTGTCACGTGATGCCAACCAGTAGCCGCCGGCCTTATCGGCCACAATATCAATAATAGTATTGTCAAATAAACCCAGACTGGCATCGCTGAAGCGCAGCACAAACTCGCTGCTTTGCTGCTGTGGATAAAAGCGGTATAGCCCACGCTCGGTTGGGATCAGGGCATGATCATCAACCCATTTTATCTGCCAGATATTCAGTGCAGCCAGCTCAGTTTTAGCCTGGTAGGGCCTTTGGTGCTGTAAGTAGGCCAGCATGTCGTCAAGGTTAAGGCTGTACAGGCCATCGACAGTACCTATCCACAAACGGTTATGTTTAATGCTCAGCACTTTGCTGTGTAGCTGGTCGTTTGAGACTATATCGCTGTCTAAATAAGGCAGGTACTGGTGCTGGTTGTTGCTGAGGTTAATGGCAATAACACCATTAAATGCGGCTATTAATGCATAGCCCTGATAATATTGAATATTGCGCAGCCAGCCGTTGCTATACCCCGCGTTGCGGATATCAAATAGTTTCTCCTGGCTGCCATCAGTTAACGATAAACGAAATACGGCGTGATGGGTGCTTAGCAACAAAGTATCACTGTTGTAGGATGCCAGCCCTGAGATAAAAATGCTGTCGGGTAGGTCGTTTTGCTGGCGTAAACTGGTCACCGGTTCGATATAACCACTGATGCGGTTATAACGGTACAGATCGCCTGTGGCGGTTGCAGCAAAAATGCTACCGCTGTTGTCCTGTAATAAACGGGTAAATGAAATTTCTTTTAAACTGGCAAGCGCTGTCTCTACCTGCACCACCTGATTACTGTCAAAACGGTTAAGGCCACCCTCGGTAGCCAGCCAGAGAAAGCCTTCGTTATCTAACAGCAAATCATTAACTGAACCCTGTGTCAGCCCTTGATCCGGTGTCAGTGGGCGTAATAATGGGGCCGCAGCTAAGTTGAACACAGCCAGCATCAGAAGCAGGGCTGCAAAACGCATCAAAGGCTGCACAAAATTCACTGAAACTCCCGTTTACTGTAGCGTGGTTATTTTTATTGCTGCTACATCTGGATTGTGTTGCAGAACATATACTGAGAGTGAATGGCTTGTCCAGTTTTCTGTCTAAAGCGCTTATTATCGCGGCTATTTCAGCCAGATCAGTGCCAATTGCACTAAGGTAACACTAAGTACCAGCAGCATAAAATACAGCTGAGCAAAATGCACAACCCGCACGGCGTTGCCAATATCCTGCCAGGCAGGTTCTCGCTGATAGGATATGCGGCTGCGCAGCAGTTTAGTATGGCCATAATATGCCGGGCCGCCAAGATTACAGCGCACTGCCACGCTGCCACAACACAACAGTAAAAAAGACAGATAGTTAATGTTAAGCCGTGGGATCTGACGAACTTGCTTATAGCAGCGGCTGATACCATGCTGCAACACCAGAATAATACTGCTAATCAGTACCGCCGGGGCCGCAGTAATAGTGGCCAGCCAGGCAGCGGGCCTGCCAAAGTAGCGGTTTAGCGGCAGTTTACTGTTCCATTGCTGGGCCAGTTCCTGCAACAACCGGTATGCCAGTGCGGCGATGCCACCACCGGCTAAAAACCAGCAGCACACACCCAGCATCAGCCTGGTGTTACGCAGCACCGTGCTCTCTATTATGGCTTTACTTACGCCCATTGCTGTCAGGCGGCTGGTGTCGCGCAGCAGTAATTTTGTCGCTTGCTCTTTTGCCAGCGTTAGCTGGCCGCGCTTGAGGCTGTCGCTGATGCCCAGCATATATTTACGTTGCTGCTGCCAATCCAGGCTGAGATACAGCAACAGCGCATCCAGCAGTTGCGGCAGTTCTGAAAACTGATACAGGCTGTAGCACAATAGCAACGGCGGTGCCAAAGCGACTACTATTGCCAGGCTACCTGACGTGAGTTGTTGCTGTACTGGCCGGGTAGGATCAGGGTGTACTTTTTGTGCCAACTGGCGGGCATAATAACGAAACAGTGTTAACGGATGGTAGGCTGCCGGTAAGCTAAACCAGTTTGCTGCCAGCACCACGGCCAGCAGCATTAAAGGCGCATACCAAAGCCCTTGTGGCAGCACGTTACAGGCTTACACCGGCCAGGCTGCTAATCAGTTCAGCAACCATGGCTGAACTGTTTTTTGACGCGACCTCCAGATAGGCTTCGAAAGATTGTGGCGATTCTTTACCGGCAATATCGCTTAAGCTTCTTATCACCACAAAAGGGGTATGCAGCATATGGCATACCTGGGCAATAGCGGCACCTTCCATTTCTACCGCCAGCATAGTGGGAAATTGTTCGCGGATAACAGCAATACGCGCCGGATCACAGATAAAGCTGTCGCCGGTAGCAATAAGCCCTTGTTTGGTTTTGCAATAGCCCAGCAAGGCAATACTTTGCTCGGCGGCGGCTACCAAAGCCGGATGTGGCAAATAAGCGGCGGGCATTTGTGGCACCTGGCCTATTTCATAACCAAAAGCCGTTACGTCAACATCATGGTGGCGCACTTCGGTACTGATCACTACATCACCAACGCTTAATTGCGGGTCAAAGCCGCCGGCTGAACCGGTATTAATAACAGCGTCTGGTTTAAAATGCTGGATCATTAAGGTTGTGGCAACTGCAGCCGCAACTTTACCGATACCGGATTGCACCAGCACAACTGCAACGCCATTGAGGCGGCCGCTGTAAAATACGTAGGAACCCAGCTCGGTGGTTTCTACTTCAACGATTTGCTGGCGCAACAGCGCCACTTCCGGCTCCATGGCGCCGATAATACCGATTAATTGCATACTGCAGTCTCTGTCATAACAAAGGCGTTAGTATAAAACGCTGTGCTGACAAAATCCCGCTTTTCATTATTTAAAGCGTTGTTTAAACCTTTTACCGGGCCAGCTCAATGCTGCTGGCTGCTTTATTATCCGTCAGGCGGCCTTGCTGATAATCACTGATGGCCTGTTCTATCTCGGCCATAGAATTCATCACAAAAGGGCCATACTGCACTATAGGTTCACCAATAGGCGCTGCTGCCAGCACTAATAAACGGCAATCGTGTTCAGCATGCAGGGTGACAGCAGTACCATTGGTTAATACACCGGCATGGTGCTGTGGCACTTTGCGCTGTTCTTTATCATCAACCACTTGAATATCACCGGCATAGGGGTAAACAAAAGCACTGTGGGTCAGTGTCAGTTGCAGGGTTATTGTCTGCCCGGCTGTCAGGTGTAAATCATAGTATTGTGGCTCGGTGGTTAAGCCTTGTATTGGCCCGCCTTGCTGTACGTCACCGCTTTGTAAAGTGCCGGCAATCACTTTGGCTGTGCCCTGGGCTAATGTTAGCTGTGGGATCAGATCCGGGCTGATATCGACATACGCTGCCGGTTTCATTTTTTCCGCTGCCGGCAGGTTTAGCCATAGCTGAAACCCCTGCATTAAGCCTGCATCTTGCTGCGGCATTTCTGAGTGAATAATACCCCGGCCTGCGGTCATCCATTGTACGCCGCCGCTTTTAAGATGGCCCTGATTGCCCAGATGATCTTCATGCAGCATATGGCCTGCCAGCATATAGGTTACCGTTTCAAAACCGCGGTGAGGGTGGGGCGGGAACCCTTTAATATAGTCTCCGGCCTGATCTGAACCAAAAAAGTCCAGCATCAGAAATGGGTCCAGCCGGGTATGC
Source organism: Rheinheimera pacifica (assembly GCF_024809855.1). Taxonomy (GTDB): domain Bacteria; phylum Pseudomonadota; class Gammaproteobacteria; order Enterobacterales; family Alteromonadaceae; genus Alishewanella; species Alishewanella pacifica_A. The sequence goes on from NZ_JANUEM010000008.1 coordinate 43,244, forward strand.
TGGTTTTGCCCCAGGCTGCGCTTAATTTTTACCCCGGCGCCATCAGATGCCTGTATTGCAGGGATCAGGCGTTGCACTGTGCGTGTGGTCATGGTGGTTTCTCCGGCATTAAAGGTTGCTATTAAAGCTTAGTGTTAATGGAAAGAAAATTACATTATTCACGATAAAGCATTCTAATAATTAGAATGTTTGCGCCCTGCTGATAGGTTCAGCCAGCGTTAAGACGCTAAGGCTAAGCTGTGCCTTAATAAAAATAAGTCTCACGTTACAATTAAGTGTGACTCAGTGTGAGAAACCTAGGAGTATAAAATGAAAAAATCAATCGTATCTGCAAGTATCATTGCCGCTGCTTTTGCTGCCGGTGCACAGGCTAACATTAAATGGGATTATGTTGGTGCAGGTTACACTGATATCGGCCCGGACGGTCCTTATGTTGAAGCATCATACCGTCTGGACAGAAACTGGGTGCTGGACGCCGAGTTTGCCCGCGTATCGCAAGGCCCGTTTGATGCGAACATGCTGAAGGTTGGGGTAAATTACTTAACCGGCTTTAAACTGGATTTTTCACCTAATACCCAAACTTATATTCTGGCCGGTTTTCAGAATGCATCCGGTGATGCAGATGACAGCGGTGGTTATGGTGGTGTAGGTGTGCGTCACCCGTTAACACCGCAGGTAGAGTTGTACTCTGAAGCTACTTATCACTCTATTGGCGATAATTATGGCAGTTTAGCCGGTGGTATCGCTTATCACCTGAGCCCGGACTGGGCCATCCGCAGCAATGTGGCACTCAATAGCGGCGACACGAAAAATGAATTCCGTTTTGGTGTGTCTTACCAGTTCTAATCAGCATTTCTTTTAACTGAACAGCGCCTTTTGGCGCTGTTCGTGTTTTAGCAGCCAGTCTTTTTTATCCAGCCCGCCGGCATAACCGGTTAAGGTGCCATTGGCGCCTATTACACGATGGCACGGCACCACTATAGCAATAGGGTTACGGCCATTAGCTGCACCTACTGCTCTTACTGCTTTAACATTGTCGATGCCACGGGCAATATCGGCATAGCTACAGGTTTGGCCAAAAGGTATAGCACACAGCTTTTGCCATACCTGTTGCTGAAATGCAGTACCTCTGGCCTCCAGCGGCAAATTGAAATGGCTTAAGGTGCCGGCAAAATAGGCGCTGAGCTGCTGCGCGGCTAAGGCTGTCAGAGTAGAAGGTTGCTCTGCTGTCTGCTGAGTGGCAACAAAGCTGATGGCACTGATACCGCTGGCGGTTGCTAAAATCTGTACTGGCCCCAGCGGGCTGTTGATATATTGGCTAAACATATTATTCTCCGGGACTAAACCATAACTGAAAGGTTGCATAGCTGCGCCACGGTGCCAGGCTACTGGTATCAGTAGTAGCATTACCGTTGCGGGCCAGTGCTTTTTGTACACCAAGATCACCCGCCAGCCAGATATCACTGGCTGATAAACCGCGCAAACAGGCGTAGTTTACTGTCCAGGGGCCGATGCCCTTGATGCTGAGCCACTGCTGTGGTGTTGCGTCAGGCGTTGCCATAACAAAGTGCGCCAGGGCTTTTAGCGTGTCGCGCCGCGCCTGTGGTACTTTTATCATGTCCAGGCTGCTTTGTGCCACGGCCTGCGGGGTAGGGAACAACTTTTTGTCACCGGCCACCGGCTCAGCCAGTGCCTGTACTAAACGGTTAAGTTGGGTGCGGGCTCCGGCCACACTGACCTGCTGACCCAGTATAGCCCTGACACCCGCTTCCCAGCTACCCCATAAGCCGGGAATACGCAAGCCGCTGATTATGCCCCGACTAAATAAAGCATGCTGCTGCAGTTGCTGCTCTATCTGCAGCATATTGGCATCCAAATCCAGCAGGCGGCGCAGTTGCTGCACCAGGCTAAACAAGCCTTGCTTACCGGGCCAGTGCAGGCTCAGCTGTAAACTGCTGTCCGTTTTCGGCGTTACCTCAAACCAGCCTGCGCTCTGCTGGTAGCTGAACGTGCGGCCATAGCTTTGCTGATCTACCCAATCAATACCGTCCAGCGTGCGCGTCTGCCAGAATTGCAGCATAGTGTGCCAGGCCAGTGGCGGGCGGTAACTCAGTTCTAACCGTATGATGTCCTGTTCAGCGCCGTCACGCCGGCGGCGGATGGCCCCGGGGCTAAGTTGCAGTTGTTGTTTAAAAGCATCATTAAAGCGCCGCACGCTGTTAAAACCGGCCTGATAAGCAATAGCACTGACAGGCAGTGCCGTTTCATGCAGCAGTTTTTTAGCAAATAACACCTGTTGGGTAATGGCATACTGTTTTGGCGCCAGCCCCAGTTGCTGCTGAAACATTTTGCGTAAGTAACGCTCACTGATCCCAAGCCGCTCTGCCAGTTGTGTCTGGTTTTGGTGTTGTAACGCGCCTTCATCAATAAGTTTTAAGGCACGTTGTAAGGTGGTGTCTGTTCCTTGCCAGGCAGCAGAGCCTGGTGCACTGTCTGGCCGGCAACGTAAACATGGCCGGTAACCGGCGGCGCAGGCGGCGGCAGATGAAAAATAATAACTCACTTGCACCTCGGCTGGTGCTTTTGCCGGGCAAACCGGGCGGCAATAAATACCGGTACTTTTTACGGCAGTAAAAAACAGGCCATCAAAGCGGGCATCTCTTGCCAGGCGTGCCTGTTGGCAGATATCAGTGCTTAACATAACGTGGTCCGGCATACGGATAATGGCCAGAGTATATCAGGCAATGCATATGACGTTAGCCGGATCCGGTACTCAATAGTAAAGATCTGTTACTTGATTATTTGTGTAGTTGCTAAGCTTAAAGGCAACGCTTAGTATCAGCAGATTGCCGCAGGCCTGCGAGGTCACAACGAACAGGAGTTACTATGCTGGAGCATTTTTTTATTCAACTGAGTACTGAGCCCGATAGTATCAGTTTCGGGCAAAGTATTGCGCTTATTGATGCGTTATATCAGTTTACGCCGGTAGCGTTTAAAAATGGCGACTTGCATAATGCTGCCGGTGAAAACAATGGTTCGTGCAAAATCCTGGCTTTTGGCTTGCTGCACCAGTTATCGGCACCGCAAACGTTATTTTTATTTGGTGATTACTACCGCGCTGTACTGGATACCCCCAAAGGCAGCGATCATCAGAATATTCGTAATTTTATCCGTACCGGCTGGGACGGTGTGGCGTTTGAAGCGCCAGCGTTAAGCGCCAAAGCGGCTGAATAAAAAAATGCCCGGCAAGCCGGGCATCTTAAGTTATCCGGCTTTTAAGCCGCGTCTTTTTCTTTGGTGGCTGCTTTTATATTGTCAGCATGTGGCAGCTCGTGCGGTGGTAAATCTTTGTTACCCTGTTTTAAGAAATGATCCATCCAGCGCATCAGGCGCATACCGTAATCCAGCTGGGCTGCTGCTTTTTGATTGCCGTGGCCTTCGCCCGGATACAGTACTAAGCGTACCGGCACTTTACCGTGGGTTTTTAAGTAGCGGTACAACTCCATTGACTGGCTGGGGTGTACACGGGTGTCTTCTTTACCGTGCATAATCAAAATGGGTGTTTTAGCCTGTTCGGCATGGTAAATCGGGCTGCGCTCTAAGTACCATTGCCATTTTTGCCACGGGTAACTGCGGGCATGCACCAAGTGCATTTCATTGGCAATATCAGTGGTGCCAAATTTAGACAAGTTATTACTGATGCCAACAAACATCACGCTGGCAGCAAAGTGTTCGGTTTGTTTAGTGGCAGCCCATGCCGATGCATAGCCCCCGTATGAGCCCCCGGTAATACCCACTTTGGCGCTATTAACCAGCCCCTGTGCAACCAGATAATTTTTGGCATCGACTAAATCATCAAATTCTTTGCCGGCATAATCATTTTGCCCCAGCTTGGAAAAAGCTACACCCCGGCCGGTACTGCCGCGATAGTTAGGGAAAAACTGCATATAACCTTCACTGGCGGCCAGTTTCACCGGGCTGGCGTAGCGGTCGAGCCAGCCGTTAGACATATGGGCTTCCGGCCCACCATGCACCACCATGATCAGCGGATAACGCTGGCCTTGCTGATAATTTAGCGGATATACCAGAATGCCTTCCAGCTCAACACCATCGCTGGCTGTATGTCGGATAGTTTCCTGTTTTGGCATGCTAATGTCGGCCAGCCAGGGGTTAGATTGCGTTTGCCGGTTAAGCTTGTTGCCGTTCAGGCGATAAACTTCAGCAGGGTGAGCGGCAGTGTTAACAAGTAATACGCTGTGTTTGGCGCTGACTGGCTGTGCTACGCGGGTAATAATACCTGAGCCGGGTTTTACCAACTGGCTGGTTTTGCCACTGCGCACATTTACCGCGCCCAGCTCGGCTTCGGTACCAATATGACCAACATAAAGCAGTTCATTATTACTGCGCCAGGCAATGTCCTGCACGTGGCCTGCATAGTTGGGCAGCAGTTCGCTCAGGTTGGCACTTTTTACATCTGCCAGTATTAAGCGCCCTGCTGAAGGGTCGTGAATATCTTCGCTGCCAATCAGTGCCAGTTTACTGCCGTCCGGTGACAGCTCTGCTTTGTCCAGTTTACCGACAGTAGCAAAACGTTGTTGTACTTTGCCGCTAAAATCGAGCAACTGATACTGGCTGGCCATGTAGTTATCGTCAATCAATGCGGTGGGTGCTACACGCACCAGCAACTGCTGTTGTTTTGGTGCAAAAGCCACTGACAATACATTGCCGTCAACTGCCACTGTTTCGGCTTTTAACGGCCGTTGCTGCAGCTCTGCCAGCCACAGTTGGGTATTGATCAGATCTTCTTCATACACTTCGGCTTTAAAGCCCTTCTTTTTTAATTCAGCCAGGTTTTTTGCTTCAGCCGGTCTGGCCAGCAAAGCCAGATATTTGCCATCGGCACTGATATCGTAGCTGCTGATATTATTTGGCAGGCTCAGTACTTTTTGTGCTTCGCCGCCACTAACGGCTATGCGATACAGGCTGGTAAATTTGTCATCGCCTCTTTTGGCGGTGAAATACAGCTGTGAATTGTCGGGGCTGAACTTAATATTGCCCACCCGGCCATCGCCGGTGATAAAGGGGGACTCATTGCCGTTTTTATCAAGCAAAAATAATTCATGGTGGCTTGAACCATCGTTCTCATTATAGGGGTTACGCGGCCGGTTACGGATAAAGGCGGTGTAGTTGCCGTCGTTACTTACAACCAGTTGAGTGACATGTTGTATACCGACAGTTTGTTCCAACGTAATAGGTTTGGCGGCAACAGCTGTGCAGGCCAATGCCAGCAGTAGTGTGATGCTTCCGGTAAGGTTTCGCATTGTTCCTCCATGCGTTTTAGGGTGTGTTTTGCCGCATCATAACAGCATAAAATCTGCCCAAGCTCTAGTTTCTGTTGTCGGATTGCCGCAGTATTGCGGCAGAACAACGGCTACAGCTTTGTTAAGCGGTAGCGCTGTGGTATGTTTGCGCAAAAAGCGGTGTTATAAAACCGCAATTAATTACTAACTATCTTTCAGGGTATCCGATGCAAGAATCCAGCGTACTTATCACTAACGATGCAGTGGTACTTGGTTTAATGGCCGCCATTTTAGGCGCCGTGTTTTATACCAGCCATAGCGATAACCGCTTCTTTAAAGCTTTTTATAAATATGTGCCGGCGTTGTTGTTGTGTTATTTCATCCCTTCGCTATTTAACAGCTTTGGCGTGATTGACGGCGAAGGTTCGTCGCTATACAAAATGGCGTCACGCTATTTACTGCCAGCTAGCTTGGTGTTGTTAACCTTGAGCGTTGATTTTAAAGCTATTCTTGGCCTTGGCCCTAAAGCGCTGATTATGTTTTTAACCGGTACCCTGGGCATTGTTATTGGCGGGCCTATTGCACTGATGAGTGTCGGCTACTTTTTTCCGCAGGAACTGGGTGGTGATATCTGGCGTGGCATGACAACCATTGCTGGTAGCTGGATTGGCGGTGGTGCGAATCAGGCGGCCATGAAAGAAGTGTTTAACGTTGATGGCAATATTTTTTCTGTCATGATCACCGTGGATGTGCTGGTGGCGAATGTCTGGATGGCAGTATTGCTGTTTATCGCCAGCCGGGCCGAGTTTTTTGATCGCAAAAATGGTGCTGACACCCGTGGCATTATGAACCTGCGGCAGAAAATTGAGCAATATCAGGCGCAAAATGCCCGTATTCCTAATTTAAACGACATTATGCTGATTGTTGCAGTGGCGTTTGGTGTTACCGGGTTGTCCCATGCACTGGCAGATATTATTGCGCCGTGGATTGAGCAGGTGGCGCCGCAACTGGCAATGTACAGTTTAACCAGCACCTTCTTCTGGCTGGTAGTTATTGCCACGACTGTGGGGCTTTATTTGTCTACTACCCGGGTACGTAAACTGGAAGCGGTAGGTGCATCAAAGGTAGGTTCGGCATTTCTGTATATCCTGGTCGCTACCATAGGGATGCATATGGATGTTACGGCGATTTTTAGCAATAAGCTGATGTTTTTAGTTGGCATAGTCTGGATGTTAGTACACGCTGTGTTGTTGCTGATTGTTGCCCGTTTAATAAAAGCACCGATGTTTTATATGGCTGTGGGTAGCCAGGCTAATGTTGGTGGTGCGGCGTCAGCACCGGTTGTTGCGGCTGCGTTTCACCCATCTTTAGCGCCTGTTGGCGTATTACTGGCGGTGCTGGGTTATGGTCTTGGCACCTATGGCGCTTATATTTGTGGCCTGATCATGCAGCAGGTTGCGCCCTGACATAAAATAGCCGTGCAATAACCGGAAAGGGAGTTTTACCAGTGAGTAACCACGTTAAAATTGAACCGGGCCATTGGGTGTTAATTATTTTCTTATTACTGGCGCTGTATGCCAGTTATCTGTTGATAGCTCCCTTTATTGGCCCGGTAGTGCTGGCATTTGTCCTGTCGTTACTGTGTTTTCCGGTGCATCAGAGAATTGTGCGCAAATTTCCTGATAAACCTAATCTGGCATCAACCATTACCTGCTCTTTGCTGGTGGTGGTGATCCTGGTACCGGCTGCTGTAGTGCTAATGGCGATAGTTCAGCAAAGTATTACCTTTGCAAAGCAAAGTTACCAGTGGGTTGAAAAGGGCGGCGCTGAACAGTTGCTGCAGCAGCCATTTATTACAGATAGCATTGAAAGAATAAACGACTTTTTGCCCGTAGGTGACTTCACTATCAGAGACATTATTGACCGGCTGACCGAGTTTGCTTCAGGCTTTAGTAAAGAGCTGCTTGATTTAAGTACTAAAGTAGTGGGAGACGTAACGGGAATAATTGTCAGCTTTTTTCTGATGTTGTTTGTGCTGTTTTTTCTGCTGCGCGACCATAAAAAAATTCTTGAAAGCTTGTTCTGGATATTGCCGCTGGCCCGCTCACAGGAGGAAAAATTACTTACCGAAGCCAATACCGTTGCACGCTCTGCTGTTATGGGAACCTTTTTGACTGCTCTGGCACAGGGCGCTGTGGGTGGTATTGGCATGGCAATTGTTGGTATGCCGGGGTTGTTCTGGGGAACCATAATGGTATTTGCGTCGTTGATCCCGTTGGTCGGCGCGGCGTTAATCTGGGCACCTGCCAGTTTATATTTATTACTTACGGGTGATTGGCCCTGGGCATTATTTTTAACCTTGTGGGGCGCCATAGTTGTTGGCTCTATTGACAACTTTTTACGGCCTATTCTGATGCAGGGTACGTCCAATATGAGCACTCTGGTGCTTTTCCTGTCACTTATTGGTGGTTTGCAGTTATTTGGCGTTATCGGTTTGATCTACGGCCCGATTATATTTGCCCTGACCCATGTACTGATTAAGCTTTACACCATCGAGTTTAAAGACTTTCTGGAAAAGCAGGATAAAAGCTAAGCGGGGTGAAAGCCCGCTTAATTACGCCTAATGCCGGTAGATAATTTTTACCGGCTGGTTGTCTAAAAACACTTCTATTGCTGCCTGCGTGGCAGCATCCAGCACACCGACACTGTTATCCATAATAATGGCAAAACGGCCAAAGCCTTGCTCAAAGGAGTACTGCAGCTGATTTAAATTGCATAGCTCGCCACAGCACGGCAATGCCTGCTGCTGCATGGCAAAGCTGTTGTTTTCAGCATTGTAGTCTGCGTCCATCATGCTATGCCATTGCTCCACGCTAAGCTCTGCATAACAGGCCGGGCAATGAATATGTTCAAAATTGCCGCCGCAGTCGTAATAACGCACTTCGTCTGTGCAGGTAACCTCTATATGTTCTGCCGCCGGAAACAGCCCGGCGATAAACTGCTGAGTGGCGGCAGCCATGCCCGAAGGCGGTATCCATAGCGGGTTCTGCGGCAAAATAATAATTTGATGTTCGCTCATCTTCGTTCCTGCAAGGGATCAGTAAACGGCAGCTTTATTAAAGCGGTGTAACATAGCTGCAAACTATCTTGCAAGCAAGTAAGCATTGCTTAGCGGCTGCTATGGCAACCGGGGTAAGTTAAAGCTATAGCTATGCTGCGCCAGTGGCATGGTATTGCCGGCTTGGTAGGTATCTACCTGCATTATGCTGTTGTTGCTCAGGCTAAATACGCGAAACATGGCGGTATGCTGTGTTTCATCCGGAATTTTTGTGCGCTCCAGTGCGGGGATATGCAGGTAGTGTACCGTGCCCAGTTGTTTTGAATGTTCAACGCGGTTCATATCCATATGTAAATCGCCGGAGATCACCGCTGCCAGGTTAGGTTGGGCAATCACCCCGGCAAAGCCCGGGTGCTCAATGCCTTTATCAGCATTTTCCGGGTATACGCCGGTTTGAGCGCCGTGCACGATTAACAGCACTGGCTTTGGTTGCAGCTGTTTTAGCTGGTTTAGCATCCAACTGATGCCGTCATCGTTAAAGTCGCGGCCGTGATCGGGCGAGGCAAATACCAGCGCCACCGTGCCAAACTCCAGTACGTAACTGGGAGTATCCAGGGTAATTTTTCCGGCGTTCCAGCTGTTAGCATACTGCATAAAGCGTTCAACAGTGCTGCCGTGCTCCTCATTGCCCATAATCGGGTAAAACGGTAACGTTAGCTGTTGCAGCACCGGTGTGGCATTGTCGTACTGTATTAAAGTGCCCTTGTGGGCGATATCACCAACACCGACAACAAAGTCCAGTTTGGTTTGTGTTGCCAGCCGGTTTATATCGGTTACTGCCGCGGCCAGATTCGGAAATTCTGGCTCAGGCTTAGGTTCGGCATCGCCCAGTACAGCAAAGCGCAACACTATATTTTCTGTTGCCGATGTTGTAGCTGGCGCCAGGCCGGCTTTTGCTGTGCCTGCCGGTGAACAGGCGTTAAGTAAACAAGTTAGTAATAACACCAGGCTGATAGCATTAAACAGTTTCATTAAAAATCCTTGGTCGTAATGTTGTGGTTAGTTGAAATTAAACATGCCTTTAAAGCTGCTGGGAATTAAGCCTGTCCAGCGTTTAAAGGCACGGCGAAAGTTATGCTCGTCAGAGTAACCCAGCTTTAGTGCCAACTGACGGTTAGAATAATGGCCTTGTTGCAATAGTTGCCGGGCTGCATCACGGCGTACTTCGTCCAGCAGGGTGGCAAAGTTGGTATTATGCTGGTTAAGCTGGCGTTTTAAGCTGCTACTGCTTAGCCCAAGCTCAGCGGCAACCTGATCCTGATTCAGCAGTTGTGGCAGAGCTCTGTGCTGCAACCGGCAAATACTCTCCGGCAAAGCCCGTTGTTTGCTCAGCACATGGTTAAGCTGGCGGCAGGTGCGGCGGGCAGCGTTAAATTTTAGTGTGTTTGCATCAGTAAAAACTTGTTGCCACAAAGCAAGCGGAATGCTGATACAGTCAAGGCTGCGATTAAAACTGACATCCACCCCCCAATGCAGTTGGTGTTGTAACTGATGTGAGGCTGCTTGCTGCAACTGCAGGCTGATGCCTGCTACCGTGCCCAACTGCTGTTTTACTAAACCCAGCAGCAGCGAGATAACGGCTGTCAGCATAAAAGCCTGCTGACTGGCCAAACCCAGCGCCGGTTTAAATTCAATGATGATGCAATGCTGTTGTTGGGAAAGTCGTGCATAGAAGCAAGGAAACAGCTGATGGCGAAAGTAGTACAATTGCGCCAGCGCCTGATGCAGGTTTTGTGCATACTGCAGGCTTTGGCACAGTGAAATATAGTGGTTGTTCAGTAAGGCATTGCCCAGCAGATAGGGCAATTCCGGGCTGTTAAGCTGCTGCTGACAGTTTTGCAGCAGTTTCAGCCAGTCGTTATGGTGTAGCCTGCCGTGCGGTTTGTGTAAGTCTTGTTCAAAAATACTGGTGCCGCTTAACAGCTTATGCAACTGGGCACCACGCCGCTGTGCCAGCGCCAGCAGCTCAGTGCTGCCATGTTGCAACAGCAGGATTTTGTCCTGATAGCCGAAGAGACGGATACTCATCAGATCGGTTGCAATTTATGCGTGGCGGTTTTTTTTGCCAGCGCCATAGCCTGATCGGCTGCATGTAAAGCACTTTGAGCATTGTCTTGCTGAACGGCCATTTCTACCAATGTTAGCTGTGGCCTGCTGCTCTCAACCGACAGTTGCGATAGCTGCTGGCGTAAATGCTGCGCCATAATGTTTGTCTGCGCCAGGGCAGTGTTAGGTAATAGCGCAATAAAACGGTCTCCGGCATAGCGGCATACTACATCGCTGTGGCGTAGTTGGTTGCTGAGTAATTCGCTTAACTGGCCAAGGTAGGCATCGCCGTTGGCTATACCATACTGGCGGTTAAACTCAGCGAAATTATCAATATCCAGTACCAGTAAACCTAAGGCTTTGTGCTGGCTTTGATGCAGCTCTATTTCGCGTTGTAATACCGCTTGCAGATACTCAATGCCGTATAGCTGGGTTAGTGGGTCTATAAGCTGATGGTCACGCAAAAACAATTCACGGCCGCGTAACTGGCGGTTAATAGCACGCTGTTCACGGTGCCAGCCAATCAGGCCATAAGTCAGTACCAGCATGCCAACCGGTGCAGGCAAAGATTCCAGCCAGCTCATCAGCCGGATATGCTCCGGGTAGCGGATAAACTCGTCCAACAGATCAAGAAAGTATGAATACACCAGTAGCAGGCTGCCATAGTACAGCCATTCGGTTATCCGACCTGCCGGGCGGCTGCTGATAATCAGCCCCAGCCAGCCACAGGCTACCAGCAAAGTTGTGCCCTCACCGAGAATGTCCAGCCAGTCAAATTCATTGCTGTGTTTGGCACTGCCAATATCAATAGCCAGCAGCAGACCACTTAACAGCAATAGCAGGCTGAATAGCATTTTGTAACGGTGTTGTCGCCACATGATCAGTTTATCCGCACAAATAAATATAATTTTCTGCCGCCTGTATGACAGTTGAATGACAGGCTTTAGCACTTCAGACACTGCGTTGCACCGTTAAGACCCGGGTCATATTGGCTCAGTGTGTATTGTTAACAAACGGTGTTTTGTCACACAGCAAGGGCACACTGCATGCAGTTATTAGCCGAAAAATTAAGAGCAACCGATGAAGCTGACGTATCATAAAAATAACCCCCGTTCTGTGCTGGCTTGTGCTGTAAGCCTGGCTTTTGCCGCTTTATCTGCCCCCGTATTGGCTGATGCCGATGTGCTGGGCCGTATTACTGATAACCGTAGTAACCTGCTAACAGGTGCTGAAGTGAGTATTCCGGAGTTAAAGCTACGCCGCACTACGGCTGCCGATGGTCGTTTTCACTTTAATCAGTTACCTGCCGGTACTTACACTTTGTTGGTGAATTATCTCGGTGCTATACCGGAAACCCGGGTGTTGGTTGTCGCAGATACCGGGTTGCGCCTCGGCGATATTAAACTGTTGTCTGCCAGTGAAACGCTGGAACATATTGAAGTGGTAGGGCAATCCGGTGCGGTGAGTAAAGCGCTTAACCGCCAGCGTAATGCCGGCGGCATCGTTACCGTAGCCAGTACCGACGAGATGGGCCAGTTTCCTGACAGTAATGTCAGTGAGGCACTGCAACGTTTAGCTGGCTTATCGGTAGAGCGCGATCAGGGTGAAGGCCGCTTTGTCCGGGTACGCGGTTTAGCGCCGGACTATAACGCAGTAACCTACAATGGTACCCAGTTAGCAGCACCAGAAGCTGGCCGTCGTGCCGTAGCGTTGGATGTGATCCCATCAGACTTGCTTGAATCGGTAGAAGTAAACAAAACCCTGACACCAGATATGCCAGCAGGCTCACTAGGCGGTACAGTGGAAATTAAAAGCTTATCGGCCTTTGACCGCAGCAACGATTTTTACTCTTTTACCGCAGAAGCTGGCTACAACCAGCAGCAAAGTAAAACCAGCCCTAAAGTATCTGGCGTGTTTAGTAAAATACTGGATGCCGCAGGCGAAACAGACAGTTTGGGTATTGCCATTGCAGCCAGTTACGCCGAACGTAAATTTGGCTCACAGAACGTTGAAACCGGTGGCAGCTGGGATTTTGACGACGGGCTGGAAGAGTTTGAACTACGCAATTACTTAATTAGCCGCGAGCGTATTGGCCTGGCACTGAACCTGGATTACCGGCCGGGTAACAACAACGAATATTACCTGCGTAGTCTGTACAGCCGTTTCAGTGACACTGAAGAGCGCCAGAGTATGGCAATAGAATTGGCCGATCCGCAGTTTGCCGGTAGCCTCGGTGAAGCAGCACTGATCCGCTCTTTAAAGCAGCGTGAAGAAACACAGAGTATCAGTGCCATAGTATTGGGAACCAAACAAACGTCCGGCAATTGGGAGTGGCAGTTAGAAGCCGGCGCTAGCAAGGCTGATGAAGATACACCATTTAGTATCAGCGGGGCTGATTTTGAGCAGGAGTTTGCTGATGGTGTTGGTTTCACCGGGAGTAATATCCTGCGTTTAACGGCGCCGGCTACAGCATTTCTTGCCGACGGTTACGAGCTGAAAGAAGTAGAAATGGGTGATACTTACGCCAAAGAAACCGAACGTAATATTAAGTTTGATTTAAGCCGTGAAATTATTCTGCGCCACGGCAGCTTGTTGCTAAAAAGCGGTGTTAAATTCAGCCAGCGCGAAAAAAGCGCAGCAGAAGATATCTGGCTGTTTGAAGACTTCGGCGATCTGGGCATTAGTGCCTTAAGCCTGAGCGACTATGCTGCTGCCAATGTAGATTATGGTTTGGGTAATATGGGCCCGGCAATTAACAGTGGCAATATTTATCAGTTGGTTAGTGGCTTAAACCGCGACGACTTTATTGACGATGTTGAGTCGCAAGTTAATGATTATCAGGTAGATGAAGATATCAGTGCGGCTTATTTTATGACGCAGTGGGAGCGGGATAACTGGCAGTTAATTACCGGGGTGCGTTACGAGCATGAAAAACGCGATGCGCACGGCACCCGCTATGACGATATAAATGAAGAGTTTAGCGTTAACCAGCAACGCAGTAGCAAAGGTTACTGGCTGCCTGCAGTAGTGGGGCGGTATAACCTGTCAGAGCAAAGCATAGTGCGGGCGGCTTTTAGCACTGGCCTGGTACGGCCTAACTTTCAGCAACTGGCACCGGCTTTTATACTGGAGGAGGATGATGACGAATTAGAGGCAGCCTTTGGTAACCCGGATCTAAAAGCGCTGAAGTCAAATAACCTGGATCTGGGTATTGAGCATTACGCTGACAAACTTGGCGTACTTTCTGCCATGCTGTTTTATAAGCAGATTGATAATTTTATCTATGAGGCCGATTTAGCTGGCCGTGGTGAGTATGCCAACTTTGCCAAAGCAGAAACCTACGTTAACGGCGGCAAGGCTGATTTATACGGTCTGGAACTGAACGCTGTTCATAAAGTATCAGGTTTTGGTAACGCTCTGGATAACCTGCTGATATCCGCTAACCTGACCTTAACGGATTCTACCGCTGATATTGAATGGTTTGACGATGGCACTTTGTTTCGCCGCGAAGTGGCGTTACCCAGCCAGTCAGACAAAACCGCTAACCTGAGCCTGGGCTATGAAACCGATACAATAAGCCTGCGCCTTGCAGCCAACTATAAGTCGAAGTATCTGGCCGAAGTGGGCGATGTTACTGATGCGGCTTACGACGTGTATTCAGATGATCATCTGCAACTGGATTTCACCGGCAAGTGGACTATCCGGCGTGGTATGCAGCTGTACTTTAATGTGATCAATCTCAGTGACGAGCCTTACTATGCTTACACCGGGCGCAAGCCTTATAACTTCCAGTATGAGCAATACGGCCGCACCTTTGTACTGGGTGTGCAAATTACTAACTGGTAAGCAGCTAAAAGAATCAGGCAGGTAAAAATAATGTTGTCGAATAAAAAAATGTTTCAACTCAGTGTGTTAAGTCTTGCGCTGGCGGGCTTGTTAAGCGCCTGCCAGGCAGATAAGCCAGGTTCACCAATGTCGGGGCCACAACCCCTGGCTGTCAATGCCAGCCATTACCATAATACGCAGCTGGCAGGCGCTGAGTATCAGGTGTTTACTAACGCAACAGGGTTACAGGTGCAGCAGGGCGATACCGTGCTTGGTCAGCATAGTGGCCGTTTCAGCCGCCTGACTCAACTGCCGCTAATGCAGGACAGCACTTTACTGGCTGCAATGGATACAGACAGCAATACTTTGTATCTCTGGCGTTTTGCCCCGGCCGGGCAAACACCACTGCAGCTGGTGCACCGGCAGTTGATCAGCAGCCGGGTGGTAGAAGACTTATGCTTTTACCAAAGCAGCGAAAACCAGCAGCTCAGCTTGTTTTTACTGGGCGGCCGTGGAGGTGCGGATCAGCTGCTACTACAGCAGCAACAACAGTGGCTGACACAACCGCTGGTAATACGCGAACTGAATGTGCCTTATGACAGCACTGCCTGTGCGGTAGACCACACCTCAGGTGCACTGTATATCGCAGAAGCAGATCGTGCCATCTGGCGTTATCAGGCGGAACCCGAAGCCGACGAAGGCCGCAGTTTAGTGCAGGTGAATAAGCCTTTTGGTCAGTTGCAGGGTGAAGTGAAAGCATTGCAGGTATTGACGGATGGCAGCCTGCTGGCCCTGGAAGAAGAACCCGCCCGGCTGTTACATATAAAAAGTGATGGCCGGATAGCTCAGGCTGTCAATATTCCGGCGTTGGCTGAGGCCAGCGGTTTAGCGCTAAGTACGCAGAACAACAGAGAGACAGCTTATATCAGCAGTGAGGCGGCAGACGCAGTGCAGCAGTTATCGCTGACACTGCCTGTTACGGCTGCCCGCCCGCCGAAAACGGCAGTGGTGCAGTTGCAACCAACCTTACAAACCGAAGCCGCTTTGGCACGCGGTGATGTAATGGACGATCCTGCAGTGTGGCATAATCCGACGCGACCTGAGCTTAGCCTGCTCCTTGCTACCGACAAAAGGGCCGGGTTGGATGTATACAATATGCAAGGCAAACGTGTGCAACAGCATAGCGTGGGGCGGTTGAATAATGTTGATGTGCGTTATGGCCTGCAATGGCAAAGTGCAGCGCACGATATTGCTGCCGCCAGTTTGCGCGATGATAACAGCCTGCAACTGTTTGCTATTGATGGCACCGGCACTTTGCATAATGCCGGTAAAGTCGGCACTACCCTGACAGAGATTTATGGCCTGTGTATGTATCACAGTGCACAAAGTGGTAAGCACTATGTGTTTGTTAATGATAAATCCGGCCTAATTGAACAGTATCGCATTGACACTGATGGTATAGGTTGGCAGGGCACTTTAGTGCGCTCATTGCATGTGCCGTCGCAGCCGGAAGGGTGTGTGGCTGATGATAAACGCGGCGTGTTATTCGTTGGCGAAGAAGATGAAGCTATCTGGCGTTTTGCCGCCGAAGCAGATGCGGCGACAACGGGGGAAGCAATCATCCGTGTTGATGGCCAGCACCTGGTGGCAGATATTGAAGGTATTGCGCTGGCAGAGCATAACGGTAGCAGTTATTTGCTGGTATCAAGCCAGGGTAATGACAGTTATCTGGTGTTTGATGCAACGGCCCCATATGCTGAACGCTTACATTTTCGCATCAGCACCAACCCTCAATTGGGTATAGATGGTGTCTCTGAAACTGATGGTCTGGAGGTTACTACCCGTTCACTGGGGCCCGGTTTTGAACAGGGCGCATTGATAGTACAGGATGGCCGTAACCGCATGCCAGAACAGGGACAAAACTTGAAACTGGTACCATGGCCGCAGATTTTACAGCATCTGCAGTAGCCATTAATCAATATTCGTAATAAAAAAGGCTGCGCCAAAAATGGTGCAGCCTTTTTTGAAGCAGAACGGTTTATTTCTCCAGTTCTATTTCTGTAGCAATGTGGCGTTTATCCCGGTATTCAAAATCCACCTCAACGTTTTGCCCGACTTTTAAATCAGCAAAGGTTTTCAGGCCGTCATCATAATCGGTTGTTGTTTCGGTAAAAAAGGTTATACCCTGTACTACAAAAGACTGGGCTTCAGCATTGATAGCTTCAATTTTACCTTCTATATCATCTGCTTGTGCTGAAATTGAAACTGTTGCTACGGTAGTGGCAAGTAATAAGGTTTTCAGGTTTAGTTTCATTTTGTTGCTCCTGTTTTATGGGGTAACAGTAACTAAACTATGTATTACAGCACATGAATTTTTGCTGAACACTACCGCTGTTTAATTTAATTTGGCCGACAGGCAGCGCTCAACAATATTTTTTATCTTTTGTGGTGAAAAGGGTTTGGCGATAAAGCCACTGGCACCGGAAGCGATGCTGTTACGCACGTTATCTACTGAGTTGTGGGCTGTAACCATTACTACGTGGGTTTTGTCGGCCTGAGTTTTAATTTGTTGCAATAACTGCTGGCCGTTAATGTCAGGCAGTTCAATATCAAGAAATACCAAATCATGTTGTTGCTCAGCAAAAGCAGACAGCCCACGTTTGCCGTTGGCTGCTTCCTGCACATTACTGATCCCCAGATGAAGCAGTGTTTGGCGCAGGTACTCCCGCACGGTGTAGGCGTCATCAATAATAAGTACCGAGCATTGCTGTTGTGTCATAGCGATCCTTGCCTTTAGCTGTTTGCCAATCTGATACAGTATGGCTGACCTTTAACTGAATTGGGAAAATTTTTTCAATATAATCACTCTAACTGAATTGCAGATGAACTGATTGGAAATTTAATGCATACCACAAAGCCGCTAATGCGTTGTTGTTGCCACAGGTTGTATGCATTGATGCTGCCACCACAACTATCAATAGCTCTTTTGGCAATGCTCAGGCCCAGGCCTACACCGCTAAAACTGCTATTAGCACGGAAAAACGGGGTAAACAATTTATCCTGCAAAGCTTCAGGCACACCAGGCCCCTGATCGGCGATTTCAAGTTGTACTGAATGGTGCTTCTGGCATAAACGTAGCGTTATTTCTGAATAGGCCGGGCTGAATTTTATGGCATTGCGCAGCACATTTTCTATAGCGCGGCACAGTAAGTCTGGATCAGCTGTGATTAACGGCACTTCTGCCAGGTGCAGAAAAATGGTTTTATGCAGTGCTTGCGCTTCTAACTGGGCATCATCGACCAGTACTTTTAATAAGTCTGCTAAATCAACCTGGGTGAGCTGTGGCGCAGCGCCGCCGCTGTCCAGCCGGGAGAAGGTCAGAATTTCATCTACCAGTTCATTTAGCTTCTCGGTTTCTTGTTCAATACGGCTAATAGCCAGCATTGCATCGGCCGGGCTCTGCGCTGCGAGGCCAGTAAGAATTTGCATGCGTGCCAGCGGCGAGCGCAGTTCGTGCGATACGTCGTGTAATAAGCGTTGTTGGGAAGCAATAGCGTTGCTGGCCTGTGTGGCCATATGGTTAAAATTACGGCTTAGGCTGCCGAATTCGTCACGTCTTGATATCAGTCTCTGATCGAGCCGGGTTTGCCAGCGATTGCCAGCTAAATCTGCCAGAGCTTGTTTTAACTGGCGGATTGGCGACACAATATAACGTGCCAGCAGCAAGCTGAAGATAGCGCTGCTGATGAGCAGTAAGGTTAAGTGAAATATTGGGTGACGATGTAATGGCGGCTCTGACCGCGTCATTGGTTGCTGTAAAACACCAGGTGGTGGTCGCATACCCGGACGCCAGTCTTCGTCGTTTTGCCAGATAAAAGTAAGCCTTACCAGCGAGATGGTTAGCAGCAAGGTTAGCCAAAACAGTAAAAACACACGCCAGAATAGCTTAGTCATAAGCCCTCATTGATAGTGTGTTGGGTATTAAACTGATAGCCTTTACCACGTACAGCGGTGATCCACTGCATAGCTTGTGGGTGAGGCCCTAATTTTTGCCGGATATGGCTAATATGTACATCAATGCTGCGATCATAAGCGCCAAGAGTACGCCCCAGTGCCTGTTGTGATATTTCAGCTTTAGATAAAATAGTACCGGAGCAGCTAACCAACAGGTACAGGATATTAAATTCGGTTCCGGTTAGAGTAATTTCCCGCTTGCGGCACAATACCTGACGGCTGGCAGGTTGGACCGACAAATCACCATTTGTCAGTGTGTGGTGCTGTAACTGCTGCCTGCTACGGCGCAAAATTGCTTTAATACGGGCGCTCAGTTCCCGCGGTAAACAAGGTTTTGCCAAATAGTCATCTGCACCCAGTTCCAGCCCCAGCACTTTGTCTAACCCTTCACCGCGCGCAGTCAGCATAATGACCGGTGTATGGCTAAACTGGCGCAACTGCTTTAGCACTGATATGCCATCCAGTTGTGGCATCATTACATCAAGAATAATTAAGTCAAACTGTTGTTGCTGGCAGCGGCGTAATCCGGTTGTTCCGTCATTAACAACAGTAAGATGAAAACCATCTTTTTGCAGATACTCTGCCAGTAAGGTGGTTAGTGCTACATCATCATCAATTAGTAATAACCGGATCACAGCTACCTCAGGTATGGAAAATTAACGTAGTAAACTTAGTTTATAGCCACTGTTCCGGGTGTTATCGGGTTCGGCAACCAGCAAGTAATTACTGCCGGCAACAAACTGCAGCACTTCAGACTCTGCCAACAGTGTTTTGTTCTTATTGCTGTCGGTGTAAGTTAAATAAATTGTGTATTCGCCGTCAGGTACATTAATCTCTTTTTGTGCACCACTGTTCAGTGATGTAATATAATACTCTGCTGTATCAATGGTTGCGTTTGGCGGTACGAAATAAACCCCTAACGCACTGTACGAAGTAATAGTATTTACCACGTTGATATCAAAATCATAAATCTGTGGTGCATTACTTTCTTCTACCACTATGGCGGCGGTATTGGCGCTGGCGTTTTGATACAGTACTACAGCTTTACTCTGGCCCTGGTTTAATGTCATTAAGGCACTGTTTAAATAGAATACCCCTTGCTCATCAGTTGCTGATAACCGGTAGTCTTTTGCGGCTAATTCAACATAGTCTGACATGCTATCAACGGCTAATGAGGTAAAGGCGACACTGTCATTCAAATAAATGTCGCTGTTGCCGATGCTGTCAATACTGTTATACAAGCGGAATTGTGCCTGGGCGGTCAAATCTGTCAGGTTGCCGACGGTTGTGGTGTTATTGATTACGTCTACCGCTATATTACCGGCTAATGGGCCTGAGGCAATACGGGGTACCAGAACATACTCAGTGAGATACTGAAAATTGTATTTGGATGACTGGAACAAGATGTCACGGCTGCCAGCGGCCGTAATATAAATAATATAGTTACCACTATCAAATTCCAGAGCAGAGCTGATTTGGCTGTAGTTTAGTGTTGCCATCAGAGTTGCATCGTCAAAAGTAGCATCTGACTTACTTAAATAAATATCGTAGGCACTGTCATCCGGTAATAAACTAACAACATATAGCTTAAACGTATCTGTCAGGCTGTCATCGCGCAAAAACTCCAGCTTTAGCAGTTCAGGGCTGTTGTAATCTCCGGTTAGCAGTAGCAGGTGTTTGTAGCTTTGGCGCAGGCTCATACTGGTTTCCAGTATGCTAATATCATCACCATCACTGTTAAGGCGGCTTAGTTTAATATCGTAAGTTGCGGGCGTATAAGTTACTAATGATGTTGCGTCGGTATAAGTGGCAGAACCTGCTAACACGCTGCTGTCATCACTATTGGTCAGTATTAATCTGGTTGATGTACTGTTGGCAGAACCATTGTATAGCTGGATATAACTGCTGGTATAAGTGGCTGATGTGTCACCTGAACTGCTGCCACCGCAACCGGTTAATACAGCAGTGCCCAACAGTAGGGAGGTTAATAAAAAAATACGCATAACGCCTCATAAAATTAAGTTTTTAACAGCGCTAAGAAGGCTTTTAATGTATTCAGTTCATAGTTTTACCCAGCTTTACCTTGCTTAACCTATCTTAACGTTGTGTTTTTGAGTGTTAATAAGCGTTTTAAGGGTTTATTAGTTAACCTTCATTGCCTTATTGTAAAGTATTGCTATTTTTAGGACTCGGATTCTCTGATCTTAAGTAAGGAATACACTGTTATGC
This sequence comes from Rheinheimera pacifica, assembly GCF_024809855.1. Lineage (GTDB taxonomy): Bacteria > Pseudomonadota > Gammaproteobacteria > Enterobacterales > Alteromonadaceae > Alishewanella > Alishewanella pacifica_A. Next base: position 63,776 of record NZ_JANUEM010000008.1, read on the forward strand.
GCCGTAACATGCCGGTTACAAATACCGAAAGAACGTTCCCGCCAAACCAGAAATTGATATCCAATACAGATCTTCATGGCAATATCCGACATTGTAACGACGCGTTTATCGCTATCAGTGGTTTTAGCAAAGATGAATTAATTGGCCAGCCACACAATATAGTACGCCATCCGGATATGCCGCCGCTGGCGTACAAAATAATGTGGGAACATTTAAAAGCCGGTAAGCCCTGGATGGGGCTGGTGAAAAACCGCAGTAAAAATGGCGACTATTACTGGGTTGATGCTTATGTTACTCCGGTAACAGAAAACGGCCGGGTTATAGGCTATGAGTCCGTGCGTTCCTGTCCTTCCCGCACAGATATTAAACGGGCAGAAAAGCTTTATACTGCCATTAACAACGGCAAGTTCCAAGCCCGGAATTTTCATCTTGGCGTAGCAAATATGCTTTTGGTAGTTGTGTTGGCAATAGCCGCTGCTTTGTATTTTACCGGTTTCACCGGTTGGTCTCAGCTACTGATCCTGCTAACGCTTCTGGGCTATGCGGTTTGGGCCAATCACAGCAAAAAAAGTGCGCTGGATAGCGTTAAAACGCTGCTGGCGAATTCATTCCGGCATGAACTGGCGGTAAAAACCTTTACTGATGATGAGCCCGGTGTAGGCGAGCTTAAAGTGGCGGTTATGAGCTCTAAAGCGCATTTAGGTGCGGTACTAAGCCGGATGGAAGATGCGGCTAAAAGCGTGTCTGAACAATCGGATCTTGGCCTGGAGTTGGCGCAATCTTCGATGAAGCTAATTAAACGCCAGCAGCAGGAAACCGAGCAGGCGGCTACCGCCATGCACGAAATGACAACTACCATCGCTGAAGTATCAAAGCATGTACAGGAAACGGCGGAGCGTGCTGAGCAATCAAACGAGTTGGCCGGGCGCAGCCGGCAAACGGCAGCAGTTACCCGCAAAGCTATTGAAGAGCTGCGCCAGACAGTGAATGAAATTAGCAGCTCAGTAACGGAAGTATCAGAGCAAACCAAGAAAATTGCTACCGTAGCGCAGATGATAGAACAAATTGCTGAGCAAACTAATTTACTGGCATTAAATGCGGCTATTGAAGCGGCGCGTGCCGGCGATCAGGGGCGTGGCTTTGCTGTTGTAGCCGATGAGGTGCGCAACCTAGCACGGCGCACGCAGGAGTCTACTAAAGAAATCCACCAGATTATCAGTGATTTAACTACCAGAGCTGATACTGCAGTACGGGTAGCCCAAAATGGCACCAGCGGTGCAGAAGCCGGGCTGATCCGGGTAAAAGAAACGGAAGAAATGCTATATGGTATTTCAGACGCCGTGGGCAGTATTGCCAATATGGCTATTCAGATGGCGGCTGCGGTAGAACAGCAGGCAAATGTTGCTGATGAAGTTAATCAACAGGTAGTCAATATTTCCGGCCTGGCCAATAACACCTTGAGTGAGGCCGGTAATTCAGCCGACAGCATTAAACAATTGCAACAGGTATCTAATGAACTGCATGAGTTGGTAGTACGCTTTGCCAGATAGCGCAAACCACGCCCGTCCGGTTATACCGGGCGGCTGTGGTTTTATTGTCAGTTAAACTACTTTTTGTCAGGCCACTTTGAACTGAGAAGCTAATTGTTGTAGCTCGCTACCCAAGCGGCTTAAATCCGCACTGGCGGCAGCTGTTTCTTCACTGGCCGTGGCAGATTGATCGGCAACGTCACGAATACTGAAAATGCTGCGATTGATTTGCTCAGCAACAGTACTTTGCTGTAGTGCAGCCGCGGCAATTTGCTGGTTCATCTGCTGGATACTGCCTACAGCACTGTTAATGGCATTAATCGCATCACCGGCATCGTCTGCACTTTCAAGGGTGCTGTCTGCCAGGCTGGCGCTTTTGCCCATGTTGTTTACTGCAGCTTCAGCTTTATGTTGTAAAGAACTGATCAGTTGCTCTATCTGTCCGGTTGACTCCTGAGTACGAAATGCCAGTGCCCGTACTTCTTCTGCCACAACTGAAAAACCTCTGCCAGCTTCACCGGCACGGGCTGCCTCTATCGCTGCATTCAGTGCCAGCAAGTTGGTTTGATCGGCAATACTTTTAATGACATCCAGCACTGAGCCAATATTGTTACTTTGTTCCTTGAGCTCAGTAATGGCTTGTGCTGAACTTGCAACTTCATGGGCCAGTGTTTTAATTTGAGCCATGGTTTTCTGTACTACTTTTTCGCCAAGCATCGCCTGCTCGTTCGATTCAGTGGCGGCGGTTGAGGCGTCTTCAGCACTTCTGGCTACATCCTGCACTGTGGCTGTCATTTCATTCATTGCAGTAGCCACTTGTTCGGTTTCTTCTTTTTGCTGACTAACACCGGCAGAGTTTTGCTGAGAAATTGCTGCCATTTCTTCGGTAGCCGTTGCCAACTGAGCAATGCCAGAGGTTAAGCTGTTAATTAATTTGCGTAAGCTTACACTCATTTTTTGCATGGCCTGCATTAACTGGCCCGGCTCGTCATTTCTGTCGGTTGGTAAATCTTCGGTAATATCACCACCGGCAATTTTTTCGGCTACAGCAACGACACGCTGTAGTGGCGACACGATCATTTGTGTGATCAGTATTGCAGCCAGCAAACCAACAATGATAGCCACTGTTGCAGCAGATATAATAATTATTTCAAGCTTGTCAGATTCTTTTGCAAGCTGGGTTAGTTGTCGATTAGTCGCATCTGTTGCCTGGCTTACAGCATTGCGGGCGTGCTCCGTCATCCGTTGTTCTGTAAGATTGGCCTGTGCTATCGAGGTTTTATATTGCTCAAATTGAGTTTGGTAGTTGTTTACTTGTTGCTGCGTGTCATATAAACGCTGTTTAAGTACAGAATCAGTCAACGAATTGGCAAGACGGCTTAACTGGCTGCTAAGAGTATCAATTTGTGCTTTAACTGCGGCCGCATCCTGTTGTTGCTGGCGCAGTACAAAGTTTTTTTCGTCGCGTCGTACCGACAGCATAATTTGCGCAGCCTCACTTGCCAGATTGGAAAGTTGCAGTGCCTCTATACTACGTTGGTCAGCCGTTGTACGTATTTGCTCTACTGCCTGGCTACTTAGTTGCTGTTGTAGCTCGTTTAGTGCTTTAACCGCAAAGCGTGCGGCAGCTTCCATTTGATTTTGTGCTTCCTGATTAACACCAGCCTGAGCAATATAATCGGTTAGTTGCAGCTGATAATTATTAGCGCTGTTTTCAAGTTGATTTAGCTGATCCAGGCTTTGTTTTGTTGAGAAGCCCGCCGCTGCTTTGGCTGAAAGTTGCAGAATATCCTTAATATATTGTCCTGCGGTTTCTGCTGCGGCCTGATCATTGCGTAAGATAAAGTTTTTTTCCTGGATCCGCGCATCACTTACCATGGTGTTTATCTGGCTAACCTGGTTCACCAATTCAAAACGGTTTACCAGATTATTCAGCGCCTGATAACTTAGAATGCTGATCGCCAGAGTGATTAACAAAATAGCGCTGAAACCACCAATTAACTTTTTACGCACACTTAAATTGTTTAAATTTGTAGTTATCATTCCCATGGGTTGCACCTTAAATGTTTAAGTATTTGTAAGCCATTGATTTAGATCATTATAATCAAATTATCAGATTACGCTTAACAAATAGAACTGCAAGGAAGTTTTTACCAATTAGTGAAAAAATTTGATCAGTGGCAAGAAAATAAAAAGGCCAGCAAGTGCTGGCCTTTGTTTTTATTACATAAAATATTACTTACACCGTAATATTTATATTTTGACCCAGGTTGCCTACAGGGGATGAAGCCTGTACCTGCTCAACCGATTGCATAGCACTTTGTACCAGCATGGTTGCCATTTTAGCTTCCTGGTTTTGCTGCTTTTTCGCCATTACGGCGCCCAGTACTTCAAAGCCCTGGTTTGACGCCGCAGCGCCAACGGATTGACTCATAGTTACCTCCTATGCCAATTCCTCAAGACTGTAACGGCAGGATGATAAATACCTTTAGCGTTTATTTAATTTTTAAGCATAAAAAAATGCCGCCCGTTGCAGCGGGCGGCATTCCAACTTAGCGCGGAGTGACTCATTTCTCCAGGTGCGTTAAGAAGCCTGTATCAGCGCGGTTTGTTGCGCTTTAATCTGGGAGTGCGACAGCGCTGGCACCGGCAAAGTATTGCCGCCTGTCGTTGCCGGTTTTAGTGAGCGTACCGGCCGGGTAGGGCCTTTTTTCACTAAACCTTTAAACATTGGTTCGGGTTTGGTTACTGTTTTACCTAACCGGGCTGCAATGGCTGCCTGAATATCTGCTGCGGTATAACCCGCTTTTATTTTCATCCGCAGGTAAGGTACACCTGCTGCGTCCAGTGCGCCGTTAACAAACCAGTCGGGTACAGCCTTGTGGCCATCTTTGCTGGTATTGTTAACTAAATCCAGTACCGCTATTACGCTAAAATCCTGCGGATCACATAAAACAAAGTCCAGATACTTGGTATTTAGTTTGAGCATGGTGCTGGCGCGGGCTTTATCGCTGGTACCATTTTTAAGTTCGATAATATCTGCCAGTTTTACCCGGTTCATTACTTTGTAATCGTTAGCCACGGCCTTTTCCAGCAGTTGCATAAAAGAGCGTTCTACCGGGCTGAATAAGCTGTTCTTCTTCTGCACCGGGAAAGGGTTACCACTGTCAATAAAGCGGCTGGCTACCATAGCCACAACGATGACTAACAGTAAAATTAACAGCAGGACAAATTCCATGCATACCTCCGACAGAAAATTGACTGAATGCCTAATGCATCATAATACTGCGATAAATAAAGCATAAGTTGTGCCATATTTTCTTGCGTAATCATCATTTTACTATTTATGCTGCGAATGGTTAGCATTGCCTGCATTAATACATTTTATAGTTGAAAAGCGCTTATAGTTAATGCCAGCCCTGATACCTGAAAGCCCTACCGGTAACCAGAGTACAGGTAGCAAAAAAGGACAGACTTATGACAACAAGCATCAGCCGTGCCGGTTTAAGCATAAATGCGCCGTTAAATGACGGTTACGATACTATTCTGACAGAGCAGGCCTGCGCCTTGCTGGCAGTATTAACCCGTGAGTTTCGGCCTCGCTTAAAAGAGTTATTAGCCGCACGCCAAACAACACAGCAACGCTATGACACAGGTGCTCTGCCGGATTTTTTGCCACAAACGGCGAATATCCGCCAGTCTGACTGGCGCATAGCGCCAATACCGGCTGATTTGCAGGACCGGAGAGTGGAAATTACCGGCCCGGTTGATCGCAAAATGATCATTAACGCGCTAAATGCTGATGTAAAAGTATTTATGGCTGACTTTGAAGACTCGCAGGCGCCAAGCTGGGCAGGGGTTATTGAAGGCCAGATCAACCTGCGCGATGCTAACCTGGGCACCATTAGTTATACCGACCCACAAAGTGGTAAGCATTATGCCTTAAAAGATGATCCGGCTTTGTTAATTGCCCGCGTGCGTGGTTTGCACCTGTGGGAAAAACACTTGCTGGTAGATGGCGAGCAAATTCCGGGAGCTCTGGTTGATTTTGCGCTGTATTTTTTGCACAACTACCAAACCCGTTTAGCAAGTGGCAGCGGTGTGTATTACTACCTGCCTAAGTTGCAAAGCCACCTGGAAGCAAAATGGTGGGATGATGTGTTTCGTTACACTGAGCAAAAGTTCAGCCTACCCATTGGCACCATTCGCGCAACGGTATTAATTGAAACCCTGCCTGCCGTGTTTGAAATGGACGAAATCCTGTATATGTTGCGCGAGCATATAGTGGCACTTAACTGCGGCCGTTGGGATTACATTTTCAGTTATATCAAAACGCTAAAAAATCACGCAGACAGAGTACTGCCCGACAGGCAGGTAGTTAGCATGAAGCAACCCTTTTTAAATGCCTATTCGCGCTTGCTGGTGAAAACCTGCCATAAGCGCGGCGCACTGGCAATGGGCGGTATGGCGGCTTTTATTCCAGCCAAAGATGCTGCAGAAAACGCTGCTATTTTGGCTAAGGTCACTGCAGATAAAGAGCTGGAGGCCAGTAATGGCCACGACGGTACCTGGGTAGCACACCCCGGCCTTGCCGCTACCGCTAACGCGGTATTTGCTAAGTACCTGCCGGGCGGCAAGCAGAACCAATTGGATGTCAGCCGTGCAGAAGATGATGACGTTACCGCAGCACAGTTGCTTGAACCTTGTGATGGTGAGCGCACCGAAGAGGGTATGCGCACTAATATCCGGGTGGCGCTGCAATATATTGCTGCCTGGATCAGTGGTAAAGGCTGTGTGCCGATTTATGGTTTGATGGAAGATGCCGCGACGGCAGAGATTTCCCGCACCTCGATCTGGCAGTGGATTAAACATGGTAAAAGCTTAAGTAACGACAAGCTGATTACCAAAACCTTATTTGCGTCTATGTTAGAGGAAGAGGCAAAAGTGGTACGGGCAGAAGTAGGTGAAACGTTATGGGCAGAACAAAATTTTGCTAAAGCGCAAACTTTATTGCTTGATATCACGACTTCTGATCAGCTGGTAGATTTCCTGACCCTGCCAGCTTATCAGTTACTTGATTAACCTGAGTAAACCATCAAAGCAAAAGGCGCTGACTTGCTGACAGCGCCTTTTTTATAGAGCCCCCTTGTTTTGCAGCGCGGAAAAGACCCTGTTGAAGGAGCCGGGGAGTGTCTGAGCCCTGCCGTAGGCAGTAGGGCGAGTTGCCCCGGCGAGTGAGGCTGGGTGTTTTACTAAGCCAGCAGTAAGGCTTCGGCTGCAACTCCCGCTTTGGCTCGCCACAGCAACTCGCTCACGCTTACGCACTCACTCAGACACTCTGTGTCGACCAAATCGTGATTCCAGCCTTCGCTTGTTGTTAGTTCAGTTCATCTGCCGTTTCAACAATTAAGCGGCGGAACCAGATATGGCTGGCGTCCTGGTGCAGCAACGGGCTCCAAATCATCTTCAGTTCAATGGATGGTATGGCAAACGGTGGGTCCATAATGGCCATGCTACTATCATTCTCGTACAGGCGGGCGGCACGGCTTGGCAGGGTGGCAATTAAATCTATGCCTACAGCCAAATGCATTGCCACATGGTAGTTACGGGTAAATACTGAGATGCTGCGCTGTTTGCCCAATTTAGCCAGGGCTTCATCCACCCAGCCCAGTTTTTGCACGTCTTTGGGGTCCATACCCACGCCCACGCCAAAGCCGGTTTTACTTACCCAAATATGCTGTGCTTTTAAGTAACTGTCTAAATTAAAGTTTTTCAGTACCGGGTTTTGTGTGTTAATTAAGCAAGAGAAGCTATCACGCCATACCGTTTTTTGGTGAAACGATTGCGGCAACTGATCAAAACGGTTAATCGCCATATCTACCTTGCCGTTTTCAACGTCATGAAAGGTGACATCGGACGGTGTCATAATATCCAGGCTGGTATGCGGTGCTTGTACGCGCATTTTCTTCAGTAATGCTGGTATTAATGTCGATGCCGCATAGTCACTGGCCATAATACGAAATACCCGCTGGCTGTTAAGCGGCTCAAAATCTTTGTTCGGTTGCAGCGTTTCTTCCAGTGTTAACAATACACCGCGTACTACCGGCGCCAGCTCGCGGGCTCTTTCTGTAGGCACCATGCCATCAGAAGTGCGCACCAGTATCGGATCATTAAGCAAGTCGCGCAGTCGTTTTAAGCCGTTACTCATGGCTGGCTGGGTGATATTAAGCCGGCTGGCTGCGCGGGTCACATTTTTTTCGCGCAGCAACACATCAAGGTACACCAGCAAATTCAAATCCATTTTATTAATATTCATTAGTTAAATAACCCAGCGATATTTCATAACTGAACTGAATCATAGCATTAGCACAGAGGCCAGCGTCAAGCTGACTTTGGTATTAGTTGTGTGAATGGTCGGCATCACAAAAATCACCTTTATGAATTGCAAAAATGAAACCTATAGTGTAAGGCAACAGGTTACACATCAGCCTGATAACAGTCAGCGTCCGGCAAGCCGGGCAATAAGCAAAAGAGGATACTGCTATGTCAGCTTACCAAGATGCAATGCAACAAATCGCCCGGCTACGCCAACAAAACGGCGAGGCCTGGAGTGCGATAAACCCTGAGTCTGCTGCCAGAATGCGGGCGCAGAACCGTTTTCATACCGGGCTGGATATTGCCAAATACACCGCCAGAATTATGCGGGCCGATATGGCTGCCTATGATGCTGACAGCAGCCAGTACACCCAATCGCTGGGGTGCTGGCATGGTTTTGTTGGGCAACAAAAACTGATCGCCATTAAGAAACATTTCGGTACTACCAAACGTAAATACCTGTATTTGTCTGGCTGGATGATAGCGGCGCTGCGCTCTGAGTTTGGCCCGCTACCTGACCAGTCTATGCATGAGAAAACTGCCGTACCGGCGTTAATTGAAGAACTGTATACCTTTTTAAAACAGGCCGATGCGCGTGAGCTGGGTGGCTATTTCCGTGAGTTGGACGCGGCGAAGGCTGCCGGAGACAGCACTAAAGTTGCTGCCGTACAAAGCAAAATTGATAACTTTGAAACGCATGTAGTGCCGATTATTGCCGACATTGATGCCGGTTTTGGTAATGAAGAAGCTACTTATTTGCTGGCAAAGAAAATGATAGAAGCCGGTGCCTGTGCTATTCAGATTGAAAACCAGGTGTCGGACGAAAAACAATGCGGCCATCAGGACGGCAAAGTTACTGTACCGCATGCCGATTTTCTGGCAAAAATTAACGCTGTACGTTATGCCTTTTTAGAGCTGGGCGTGGATGACGGCATTATTGTTGCCCGGACCGACTCGTTAGGTGCCGGTTTAACTAAACAAATTGCTGTTACCAATAAACCCGGTGATTTGGGCGACTTATACAACAGCTTTTTAGACGGTGATGTAATTAACGGTGCTGACGATATTGCCAACGGTGATGTGGTGGTAAAAGCCAATGGCAGGCTGTTAAAACCCAAACGCTTAGCCAGCGGTTTATTCCAGTTTAAGCAGGGCAGTGGTGTGGATCGTGTGGTGCTGGATTGTATTACCTCACTGCAGCACGGTGCCGATTTACTGTGGATTGAAACAGAAAAACCACATGTAGGACAGATAGCCGAGATGGTAAACCGCATTCGTGAAGTGGTGCCCAACGCCAAGCTGGTGTACAACAACAGCCCAAGCTTTAACTGGACATTAAACTTCCGCCAGCAGGTATTTGATGCCTGGAAAACTGCCGGTAAAGATGTGTCAGCTTATGACCGTGCTCTGCTAATGAGTGCCGATTACGACACAACCGAACTGGCACTGGAAGCCGATAACCGTATTCGCACCTTCCAGGCAGACGCAGCGCGGGAGGCCGGTATTTTCCATCACCTGATCACCTTGCCAACTTACCATACTGCAGCCTTGTCTACCGACAACCTGGCGAAAGAGTACTTTGGTGCAGCCGGTATGCTGGGTTATGTTGCAGGGGTGCAGCGCCAGGAAATCCGCCAGGGCATTGCCTGTGTTAAACATCAGAATATGTCAGGCTCTGATGTGGGCGATGATCACAAAGAGTACTTCTCTGGTGAAGCGGCACTAAAAGCTGGTGGTGCGCATAACACTATGAATCAGTTTTAAGTTAGTTTTACGCTACGTGGTCAGGTAACTGACAGTTTGGGCAGCCATTGGTTGCCCTTTTTTATACTCTTATGTACAGTTTATGAGACTTAGTTTACTGTCACGGTAAAGTTTTTTCTTTGCCCCGATTGCAAGGCATTGTATAAAGGCTATACCGCTATCTTTCTGTTTTTGCTTAATCATTACCAATGAAGTATGTATTTGATGAATTTGAACTTGATAGCACGGCTTTTACTGTCAGGGCAAAGCATCAGCTTGCTGAAATAGAGCCCCGCTCAGTTGAGCTGATATCTTATCTAATCCAGACCTGGCCTGATTACTGCGGCGCTCAACAATTACTAGATGCTTTATGGCCGGATACGGTGGTATCAGCATGGTCGTTATCCCGTTTAGTGTCTGACAGCCGTAAAGCTTTCAGGCAATTTGGCTATCAGGGGCCTGTGATACAAACAATGCACGGTAAAGGGTACAGGTTGGCGCCTGAGCTGGCAGCAAAGTTGCGTTCTTGTCACAATATAAAAAATATAGATGCAGATACCAGAGGCTCTCTCCTTTCCCGCCGGAAATGGGGTGTTGCCGGTATTATGTTTATGCTGGCATTCGGTGTGAGCTCATTAGTGTTATTTACGCAGCACGATGACAGTGTTCCCGTGCAGGCTGAATTTGGCAGGTCTGAACCTGCAAATACTGTTGGCCGGGTACTGTGGGTTGATGATCACCCTGGCAATAATAGCTCTGAGGTGGCTTATCTTAAGCAGAACAACATTGCGGTATATCTGGCGACTAATACTGAGGATGCATTGGTGTTGTTGTCTTTATATCAGTATGACGCTGTAATTTCTGATATGGGGCGTGATAACGATCCTCTGGCGGGTTTAAAATTATTGCAAAGAATGCGACAGAAACAGATCGAAACAGCCTTTATCGTTTACACCATGCTTTCTGAACACAGTAAGCCGGATGTTCTTAAAGCCCATAGTGCACATGGTAGTGTGTCAAAACCACAAGAGCTTTACCAACTCCTCTGGCCTCTGTTATTTGAAAAAGATTATGAGGAAGTCTATTTAAACTATTGATATTTATAAATTCAAAAGAAATCACAATTAAAAATCTTCGGTAGTATTCTTACTTTTTTTATTCTTCGTATACTTGAAAATGAACTGTGGCTGAATGCCCGGGATGTTGATGTACAAACAGAGGAATGTGAAGTATGGAAATATTGCAAAAGAAGATACTTGTTGTTGCAGCATCGGCATTGATGCTCTGTGCCTGTGGCTCAGATGACGATGATGCAGTAGCGGACGCAGGTGCAAATTTTAACCTTAAAGAGCGGCGTACGGTTGTTGTCAGTGGCGCGAAAGCCAGTGGTGAAGGGGATGTTACTGTAAACTGGAGCCAGGTATCCGGGCCAGCGTTAGTGTTATCGGGCAGCGATACATTAACTCCTACGGTAACAGCTCCCTCTGTTGATGCAGATGCGCAAGCCGTATTGCGTTTAACTGTAACAGACTCAAAAGGCCAGACAGCAACCGACGAAGTTACTGTAGCGCTGATAAACAATACCCCGCCGCAAATTAGCGCAACGTTTACTCCTATAGCTGAAAAAAGCGCAGCGACCTTAACAGCAACCATTACTGATGATGACGAAGTAGCTGCGATAAGCTGGCTGCAAACGGCAGGTCCGTCGGTGACGCTAACTGGAGCCGACAGTACAGAAATCAGCTTTACTGCCCCCGCAGTAACGGTGGCAACTACGCTGACATTTACAATAACTGCAACGGATGACGATAATGATACATCCCAGGCCGAAACCAGTGTGACAGTAGAACCTAATTTGCTGGCTTTTGCACTGGATGGTACGGTAAGCGGTGCGTCGTTTAACGGTGGGGCTGTTGTTATTTCAGGAGCTGCTGAGCCAGTAACGGTTACGGTAGGGGATAATGGCAGTTTCAGCGCAGAGCTTAATCTGGACGATGACCTGCTGGATACCGTTGTGTCTGTACAGGTTACATCGGCGACTAATTCTGCCCTGCGTTACAGTGCAATATACAGTGGTTTTGCTGATGCAGAACCCATTGTCGCCAGCTCTGCCAAAAGTAAATCCGCTGCCGATAAAGTAAAGGCACAGGCTGATGGTAGTAATGTTGTATCGGTAAATGCCGTATCGACAGCGCTTTATGCCTTACTGGTTAGTGCGAACAACGGTGCGGCGCCGGCTAATATTGAACAACTGGTCTTTACTGAAAAATCAGTGGATGCTCAGGCGCTGGTAGAAGCTGCGGCAGTAATAAAAATCTTTACTGATAACCCTGCACTAGCCCTGCCGGAAGGTGTTACCAATTTGACCGGTTTGCTGATAAATGTTGCCGCTTATAATCAGGTGGTTGAGCGGATTAACGCCGATAGCCCTGAGCTTATAGCGCAGACTATTACAGCTATCGCCGAAGATCCTGTCTTAACACCGCCACTGGCAACCGGCGCAGTGCCTTCGTTGTATTTCCAGACTCCGCGTGCTGCCACAGGCTTTGTTACCCGCTCTGGCGAGCGCTGGCAATTTGACAGTGACGGTAAAGGAAGCCGGACGACAACGACAGGTAGCTATGTTTATAACTGGACACTCAACAACGGTAAGATTGACGTTGCTTATACCAACCCGGTTATTTCTGTAAGTTTTGAAATGCCGGTTGTCGGGCTCGCCGGGTTAAGCCAACAGCAGGTAAACGCGTTGCTGGCTGACAATTATAATCAGGTTGAGGTAAGGCGTAGCGCTTCTGGTTCAGTGTTAACCCGCACTACGCAAGGGCAGGCGCTTGATACTTACCGGATAGTCAGTCAGAGTGCGGAAAGTATTCAGCCCTTAAATACCAGCGAGGGGCTCATTACCGCCCCGGGCACCGTGCGTGAAAGCATAGGCAATATTATGATGCGTAAAGTTGTCAGTGCTTCAGCCTCAACATTCACTGCAGAGACTATGCCTGGTGTCTGGGCGATGAACTCTTACTTCAGTAAAATGTTTGCCAATGGCACCGGAACAGACTTTTATCTGGATCCATTGCAATTTAATGCCGATGGCAGCGGGGTAGGCCTGGATACTGAACGTACATTTGACTGGAGTATTGCCAACGGGCAACTGACACTGAACTTTGCCGATGGTACAAGCCTGGTTAAACAAATTCTTGATCAGTCCGGTACAGATTTTTCAGTGTTTACTATTGCTTATAATGCAGCAGGTGCACTGATTGGTTCTCGTGCTGACTATGGTTTTAAAGTTGACGAAACTGCCAGTTTTGCTACTACAGCATTTGTTAACCCAGCAGGTAAATACTGGCAAACTACGATAAACCAGTGGACCTTTAACAGCTGGGTTGATGGTCGCCTGGTGTTTTGCAGTGGCAATGATACCAATGAGCAAGGCGGATGCAATTTTGGCAGCAATTATTTTGGCTGGCAGTTTGATAGTAATGCTACCGGCTGGCAGGCTGGCAGTTACCTTGACTTACCACCGGCATTTGAGCGTGCCTATACTGCTAACGAAGCGTTAAGTTGGGAACTTAAAGACGATGCCACGCTGAGCTTTAATTATGCGGTATGTAACTTTGATGCACAGCAGTCATGCCGGCTACGTGAGTGGCAGTTACTGAAGGTAGAGCAGGGCTTGCTTGGCACCAGGATATACGTCATTGAGGAAGACTTTATCCGTTTTGACCAGCAAAGTGACTTTGGCTTGTGGATTGGCACCAGAATGAATATTTATGAACAACTGGATTTTGACTACTGGAACAACAGCCTGGCAACGGTTAGTGCGGCTGCGGTAAAAACAAAAGTTGCAGAGCGCAAGGTACTTTACCCTGGCAGGCAACCAGACACTGTGAAGTAATTTGGACAACGCCAGCGCAAGCTGGCGTTGCTTTAAGTGCTCAGTAGCGCTGCTTTACGTAGCTAACTACATCCTGATACTTGTCCTGCACCAAACGAATATATTCATTAATTACTGCCCAGTCACTTTCTTCTGCTGCTTTTTCCAGTTTTAATGCCTCGTCGGCCAGACCCAGTGCACCCACACTTTTAGCGACTGACTTAAACTGATGTGCTAACGAGCGCACGGTACTACGATCCTGATTTTGCACTGCAATGGCCATATTGCTGAGCAGCTCAGCGCCATGCTTTACAAAGTAGTTCAGGTATTCTTCGTGCTTGGCTGGATTATTACCCAGAAAATTGGCAATAGTGGTAAAGCATATCGGCGAATTGTTCTGGTTGTTTTCCGTGGTTGAGCTATGCGTTTTCTTCTGTTCCGCTGTATGCGGTAGCCAGCGCGTTAGCATGGTTTCCAGCGTAGCCAGTTCAATAGGCTTGGTGATGTAGCCGTCCATGCCTACGCTCAGGCATTTTTGCTCTTCACCTTTAAGGGCATTAGCAGTTACCGCAACAATACGGGTAAACTCTGCGCCCTCACTTAAGTGCAGGCTTTCTTTGCGAATAGCACTGGTAAGATCGTAGCCACTCATATTGGGCATATGCAAGTCTGTCAGCAGCAGCGGGTAGTGATACCGGCGCCATTTTTCCAGTGCTATGGCGCCGTCATCGGCTACTTCCACTGCATAACCCAGCGCATTTAACTGATCAACAATTACGCGCTGGTTCATTACGTTATCTTCAGCCAGTAATACCAGCCGGCGCTGTTTACGGGCCTCTTCTATTGGCGGCACCAAACGGCTGGGTTGTGGTGCGGCACTGGTATAAACAGGTTTGGTTTTGCGCTTTGCCGCTATTAATACGGCGTCAAATAAATGGCTACGGCATATTGGTGAGCTGTGCAGATAGTAAACCCTGTCGGTGCTGCACTCTGACAATTCAATCTGATTGGTGATCACGACAAACTGCACCTGATTCATCGTGGGCAACTGTAGCAGTTGCTCTATTTCATTCGCCGGGATTTGCTCATAAGTGGCGTCCAGCACCCACACTGCGGCTTGCTTCGGTGGTAATGGCTGCTGAGCCTGTGCTTTTTGTAGCAGAGTGTCAAAATGGGTGGCAACATCAAGTTCGGCACCGGTGTAGCTCAGATAATTATGCAAATGTGCCATGTTATGTTCGTCAGTACTGAACAGGCACACATAAATATCACGTAGCAGTTCTTTATCCAGATATTGAATTTCATCTGAGCGGCGCATGGGTATGCGCACAATAAACTCTGTGCCCTGATCTACCTGGCTGTTAACACTGATATCTCCGTACATCAGTGTGGTTAAGCGCTGGCAAATAGATAAACCTAGGCCTGTGCCACCAAACTTACGGGTAATGGAACCCTCAGCCTGGTTAAATGGCTGAAAAACGTAGTTAATTTGGCGCTGTGTCATGCCTTTGCCGTTATCCGTGACACTAAACTGGATCTGGCTGAAATCCATGTTCTCTTCCAGCAGCTCAGCTTTAATCATAACCAACCCGGTTTTCTCCGGTGTGGTCTGGGTAAACTTAATCGCGTTACCGGCCAGGTTATACAAAATTTGCCGCAACCGCACCGGGTCGCCAATCAGGCCATCCGGAATGCGGGGGTCAATAAAAAGTTTCAGATCAATTTGTCGCTGGTGTGCCACCGATACCAAAATGCGGCCAACGGCTTCAATAATATCCACCAGCGACAATGGTATGGTTTCCAGTTGCAGTTTACCGGCTTCAATTTTCGAAAAGTCGAGAATATCGTCCAGAATACGCAGCAATGAGAATGATGATTCGCGTACTGTGTCTGTCATGCGAAACTGCGAGGTAGATAGCTGGGTTTTGCGCAGTAAATCAATAGTGCCAATGATGCCATTCATCGGTGTGCGAATTTCATGGCTCATGGTAGCAAGAAAGGTAGATTTAGCTTCGTTGGCTTTTTCTGCTGTTATTTTGGCCGTTTCCAGTGCCTCGGTGCGCTCTTTAATACGGCTTTCTACTTCCTGCTTCAGATTTTTAATGTTTTGCTCCGATGCGGCCAGGGTTTCCTGCGTATGTTCTATCCGGCGGAACAGCTGGTTAATATAGCTACCTAGCGTGCCATAGCTGTCTTGGGGGTGGCTGTCAACGCTGCTGTTATATTGATCTTTATCCAGCGCCTGGCGGGTACCTGCTAATAAAGGTTTAATACGGCGGCTGAAAAAGCCTGAAATAGTGGCCGCAAACACTGCACTTAACACCAGCGCGAATATTAAACTTACGCCAAAAGCAGCAAAAAAAGGCCAGCTTGGGCGCAGTTTTAACTGCTGTACATAAACCAAAATAGCAGTTTGCTGCTGCGGTAAATTAATCAACTGATTAACGATCAGATAATTATCCTGCTGTTGGGCACTGTCCTGCCATACCGGCTGGGGAACAAAGCCCTGCACATTGCTGGTATTGGCTATCAGTTCAGTTTGTTGGTTAGGCAATGTCCGGTAAACATAAAGCGCGCGCTCGCTGTTGCCATCACGGGTTTGAAACAACATTTGCTCAGTAGCGGCGGTATTGTTTTCTGCCAGCAGTGGCTGTAAAACACGGCTTAGCAGGCGGCTGTCGGCTGTTAGCCGGTTTAGTTGTTGTTCATTTAAGCCCGGCTCAGGTTGGTTTAGCCAGGCAAACAGCGCGGCCTGAGCAAATAAAATCAGCAGAGACAGTAAAGTCAGGCGCTTAAAAATCGGTTTACTAAACGACGTATTTTCCATTAGTTATCCAATATTTTGCTGCCAGCTTAGCAGACTTTATGCAGTGGCTGGCATTTTAACAACTTTTTGTAATTTAGGTAGCCAGCCCTGCTTTTTGCTGTTTATTTTAGCGGGTTGTACAACTAATAGGCTAACGCACCGGCAGCATTAAAATATCTGTTGACTTAAGATCGTAAAATCCGTTTAATACGACCCGCGTTGCCCAGATAGCTCAGTCGGTAGAGCAGCGGATTGAAAATCCGCGTGTCCCTGGTTCGATTCCGGGTCTGGGCACCATCAGTTTTAGGTGCTCAAGTTGTATTAAAGTAACAGTGTTATTTAACTTGTGTCACGTTGTCGCAGCCGCTTTAGCTCAGTTGGTAGAGCAACTGACTTGTAATCAGTAGGTCATCCGTTCGACTCGGATAAGCGGCACCATTTTGCGTCAACCAGTTTGGCCCAGATAGCTCAGTCGGTAGAGCAGCGGATTGAAAATCCGCGTGTCCCTGGTTCGATTCCGGGTCTGGGCACCATCCTTAAAAACCCTAACCACCCGGTTAGGGTTTTTTCGTTTAATAGTGCCTAAAATCTGTTGAGCTGAAATAGGCAAACACCGGCTTCTTTGTTAAGCTCTGGCGGGTTATAACAACAAGAATCAGGGAGTTCCTCACGATGAAACATGTTTTAAGTATCCTGGCCGTTTCCTTACTGGCTGCCTGTGGCAGCGAATCGAAAACTGATATTGCAACCCAACCCAATAGTGTAACTATGACAGAAGCTGCAAAAACCACCTTTTCCTATCCGCAAACCGCTAAAGGTGATGTGGTCGATAGCTATTTTGAACAAAAAATTGCTGACCCGTACCGCTGGCTGGAAGACGATCGCAGTAGCGAAACAGAAGCCTGGGTAAAAGCGCAGAATAAAGTGACTTTCGATTATCTGGGGCAAATTCCATATCGTGAGCAGATAAAGCAAAAGCTGGCGGCATCGTGGAACTATGAAAAAGTAACAGCGCCGTTCAAAGAAGGCAAATACACCTACTTCTATAAAAATGACGGCCTGCAAAACCAGTATGTGTTGTACCGCCAGCTTGAAGATGGCAGTAGTGAGGTGTTTTTAGATCCCAACACCTTTAGCAGCGACGGCACAACATCGCTGGCAGAGGTCAGTTTTTCCAAAGACGGCTCTATGCTGGCGTATTCTATTTCAGAAGGCGGCAGCGACTGGCGTAAAATTATCATTATTGACGTTGAAACTAAAAAGCCGCTTGAAGCAGAGCTGACAGATGTTAAGTTCAGCAGCATCAGTTGGTTAGGCAACGAAGGTTTTTACTATTCCAGTTATGATAAGCCTGATGGCAGCGAACTGTCGGCAAAAACCGATCAACACAAACTGTATTACCATAAACTGGGCAGTGCCCAAAAAGATGACGCCGTTATTTTTGGCGGCACTGAAGCACAAAAACATCGCTATGTTGGCGCCTCGGTAACCGAAGATGATCGTTACCTGCTGATCTCTGCTGCGGTATCTACCTCCGGTAATAAATTGTTCCTAAAAGATTTAACCAAGCCAGACAGCCCGTTGGTGACCATTTTAGATCACACCGACTCTGATACCGACCTGCTGGATAATGACGGCAGCAAACTGTTTCTGGTTACCAACTTAAATGCACCGAATAAAAAAGTGGTTACGGTTGATGCCGCCAAACCGCAGCCGGAAAACTGGCAGGATCTGATCCCGCAAACAGATAACGTACTGAGTGTATCAACCGGTGCTGGTTATATCTTTGCTGAGTATATGGTTGATGCCATTGCCAAAGTGCAGCAGTACGATTATAGCGGCAAACAGGTGCGTGATATTACGTTACCTGGCGTGGGCAGTGTTGGTGGTTTTAGCGGTAAGAAAGATGACCAAAAGCTGTATTACACTTTTACCAACTATATTACGGCGCAAACTATTTATGATTTCAGCCCAACTGATGGTAACTCATCCGTTTACAGCAAATCAGGCGCCAAGTTTGACAGCGATAATTATGTATCAGAGCAGGTATTTTACAGCTCGAAAGATGGTACTAAAGTGCCAATGATTATCAGCTACAAAAAAGGCCTGAAACGTGACGGCAGCAACCCAACCATGCTGTATGGCTATGGTGGTTTTAATATCAGCCTGACGCCGGCGTTTAATATTCCTAATGCCGTGTGGATGGATTTGGGCGGAGTTTATGCGGTACCAAGCCTGCGCGGCGGCGGTGAATACGGCAAAGCCTGGCATCAGGCTGGCACGCAATTGCAGAAGCAAAATGTGTTTGACGACTTTATTGCCGCGGCAGAGTATCTGCAAAAAGAAGGTTATACCTCTAAAGATAAGCTGGCTATTCGTGGTGGCTCTAATGGCGGTTTGTTAGTGGGCGCAGTAATGACACAACAGCCAGAGCTGATTAAAGTAGCGTTACCGGCGGTGGGTGTGCTGGATATGCTGCGTTACCACACCTTTACTGCCGGTGCTGGCTGGGCATACGACTACGGCACCAGTGAGCAAAGCAAAGAAATGTTTGAATATCTGCTGGCTTATTCACCAGTGCACAACGTTAAATCAGGTGTGGCCTATCCGGCAACCATGGTTACCACTGCCGATCATGATGACCGCGTAGTGCCTGCACACTCATTTAAGTTTGCTGCTGAGTTACAGGCAAAAGATGCCGGGGTTAACCCGCAGCTTATCCGTATTGAAACTAACGCTGGCCATGGCGCCGGTACACCGGTATCAAAACAGATTGAGCAAACGGCTGATATGGTGAGTTTTACACTGTATAACATGGGCTATAAGCAGCTGCCTTAACTAGATTAGCAATGATAAGAACCCGCCGTGACAGGCGGGTTCTTTGTTTTTATCCGAACGGTTCCATGCAGTATGGTGTTTATCTAAAGTTGATATTGTAAAGATTAGCGCTTCGTTTTACACTGCGTGCCCTTTTTTAAATGTGTACGCCAGCCTGTTATATAAGCCTTGCAACGGTTATGCTGGTTTGGTTTTATCACAACTGGTTTGTCACAGATAGACAACAAAAGTTCAGGAGCAGGACAATGGCAAAAAAAGCAGTGATCCTGGTATTAGACAGCTTTGGTATTGGCTATGCCCCGGATGCCGATAAATTTGGTGATGTTGGTGCGAATACCTTTGCCAGTATTGCAAAAGCCTTTCACGCGCAAAAAGGCCGCCAGCTGGCGCTACCTAATCTGGCGCAGCTGGGTTTGGTTAAGGCTGCCACCGCAGCCTCAAATGGTGTACAGGCCGATATAACCGCTGCTGGGGCAATAACCGGCGCTTATGGCTATGCGCGTGAGCTAAGTAGTGGCAAAGACACACCAAGCGGTCACTGGGAAATCGCCGGTGTGCCGGTACTGTTCGACTGGGGTTATTTCCATAATAAAACCGACAGTTTTCCCGCAGAGCTGATTAACGAGCTATGCCAGCGTACCGGTGTGCCCGGCATTCTGGGCAATTGTCATGCATCGGGCACTGATATTCTGGTAAAGCTGGGTGATGAGCATATTAAAACCGGCAAACCGATTTGTTATACCTCGGCCGACAGCGTATTTCAGGTAGCGGCGCATGAAGAGCATTTTGGCCTGCAAAAACTGCTGGATTTTTGTCTGGTGGCCCGCGAGTTGTTAGATAAATACAACATTGGCCGTGTTATTGCCCGGCCGTTTCTGGGGAATAATGCCGGTAACTATGCCCGCACAGGCAACCGCCGCGATTATTCAGTACTGCCACCGGCACCAACCGTATTGGACAAGCTGACAGGCGCTGGTGGTAAAGTGATCAGCATTGGTAAAATTGCTGATATTTATGCTCATCAGGGTATTAGTGAAAGTTTAAAAGCCACCGGCCTTGAAGCGCTGGTAGATAAAACGCTGGTACAAATGGCACAACAGGCTGATAACAGCATTATTTTTACCAATCTGGTTGATTTTGATCAGAATTTTGGCCACCGCCGTGATCCTATCGGTTATGGCGAAGCGCTGGAATACTTCGACAGCCGCTTGCCTGAGTTGATAGCGGCTTGTGGTGATGACACCCTGATGATCCTGACAGCAGACCACGGTTGCGATCCAACCTGGCATGGTACAGAGCATACGCGTGAATATATTCCTGTGCTGGCTTACAAAAGTGGCATGCAAGACATTAATTTAGGCGAGCGCATGAGCTTTGCTGATATTGGCCAAACGCTGGCTGGTTATTTTGAGCTGGAAGCCATGGCTTATGGCGACTCCTTTTTAGATAAAATTAACTAAGAGATTTTTATGGCAACTCCGCATATTAATGCGCCAGAAGGCGCTTTTGCAGCAACAGTATTAATGCCGGGCGATCCGCTGCGGGCCAAGCATATTGCAGAAACTTTTTTAACCGATGCAGTTTGTGTTAATACCGTACGTAATATGTTTGGCTATACCGGTACCTATAAAGGTAAGCCGGTAAGCGTGCTGGGCTCGGGCATGGGCGTACCGTCTATGTCTATTTATGCTACCGAGCTGGTAAAATTCTATGGTGTTAAAAACATTATCCGTATTGGCTCTTGTGGCGGCTTGCCGCTGGACGTAAAAGTACGCGATGTAGTGATTGGCATGGGCGCGAGCACCGACTCCAGCGTAAACCGTAACCGCTTAGCCGGGATGGATTTTGCCGCTATTGCCAGTTTTAACCTGCTGGAAAAAGCGGTTGCTGCGGCCCGGGCAAAAAATATTAATGTCAAAGTAGGTAATGTTTTTACCTCAGATTTGTTCTACAACCCGGATGCAACCTTATTCGACACTCTGGAAAAATATGGCGTGCTGGCGGTAGAAATGGAAGCGGCCGGTTTATATGGCGTGGCGGCAGAATACGGCATTAATGCATTGGCTATTTTTACCGTAAGCGATCATATCCGTACCGGTGAAGCACTAAGTGCTGAGCTGCGCCAGACCAGCTTTAATGAAATGGTTGAAGTAGCACTGGGCTGCTTATAATTTCCGTTTAACCGATTTTGCAGGGCAGACAGATGTCACTATCAAGCAATAAAATGTTTTATGTATCGTGGGAAGCATTTCACCGTGCCACTAAAGAGCTGGCGCATCAACTGCTGGGCCAGGATTACAACGCCATAGTGGCGGTAAGCCGCGGTGGCCTGGTGCCAGCCGCTATTTTGGCCCGTGAGCTGAATATCCGCGTGGTAGACAGTATTTGTGTCGCCAGCTATGACCATGATAAACAAGGCAGCCTGAGCGTTTTAAAAGATGCCAGCCTGGCTGATTCTGACAAACTGCTTATTGTGGATGATCTGGTAGACACCGGAGAAACAGCCAAAGCCCTGCGTGAACATTTCCCTAAAGCCTGCTTTGTTACTGTGTATGCCAAGCCGCAGGGTAAGCCGCTGGTAGATAAATACGTAACGGATATTGAGCAGGATACCTGGATCCAGCTGCCATGGGATATGGAACTGGCCTATAGCAAGCCGTTAGCTGAAAAGTAAATAAGCAATCCTGCTCGTTTGCTAGCAGATGTTTTTGGAGTAAAAATGACCGCAGTACAACAATTAACCCTGCACTTGCCGGACTGGATTAACGACGTCGTCGACTGGCAAAAAGTGTATCAAAACGATGATGAGAAAATGGCGCTGGCGGTAGAGCTGTCAAAACAAAACGTGCTGCGTGGCACCGGCGGCCCTTTTGGCAGTGCTATTTTTGACTGCGACAGCGGCAAACTGGTTAGCGTGGGGGTAAACCGGGTAGTGCCACTGCACAACTCTACCGCACATGGTGAGATGATGGCGATAATGCTGGCAGAGCAAAATGTGCAAAGCTTTAGCTTATCAAGTGATGGTGTGAAGCGGGAACTATTTACCTCGTGCGAACCCTGCGCCATGTGTTTAGGCGGTACTTTGTGGAGTGGGGTAAAGCGTTTAGTGTGCGCAGCCACGGCAGAAGATGCCCGTGCTATCGGTTTTGATGAAGGCCCGGTATTTGCGCAGAGTTATCAGTATTTACGTGATGCCGGCGTTGAAGTGGTGCAATTAGTGCAACGTGATGCAGCCAATAGCGTATTGCAAAATTATATTGGCAGCGGTGGTGCTATTTATAACGGCTAGGGTGTGGTGTAACGGCTAAATAAACCAAGCTGGATCAGCACTACTGATACAGCTTGGTTGCTACATATAACTCTTCTACTTTCTGCCTTGCCCAGGGCGTTTTACGTAAAAACTTCAGGCTGCTTTTTACCGACGGATCTGTTTTAAAGCAGTTGATATCAATCTGTTTTGCCAGGCCCGGCCAGCCGAAGTGATCGACCAGTGCAGTGACAATTTGCTCCAGTGTAACGCCGTGCAGCGGGTTATTTGGTTGAGACATATAACGCCCCTGTTGTTGGCGAGAGTGTTGACGTGAGCAAGCCGGTTCATGCCTGAACCGGCTTTATACGGCCCAGGCTTATAAACGCTCTAATACCGCAGCGGTAAAGTCGGTGGTGCCGAAGCTGCCGCCTAAATCACGGGTGGTGCGATCGCCAGTGGCGATAACATCGGCCAGAGCACTACGGATTTTCTCGGCTTTGTCCTGCATGCCTAAGTATTCCAGCATCTGAATAGACGCCAGAATTACTGAGCTTGGGTTAGCCAGGTTTTTACCGGCTATATCCGGCGCACTGCCATGTACAGCTTCAAAGATAGCGCAGTCAGCACCGATGTTAGCACCTGGTGCCATACCTAAACCACCCACTAAACCGGCACATAAGTCAGATAAAATGTCACCAAACAGGTTGGTAGTAACAATAACGTCGAACTGCTGCGGGTTCATTACCAGCTGCATACAGGCGTTATCAACAATCATTTCCTGCGCTTCAATATCCGGGTAACGGGTAGCCACTTCACGTGCTGTTTTCAGAAATAAACCTGAGGTCGATTTCAGAATATTGGCCTTGTGTACAATCGTTACCTTTTTACGCTTCTCGCGGCGGGCGGTTTCAAAAGCAAATACCGCAATACGCTCGGCACCGTCTTTAGTCACAATACTGGTCGCTTCTGCTACCAGACCATCGGCAGACACTACCTGACCATGGCCAGAGTACATACCTTCGGTGTTTTCGCGGATAGTGATGATGTCGATGTTCTCATAACGGGCTTTAGTGCCTTTAAACGAAATAACCGGGCGTACGTTTGAGTACAGGTTAAATTTCTTGCGTAGTGTTACGTTAATTGAGGTGAAACCTTCGCCCACCGGTGTAGTCAGCGGGCCTTTTAAAGTGATTTTATTGCGGGCAATAGCATCAAGCGTGGTTTGCGGCAACAGTTCACCGGTTTTCTCCAGCGCAGTTAAACCGGCATCGACATATTCGTAGTCGAAGTTACAGCCCACTTTGTCCAGCACCTGAATGGCGGCTTCAACGATACTTGGGCCTATGCCATCGCCTTTAATGACAGTAATAATTTGCTTGCTCATGGGGGGTCCTTAGCTGTCGTATTTATTAGGAAAGAGGGCCTCTGGCGGGCCTGAAAACGGCGCAGAATATAGCATTTTTCGGCACATTACGCCAGTTTGGTGCTGATTTAGCGCAGTTATCTGCCTTATATACGGTATAAGGTTGGTGAATGTTGTAATAAAACTACAATTTAAGCTGTAGGGGATAATAACATTGGCTGCGCTGTGCCAGCTGTTGCAGCCAGTTTTCTGCAGTAACCGTTGCCTGGTTGTTAGCTGCGGTTTTGCGCAGCAACACATTAACCGGTTGTACCGGTGCAGCACAATATAGCGCCAGGCTGCTAAGCCATGCCAGTTGCAGGTTTAATGAAACAACCGTTAAGCGCTGGCCTGCATTGGGTTGCAGCCAGGCTGTAATAGCTGCAGTGTAATTATCCAACTGATATAGCTGTAGCAACTCAATAAGCTGCGGCAGGTAAGTTTCACTTTGGCAATGTAGCGTTGGCGTAAAGGCACTTTGATAACCGGCACCAGAGCGGCTCACCAGTGGCGTGCGCTGGTAAAGCGGGTCAAGCCATAACGGGGCGCAGCAACATAGTGCCAGCAAGCGGCTGCCGGTGTATTGCAGCTGGGGCATAAATAGCTGCAGCGCTTGTGCAAACACATGACAAAACTGGCTAAACACGCCCTGCCACGGGTGGTGCAGGGCACTAAGATAATACTGTAGCTCAGCCTGTGCCAATGCAGCAGGCAGGGCATCCCTGCCGATAATGCCAATAGCCAGTTTTACGCTTTGTACATCTTGCTGCTGGCGGTTTAACTGGCTTGCCAGTGCCAGTATTGGCGCCGAGTGCTCTGCGCTCGTTGTAAGGTAGTGCTCTAAGGCTTTATTGTCATAGTAGCGCAGCTCACTAAAGCGGGAGTTTTGTATTAAATGTGCAAAGGTAGCGGGCTGTTGTGTAAGCTCTGCAGCTGGCTGTAACAGGAGCTGGTGCAAAATATCTAATTCGTAATCACTTTGGCTTAGCATCAGGCGCGTTGCTAATGCTGTTTGCCATTCGCCTTGGTTAGATAAGTACTCACTTTGTGTCAGCAACAGGCTTAGCAAAGCTTGTTGCCACTGCGGCTGTTTGCGCTCTGTGGCATAGCAGCCGCTTAATACTTTAACTACGCTGGCAGCTTGGGGCAGCGGTTTAAGCTCTCTGGCTGCCGCCAGGGCGGGGTACGGCAACGGCTCTGTTTGTTTAGCCGACACTATGGCGCTGCAGCAGCCTGCAAGAAGCAGTAAACGCCGGTTAAGTGGGTGCAGCTGATAACAATCGGCAAGATATAACAATATCTCAATACGCCACAGAGGTAACGGTAGTTGAGGCATTGGTTGGCTAATGCTGTCATATGTGGCGGTGGTATCACATGCTTCGCGCTGTTTGCTCAGCAATATTGCGGCTTTATACAGTGTTTCAGCTGAAGTAATGTTAGCAGCCTGATTAACGCAATGTTGGTAAAGTTGCTGATAACCTTGCCATGTTCTGATGTCAGTTAGCATGGCCGCTAACAACACTGTAGCGCTGCACGGCCTCTTCGCCTATGGCCTGCAGGTAGCGGTTTTTAAACAGTAATGCTGTGCATTCATCAGCTGTGGTGATGCCATCTGCAACGCTGCGATGGGTGCGGTAATACAATACCTGATACAGATCTTTTCCCTGCAGCACGGCTTCAGTAATATCCGGTGTGCCGAGGCGGCGCATCACGTCGTCCTGTGTCAGGTTGTCGGTTAGTTTATACTGGCTTATCAGCTTATAGTTAAAGGCTTCCCGGTCTACCCAGGTCATTTGATCGACATCATCCTGATAGCAGAAATAAACTACGGCCGTCAGCAGTATATACACTGCCAGCCCAATACTGAGCCAGGTCCATTTACGTAGCTTAAACTGAAATACAGAAGCGGCTTTTTGCATCATATCAGCTGTTAACCACGGGTTGGATCCGCATATCCTGCAGGTTCAGCCCCAGCTGTATATCGGTTTTCAGCGTCAGGATCTGCATAAAGATTTTAATTTGCTCTTTATGCTGCAGAATTTTTTCGCGCAATTTTTTATGGCAATCAGGATGCTCCAGTGCATCGGTAAGCGTAGCTCCCAGCGCCAGCAGATCATGTGCACCTTTTGGGCCAATGCCATTTACACCGGGAATATTATTGGTGCTGTCACCTACCAGGCTCCAGTAGCGCACCAACTGAGTCGTGCTGACCCCAAATTTCTGTTGCACAGCTTCTTCAGTTTGATGTTGACGGGCAAAAGCGTCGTAAATTTGAATATTCTGGCTTAACAGTGGTAAAAAACCTTTGTCTGTTGACACTATGGTAACTTGCTGGCCGTGTTGCACCAGCTTTACTGCAACAGAGGCAATAATATCATCAGCTTCGTATTCATCTTGTTGCACGCTGTCAAAGCCAAGGCTTTTGGCACATTGCTGTAAGCCTGGCAGGGCATCTGCCAGAATTGTTGGCATGGGCTTACGGTTGGCTTTGTATTCAGCATACAGTGCTTTACGCCACAAGCTGTTATGCCCGTCAAATACCAGTACAGCGTGGCTTGGTGCTAGTTCTTGCTGTAATCTTGCCAGAGCCTGACGCAGCATATTTTCTGTGTTGCGAATGATCTGGTTTTTGGTGCCCTCAGCCACTTCATCGGTTACAGGCAGATATGGCCGTTCCTGCACAGCGTAAAGCCTGCGTATCAGGTTAAGGGCATCAATTAACAGCAAGTGTGCCATGTTAGCGCACTACCTTGTAACAGGGTTCATATTTGCTGCCTGGCAGTTTCATTCTGCCCTGATCTACAAAAGCCTGTAATAACGTATCCATCATTTGCATCAGTTTGGGTTCACCACTTATCTGGAAGGGACCATGTTGGCGAATAGCTTTGATACCTTCATCTTTTACGTTACCGGCGACAATACCGGAGAATGCCCGACGCAGGTTGGCAGCCAGTGTTGCGCTGTCCTGATTCAGGTGCAAGTCCAGTGCGGCCATATTCTGATGATTCGGGATAAAAGGCTGCTGAAAGTCCGGTTCTATTTGCAGCGTCCAGTTAAAGTGGTACGCATCGCCGACAGATTTACGGTAGTGCCGTACTTCGGTAGCGGCCAGCTTTAACTTACGCGCTACTGCGGGGGCATCATCAATAATAATTTCAATCAGTTTTAGCGCTTTACTACCCAGGGTGTTTTCGATAAAGCTGGCAATTTCGCCAAAGTAAGCCTCGCTTTGCTTGGGTCCGGTTAAAATAATCGGTAATGTCTGCTGCTGATTTTCTTCGTTTAGCATAATGCCAAGCAGGTATAACAGTTCTTCTGCGGTACCGGCACCGCCAGGAAAAATAATAATACCGTGTGCCACCCGGACAAAAGCTTCCAGCCGTTTTTCGATATCCGGTAGGATCACCAGTTCATTTACAATAGGGTTTGGTGGTTCAGCCGCAATAATGCTGGGTTCTGTCAGGCCAAGGTAGCGGCCACTGCTGATACGTTGCTTGTTGTGGCCGATGGTGGCGCCTTTCATTGGCCCTTTCATAGCGCCAGGGCCACAGCCGGTACAAATATCCATACCACGCAGCCCTAGCTCGTAGCCTACTTCTTTGGTGTATTTATATTCAACTTCATTAATAGAGTGGCCACCCCAGCAAACAATCATATTAGGCTCGTTGCTGGCATCAATGACACGGGCGTTACGCAAAATATCAAATACGGTATGGGTAATATGAGCACTGTTGTTTAGATCCAGCCAGTTTTTGCTGCTTTGTAAACGGCTGTGATAAAACAAAATATCGCGCAGTACGGCAAACAGGTGCTCGTGTATACCTTTGATAATTTTGCCGTCAACAAAAGCGCTTTGCGGCGGGTTAAATAATTCAATTTTAATACCGCGCTCGCGGCTTATGAGGTTAACGGCGAAATCGCTGAACTGTTCATAAATTTCAGCTGAGCTGTCGGTGTGGCTACCCACATTAAGTACAGCTAAACAACAGTTACGAAATAAACGAAAGGCTTCTTGCTGGGTATTTTGTTTTAAATGATCAACTTCCAATTGCGATAACAAATCCATAGACCCAAGCGGGTTTAACTGCACATGCATATGTGCTCCTTATACATTAGGTTAATGCCGTGTCAGGAGGCAGGTTTAAGAATAACTTTATCACGGCCTGCTTTTTTGGCTTCGTACAGTGCTTCATCGGCACGATCAAAAGCACTGCGGTTGGTATCTTGTTCAGTAAATCGGGTAGCGCCAAATGAAATGGTAATCGGCACACTTACATTTTTGAATTTAAAAGGAATACTACTAATCTTCTCCCTTAAGGCGTTAAGCCGCTTTTCCAGCTCGGCTAACCCGGTTTCCGGAAATAGCATAATAAATTCTTCACCGCCGTAGCGGGCGATAAAATCAGTTTCGCGCAGGTTAAGTTTCAGCGTTTTGGCAATCACTTTAAGCGTTTTATCACCGGCGCTGTGGCCATAGCTATCATTGATGTTTTTAAAATGGTCAACATCTGCCAGCACTACGCAAAGCGGTTTTTTATAGCGTTGCCAGCGTTTAATTTCTAATTGGTAGCGCTCATCAAAAGCGGCCCGGTTGGGTATTCCTGTTAAGGCATCTTGCAGGCTACGGAAATTTTGCTCGGCAATACGCTTTTTAAAAGTACCGGCGTCTGTTTCCAGCTCAATGAGGCGTTGTTCCATATTGCTAAGTGTTAACAGCAATTGTTGCCGTTCCTGCTGTTCTAACTGTGTTTTTTCGCCTAACGAGCCTGTAATCGCTGTTAACTTATCACTGACCAGTAATTTTAACTGCTCCAGCGAGGTGGCTTTTTGGCTGGCATGGCTCAGATGATCAATTTGTAACTCAATTTGCTGATTCAGCCCCAGCATTTTTTGTTTCAGATCAACTGATGCACTTAATGACGATACTACCGACTGTTGCACGCTGGTCAGAGCATCATTGAGTTTTACTAAAAAATGTTCAGCTGACTGCCGCTCGCGGTTAATACTGCTGATAATAATGCCGATAGTTTTTAAGCAGGCTTCCAGCAGGGCATCAATGGGTAGCTTTCCCATCAGGCTCAGCCTGATCTCATCAATTTCAGCAGCACTATCCTCGGCAAACGCCAGTTCGCTAAGCAAATTGGTTAACTCGACACTTATTTGGCGGCAGATATGGCCGTAGCGTACTTCGTCATCATCGCTGTCGGCCAGTTGCTGTCTGGCTTGTAGCACGTTTTGATACAGTTTGGCCAGTTCCGTCAGGTGCGGCAAAAATGCATGTACTGTAGCAGAGGGTTGCCCGACTTTACCCAATAACTGGCGTAAGTCACGGCGTAGCTGGTCTGGCAGGCCTTTTTGTTGTTGCAACAGCTTACCGGCATCAGCCAGGCCTTGCTGCATACTTTGAATATTGGCCTGGTGCTTTGATTCTAATAGTTTAAGATTGTCGCTGGTGGCTTCAATAAATGGCAGCAGCTTTTCCAGATCGGTGCCGCGGTTTAGTTCGGTTCGCAACTTTGCCAGCCGGTTATCTAAATCGACATCAACCCCTTTGCACGCCAGAGACAGCCGCGAGACAAACTGGGCCATGATTTTAAACTGGGCTTCATAAGTATCTTCCAATGCTTTACGTGCTTTAAGTGCACTGGCCAGTTGTTTTTGTGTGTCGTCCTGCAAGACCACCACCTGAAGGTTCGCTGTTAAATCTATGTTTAGATTTAAGTATATCGACAAAAGTAATAAATGCGATCACTGTTTTAAGCTAAATGCTTTGGTAAATAAAAAAACAGCAGGCCCGTAGGCCTGCTGTAGCAGGGGATTTATCTTTATTATTATCCGGTTTACTTCTTACACAGGTAATAAGGTAACCAGGTTTGTTCTTCAGCAGAGGTCAGGTGTTGCATAATCAGCATTCCTTGTTGGAACTACTGTCTGGCAGTCCGTCTGCCAGACGCTGAGTATTTAAGCAGAAAACTGTGTTATTTGAAAGTAATGCTGTAATGTTTCTTGTGTTATTTCAGATTTTCTGTGTGTTTTGCCGTTAATTTATTTGTACAAAATAAATAAGTTATTGGTTTTTAAATTAATTACTTATTTGGCGTACTATTTTTTTGAAAGTGATTTTGTAATGTTAGCTTGTTACTGACGGCTTAGGCGAATTGCCGGTGGCGTGCAGGGTTCGCTGGCACGCCAGGGGTTAATATCCAGGCCTCCGCGACGGGTATAACGGGCGTAAACACATAGAAAGCTGGGTTGGCAATGTGACCAGATGTCGCTGAAAATGCGCTCGACACATTGTTCATGAAATTCGTTGTGGCTGCGAAAGCTGATCAAATAACGTAACAGTGCCTCGTGGTCAAGCGCTTTGCCACGGTAATGGATATAAACACTGGCCCAGTCGGGTTGTGAGGTAATTAAACAATTTGATTTAAGTAGATGTGAGTGCAACTTTTCTTCAACGATATCCGCGTCAGTTTGGGTTTGCAGCAAGCTGGCATCATACTGGTACTGATTTATTTCAATATCCAGATCATCAATGCAGCGGCCAGGGATCCAGGTAGGCTGAAACGCCATAATCTCATTAACGTTATGCAGACTGACTTTTACTGTTTTACCGGCACAGGCTGATAAATCGCGCTGCAAATGCTGATACACCTGGCCCAGATCCGCAAATCGGCTTTGGTTAAAGCTGTTGAGGTACAACTTAAATGACTTGGATTCAATTAAATTTACCGAATCGTAAGGCACCACAAAAGTAGCCAGTGCTACCATAGGTTTGCCTTTGGCATTAAGCCAGGATAGCTCGTAGCCGTGCCAGATGTCCTGCCCGACAAAGGGTAAGGCTGTGGCGGACAGACCAATATCATCCCGGCCCAGGCTGCGCGGTACTGCCTGCAATAAACTGGCATCATACTGATCTGCATAGGCGGTTACTTTACCAAGGCTTAATCCGGCAAGAAGTTCTGAGTGGCTGCTGGTCATGTCTGTTTTTGTCATCACGGCGTAGTTAGCGTTACAATGGCGCAAGTTTATCATAAAGTCTGATGGAAGGTCGCGTGGCTCTGGCAACGAATTACAGTCAATTTATTCAGCGTGCGGTGCTGTGGTATCAGCAGCAACAGCTGACATTAACCACTTGGGCCGATCCAAAAAGCCCGTCGCCATGTCAGGTTGCAGAGCCTGTTGGCGACAAAGTGCAATGGCAGCCGGTTTTGCAGCAACCGCCTGCTGATTTTTCTAATGTTGAACAAGCACTCGAGCTGGAATTACACCCGGATATCAAAAGTTTTTACCAGTTGCACTATGGTGCAGGTTTAGCGGCTGAACATAGCCGGGGTAAGCTGTTGTTGTTGATGGTTTGGAATAGTGATGATGTAAAGCGGCTGCAGGAAAATATTATCGGCCATATTATTATGAAACGGCGGTTAAAACAGCGCGAAACGGTGTTTTTTGCTACCACTGAAGATGATGATATTTTGTTGTCGGTACTTAACAGCACAGGTGAAGTGTTTCTGGAGCATGTCGGGCAGGAAGTAAAAGAAAAGCTGGCTGACAGCCTGGCCGATTTTATCAGCCAGTTGTCTCCCTGCAGTTACGACGGACTCTGACAATCCCAGGCAATATTGCCCAGCAAGCGGCAGTTATCGCATTTAAAGTCGAATAACTGCTGTAGTGGCTGCTGTAAACGCCAGCTACCACCACAGCCTGGGCAGGGCTTAACCGCTTCCCTTTCACAGTTATTGCTGCTGCCGCTGTACAACGCATAATACACCGTTTTGTTATTGGCTTTTTCTAGCTGGCGCGCCAGTTGTCGGCCTTGTTTGTTTAGTGTGCTGTTTAGCTGTTGCAAACTGCGCTCTGCGCTTTTAACCAGTACCCGCGTTTGCTGCATTTGGATCTCGTCCAGCGCCTGGTATTGCAACTGCCAGCGGATAAGCATTTCATGATCTTCCGCTTTTGTGTTTAGCTGATATAACGGCACTGGTGCAAAATGTTCGCCGCAGCGTACCGGCGAGCAGGTGTCATTAAAGCGGCTGTACAGAATATAAAAATCTGCGTTTGGGCAAGGGTCGCTATGTTGTGACATCAGATCCATACCCAGAATATGTTGTTGCGGATAAGCCAGGCCTGCGCTGGCTAATTGCTGTAGGGCATGTAGCCCTTTAGTGCTGTGGTGTGTTTGTTTTAATGCTTGTTCATCCGGTAGCACCAGGCGGCAGTTAAAGCTGTCTTGTTGCCAGGCGGTTGGAAATTCCCGGCCCAGCACCTGGCCATTAAATATCAGGCTTTCAATATAACGGCGGATAGCGCTTTCAGCGCGGTTAAAGTTGGTATCAGCTATGACCTTAAACTGCAACTCAGCCAGATACATACTACTTATCCAGCTTAGTTAGCAGTAAATCCAGCTTGGCCTCAATGCGCGCCAGAGTTTGCCTCAGTTCAGTATCTGTATGATTAGCGGTATTTGGTGCAGGCGCTACTTCATAACTTGGGGCGGTATCGTCAAATACCGGGTTATTGCGCCATTGCTGGTATGCCGCAAAGAGTTGTTGTGGTGCGATACGCCCGGCTAAACGGGCACGAAACAACGCCAGGCTCGGCGTTTTGCCTTCACGTTGCAGTTGTGCGGCAACTTGTTGCAACATTTGTACGGGATCTGTCATGGCTTTTGCCTGTTTGACTAACTAATAGCGAAATTTACCACTAAGCGCCGACAGATAGTAGCGGTGATTTTATAAGTGTATGTTTTATATTGTTTTAATCTGTGGCATGACATTTGCTGAAATAATTGCAGGCCGCTGCTGCGGCTGATTATTAAAACAACACAGGAAAATCATTATGTTAGCAAAAGTATTTGTTGCTGCTGCCTTGGCAGTTACCTTATCAGGATGTGTGATTGCAGTGGGAGGCAAGCACGAGTTGGATGATGACAGCAGCTGGAAGAAAACCCAGCAGTATAATCAGGAGCAGATTAACCGGCTGGCACTGAATAGCAGCGCAGAAGATGTGCGCACCTTGCTGGGTACACCGGATTTTACTGAGTCGTTTAATAAAGACGGTGAAACCGTGCAGGTGCTGTTTTACCGTACGCATCATGTAAAAAGTGATGGTAAAACCACCAAAGATGAATGCACGCCGCTTATTTTTAAGCAAAACAAGCTTAGCGGCTGGGGCGATAAAGCTTATCAGTATTTGTAATGCGTATGCCGGCGGAATTGTCCGCCGGGTATATTATTAGCTGAGCGTAATTTCCTGCAGGTGATTTTGCACATGCAGGTAATGAGCACTGTAGTATTGTGCTTTGGTCAGGTTGCCATAAGCAAAATGCGGGGCCAGATCGCCTTGCCAGGCAATAAATAATTCAATTTCGGTTACCAGTTCTGCCAGTGCGACGTCATTAGGTACGGCATCTATCAATTTGGGGGCACCTGGAATAGGCTCGTCCAGCGGGTGCATCATAGAGCCGCTGGCTGAAAATACATTTAATGCCGCCGCGCCAGCGGTGTATTGAAACAAAGCCGATTTTGCCTGCGGATAGCCAAGGCGCGAGTAGCGGATACTTTGGGCCAGATGCTGAAACACTTTACTGACACTCCAGTTGCCGTGGCTGGTCAGTTTAGCGGCTGGTAAGCGTTTTAACTGCACCAGCAGTTCATCCAGCGGGTAATGCCGTGCCATAGCCACCACTTTAGTACCAAATGCCACTGCCAGTGGTGCGCCAACTGTGGTTAAAAGAAATTTACGTCGGTTCATGCCAAAATCGGTTACCAGTTATTTGTTGCTTACGTTAGCTTGTTTACATTCAGGCTGCCACTAAAATTAAGCTGATTTGGCTGATGTAAATAGTTGTAAATCTCAGTAGCATGGCGTAGTGATATTACAGCAGCCAGATTAGCAAAGGACACATCATGTTTGATTGGATCTACAGCCCGGAAGCCTGGGTGGCGTTAGGCACGTTAATGGCACTTGAGATTGTGCTGGGGATCGACAATATTATTTTTATTTCTATCCTGGTAGGAAAATTGCCGCCAGAACAACGTGATTCTGCCCGGCGTATTGGCCTTGGCCTGGCAATGTTATCGCGCTTGTTGCTGTTATTCAGCCTGGCCTGGGTTATTGGCCTGACAGAGCCCTGGTTCAGTCTGTTTGGCTTTGATATTTCCGGGAGAGATTTTGTCCTGATTGTCGGAGGCTTTTTTCTGCTGGCAAAATCGACCCATGAAATTCACGACAGCCTGGAAGGTAGCAGCCAACTCAGCACAACAAAAGCGGCAACTGGTTATCTGGCGATATTAGTGCAAATTATGCTGCTGGATATCGTGTTTTCGCTTGATTCAGTTATTACCGCAGTAGGGTTGGTTGAACACTTATCCATTATGGTTATTGCCGTTATAGCTTCAGTATTGGTGATGCTGTTTGCGGCCAAACCGATAGGTGAGTTTGTCGACCAGCATCCCACTATAAAAGTGCTGGCGTTGTCGTTTTTAATGCTGATTGGTTTTACACTGGTAGCAGAAGGGCTGGATGTACATGTGCCTAAGGGGTATATCTACTTTGCTATGGCATTTTCAATCTGTGTTGAGCTTATTAACCTGAAAGTACGTAAGAAAAACCAGCATGAAACAGTAAAACTGCATAAAAAAACGGATACGGAATAAGCGCATGTTTGCTTTTACAAGCGCCGGTCGATTGGCTAACATCTTGCCATGATTGACGCCGGTAGTAACCAACCCCATTTCTGGCAGGTGTCCAGAGACAACCAGACTTATACCGAGCTGTGTAATGCTTTGTATGAGCGTGAACTGCTGCGTTTGTCGCAGCTGAGTACCGAGCAATTGCTGCGGTTGCCAAACCGTTTAGCCAGCCTGCCATTTTATATCCGCCGGGCGGCCAGTAATATACTGCAACAAAATACTTCGCTGCAGTTGGATAGCCAAAATGCGTCCTGGTATCACAAACAGGCTGCAAACTGCCCGGCACGCAAACAGCAGGCTGATCCGATAGATGCGTTTTATAGCAAATATGCCAAACCCGGCCTGATAGTGCCGGTGTATATTACCCACCTGACCCACGAGCAGATAGTGCTCGACAGCGTAGATGAAGTTGATCTTGACGGGCTGCGCCTGCATTGCAATGAGCACGGCTGGTTTAGTTTCTCCGGTACACCGCTGGCGCAGGAGAATAGCGATAAATTTGTGCTTAAACCTGCCAAAGCTATTATGACAGCAGCCTGCTGCGGCCATCAGTGGTTAAATGGTGACAAAAAGCCACCGCGTTTGCTTAGCCTGCGTGAATTGCTGCTGGCCAGCCGGTTAAACTGGCAAAACTTTGCTAAACCTTTACCGGCATTGTTAGCCTGATGTTGGTTTTCCTGCTTTGCAATCGGGGGCAGAGGCTTCATAATAACCGCAGTCTGTTTAATGAAGCTGTATTATGCGAATACTCACTTTACTGCTGGTAATTGTGCTGGGCTTGCTGCAATACCGTTTGTGGTTGGGCCAGCATAGCATTGCCGATTACTTTCGCTTGCAAGAAGAACTGCGTACCCAACAGGCCAGTAATCTGGAACTGGAAAAGCGTAACCGCTTACTAAAAGCCGATGTGACCGATTTGCAACAGGGGCTGGACGCAATTGAAGAGCGTGCCCGCAACGAGCTGGGGTTAATTAAGCAGGACGAAGTGTTCTTCCGTTTATTCAGTCAGGCAGAGCCGGGTAAAACAATTAATGACTAACCTTAATTATCCCGCCATTGCGGCTATTGTGCCCGCCGCGGGCGTTGGCAAGCGCATGCAGGCCGACCGGCCAAAGCAATATCTGGTTTTGCACGGTAAAACTATTTTGGAGCACAGTGTTGCCAGGTTACAGTCGGTTGCTGGCGTGGAGCAAGTCTGGCTGGCGCTGGCGGCAGAAGATCCGTATTTTGATGCCACGGCGTTAAGCCACAGTAATGTTATCCGGGTTAAAGGTGGTGAAGAGCGTATGCATTCGGTGCTCAATGCACTGAATTTTGTCGATGAACATCAATACCCCTGGGTATTGGTGCACGATGCTGCCCGGCCTTTGGTGCGCCAATCTGACATTGAACAGCTAATTCAGCGTTGTTTAGCCAGTGGTGAAGGTGGCATTTTGGCCTGCCGTGTACGCGACACCATGAAACGTGGCGAATTAATGGTGGCAGAAACCGTAAGCCGCGAACACTTGTGGCATGCGCTGACACCGCAGTTTTTTCCTACTTCGTTATTAAAAGCGGCTTTGCATGATGCCGTCAGTGCCGGGATACATATTACAGACGAGGCATCCGCCATGGAATGGGCCGGCCACAGCGTGCTGCTGGTGGAAGGGCACAGCGACAATATTAAAATTACCCAGCCAGCCGATTTAGCCCTGGCTGCGTTTTATCTGGAGCAAAGTAGTTAATGAATATGCGTATTGGTCACGGCTTTGATGTACATGCCTTTGGCGGCGAAGGCCCGGTAACGCTGGGGGGCGTTAAAATTGAATATACGCAGGGCTTGCTGGCCCATTCTGATGGTGACGTGGTGTTGCATGCGTTATCGGATGCTTTACTTGGTGCAGTAGCGCTTGGTGATATTGGCCATCATTTTCCTGATACGGACGCCGCCTTTAAAGGTATAGATAGCCGGATATTACTGCGTAAGGTGTTTGCTGATGTTAGTGCAGCTGGTTATAAAATCGGTAATCTGGACATTACGATTATGGCGCAGGCACCTAAAATGGCGCCACATATTAATGCCATGCGCCAGTGTATTGCCGATGACTTAGCTTGCCAGTTGTCACAGGTAAACGTAAAGGCCACGACCACTGAAAAGCTGGGTTTTGTTGGCCGCAAAGAGGGTATAGCGGCAGAAGCTGTAGTACTGCTGGTTGGCGCATGACCGCTGCACAGCCCCTGAGTTATCTGTACGATGAACCTTCGGCTACAGCGTTATTACGCCAACACAGTAACGACTTTATTGTAGAAGAGCAGCTTAATTTCAGCCCGAGCGGCGCTGGTGAGCATATTTTGCTGTATATCGAAAAAACCGGCCAGAACACCCAATATGTGGCTAAACAACTGGCAGAGCTTACCGGCTTACGCGCCCGTGATATCAGTTATGCCGGTTTAAAAGATCGCCATGCGGTGACCAGGCAGTGGTTTTGCTTTAAGTGGCCAATTAAGCAACCGCTGAACTGGCAAAGCTGGCAGCTTGAAGGCTGCACAGTATTGGATATGCAACGCCATTACCGCAAACTGCGTTTAGGTGCACTTAAAGCTAATTTGTTTCAAATCTGCTTGCGCCAGGTATCAGATATTGCAGAGGTGCTTAAACGCGCCACTTTACTCGGCCAGGGTGTGCCGAATTATTACGGTGAACAGCGTTTCGGCATTAACGGGGGGAATCTGGCATTAGCGCAGCAACTGTTTAATGGCCAGAGTATTACCGATCGTAAATTACGTGGCCTGGCATTATCTGCCGCCCGCTCTTATGTGTTTAATCAGCAGGTTAGTGCCCGTATCAGCTCAGGTTTATTTAATACCGTGCAAGATGGTGATGTGCTGCAGCTAAATGGTTCTGGCTCAGTGTTTCGGGTGCCAGAGGCAGATACCACTTTACAGCAGCGTCTGCAACAGCAGGACTTGCATATTACCGCAGTGTTGGCGGGCATTGGTGAGCCAATGGTTAGTGGCGCCGCCGCCGAATTTGAACGGCAGGTGCTGGCACAGCACAACGAGCTGGTGCAAGGGCTGGAAGATTATCGCTTAAAAGCCGAGCGGCGGGCGATACGGCTGCTGCCGCAGCAACTTACCGTGCAACAGCAAGGTAACGATATAACGCTAAGCTTTGCGTTACCGGCAGGTTGTTTTGCTACCAGTGTGTTAAGAGAGTTGCTGAAGTACCAGGATTGCGGCCGCAAAACCGTTGATATGGAGTAGCCAAATGCGAATTTTATTAAGTAACGATGATGGTGTGCATGCCAAAGGTATGCAGGTGTTACAACAGGCACTAAGCCAGATTGCTGAAGTAACAACTGTCGGGCCGGATCGGAACTGTAGTGGAGCCAGTAATTCATTAACGCTGATTAACCCATTACGGGTGCAGAAAATGGAAAATGGTTTTTTATCGGTAAATGGTACCCCCACTGACTGTGTGCACTTAGCCATTAGTCAGTTGTTAGACTTTACACCAGACTTAGTGGTAGCCGGTATTAACCATGGCGCCAACCTTGGTGATGATGTGCTGTATTCAGGTACCGTTGCAGCCGCCACAGAAGGGCGGCACTTGGGGTTGCCCGCTATTGCGGTTTCGCTGGCCGGACGCGAAGAAGAGCATTTTGCTACAGCCGCCTATGTTACTGTGCAGGTGATAAAAAAGCTGAAATCACATCCGTTACCGGCCGATCAGATTTTAAATATTAATGTGCCTGCGGTATCAATCGAACAGTTAAAAGGCATTCAGGTAACGCGCCTGGGCCGGCGTCATAAAGCTGAAACCATGACCAGTGCTACCGATCCCTGGGGCAGAAAAATATACTGGTATGGTTCACTGGGGCCTGAGTTGGATGCTGGTGAAGGCACCGATTTTTATGCCATAGCCAACGGTTATGCGTCTGTAACACCACTGCAAATTGATATGTCGGCCTATAAAAGTATGGATACCTTACGACAGTGGTTAGAGGGGATTAGCTTGTAATATGGCAGTAGCAACGTCACGCAGCGCCGCGGTATTGGCGCAAAAACTTCAGGCTGAGGGTATCCGCAATCCTCAGGTTCTGGCTGCTATAGCGCACACACCACGACATTTGTTTGTTGAGGCCGTACTGGCACATAAAGCTTATGAAAATACCGCCCTGCCAATTGGTCAGGGCCAGACTATTTCTCAGCCTTATATCGTTGCCCGCATGACAGAATTGTTATTGCAGGACAAAGCGCCGGGTAAAGTATTAGAAATTGGTACCGGCTCGGGCTATCAAACTGCAATACTGGCCAGGTTATTTTCACATGTATGTAGTGTTGAGCGTATTAAAGCGCTGCAGTTTCAGGCGAAGCGGCGCTTACAGCAACTGGATTTACATAATGTATCGATGAAGCATGGCGATGGTTGGCAGGGCTGGCCCAGCAAAGCGCCGTTTGACAGCATTATTGTTACAGCCGCCCCGGTTGAGGTACCTGTAGCCTTGTTACAGCAACTGACGGAGGGAGGCCGGTTAGTGATCCCTGTAGGGTTACATGATCAGGTTTTGCGGGTATACCAGCGTAATGGCGATGATTTTAGTAGTACAGATATTGAAGCAGTACGTTTTGTACCGCTTGTGCCAGGGGCTCTGGCCTGATTAAGGAAAACTCATGCAATATATTCAGTGGATTATAAAAGGGCTGGCGATGGGCGCTGCCGATGTGGTGCCTGGGGTATCGGGCGGTACTCTGGCCTTTATTTTGGGTATCTATGAGCGTTTACTGGCAGCCATCAGCAACTGCAATATGCAGGCGTTGCGTTTGCTTGGCCGGGGTAGGATTACTGCGCTGTGGCAGCATATTGATGGCACATTTTTACTTTGTCTGTTTGGCGGCATTTTTATCAGCATTTTTTCTCTGGCCGGCGTTATTAGTTATTTTCTTGAATATCGGCCTATTCCATTGTGGGCACTATTTAATGGCCTGATCCTGGCGGCATTGCCCGCATTAATGACAAGCCTGCGCTGGAGCTTGCTACGTGCCGGGTTATGCCTGCTCGGAGTTGCTTTTGCCGTGTTGGTTGGCATGTTGGCGCCACATGAACTTAACCCGGCGCCCTGGCTGTTCTTCTTTGCCGGTGCGGTGGCGATATGCGCGATGATACTGCCGGGTATATCAGGTAGTTTTATTTTACTGGTTCTGGGCATGTATGCGCCGGTACTGTTGGCGGTAACTGAATTACAGTTTGGTGTGCTGGCGCTGTTTATGGCCGGATGTATTTTTGGTTTACTGAGCTTTTCCCGCTTACTAAACTGGCTGTTACGACATTATCATGATGCTACGTTGGCGCTGTTAATTGGTGTGGTCATGGGCGCCTTCTACCGGAT
The DNA here is from genome assembly GCF_024809855.1 of Rheinheimera pacifica. GTDB lineage: Bacteria > Pseudomonadota > Gammaproteobacteria > Enterobacterales > Alteromonadaceae > Alishewanella > Alishewanella pacifica_A. The sequence continues at coordinate 103,659 of NZ_JANUEM010000008.1, forward strand.
TTGGCCCTGGCAGACTGAGCAAAAAATGTATCTGCCATGGCAGTATGCCAGTCAGGTAGGTGATGCTGATATCAGTATGGCATTAGTATGCCTGCTCGCCGGCGTAGGTATTATGTTAATGCTGTTAAATCTGGAAAAATGGTTTACTCTGCCAGCTACAGCGGACAATACGACGACGAAAGACTAAAGGAGGTTTTTATTCGTTGTACTAACCACAGCTACCTGTATCACGCAACTGCACGCCCGCTAAGGCTTTGGGCGCGTGCTTTCAGCCTGTGGTTAATATTGCTTGTAATGGTGCTGGGCGGCTGCTCTTCCCGTTCAACACCAGCTCCTGTCAGCACGCTGGAACTGCGGGAGAATTTCTATCAGCAACGTAACCGCGGTTCGTTATCTGGCAGCAGCTATACTGTGCAACGCGGTGATACTCTCTATTCTATTGCTTTTCGTGGCGGTAAAGATGTGCGTGAACTAGCACGGCTTAATGCTATTGCCAGCCCCTATACTATTTATCCCGGACAACAGCTTAAGCTAACCGGCGTACCCCCGGCCCGGGTGGCTAAACCGGCTGCAAAACCAGTAGCCGCAAAACCTGTAACAAATACTGCTAAAAATACAAATAATTCAAGCCAAACAAAATCAAATAGTTCGGTAAAACCGGCTAAACCTGTTGCGCCGAAAAATCAAACGGGTTATGTTCAGACCAATACAGCGCCGGAGAAAAAAGCGCAAAACCCCACTTTAAGTCGGAACGTGGTGCAATGGCAATGGCCGGTAAAAGGTAAAATAATTTCCGGTTTTTCGCACCAGCAGCAAGGTAATAAAGGGGTGGATGTTGCCGGGCGCGAAGGTGACAGAATAAACGCAGCAGCCAGTGGGCAGGTAGTTTATGCCGGCAATGCGTTAAGGGGTTATGGTAATTTAATTATTATTAAGCACAATGACGATTATTTAAGTGCTTACGCCCATAACCGTAAGCTGCTGGTAACAGAAAGACAAATGGTTACTGCCGGACAGCAGATAGCCGAAATGGGCAGTACTGACGCTACCGATCCACGTTTGCACTTTGAGATCCGTTTTCGTGGCACTTCAGTAGATCCATTAAAATATTTACCAAAATAATAAGATCAAAAGCACAAGTAAGTTCAGGAATGGATGCGAAATGCCTTAGTGGCTCCTGACCCTATAGACGTGGGAGAAAGGATATGGGACAAAAGAGTGACGACGACGTTTTAGATTTTAAAGAAGATGAACTGATAGACGAATCTGTTTTGCTGGAAGACGATGCAGAGCCGGATGCGGCCGATTTAACCGCTGAAGAAAATGTGACTGAAGATGTTTTTGCCCGTGATGACAGCCATAAAACTATGGATGCAACACAAATTTATCTGGGTGAAATAGGGTTTTCGCCATTATTGTCTGCAGAGGAAGAGGTGTATTTTTCCCGCTTGGCACTAAAAGGCGACCAGGCTGCACGTAAGCGTATGATCGAAAGCAACCTGCGCTTAGTTGTTAAAATTGCCCGCCGCTATATTAACCGTGGTTTAGCGTTACTCGATTTAATCGAAGAAGGTAACCTGGGCCTGATCCGCGCGGTAGAAAAATTTGATCCCGAACGCGGTTTTCGTTTTTCAACCTATGCCACCTGGTGGATCCGCCAGACCATAGAACGCGCCATTATGAACCAAACCCGTACTATCCGCCTGCCCATTCATGTGGTGAAAGAGCTGAATATATACCTGCGTGCAGCACGGGAGTTATCACAAAAGCTTGATCATGAACCGACACCGGAGGAAATTGCCAGTGCGCTGGACAGGCCGGTAGAAGAAGTGCGGAAAATGCTGAAGTTAAATGAAAAAATAACCTCGGTAGATACGCCTGTCGCGGGTTCGTCAGAAAAGCAGTTACTTGATGTTATTGCTGATGAAAAAGAGCTGGGGCCTGAAACTGAGTTGCAGGATGAAGATATTCGTCAGCACTTGGTGGTGTGGCTGAATGAGCTGAACCCAAAGCAGCGTGAAGTGCTGGCGCGGCGTTTTGGTTTGCTTGGCTATGAGCCTTCTACACTGGAAGATGTTGGCCATGAAATTGGTTTAACCCGGGAGCGGGTGCGGCAAATTCAGGTTGAAGCGCTGCGGCGTTTACGTGAAATTGTGACGCATCAGGGGTTGAATATAGAAACCCTGTTTCAGGATTAACTCTGCTTAAAACCAAACAAGGCGCTATCAGGCGCCTTGTTGTTTTTGCAGAAACTGCACCAGCAGGTTACCGGCCTCGGTAATATGCTGTACAAGCAATTTACCGGCCTGCCCGGTGTCACCCCGGCGTAATAAAGCCAGTAATTCGGCGTGTTCGGCGGCACTGGTGTCGGCGTAGGTCAGGGCTTGCTCTTGATACCCCAGATAGCGTGATACCTGTTGATGCAATTGGTCCAGTAAGCGCAGTAAATGTGGTTTGGCACAGCTTTGATATAGCAGGCGGTGGAACTGCCAGTTGAGCTCTCCACGCTGATAAGGTGCCAGGCTTTTATTCGCTGCAATATAGGCCAGTAAGTCTTCGGCCTGGCCCAGTTGGCTGAAACTCATATTGGCAGCGGCCAGTTGTAGTGCCTGCGGTTCTAACTGTAAACGTAACAAACACAGCTCTTGTGCTTCGGTAGCACTAAAACCTGGTACCTGCATACCGGCTTTGCCATGTGGCTCCAGCCAGCCTTCGCTTAATAATGCCTGTTGTACATCACGCACCACTATGCGGCTTACACCATAATACTCAGCCAGTTGCTGCTGGGTAAGAACGGAACCTGCTGCCCAGCGTTGCAGTTGAATATCTTGTTTTAGCTGGTTATATAGCTGGTGTTTTTTCAGCATCAGAGGCTCCGGCGCAGGCCATTAACGATCAGCAGGGTTAAACCACCGGCAATAATGCCCCAGAATGCAGCGGCAACACCAAAAAAACTCACACCGCTGGCTGTAACCAGCAGGGTAACAACAGCCGCTTCGCGGTGCTCACCCTCTGCAGTAGCTACGGCAAGATTAGCACCTATGGTGCCCAGTAATGCCAGGCCAGCTAGCGCCGCAATCATTTCTTTAGGAAAAGCCGCAAATAGCGCCACTACAGTGGCGCCAGCCAGCCCTGCCAGCAGGTAAAATACACCGGCAGCTATACCGGCAATATAACGTTTGTCCTTGTCGGGGTGTGCTTCAGTGCCGGTGCAAATAGCCGCAGTAATAGCCGCCAGATTAATAGAGAAAGCGCCCCAGGGGGCCAGCAGTAAGGTTGATAGGGCAGTGCTGCTGATAAGCGGAGACACCGGCGTTTGATAACCGCTGGTACGGATCACCGCCACACCGGGGATATTCTGTGATGCCATGGTAACCAGCAGCAGTGGCAGGCCAACACCGAGTAGGGCGCTGAGTGACCAATCCGGTGTTACCCATACCGGTGTGGTTAAACTTAGCGTAATGGCACTGTCATTAAACTGGCCCTGTGTCACTACACACAGCAGCCCTGTTAACAGTACCCACAAAATGGCATAGCGCGGCATAAAGCGTTTGGCCAGCAAATAGCTGATACACATCAGGCCAACCAGCAATAACTGGCTTTGCAGTGAAGTAAAAATGCTTAAGCCAAATTGCAGCAAAATACCCGCCAACATGGCGCTTGCCAGTGGCAGCGGAATAAGCCGGGTTAATTTATCAAACCAACCGCTTAAGCCAATTATTAACCCCAGGACAGCAGTAAAGATAAATACTCCAACAGCCTCATTAATGGTTAAGCCTTGCAGGCTGGTAGCTAAAAGCGCGGCACCGGGGGTAGACCAGGCAGTAATAACAGGGGCTTTGTAATACCAGGACAAACCAATACAGGTAGCCGCCATACCGATACCCAATGCCAGCAACCAGGATGCCATGATCTCCTGGGTAGCGCCTGCCGCCGCCGCAGCTTGCAATACAATGGCCACTGAACTGGCAAAGCCAACCAGTACGGCAACAAAGCCCGCTACTATGGCCGACAGGCTAATATCATTAATTTGCATAAGCTAACTCAAACTTAAAAAAGTATACCTAATTTAAAATGTATACATTTTTTGTCAAGCTACAACTGCTGTTTTAATTGATACAACAAATCCAGTGCCTGGCGGGCGGTTAAATCATCCGGGTTAATATCGCGCAGTTGTTCTACTACCGGATGTTCTGTTTCCAGCAGGCTAAGTTGCGGTGGTATCGCTGTTGGCGCTGTTCTTACTGCTGCTTTTACCGATGCCGTGCTGCCGTGCTGCTCCAGCTCAGAAAGTTTATGCCGCGCCTGCTTAATAACGGCTTTGGGCACACCTGCCAGTTGGGCTACCTGCAAGCCAAAGCTTTTGCTGGCGGCGCCATCCTGCACGTGGTGCATAAATACTATGCTGTCGCCATGCTCTACCGCGTCCAGATGCACATTGGCCAGCCCCGGCAATTGCTCTGCCAGTTCAGTCAGTTCAAAGTAGTGGGTGGCAAACAAGGTTAAGGCTTTAATTTTGGTTGCCAGATAATCTGCACAGGCCCAGGCTAAACTTAAGCCATCGTAGGTACTGGTGCCACGGCCAATTTCGTCCATCAATACCAGGCTGTGTTCGGTGGCGTGGTGCAAAATTGTCGCGGTTTCAGTCATCTCTACCATAAAAGTAGAGCGGCCGGAGGCCAGATCATCTGAAGCGCCAATACGGGTGAAAATACGATCTATAGGGCCAATCTGGGCGCTGTCGGCCGGTACAAAACAGCCGATATAGGCCATTAGCACAATCAGTGCAGTTTGGCGCATATAGGTAGATTTACCGCCCATATTTGGCCCGGTAATCATCAGCATACGGCGTTGCTGGTGTAAATGCAGTGGGTTGGCAATAAAGGGTTCGGTTAATACCTGCTCTACCACCGGATGCCGTGCCTGCTGCAACACTATGCCGGTTTGGCTGCTAAGCTGCGGCCGACAGTAGTTCAGGCTGTCGGCCCGCTCACTAAAGGTACATAACACATCCAGCTCGGCCAGTGCCTGCGCCAGTTGTTGTAATTGCGCTAAAAACGGCGCAGTCAGCTCAAATAGTTGCTCATACAGCTGTTTTTCCAGTGCCAGGGCTTTACTCTGGCTGCCAAGTACTTTGTCTTCGTACTCTTTTAGCTCAGGAATAATATAACGCTCGTTGTTTTTCAACGTTTGGCGGCGTACATATTCCGGTGGTACTTTAGTGTCGGCACTGCGGCCGGTTTCAATGTAGTAACCATGAATACGGTTAAAGCCTACTTTCAGCGACGCAATACCGGTGCGCTCGCGCTCACGCTGTTCCAGTTGCTCTAAATAATCGGTAGCACCGGTAGCTAAAGCGCGCCATTGGTCCAGTTCAGCATGATAGCCTGGCGCAATAACGCCACCATCGCGGATCAGCACCGGCGGCGTTTCCACAATGGCCTGTTCTAACAACGTACATAGCTGTGGCAACGGCTGGGCAGCCAGGCTGATTTGTTGCAGTAAAGCACTGCTAAGCGGTGACAGCTGCGGTGCCAGTACCGGCAATTGCTGCAGCGCCTGACGCAGACGGGCAAAGTCACGCGGGCGTGCGCTGCGTAGCGCTAAACGGGCAATAACCCGCTCAATATCACCAATTTGCTTTAATAGTGGTTGTAACTGCTCATATTCAGTATTGAGCTCTGTTACGGCGTCCAACCGGGCATTAACCCGTGCCTGATCACGTAATGGTGCATGGATCCAGCGTTTTAGCTGGCGTGATCCCATCGCAGTTTGGCTGCGGTCGAGCACGGCGGCCAGCGTATGTTCGTAGTTGCCTGCTAAGTTTTGTGTTAGTTCCAGATTACGCCGGGTAGCGGCGTCCAGCACGATATTATCCTGTGAGCGCTCCAGCGCTACGGCACGGATATGCGGCAGCGCGGCGCGCTGGGTGTCTTTTACATACTGCATTACACAACCGGCGGCCATCAGCGCTACCGGTGCTTCATCTACACCAAAACTGAGTAAATCTTTAGTAGCAAACTGCTGGCACAATAGACGCTTAGCGGTGGCCAGTTCAAATTCCCACACCGGGCGATGGCGTGCGCCTTTACGTTTTTCTATCAGATAACTGTCGGCGAAATCTTCCGGATACAACAGTTCTGCCGGGTTTAACCGCTGCAGCAGCGCGGCTAAATCATCAACATTGTCTACCTGATTCAGCAAAAAGCGGCCGCTGCTTAAATCTAACTGTGCTAAACCATACTGGCCGCGTAACTGGCTGATAGCACACAGTAAATTATCCTGCCGCTCATTTAACAGGGCTTCATCGGTAACAGTACCGGGGGTAACAATACGCACCACTTTGCGCTCAACCGGGCCTTTGCTGGTGGCCGGGTCACCAATTTGCTCACAAATTGCCACCGATTCGCCCAGCTGTACTAAGCGGGCTAAATAATTTTCTACTGCATGATAAGGCACGCCCGCCATCGGGATCGGTGTACCGGCGCTCTGGCCGCGCTTGGTCAGTGAAATATCCAGCAGTGCTGCGGCGCGTTTGGCATCGTCGTAAAACAGTTCGTAAAAGTCACCCATGCGGTAAAACAGCAGAATGTCAGGGTGTTCGCTTTTTAACCCCAGATACTGTTGCATCATGGGCGTATGAGAAGACAGGTCTTTGATAGTAGTCATACAGATGTTCTTATCCGCGGCGGTTGGCGATGATAAAGCCGGAGATTATAACAGAAGTTTTTTAGTGCGTGTGCGCCTGTGATCGTATGGGGCAGATGATAAATATTTAGAAAAGTTGCAATTACCGTAGTTGGGGGAGCCCTGCTCAGTTGTCAGGGAAAAAAGTTGTCCCGGGGACCAAGAGTGCTACTTTCCATCTGTAACGCCATGTCAACACCAGATATGCGTCTTACCGAAGACGCTGCCACAAACTGGGCATCAAGGGCCAAAGTTATAACTTCTAGCCGAGTTAGCATTGTTTCTTTGTAACGACCGCCGACATAATCGGGAAACTTGCTCAGTGCACGTAACAATAGTGTGTCATCCCTATGGTTTTTCTCTTTAACCATTCTCTGCCCGAGTTTGCCTAAATCATGCCCAAATAGTTTTGGATTTTTTAAATCTTTCTCGGGTATACCAAGATGTAAAAGGGTGCCTTTCATAGCCAATTCGGCAGTCAGGCAAATGGGTTGTAGAACTGGACTGCTTATCGAGCCTGATTGAGAAAGACTTTCAGCAACCATTTTCAGTTGTTCCGCCGCAAGTCCCCACAAGGCTGAAACATTTTTATGCTGAGTATTGTGATCAATACCAGAGACAAGATCATGCATATCTGCAAAAGCAAATGCAGATCTTCCGGCAATCTTTGGATCGCCACGGCACCATGCCGCCCATTCCTGATAGCTTGAAAAGCCTAATCCTTTATCGACTGTTATATTTACAGTTCCGTAAGTGACGCCGATAATGGCTTTCCTGACACGATCAACTGATGATGCTAGGCCAGTTCCCATGCCTGGCCAGGTGAACTCAACTTCAGGTATCAAGCGCGCATACGCACGTTGGATTTCACCTACTTGGGGATTGTCGATAAAGCCTATAGAAAACTGTTCGCCAAGAATTTCCGTGGCGGCATGGAGTGGTCTGGCGTGGAATGGAATGTCTTCCCGTGCAAAACGCTCATCCAGCGCAAGGATATCTTTATCTGTGAATTTGATCATTCGAACATCCCTGCATTGCTTCTGATTTAGGGATATTCTGCAATTGATTTAGAAATAATTCAAAGCGGTTATCTCAGTTTAAAAATAAATACCTTATATTTTTGCTTGTAGAATGCTGTATGGTAACAACCCAAGATAGGCCGGACGTTGGTTTGATCTCTATCATTGGCAAGCTATGCTGCTTTTACAGCATGTGTTACCTCGGCGAGTTTATATCGTCGCAATTGAGGGTAATGGTATGATTGTTGAGCTTGGATTCAAGGCTGACGCATATTTCTAGCAGTGTGTCGAAGGGGAGGACATCGCCAACCATCACTTCATCGGCCAGCATGGCCGCATAGTCCTTTTCAAGTGCAGCTTTAGCTTTGCCCTCAGGGACAATTTTCAAATGTCCGGTGGTTGCTGCTGCATAGTCGATCACTTGGCCATCTGCGTTTTTTTCGATAAAAAAGTGTGACTTATGGCGGGCGACATCCGTTGCCACCTGACGATCAGCAATTATCGCCGTGAAATGAGGGCTTCGTACGATTGCGGCCAGGTCGTGCCAGTGCCGTGCGTAACGTTCACTGCGAATACGGCCTTGTGCGCAAAATACGTGTATAGCCGTGGCTTTCTCCCAAAAGGTGCGTGCGATGCTCATGACCTGTGGTGATGCGGTGGGAAAGGATACTTCGGGCAGATAGTCGGCAATGTCACAGGAGACCTGGAATATCTTGTGTGGTTCACCAGTAGCGCGGCCGCCGAATTCCAGTGTAATAGTCGGCGCTATATATCCAGTGCCTTGTGTCAAAGCAGGATAGTGCAGGAATAACTTATCCTTCCCTGGCCCTCCGAGTTCGAGTCTGGCGTCCAGACCATCACGGACCAGGGCTGCCCGAATCACAGGTTGTATATTTTCCTTGATCCAGCCCGGTAGCCGGTGCCGCACAGCTTGTGTCCATTTATCAGCCTGACTGCGGCTGGCAGGCAATTCCCCACTTTCACCGATTAAATCCGGGATAAGTTTGCGGATGTCGTAGGTCAGGTCGATATCTTCGGAGAAACGGTCAATGACTTTATAGACCTTTGATAATGACGTACCGCCTTTGAAGGTGAGGTCACCTGATAAGGGTGACTCGAACAGGGCACGAAGAGCCCACACTACCCACAGATCCTTTTCGAGCAGGTGAGAGGGGCGGCCGGTTTCAGCACGCCCTTGCTCCAGTGCATCGTGTTGATCTTGCTTGCTTAGATCGAAGAAGTATTCAGGCACGGGCGGCTTCTTTACCTATGGCTTGAGCCATCCAGCCGGGTAATGTTGCGCGAGCCTGAATAAGTGCCTGCCACTCAGAGTGTGGCAGGGTACGATGAAGTGAGGCCAACGATGTTTCGGCATGTGTCTGTCCAATCCACGCCAGTGCACGTATAGCCGCTCCGGCTTGTCGTGCACCGAGAGCCAGCATCCAGCGGGGAGCATGCTTGACCAGCACTTCCGAACGGCCAAGCTGCAATTTTCGGGTTTTTCCTGAGGTCAGATAAACCTCACGAATAGGCACCTGCTGTGTTAGCCCAAGAGCATTGGCAGCATTGGCGCCGTGTGGAACAAAGATTTCACCACTTTGTTCAGCCAGCGCTTTTACGAGCTTTTCAACAGCAGGCGCACGCTGGCCGAACCGGCTGGACACCGGAACAGAGTATGTACCGCGCGCCACGCGCAGTAGTTTGCCCATCCTGGCAAGGCGAGAGAATGCCTGATCTACGGCGGACCGGCTTCCCAAATGCAAAAATTCTTTAGGCGATAGCACACCACCCTCGGGAAGGGATAAGGCTTCTTTAAGAATAGTCTCGGGCAATGTGTTCATGGGTACCTCTCAAAATGAGAGAAAGTATATTCCAGTTTCTGACATCATGAAAGTAAAAAAGCTCCCTGTCTGTGCGATCAGAGAGCTAAGTTAAATGGACGTTGACTAAGGCTTAACTCACCGGATAAGCAAAGTCACTAAGCCCCAATTCTGCCAGTGTTTTATTTAAATGGCTGTATGCCTCTGGCGTGGGGCCGGGGTAGGCACCAGCGATGGGAACATTACCCAGATAGCCGATATCTTTAATGCCTTCCGGCGTACAGAAATAAGCTGCTAGTACCAGATTGCGCAGTCGGCCAAAGGCTTTGGCAATACGCTGGAACTGTTTTGGGGTTTGTTCGTTGTCGTAGGCAATATCGTCGATAATCGCCAACTGCTGTGTTGTGCCAAGTGTCGTGAATGGCTTGGAGAAACGCAGAGTGGCCTCATCGTCCAGCCAGGCCAGTGCAGACAGAATAGTCAGCCTGTCCCGCTGCTGGCTGGGATAAGGTGCGCTAACCCATTCATCAATTACGGAGGGTACCTGCACTGCCGAAGCTGATGGTGATTGCCCTTCCTGCGGCACGATAATATCTGACAATAACGCCACCAGTGATAGTTGAGCAGGTGTTAGTGTCAATGGCCAGGGGGCTTCAGGTGGCATGATCAGGTTTGGATCTTTACCGTAACCCTTGGCAGTTATAGGTTGCAGCTTTAGCTCTGGCCAGTGTTCTGTGCTTGTGGTACCGCTGGCTGTTTTTGCCACGGGGGTTGGCTCACACCCTGCAAGGGCGGGTAGCATGGCACTGGCAGCCAGTGCGGCCAGCAGTTTTAGTGAATCACGACGGCTTAAATGGTTAGTATAAACCGAAGAGAGGTTGTCGCCATGTTCGGCAGTGCTTTGGTTTGATATCAGGGTTGGTTTTTGCATTATAGTTTCCCCGCTGTTAACTGCTCAGCCAGCCAGGCGCTGTTACGCATTGCCAGTGTCATAATGGTCAGGGTGCAGTTTTTATGTGGGTTAGAAGCAAAAACGCCACCGTCCATGACAAACAGGTTCGGGCAATCCCAGCTTTGCCCCCATTGGTTAGTTACCGAGTCTTTGCTTGAGCTGCCCATCCGGGTGGTGCCTACTTCGTGAATAATTTCACCCCCTTTTCTGATGGCATCTTCGGCTGCGGGTAATTCACCAACTGTTGCGCCCATCGTTTCCAGAATAGCTTTGGCCGTTTTCAGGCCGTGCTCAACTTGTTTAAGTTCGTGCTTAGACCATTGCCAGTGAAAACGTGCCACCGGAATGCCCCATTTGTCGGTTACCTGTGGGTCGATATCCATATAGCAATGTTCGTTTGGCAACATTTCACCGCGCAGTGCAAATGAAACGTAAGAGCCGTAATGCGCACGTACCTGCTGTTTTAGCGAAGTGCCATAGCCTTGCAGGTTACCGCTGACATAAGCGCCCGGTTCACCAAAGCGGCCGCCAAGTTCAAAGTGATAACCACGCGGGAAATCCAGTTCTTTATTCGCCTGTGCTTTGTGGCCCCACCAGGGAATAAACAAATGATTGGCGGTATGACCGTCTTCGTTATAACGAGGCCGATCCATTAGTGCCGGTACCAGTGCAGACAGGCCAGCGCCGGTAGAGTCCATCAGGTTACGGCCGACCTGGCCGCTGGAATTGGCCAGGCCGTTAGGGTGACTGGCACTTTTTGAATTGAGTAAAATGCGGGCTGATTCACAGGCACTGGCTGCCAGGACCACCACTTTTGCACTGAGTTGCTGCTCAGTGGCGGTTTTTTTGTCAATATAACTGATACCGGTAACTTTACCCTGTGCATCAACGGTAACTGTTTTTACCATCGCATCGGTAATAATCTGCAGATTACCGGTTGCCTGTGCCATCGGCAGCAGTGACGTTGTGGTTTGAAAAGCGGCGCCGATCGAGCAGCCATAACCGCAGGGCGTAGCATAAAAGCAGGCTGCGCGGTTATCCAGCGGTTTTGTCAGTACGGCACGGTGCATAGGCACAGCGGCAATACCGTGTTTTTTTGCTGCAGCGGCTATCAGTAATTCCGGTACCCGTGGCGGGGGAGGCGGTTGTAACACCCCTTCTGATGATGGTGGCATATCATCCAGGCCGGTATTGGTGCCGCAAACGCCAACTAAAGCTTCGGTTTTGTCGTACCAGGGGGCGATGTCGTCATAGGTGAAAGGCCAGTCGGCACCGAGGCCATCCCGGCTTTTGCCTTTAAAATCATGCTCGCTAAAACGCAGCGAGTAGCGGCCCCAGTGGTTAGTGCGGCCTCCCAGCATCCGGGCGCGCCACCATAAAAAGTCTGAGCCTTCGGCTGTGGTATAGGGCTCGTTTGGCACCTGCCAGCCACCGTCTACGGTGGAGTCGTAAAAACCGAAGTCTTTATCTGGTGTGGATGTGCCCATCAGCGGTGCGGCTGAGTTGGGCCTAAACATCGGAGTTTCTGTTTTCGGGTCGTAATTGCGGCCCGCTTCCAGCAACAGCACTTTGTGGCCTTGCCGGGTTAACTCATAAGCAGCCATGGCACCGCCGGCACCTGAGCCGACAACCAATACGTCATAGGCAAAATCGTTCATCAGTTTAGCTCTTTAATTTTCAGATTTTTAAACCACACCACATCACCGTGATCCTGTAAACCAATATGGCCGCGGCTGTTAGCAGCAAAACCAGACCAGTTGGCAAACTTGCTGGCGGTTACCAATTGCTGCCACTCTTTGCTGTGAAGCTCTACCGATACTGCCTTTACGTCGTTTTGCCAGATGGTTAGCTGGTTATTTTCCAGCCGGATACGTACCTGGTTCCACTCACCGGCAACTTTATGTGAGGCTACCGGAGAGGCTATCATGTCGTACAAAGAACCGGATAAATGGTTTGCCAGCTTGTTATCGGGGTGGCGCTCGTTATCAAGGATCTGAATTTCCGGCGCATGTGAGTAAATCTGGCTGCCGGCTTCATCTGCCAGAATAAAAATGCCGCTATTACCGCCTTCGGCGATTTTCCAATCCAGCTTAAGGTCAAAATCCTGATACTGGGCTTTAGTCAGAATATCGCCACCGCCTTTACCGGTTAGCTTAATAGTGCCATTTTCGACTACCCACTTATCGCTTAACCCTTCCTGTTTAAAGTTGCGCCACTGCGACAGATCTTTGCCGTCAAACAGCAGTTGCCAGCCATCCTGTTGCTCTTGCGCGGTTAACTGATTATCCGCCGCGAGTGCGCTAAAGCTGCCAAGCGTCAGCAGTAGGGCGTAAAGTTGATGTCTGATCTTCAAGGTCGTTCTCCTCTTGTTGCCAGTGGTTCTTGTTATAAGTGTTGTTTCAATGTAACCGATATCATTGCGTTTGCTGTTATAGTGCAAACTACCACAAAATAAAAGCAGAATTCGATAAAATCACAGTGCTTTTTTAGTGTAAAAACTCGATAAATGCTGCTTTGTATGCAAAAAAACACCATTAATCAGGCCGCTTTTATACTGCGTAGCCTGACAATCTAAAATGTAATCCGTTACATTTTGCTGGCCACAGATAAGGGCGCGGGCTACCCACAGTATAGCCAGGTGGCACTTGCTCCGTTTTCGGTTCTGGCGGCATAATAGCAGGTACTTTTTATGGCGTGGGTGAATTATGGCAACCGCAGACAGTATGACGCTGGCAGCAAAGCTTGGGCAGTTACTGATACAAAAAAAATGGTCGGTTACCACTGCGGAATCCTGTACCGGCGGTGGTATTGGCTATTGGTTAACTGCAGTGCCAGGTAGTTCGGCCTATGTTGACCGTGGTTTTATCACCTACAGCAATAAAGCCAAGCAACAACTACTGGCTGTGCGTAGCGCTACCTTGCTGCAATTTGGTGCGGTAAGTGAAGAAACCGTGCGTGAAATGGCTGAAGGTGCGGCTAAAGCAGCTGGGGCCGATATGGCCATCGCTGTGTCTGGCATTGCCGGGCCGGATGGCGGTTCGGTATATAAGCCGGTAGGCACAGTGTGTTTTGGTTTTTACCTTAATGGTAATGTGGCCAGCAGCCATCTGGTATTTGCCGGTGACCGTCAGCAGGTACGCCAGCAAGCTATCGATTATGCCCTCAAACAAAGCATTGAACTGTTGACAGCTTTAGCAAACTAGACTACTGTACGAGCATACAGTGTTAATTGTCCGGTAAACCCGGCTCAACCATGGATATAAAAATGGACGACAACAAACAAAAAGCGCTTGCTGCTGCCTTAGGTCAAATTGAACGTCAGTTCGGCAAAGGTTCTATTATGCGTTTGGGTGACAGCACCGCGCTGGATATTGCTGCCGTATCAACCGGTTCTCTGGGGCTGGATATTGCACTTGGTATTGGCGGTTTACCTTATGGCCGTATTGTTGAAATTTATGGCCCGGAGTCATCCGGTAAAACAACGTTAACTTTACAGGTGATTGCAGAGGCGCAAAAGGCTGGCAAAACCTGTGCTTTTATTGATGCAGAACACGCGCTGGATCCGGTGTATGCAAAAAAACTGGGCGTTAACGTTGATCAACTGCTGGTGTCTCAGCCGGATACCGGTGAGCAGGCACTGGAAATTTGTGACATGTTAGTGCGCTCTGCTGCTGTTGATGTGGTGATTGTCGACTCGGTAGCGGCCTTAACGCCAAAAGCTGAAATTGAAGGCGATATGGGCGACAGCCATATGGGTTTACAAGCCCGTCTGATGTCACAGGCACTGCGTAAACTAACGGCTAATATTAAGCGCTCAAATACCTTATGTATTTTTATTAACCAAATACGCATGAAAATTGGTGTAATGTTTGGTAATCCGGAAACAACTACCGGTGGTAATGCACTAAAATTTTATGCTTCAGTGCGTTTAGATATCCGTCGTATTGGCTCGGTAAAAGAAGGTGATGAAATCACCGGTAACGAAACCCGCGTCAAAGTGGTAAAAAATAAGGTCGCACCGCCGTTTAAACAGGCTGAATTTATTATTCAGTACGGTGCTGGTATTAATAAACTGGGCGAGTTAATCGACTTAGGTGTAGCTCAGGGTCTGGTAGATAAAGCCGGTGCCTGGTATGCGTATCAAGGCAATAAAATTGGCCAGGGTAAAGCTAATGCAATGAAGTTTTTGGCAGATAACCAACCAGTTGCTGATGAAATTGAAAAAGAACTGCGTGCCCGCCTGTTGTTAAAGCCGGGCGAAAAGCCGATTGAAGAAAGCATTCCAGAGGCGTTTGAAGCCGATTTATAAAGGCTGCCCATCTGTTGTTAATAAAGCCGGCGTAAGCTGGCTTTTTTGTGCTTTCAGGAAGAACCCTACCTGTCGGTAGTGCCGGACGATGGCTATATTTTACACAGCTGCAGGCAAATTGGCTTAGCCGGGCTTATAGTTGATGTCAGTGCATGGTATTGCAGGGGGGCATAATGAAAGGTTTTCTGACGTTTATTGTTAGCTGTATTCTTAGCCAGCCGGTATACAGCTGTACTTTACGTATGGGCATTGAAACCAGTTTCGCACCTTATATTATGCAACACGGCGACAGCTGGCGTGGTATTAATGTTGAGCTGCTGCAACGGCTGGTGCAAGAGATTGGCTGCGAGCTTGAGTTTATTCACAGCCCCTGGCTACGGTCATTAAAACTTATCGAACAAGGCGAGCTGGATGTACTAAGCCACCTTAGTTATAACGCTGAACGTAGCAAACAGTTTGCCTTTATTGGCCCGTATCAGCAGGAAAGCATCTATCTGGTAGGTTTGCCGCGTGCTTTTTCAGGCCTTACTGCAGTCGACCAACTACAAAACAGCGGTACTAACGGCATTATAGCACTGCTAAATGGTGCTTATTACGGCGACAAGCTGGACAGCATTTTAAATGATGCGAAAAGCCGTACCCGCTTTGTGTTTATTCGTAGCAATGAAGATAAGCAGGCATTATTACTAAATGGCCGGGTGCACGGCGTGTTGGAGGATATTGCGGCTTATCATTATTGGAAAACCCAATCTGGTTTGCCCACGGCAGATTATGTGCCACTGTTTCAGGTGCACCAGAGTATGGTTTATTTTGGTTTTAACCTGCGCACTGTTAGTAGCACCCAGCTAAAACAGTTAGATCTGGCCTGGCAAAAGCTTTATGCAAACGGCACTGTGGCCGCTATTGTAAAGCGTTATCCGCTGCCCGGTTATCAGATCCAACTACCCAAACCGGCTTCTTTATTACCTGCAACAGACTAATACAACTGACTGTTCAAGCCTTGTTCAGACCAGCAGCACTTTGGCCTGTGTTAAGTGCCTATATATGATAGTAACGCATACCATCTTTGTCATTCCTTCTGCTGTCTCATGGCTACCCGCCAGGGCTTGCGTCTTTTATCTCCCGGTAGGCAGGTATTAAATATATTTCTAATGAAAATGCCGATTTACTTGATAAATTTATTATATGTTTGCAAAGCACTAAACAATTACTATCTTTAATCGCATTATGTGAACGCTCCTTGTATAAATAACCTTCTGCTCGTTTTTGTTATTTGTTTTTACTGTTGTCGGAGACTAAAAGCGCAGTTAAAAGCGCTGCAGGTATTCACTGTTAATCTGAAGTATCGTTCACAGCCATGAAGGCTGTGTGGTGTTCGTTTGGCTGGAAACACAACATGATAGCAAAGACGTTGTCACAATTGGCGGTGCAATTAAACCGTTTTTTGCGGCATAACTTTAAACTGGAAGAAGATGTGGTGCTGGTGTCTAACTTAAATGAGGCCGACGGTACCGTATTGACTCAGGTTAATAACAAATTGGTGCTGTTTTTAGTTGGTATCGAAAAAGAAGCAGCTTCGCGCAGTAAAACAGTGTTGCCTGATGCTGGTTTTGCCCGCAGTGCCAACAGCGCTCCGCCATTACACCTTAATTTACATTTAATGCTGGCTGCCAACTTCAACGGTTCTAACTACAGTGACGCTCTGACGTTATTATCAGCCAGCATCAGTTTTTTTCAGCGTAACCCACTGTTTACTCATCAAAACCTGCCTGATCTTGATCCCACGATCGAGCGGCTGGCGCTGGATATGGAAAACCTCAGTATTCAGGACACCAGTAATCTGTGGGGCATGTTAAGTGGTAAATATCTGCCATCAGTGCTGTATAAGGTACGGATGATCAGCTTTGACGGTGCTGATATTTATAGCCAGAGCAGTTTATTGCGTAAACCGGATACTGATCTCGGAACTCAGCCATGAGTTATCTGCCACTATGTAATATTGTAATTCAACATCAATATTTTAGTGATGGTTTGGCACAATCGTTACGTCTTACCGCTGCAGTACCAACACAGCGCCAGTTACAAAATGCCCAGTTGTTGCTTAAGCCTACAAAACAGGGCGCCGTATTATTGCTGGACACAAGTCGGCGTGACATAGCCGCTGCCTGTTGTGAGCCAGTTCTGACATTATATTTTCTTTTATACAGCGACGACCCGCTCTTTAGTAGTTACAGCCTGCCACAGCTACAGCCACAACAATTATTGTACTGCGATAACCGAGGGGCGATACAGGATGATGCCACTTTACGCTTACATTCCGGGCCGGAGGTTGGCAGCACAGAAATAATAAGTGCTGATGATACGCGCCTGGCCGGCATACTGTCGACAAAAGGCAAAACTTTACCTGTAATGCTGCTGGCCCTTGATATAACCGCTTTACACATAGCGCAACTTACTGCAGATAACACAATATCTTATCTGCTGCGGTTTGGCAGCAGGCAGAGTGTCTGGCGCTATTACCTGTGTGGTACAGCCTTTACTCAACCGCTGCGCATTCAGGATATGGCGCAGCAAACCCAATTTATTCAGCAAGACGATACCTGCCTGGCCAATGGCCGTGTGGCCCAGGTATTTGATTCTGCCCAACCTTTAAAGCTGCAGCAATTCAGCCCGTACCGGTTTCAGCTGATAACCACTGTACATGGCAGTGAGAAAATTCTGATTAAACGGTTACCGGTTGCGGTAGCCGGGCAAATCGATAAAGCAGTAGTCAACGGAGTAGCAAGTCACGTGTCGGAAATTTACCTTAACTATTAACCAGAAAGGAACACATCATGGGGCAGATGAAAACGCCGGGCGTTTATATCGTAGAGAAAAATGCCTTTCCCAATTCAGTGGTGGAAGTGGCAACGGCTGTGCCGGCTTTTATCGGCTATACCGAAAAAGCACTGAATGGCAATAAGTCACTGACTAACCAGCCAATGCGTATCAGTTCAATGTCAGAGTTTCACAATTACTTTGGGTTTGCGCCGTTGCCAATGTTTGCTTTGGCAGAGGCTGCCGCTGCAGGCGATAACAGTTTTATAGTGGCAGGCAAACATTATGAACTGAACCACGACAGCGGAAAAAACCTGTTGTATTACGCCATGATGCTGTTTTATCAAAACGGTGGTGGCCCTTGCTACATTGTGTCGGTAGGTAACTACGCAGACGATATTGAAGGGGCGAAATTAATGGCCGGTATTGATCAGCTGATCAAAGAGCAGGAACCGACCATGCTGGTAATACCCGAAGCTGTGCTGCTGGCCGAAGATGATTGTATTGCGGTACAGCAAGCGGCCTTGGCGCACTGTGGCGGAAAAATGCGTAACCGTATTGCTATTCTGGACGTATGGCAGGGTTATAAGCCGCGTCAGCATCCTGATGGCGATTGCATTGATAATTTCCGTGGCAAGCTGGGTATTAACTATCTGGATTTTGCGACAGCCTATTACCCCTGGCTAAACACCACCATAGTGCAGGAACGTGATCTGAGTTATCTGAACCTGACACCTGCCGAGTTGCTACAACAATTATTAAAACAAGAGCGCAACCTGCCGGATGAGTTGCCCAAGCTGGATGATAAAGCCACCGCTGCGGATAAAGCCGCTCAGTTAAAACTGCAACAGCAACTGGATGCCATTAACGATATCAGCAAAGACTGGAGCAAGCTGGATCAAGCCGAAATGGTAGCCAGCCAGATGTTATTGCACAAAAGTCTAAAAGCAATCAGCCCGCTGTACAACCAGTTACTGGGGCAAATGCGCGATGTATTAAACCTGCTGCCGCCCGCTGCTGCAATGGCCGGTATTTACACCATGGTGGATAACACCAAAGGTGTGTGGAAAGCCCCGGCGAATGTCAGTTTAAGCGCTGTGGTGTCACCGGCGGTAAATATTACCCACGATGAGCAGGAAGATTTAAACGTCAGCACTCAGGGTAAGTCGGTTAATGCTATTCGTACCTTTATTGGCGAAGGCACTCTGGTATGGGGCGCCCGTACACTGGATGGTAACAGCCTGGACTGGCGCTACGTTAGTGTACGCCGGACCATGATTATGCTGGAAGAATCTATCCGGCTTGGCACCAAAGCCTATGTGTTTGAAAACAATACCGCCAGCACCTGGGTCACCATTAAAAGCATGATCCGCAATTTTCTTACCGGTATCTGGAAACGTGGTGGTTTGGCCGGTGCGTCACCGGAAGATGCATTCAGCGTTAGTGTCGGCTTAGGTGAAACCATGACTCCGGAAGATATTCTCGAAGGCGTGTTGCGGGTAACGGTACTGGTGGCGTTGATCCGTCCGGCCGAGTTTATTGAAATTACTTTCCAGCAGCAAATGCAGAAATCTTAATTAACTAACTGGTTTATTAAACGAATACAAGGAGCTTAACAATGGCTGATGACGGTTCAACCCAATCCACTTCGGTATGGCCCTTACCGAAGTTTTATTTTCAGGTGAAATGGGACTCTGAAGTAATGTCGTTTCAGGAAGTATCCGGCCTGGATGTCGAGGCGCAAATTATTGAATACCGCGCCGGTGATAACCCGGTATTTTCTGCCACCAAAATGCCGGGGCTGAAAAAGTCCGGCAACGTCACGATGAAAAAAGGCGTGTATAAATCGGATAACAAATTCTGGGCCTGGTTTAGCCAGATCAAGATGAACACCATCAAGCGTCTGCCCATTACCATCAGTTTGCTGGACGAAGCAGGCGGCACCACCATGGTATGGACCTTAACCAACGCCTGGCCAACCAAAATTACCGGCACGGATCTGAAGTCAGACGGCAATGAGGTGGCAATAGAAACCATCGAAATTGTACATGAAGGTATCACCATTGATAACCCGTAACAGGTAATACGCAGTATGAGTGAACTGGCAGCGTCAGATTATCCGTTACCGGCGTTTTATTTCCGGGTGAAGTTTGCTTCATCCGGCGATAGCGCCGACACCGCGTTTCAGGAAGTGTCGGGTATAGGTGCACAACTGGATACTGAAGATGTAGTAGAAGGCGGTGAAAACCGTTTTGTGCATAAGCTGCCCAAAGCGGTAAAGCACAGCAATCTGGTATTAAAGCGTGGTATAGCACCAAACAGCTCTTTGCTGGTGCAATGGTGCATTAAGGTGTTTGAGCAGGGGGTAGATATAGCCATTACTCCCATGACAATCACCGTGGAATTGTTGGATGAAACCGGCCAGCCTGCCCGCAGCTGGTCGTTTGTTAACGCTTACCCCGTTAGCTGGCAGGTAGAAGGCTTTAACGCCAGCAAAAACGAGGTAGCCATAGAAAAGCTGGAATTTAGCTATCAGTACCTAACCCGGGAGCGCTAACACTATGCCGATTGAAGTCACCAAACTGATTGTCAAATCTACCCTGCTGGAAGAGCAAAGCGACAACCCGGCACGTCAGCCTTACCCGGCACAGGATTTACAGCAACTAAAGCAGGACATCCTGCAGGAATGCCAGCGGTTATTGCAGCAGGCGCAGTATGAGCAGAGGCCGCGCTGATGAGTGGCAGTAAGTCGCTGTTAACTATAAGTTGTTGCGACAACAATGGCCAGCCCACAGGCGAAGGGCAGTTTCAGGCGATGATTAATCCGGCCAGCCTGAATCATCAGTTGGGTATTAGTTACAACACCGATAACAGCAAGAATTTACCTGTGGGTAAGTCGGCAGTAGAAAGCAAATTAAGCCAGTACCAGCAGGAAAAACTCAGCTTTGATCTGGTGCTGGATGGCACCGGCGTGGTGCCGGTATCAGGGCAACAGGTAGCGGATGTCAGTAAACAGGTAAAGCAGCTGAAAAATGTGGTGTATCACTACGTTGGTGAAAAACATGAACCCAGCATTGTAAAGCTGCAATGGGGCCAAAACTTTAGTTTTGTTGGCCGCTTAAATAGCATGACAGTGGATTACACCCTGTTTAAACCCGGTGGTGACCCGCTGAGGGCAAAAATTAAGCTGAATTTCGGCAGCTATATGTCAAACAAACAAGAGGCACTAAAGGCTGACAGACAATCGCCGGATCTGACGCATCAGGTGCTGGTAAAAGCCGGTGACACTCTGCCTAATTTGTGTTACCGCATCTACCGTGACAGCAGCTACTACCTGGCAGTCGCTGAATTTAACCAGTTAGACAGCGTTAGCGTGCTTACGCCCGGCCGCCAGCTGTATTTCCCACCATTGAGGTAAGTTATGGCCAATTCTCCGTTACAAGGTGCCGACGGTCCGGTACGGCTTAGCATCACCAGCGATGGTACCGCGTTGGCCGACAGCATCAGTATTATCAGTGTTGATATTACCAAGGCATTAAACCGGGTACCGCTGGCTGTGCTGACATTCAGTGATGGTGACATGCCGGCGAAAGATTTTCCGCTGTCGAATCAGGCTTCTCTGGTGCCAGGCGCCAAACTGGTGGTAAGTGCCGGTTATGGTGATGATGAACAACAAATCTTTAGCGGGGTAGTGGTTAAACACAGCCTGGCTATCAGTGGTAACAATCAGGCGAAACTTATTGTTGAGTGCCGTGATCCTGTTTTTGCCGCTACGCTGGCGCGTAATAATGCCAATTATACTGACATGACCGACAGCGATATCTGGCAGCAACTGGCTGGTAAATATGCTGTCAGTTGCAATGCCACCGCCACCGCTGAAAGCCATGCCGAGTTGGTGCAGTATTACAGCACTGACTGGGATTTTATGCTGCTGCGTGCCGAAGTAAACGGCATGCTGCTGTGTGCCGATGATGGCAAGCTGAATATAGCGCCGCCGGATACTACAGCCGCAGCGGTGCTTAGTATTACTTACGGCGATGATTTACTTAGTTTTAATGCCAGTCTGGATGCCAGCCAGCAGTTTAGCTCAGTTAAAACAGTTAGTTGGAACCCCGCCAATCAGGAAGTTCAAAGCGACGAAGCTGCCAGTGCAACCCTTACAGGCCAGGGCAATATAGCTGCCGGTACGCTGGCTGACGTAGCGGCAGTAAAAGCATTTCGTTTGCAAAGTAATGCTCCGCTTACTGATGCCAGTTTAACCAGCTGGGCGAAAGCGCAGCAGCTGAAATCCGCACTGGCACGCATTCGCGGTGAGCTGCGCTGCCAGGGCTCTGCGCTGCTAAAACCCGGTGTATTAATTACGGTGAACGGTGTAGGCGAGCGCTTTAACGGCGACGTTTTTGTGTCTCAGGTGCGGCATATTATTGAAGATGGCGATTGGATATCTCAGGTAAGTTTTGGCATGTCGGCACAGTGGTTTGCACAAAATACCGATATCAGCGCTCCCTTAGCGGGCGGTATGTTGCCTGGTGTGAGTGGGCTGCAAATTGGTGTTGTACAACAACTGGACAGTGATCCGGCGGGCGAGTGCCGCATTCAGATCAAAGTACCGTTGCTGGAAGCTGAAACCGAAGGCATATGGGCCCGGTTACTGAGTTTTTATGCTTCAAGCGGCTTTGGCCAGTTTTGTCTGCCAGAGGTTGGAGACGAAGTGATCCTGGGCTACCTGAATAATGATCCCTGTTATCCGGTGATCCTAGGTAGCGTATATAGCAGCAATAAACAGCCGCCTTATGCCGCTGAAGCGGCAAACAATATTAAAGCTTTTGTCAGCCGCACCAAGCTGACACTGGAGTACGACGAAGAGAAGAAAAAGATCAGCATTTTTACCCCCGCAGGTAATAAAGCCGTGCTGGATGACGACAGTAAAACCATTCTGCTGCAAGACCAGCATGGTAATAAGGTTGAGCTGTCTGACAGCGGCATTTTGCTTGATAGCCCCAAAGACATCAGCTTAAACGCCAAAGGCAAAATCAGCCTGCAGGCAGTGGGTAATGTTGAGCTGGCCGCCAAAGCCGATTTTAAGGCCGAAGCGCTGAATATCAGCCAGCAGGCCAATGTAAGTTTTACTGCCAAGGGAAGTGCCAGTGCCGAATTGTCTGCCAGCGGCCAGACTACGGTAAAAGGTGCTCTGGTAATGATTAACTAGGAGTTTTGTATGCCACCAGCAGCACGTTTAACCGATATGCACCAGTGCCCGATGCAAACCCCTGGCCTGCCGCCGATCCCACATGTTGGAGGCCCGGTGATTGGGCCGGGCATACCCACAGTGCTGATTGAAAAACTGCCTGCAGCGGTATTGGGTGACAGCTGTGTATGTGTTGGCCCGCCCGACAGCATTATTAAAGGTTCAACTACAGTGCTGATTGGCGGCAAACCGGCAGCCCGGCTCGG
This sequence comes from Rheinheimera pacifica, assembly GCF_024809855.1. Taxonomy (GTDB): domain Bacteria; phylum Pseudomonadota; class Gammaproteobacteria; order Enterobacterales; family Alteromonadaceae; genus Alishewanella; species Alishewanella pacifica_A. The sequence goes on from NZ_JANUEM010000008.1 coordinate 126,717, forward strand.
TGATACCTGTGCTCATGGCGGAGCTGTGATGATGGGAGCCCCAACCGTGATGATAGGAGGCTAAATGAGCGCTGAGCAACCGGATAACGCGTTTTTAGGTATTGGCTGGGCTTTTCCGCCCGGTTTTAGTCGTGGCAGTTGCCACTGCGAAATGGTGACAGATCAACAGGATATAGAGCAAAGCTTACGCATTTTGTTCTCTACCCGGCCCGGCGAGCGGGTAATGCAGCCGGAATATGGCTGTACCTTGCAGCGTTATGTATTTAGTACTCTGGATGAGCATGCCCTGGCCAATATCATTGATGCGATCAGCCATGCTGTGTTGTTTTTCGAACCGCGTATTCAGCTATTGCAGGTCACACCGGATTTACAGCAGATTTTTGATGGTGTGTTAATGCTGCAGCTAAATTATCAGATCCGAGGTACCAACAGCCGGCACAATATGGTGTATCCGTTTTACCTACTTGAAGGTACAGAGGTGGCGCAGTGACAGCCCATCTTGGCTCATATGCACACTGGCCGGCGTTGTTTCATGCTGACGGCACTGTACAAAGTGAGCAGCGTTATGCGTCGCTGCAAAGTGGCTATTTTCAGCCCGATACATTGAATTTTAACCAGTTGCTGAGCCTGGCTGCCGGGCTGGCAGAGAATATCCGCTTTGTTGATCTGGACGGCAGCACGCAGGGTAACTGGCGGCAATTATTTAGCCGCAGTGAACCTGCTATTCTGGCGCAGATAGCCGCACTGGACGCAAACCGGCTGCAGCAGGACTGGGAAATACTGCAACAGCAAACACCGCTGAGACAATTTAATTTTGTTATGGCGCAGCTACAGCAATATCACCAGTGGTACCACCAATTGCTGCAGCCAGGCTCTGAATCTGCGGTGATACTGGCCGACAAATTACACAGCAGCTGGCATACCCAACTGGCGCCTTATCTGCCGTTGTTACAGCAAGCCACGGCAAGCCTGCCTGCTGCGGCAGACCTGGATACATTGTTGCAGTTTGCCCCGGCAAGTTCAGCAACATGCAGTGTAGATGAAGCGCTGCAGCGCAGTGCAGCCGGGGTGATACAGCTATGCCGCTATTTGCAGCAGGAAACTGACGGGCAACTTAACCAATTGTTGTGCTCTGGGCAAAATGAGCCGGCACTGGCATTGTTTCTGGCGTTTTTGCGTTTATATCAGAACAACCAGCAACAGCTGAACCAGTTAACTGAGCGCCATCTGGCATTTTATTATGACGACTGCCTGAAAATGCCCTGGCGTAAACCGGTAGCACAAAGTATCTGGCTTAGTGTGCAACCTGTAACAGGCCAGGTATTGTTACCTGCCAACACCCGTTTTAGTGCCGGTAAAATGGCCGACGGCAAGCCTCTTTTGTTTCATACTACAGTGCCACAGCATCTGCAGAGCGTGCAGGTGCATCAGTTGTACAACCTGAGTTTACTCAGCAGTAAACGTATTTCACCTGAGCAGGAGCTGGGTTTTGTCAGCCGTATATACAGCAGTGGCGCCAGTATTGAGGCATCCGTCGGCAGGCCGCTGTTTGTTGCAAATGACGGCATACCCCGCATGCCGGGGTTTGCCATAGTGTCGCCAACTTTGCAGTTAAGTGAAGGCGAGCGCTGCATAGAGTTGCAGCTAAGTTTAACGCCACCGCAGCAACTGGCTGCACGGTTAACCGGGTTGTTGCAGCGGGCAGATTACAGCTGGCCGCAACGTTTGCAGCAGGCACTGGCTGCAATTTTAACCACGCTGGATTATGCAGTATCGCCGGCACAGTTGCAGCAGGACGCCACTGCGCTGGCCAGCAGCCTGCCCGATTTACCTGTGATGCCGGTAGCGGAGCGCTGGCTGGCGTTTTATCAGCAGGTATTGTTGCTGTTGCTGCAGCGTACAGAGCAGCAGCCAGAGTTTAGCCGTTTGTTCGGTATGCTGTTTAGCTACTATCTGTTTGGGCCGGATAACTGGTTAAGTGCAAAAGACAGCCAGGCTATTTTAGCCAAGGCCGAATTGCTGGCGCTTAAAAGTGGCGATGTGCAAAGTTATCAATGTGTGCAGCAACTGCTTAGCGACGACAGAATGACGGTGTTTTACCGTTATTGCAGCGACCTGTTTTTATTATCGCTGTCTACTGCTACAGGTTTTGTCAGTGTGGCTGAATATTCTGTTCAGCCGCTGGGCCCGGCTGTGCTGGGGCTACGGTTACGTTGTCAGTTGAGTAGCAGCTTTGCCGCCGTATGTGCTTTTGATGACACTGATGCCAGTATGCGCCTGACGTTAAACCCGATGGCTAAGCTGTGTGGTTATTCGCTTTGCAGCCAGTTTGATATTGCCCGGTGCCGGCTGGAAGTCAGCGTAAAAAATGCCCGCAGCCTTAACCTGAGTAATCAGCTTGGGCCACTGGATGCCACTAAGCCTTTCTGGCCGTTTGGCCCGGTACCACTGCCTGGCAGTTACCTGTTGTTTAATCACAGTGACTGGCAACATAAACATTTACAGCAGCTTGAGCTTGAACTTGACTGGGCTGAACTGCCGGTTGGCAGCGAAGGGCTGGCTGGCCATTATGCGGCATATGGTGAAGATATCAGTAATTACAGTTTTAGGGCCCGGCTGGCGTTGTTGGATCAAGGCCGTTGGCAAGCGGTAACTGAAGATAAGCAACACCAGGCTGAGTTTTGCCTGTTTGCAGCAGCACACAGCCATGCTCCGGTGCGCTCTAAGCAGCAACTGGTTTTCAGTGCTGTCAGTGGTTTCAGGTTAACGTCGGCGCAGGCTGATTTGGCGTATCACCCTACCGCCAGCCAGGGCTTTTTCCGCCTTAGCCTGAGCCAGCCGGTCAGCGGTTTTGGTCATAGCCGTTATAGCACTGCGCTGAGTGAAACCCTGCTTTATAACGCTAAACACAAAAAGCCACGGCCACTGCCGCAGCCGCCCTATGCGCCGCTGTTGCAACTGCTGAGCGTAAGTTACAGCGCTTTTTGCGATATCCATACCAGCCGTGATCCGGCCATTGGCAGCCGGGATCGCTTGCTGCAGTTGTATCCGTTTGGCCAGCGCCAGAGTTATCCCAGCGCCCGGCGTGACGCCGTAAGGTTGCTACCGCATTTTGCGCATCAGGCTTACGTATTTATCGGGTTAACCGGGGCCAGCGTCAGCGGTCAGCTGAGTTTGTTGTTTGACATTGAACCTGCCAGCGGCAGCAGCAATACCGTGCCGGAAAACGCGCTGCGCTGGCAATACCTGCATGATGATGAATGGCTGGATTTTACCGATCAGGCACTGCTGACAGACAGCAGCCGTGGCCTGACGTCAAGCGGTGCTGTGGTATTGCAGTTACCGCATGCACTGCAGCAACAGCATCAGTTAATGCCTGCGGGGCAGGCCTGGTTACGGTTGAGCTGCGCCGGGCAAAGCCGGCGCTATGGCCGTTTACAGCGTATTATGACCAATGCTGTGCAATTACTGGCAACAGAGCCATTAACCGATGCCGCTCTGCTAAGCCAGAGTGCCTTGCAATGGGCGCTGCAAAGTAAACAGGCAGGTATTACGGTTAGTGGTTATTTGCCCGTTTTACAACAAACCCCGCATAAGGAAAGCAGCGTAGCCAGAGTGCAGCGTATTGCCGAGCGCTTAAGCCACAAACAACGTGCCAGCACCGCCTGGGATTTTGAACGCCTGGTGCTGCAGGCTTTTCCGCAACTGGCTAAGGTAAAGTGTTTTCCTAATGCTGCGCTGGAGCAAAGCAGCCTTACGCCCGGCCGGCTGCTGCTTATTGTGGTGGCAAAGCCGCAGGGCTGTCAGCATCAGGACTGCCAGCGCAGCCTGGTGAGCGGCGAGTTGCTGCGCCAGATTAAGCATTATGTTGCTGCGCTGGCATCGCCTTTTGCCAGCATTGAAGTAGCTAACCCCGGTTTTGAGCAGTTACAGGTACGCTGTGCTGTGCAGCTTAATCCGGCGTTACACAGCGGTGATGGCTTACAGCGCCTGCAGCAGGCACTGTCTGATTACCTTTGCCCCTGGCATCAGCAGGGGCTGGATGCGCGTTTTGGCTGGCAGTTAAGGCCACAGTTAGTGCAATCTTTTATTCAGCAACAATCTTATGTTGACTACGTGACAGACTTTTCTTTGCTGCATATCAGCCAGTACGGCAGCCGCCAGTATCAATTGCAGGACAGTGCCAGCTACCAGGATACCGAACAACTGGTATTGCAGCCGGTGCGGCCCTGGAATTTACTGACACCGGCGCGGCAGCACAGTTTACGTTTGCTGGCAGTACCACAGCCTGAGCTGGCGCAGCGCACCGGTGTTAGCGAGCTTGAAATTGGCCATACCTTTATTATTCAGCAGGAAGCACGCGATGGCTAAACGTAACCGTAATACGCTGAAAAACTTTTTCCGCGATGGCGCTATGCCGTCGGCGCAGGAATTTTCTGATCTGATTGACTCGTCACTCAATACACTGGAAGACGGTTTTGATAAATCGGCCCGTTATGGTTTTGAAATCACAGTGTTGGGTAAACACACCGAACTACTCAGTTTTTTCCGCGATAACCTCAGCGAGCAGCCGTTGTGGAGCGTCAGCTTTGACGAGAGCAGCAATGCCCTGCAATTTAAGCATGCTGATCAAGCACTGCTAAGCCTTACCCCTCAGCAACGGCTGGGTATTGGCACAGCTAACCCGGCCAGCACGCTGGATGTCGCCGGTGTGCTCACGCAACAGGGGCGGCAGGGTTATCAGCCCACCGGCAAACGTCAGGTGCCTGCCAACGGGCAGTGGCACGATATCAGTGGCCCGTTGCAGGGCTGTCAGGCATTTGAGGTAATGGCCGGTACCGGCAATAAAGGTACTGGCAAGTACGCTTTGCTACAGGCGGTGGCACTTAATACGTTTAATCCGCAAGGCTGGTGGTTTAATTTTCTCAACCGCAAAAAGCGCATTAACGTGCAGCAGGCGTATTATTTATCACGCAGTTGCAAGCTGGATTTACGCTGGCAGGCACTGGAGCAGGGCTATTGTCTGCAGTTGCGTTCACGCACAGATTTGGGCGCGAATGTTCGTATCAGCTACTATCTGACCCAGCTTTGGTTTGACGCTGACATGAGCCAATGCTGGCAGGACAGTACCAGCGGAGGCAGTGGTGACTGAATACAGTATTAAGCGGCGCCAGACGCACGAAAAAGACAGCTTTACCGCCTTAAAGCAGCAGGCGCTGGCCGATATTCAGCAACTGGCCGGTAAGCGCTGGACCGACTACAACCTGCATGACCCCGGTATTACTTTGCTGGAACAACTCTGTTTCAGCCTGACAGAGTTGCAGTACCGCTGTAATTTTCCGATGGCCGATTTGCTCAGTAGCCCGGATGGCAAAATAGACTTTGCCGCACTGGGCCTGGTATCGCCGGAACAAATTCTCAGCAGCAGGCCAACTACTGCTGCCGATTACCGCCGTTACCTGTTGGATCAGATACCGCAACTGGCCGATATTTATCTGCTACCCGGCAAGGTATTAGGGTTATATCGCGCCGTTGCTGTGGCAGCACAGCCAGATGAGCCTGCGGCACCACTGATTGCGGCTATCAGGCGATGCTACAGTGCGCAGCGCAATTTGGGTGAGCAACTGGGGCAGATAGATATTATTACGCCGTTGTACTGTGAACCGGTGGCTGAGCTTGATGTGCAGTCATCTGCCGATCCGGTAGAGCTGTTGGCAGAGTTTTACTACCGTTGTCAGCAATTGTTGCAGCGCAGCAGTGCCCGGCGCAGCTATACCGATTTACTGGCACTGGGTGCTGATTATGAACAGCTGTTTACCGGGCCGCTAACCACCGGCGGCGTGCTGGAATACAGCGAAAGTGAGCAGCGCCAGTTGCATATCACCGACTTTTTTCAGCCACTGCAGCATATTGAGGGGGTAGTGCAACTGCGGCAGTTTCATCTGCGCTGCGGGGGCAACCCTTGTTATGATAATTTGCCATTGCAACAAGGCTTACCGGTATATTATTTACCCTTGCCTGATGCCACTAGCCCGCCACAGGTACGCCTGAGTATGGGTAATAAGAATATCAATATTGATTGGCAAGCCGTTGTACAGCGTTATCAGCAAAAACGTTTTCATCAATACAGCCGCTGGCAAACGGATATTGCCGCGCTATGTCCGTCTCCGGCCGGCCGCTACCGGGCGTTGGGGCGTTATCATTCGTTGCAAACACTGTTGCCGCAAAACTACGGCTTGCAAAGGCCGCTGGCACAAAGCTCGCCCCGTCAGTTACAGTTAAAAGGTTACTTACTGCTATTTGAACAGCTATTGGCAAATTTTCTTGCGCAGTTGCAGCAGTTGCCTGCATTGTTTTCACCGCAGCATATTACGCAGAGTTATTATTATCAGTCTTTGCGCAATTCCGGTATCCGCGATCTGGATGCGCTGTTATATCAGGATATGGATGCCACCCAGGCACAGCTTTACCAGCGGTTGGACAATGTGCTGCAACGCAAACACCGGCTACTGGATTATTTGCTGGCACTCTATGGTGAGAGCCTGCACCAGCACAGCCTGCAGCATTTTGATTACTACCATACTGCACAGTCAGCGGCACTTAAGCGGTTGCAGCAAAAAGTCAGTTATTTGCAGCAAATTGTTGTTATGACGCGGGATCGGGTGGCGGCGCCGGATCATTATGCGCCACTGTGGCGTGACGCTGTAGGGGGCTTTGTACGCAAACAGGCACTGGTGCTGGATTTGGCGCAAACGGCTCAGTCATTAACCACAGCTGTGCTGCAACACAAGTTGCGGCTGCGCAGCGATACCGACCAACTGCAGCAGCTTTATCTGGATGAAACCAGCAGCAGTGCACTAGTGCTGCTGCCAGTACCTCCGTTGCGTTTGCGCTATGCTGCAGATAGCCAGGCACTGCGGCGTAAGCTTGACGATGCATGTTGTTTTGACGGTAACTGCCTGCCGGAGATCCTGCTGCAAACCGGTATTCAGCTAAGTAATTACCGTATTTTGCTGCAGCAAAACCGCTATCAGGTATTACTTAAAGTACCGCATAGCAGGCAGGATGAATGGTGGCTGGTTGGCAGTTACCGTTATTATCGCCGGGCGTTAATTATGGCCAACAGCCTGGTGATGTTTTTGTCTCATGTCAGCCGCGCCTCCGAAGGCCTGCACGTGATGGAGCATCTGCTATTACTGCCATCACAAAGCAGCGAAGCAGAACTGCCTGCTACATTTTATGCAGGCAATATCAGCATATTGTGCCCGGCCTGGACCGCACGTTTTGCCGATACCGGTTTTCAGCAACTGGTGTGTGAAACACTACAAATGAACGGCCCGGCGCATTTAAGTTGCCGGGTGTTTTTTCTTGATTTTGCCCAAATGAACCGCTTTGAGCGCTTGTTTAAATACTGGCGCTCGGCGCTAAAAGCTGATCGGCAAGGAGCAGATAAACAACGCCGGGCACTGGCACAGTTTCTTTATCGCTTAAACCAGCCTGCGGAGGATGCCGATGCACCAGCTGATGCAGGTTGAGCTTGATTTCCAGTGCTATTCAACAGCGATGGCACAGTGGTTTAACGAAGGCGGTGAGCAACTGTTTGTTGAAGAGCTGCTGCCTGTTGCCCGGCAGGTATTAGACGAGTTTGACAGCGGTACTACCGTGCGGCTTGATGAAATTCAGTTACAACTGCCGCCGCTGCATTTGCCTGCTGATCGCTATGTGTTGCAGCATTGTTTTCGTGAAGCACTGCGCCAGCAGTTGTGGTTGTTATTGCCAACAGCTGTGTCGCAGCCAGAGGTAACGAAACCGCGGGGTTTAACTGCCACGCAGCAACAGCAACTGATCACGGCATTACAACAGGCCGACAGTAAAACATTACAGCAACACTGGTCGTTATATTTGCAGCACGCTACACAACTGCTGGCTGTACTGCAGTACCTGGCCAGCCACAGTAACTTATGTCAGGCTCTGGCTTTTGGTTTAAGCCATACAATGCTGGCGCAACTGCTGCAGTTACTGGCACCGTCCGAGCAGCGCTTTATGCTACAACTGATGGCACAGCCACAGTTATTCAGTGTGGTGCAGGGCCGCAGTAACTCTGCGCTGCAATCTCAATCGGCGTCGTTACCACCGCCTGCGCTGCAGCAACGGCAGCGCCATTTGTGGCAACTGAGCCTGAGCTATTTGCTGGTAGAACGTGGCAGCCAGTTTAACCGGCGCAGTTATCTGCATTATTTACTGCGTAAAATGGCGGCGCACGACAACTTATCGGTGCAAAGCCTGGTGCAGCACATGTTGCTGACTTTACGGCGTAGCCGTCAGCTGTTTGCCCGCCACAGCCCGTTATTGCTGCAACTGACAGAATTACTAACCGGTATGGCAGATGCTCCTTTATCGCAGCCAGACTCAACTAACATTCCTTCTGCTAAAGAAGCAGCAGTAGGTGGTTTAACGGTACCTCAGCGTGAGCAACTACTGTTAGCATTACGTTTGGCCGATAACCCGGTCCTGCAGCGAAACTGGGCTTTTTACCTGCAGCATAGCGCTGAGCTGCTAACCATATTACGGCAACTGGCCAGCCACAGTGATATATGCCATGTATTGGCTTTTGGTTTAAGCCAGGCCATGCTGGCTCAGCTATTGCAACTTCTGGCCCCGTCTGAGCAGCGGTTTATGCTGCAACTGATGGCTCAGCCGCAGTTGTTCAGTGCGGTGCAAAGTAGTATTAAAGCCCGGTCTCAGCCTCAACAGGCTCAGTTACCTCCGCCTGCCTTACAGCAGCGGCAACGCCATTTGTGGCAACTGAGCCTGAGCTATTTGCTGGTAGAGCGTGGCAGCCAGTTTAACCGGCGCAGCTATCTGCATTATTTGCTGCGTAAAATGGCGGCGCATGACAACTTATCAGTGCAAAGCCTGGTGCAGCATATGCTTCGGGTATTGCAGCGCAGCCGTCAGCTGTTTTCCTGGCATAGCCCGTTGTTGCTGCAACTAACAGAGTTGCTGGCAGGTATTGCAGATCCCACACCACCGGCAGCCGATGGCCTGGATGACAGCTTCAGTGCTTTACCGGGTTACTTTAGCTACCGTTTGACACAGCCGGTAACGGCTTTGCCTCAGGTTAGTGCAACACGGCCTATACCACGCAGCGCGTTACAGCATCAGGCCAGGCGCTGGCGCCAGTGGCAGCAGTTGTTATTGCTCGGCCAGCTTACACTGGCGCAGCAGCGGCTGTTTAACCTGCTGCTGCGCCAATTGTTGCAGCAACCTAATGCTTTATGGCTGGACGGTTTACGCCAGCAGTTGTCGGGCAGTTCGTTATTAGCGCGCCTGGTGCAGTATGCGTCTGACGATCACTTGCAGCGGTTGTTTCAGCAGTTACAACCCGCCAGCTTTGCCAGTATGCAGCCTTATACCAGCCTGCTGCAGTGGGGATTGGGGGGCATTAGCCTGCCTTTGCCGTTATATCGTCAGGCGCGCTGGTTGCCGCTGTTGCAATGTAGCCTGCAGCGCCAGCCACTGACATTGCCATTGCTAGTAAGCCAATTACAGCTGTGGTTAGAAACTGAAACCGGCGGCGCTGCCAGCCGCAAGCTGTTGCAGCAACTGGCGCAGCAACTGCAGCATTACACTGGTAATGCTGCACAGGGCAGCAAGCCACAATTGCTGCAACAGTTAAAGGTACAGCTGGCTGGCATGGCTGCTACAACTACTCAGGCAGCGCTGCCTGCTTTAGCAGCAGTGCCAAAAGCCGCGGCGCCTGGCCCGGAAGTGTTACCGGCATCATCATCGCTGGTGTCTGGTGTAGCACAAGATCATATCACTGGTGGGCTTATCGACGGGCAAACACAGGCACAAGCGCATTGGGTTACCAACGCCGGTATAGTGCTGGCAGCGCCCTATATACCTATGTTACTGCAGCGGCTGGGTTGGGTATCGGCACAGCGCTTTATCAGTACGGAACAAGCCTGGCAGGCGTGCGCTTTACTGCACTATATGACCACAGCACACTGGCAGGCCGAACTTGTACCGGATTACTGGCAGCAATGGTCATTGCCTATGTTGCTAAGCGGTGTACAGCCGCCCTGCCCGGTAGGGTTTGTACCACAACTAACTGATGAAGCTCTGGCGATGGCTGATAGCCTGCTGGCAGGCATACTGGCACAGTGGCCAAAGCTGGCCGGCAGCACAGTAACCACGTTACGCGAATGTTTTTTGCAGCGCGGCGGTACGCTGGAGCGTGCAGGCAATGGCTCTGGCTGGCAGCTGCAACTGGACAGCGGGCCCTACGACATGTTACTTGACGGCTTGCCGTGGTCTTATTCGCTGATCCGTTATCCATGGATGCAAGGAGAAGTGTATGTTCACTGGCGCGGCTAAACTGCAACATAGTGTAATGCCTGATAATGCCGCCTGCATGCAGCAGGAATTGGACTGGCTGGCGCGTTGTATTGAGCTCAGGCTGCATAGCTATTTTCAGCAACAGCCGCTGAATATGCTACAGCAGGCGCCAGCCCCAAAACTGGATACTGCGCAGGGCAGTTATGCCGCTTTTGTTATTAAACAACAGCTGAGTGCAGCGCAGCGGTTGATATTAATACTGGCACTGGCACCGCATTTACAGCCACAGTTGCTGGATACCTTTTTTGTGCGTAATGAGAACCTGGCACGTAATTTCAGCGAATTTGGCGGCTGCAGCGCTAAGCAGCATCAGGGCTTTTTACCCAGTGCACAAACGGCAGCATTTTTGCTGGCAGCCAATGATTTAACTGCCCGGCTGGAGGTAATACAACTGCTGCAGCCTGACCAGCTACTGTGCCGGGAAAATATTATCCGCCTGCGCCATGATGAGGCAGAAGAGCCTTTTTTAAGCGCCCGGTTAACGGTTAGTGCAGAATATTTGCAGTTGTTTTGTAGTGGAACCAGACAAAAACCTGATTACAACATTCACTTTCCGGCCAAGCTGCTTACCACGCCGTTAAACTGGCAGGATCTGGTATTACCCGCTGCTGTCATGGCTGAGGTGCAGCATATAATCGGATGGGCCGAGCATCAGCATACAGTGATGCAGCAATGGCAACTGGGCCGCAGTATAAAACCCGGCTACCGGGCATTGTTTTATGGCCCGCCCGGCACCGGTAAAACCCTTACCGCTACCTTAATTGGCCAGCAAACCGGCGCTGACGTTTACCGGATAGATTTATCTGCCGTGGTATCCAAGTACATTGGCGAAACCGAAAAAAACCTTGCTACTGTGTTTGATCAGGCTCAGGCGCGGCACTGGATTTTATTTTTTGATGAAGCCGATGCGTTGTTTGGCAAACGTACGCAAACCAGCAGCAGTAACGACAGATATGCCAATCAGGAAGTATCTTACCTGCTGCAGCGCATTGAAGATTTTCCGGGCGTAGTGCTGTTGGCCAGCAACCTTAAAGCCAACATTGATGAAGCTTTTGCCCGTCGTTTCCAGTCGATGGTGTATTTTCCGCTACCGGATATCTCTGAGCGCTTACGGCTGTGGCAGCATATTCTGGGTGAGCATGTTGCGCTGGGCAGTGATGTGGATCTGAATTATCTGGCACATGAGTTTGAACTGGCTGGCGGCGCGATGACCAACGTAGTGCGTTATGCCGCAGTGGCTGCATTACTGCGTAACGACAAAGCCCTGACGCAAGCTGATTTGCTGCAAGGCATCAGCCGCGAGCGGCGTAAAGAAGGCATGATGGTATGAAGCAATGGATGCTGGCACTGTTGCTGTTATGTCCGGCCTGGCTTAATGCCACCGTAACCGGTGTATGGCAACCACTGGAAAGCCGCGAGCTGGGGTTTTATCAGTTAACCGAGGCTGATTTAACCGCTCTGGCAGAACGGCAGGCACAACTGGAGAAACTGCTGGCACTGCAGGATATTATCTACACCGAGCAGTACCTGCTGGACAATGCCGTGCGCACTGCTTTGCGGCCATTGGTGCATGATTACGAGCGTTATGTTACTGAACTGGTAACTAAAGTTACGTTAGCACCGGATACTGCCGACAGTGCTGAAAACCAGTATGGTTATGTGGTAAGTGCCCAAAAGCTGAAAGATTTGCAACAGCGCAGTGCCTTTGTGGTAATAACCGCGCAAGACAGTAAGCAACTGACATCTTTACAGGGGGCAGTATTTCGTCAGCAGGATCTTCTGGATACAGCACTGGATTTAGTGGGTTTTGCGCCAAATATTCCTAACCAGAGTTGGCCCGTGGCAAAGCGACAATTACTGTATCAACAAGCGTTTAAAACCGGGCCGGTTAACAGTATGGCACCGCTACAGTGGCAACCTGTGGCGGACTGTGGTTGTGCGCCGCAAGTACCGTCTCAGGCTTCTTTTGTGAACTTCAGTTATGCGTTGCAGCCATACTGGCTGAACGCACCCCAGCAAGTCGATTTTGCCAGCCTGCATCGCATCGGCTTGTATGCCTTTACTGTCGACAGCAATCACAAATTACAACCCCCGCCAAACTGGCAGAACTCACGGCCTTTTAATGAGTTTATCAACCTGGCGCAGGCACATAATAATTATCTTGATATTGTGGTTAAAAATCAGGATTTGCAGCTTTGGCAAAATGCCCGCGCACAGCAGGCACTGATAGGCGATATGCAGTCGTTGCTTGGTACTTCGCTGCAGGGGTATTGGCTTAACAACCTGCAGCCGCTGGTGACTTTGGGGTTAAGTAAAAAGCGCACCGTAGCAGATGGCATTACGCTGGATTTAGACTTAAGGCAATTACCCCAGCAATATCACGGCACAGTGATCAGTTTTATTAAAACGCTAAAACTACAACTCAACCACCAGCAGCCAACGACAAATACCGACACTTATTTTGTTAACCTGACGGTGCCAATCAGTGCCTTACTGCGCCAGACAAAATCGGTACCAGATGATACCAAAGCTCAGGTGCAGGAACTGGGTTTCTATACGCTGGATAATCTGTTGGCCGTCGCGCCTTACGTTAACCTGTTGCTGATCCGTTTTGATGACAAAGCCCAGCTAAGTAACAGCTCTGCAGAGCAGCTGTTCAGTACCGAAGAGTTGGGCTTCAGGCTAGGCATGCAGCAGTTAAAGTCGGCAATCGACAGTATGGATACAACAGCAGATGCCAATATGCTGCTGGAAAAAATGCTGCCGGTATTTCATATGCGGCACTTTGCCGATGCCGACAGCTTTGCCAATGAATTAACCTATGCCAACTGGAATTTCAGCGGTGCCGGGCTATGGGGCATGCCGCTTAACGAAGATCAGTACAGCCGGTTAAGAGTCGCTTTTAATTCGCAGATACAAACCGACAACCAGTTTTACAAAACGTACTTAACTGCCTCGGAAGCTTTGTGCAACCTGATTTGCCCGAACCGCTGGCAGGCTCGCCTGTTGCTGTTTAGCGTAGTATCGTTACTGGCGTTATATGGTGTTATTTCGTTGGTGGTATTTGAGCTTAGGGTGCTGTACCGGAAGCGTTACTTTATAAATTTCCTGCTGCTGCAACCCTTCTTACTATTGCTGATCTTATGGTGTGATCCATTCTGGCACCGGTATCAGAATCTGGTGTTAGCCGTGGCTTTATTTATTACCTTGTTGTTGCAGTGGTATTTTCGTAAGCAACAGCAACAACGTGAGCATTATCCGTAGATAACCGTTTATCAGTAACTGTGTGCAGAGCACAGTATTAACCTACACTTTATTAACCTGCAGCCGCAGTACAGGCTTTGCAAACTTAAGGAAACAACCATGAAATTTGCTGTTGGCCGTACCTCACAATCACAACAACCGGTAGCTGCAGCGTCAGGCAGTGCAGCCAGCGCTGCTTTACAGCAAAGCAGCCGGCAACAACAACAGGCCCGGCAGCTGCAGGCGCTAAAACACGGTAATGCTGCTTTAATTCAGCACAAGCCAGATGAAAGCATAGTAAGCCAGCAAGCAGCGCTGGAAGATGAAGAGCCTGTGCAGGGCAAGTTTGATGTTGCAATGCAACGACAACCGGATGAAGAGGAGCCGTTACAGGGAAAGTTTGAATCTGCTGCTGTTAATCAGCGTCAGGCCGAAGCTACCAACAGCAATAACACCGGTATGCCGGATCAACTGAAAAGTGGCATCGAGAGTTTATCCGGCTACGCGATGGATGATGTAAAAGTGCATTACAACTCGGCCAAACCGGCGCAAATGCAAGCCCATGCCTATGCGCAGGGCAGCGATATCCATGTAGCGCCGGGGCAGGAACAACATCTGCCACACGAAGCCTGGCATGTAGTGCAACAAAAGCAGGGCAGGGTAAAAGCTACCACTCAGCTTAAAGGCGAGGCCATTAATGACGATCCGGGGCTGGAGCATGAAGCGGATGTGATGGGGGCTAAGGCGCTGCAGCGCAAAGTTAAACAACGACATGTTACCCAGTTAATCAGGTTTGAGGCCGGAGAAGGGGCTGATTGGCATGTCCATAAAGATCATGTGAAATTTGGCAGTAATCAAAAGTCCAGGGTAGATTTTACTGGCAGGAACGCACAGCAAATTTTAGATAAATTGGCGGATGCAGTCACAAGATATGGGCTCAGTACAGCGGGTACGAATTATCAGGCTTGCGTTGATTACATAAATGCTAATTACTGACGGCCCAGTCGCGAAGTTCAGAATAACGGCTTTAAGCTGATTCGCGATGTTGTAGCTGATCACGCGCGTTTTCGAATGAATACGGGCAGTGTCATTGATTTTATGCCGCAGTTCTGGCAAAGCAAAAGGTTACTAAAAATGAAATTTGCTAACGGCCGTACTCAACCTGCTCTGGAACCGCAGCACTCAGCTGGTTCTAGTGCCGCCAGTGCGGCACTGCAACAAAGTCCGTTATTGCAGCAGCAAGCTACGCAGTTAATGGCTATCCGCCAAGGTAAACAGCAGCAATTACAACGCAGACATCTTGGTGGCATTGTAAGTCAGCGAATGAACCTGAGCGATAACATAACGCAGCTAAAACGCTTATCAAGCGGTAAATTAAATGTTGTAGGAGAAAACCATCCTGAATCAGGGCGTCGACGAATATCAGAGGAAGTAGTTTCAAAACGAGAAACAGATGGCGGATATTGGACTGAGGGAGAATACCGAAAAGGTGTCGATACTCGCAATTTACTTAGTTGGATTTTTACTTCCGATAAACGAGACCGAGGTGATTCTTCAGAGTTGCTTGTTGAAATGAATGCGGCAACTTTGGCCGATCTAGCGGATATCTGGGTTAATAAGGCTACGAATTATGGTTCTTTAACTATTGACCAGAAATCTGAAATGAGAGGCGCGATGCCAGCTTTATATCGTTTTGGCAATGACGCAGAAGTGCACAATAGCAGGATCCAGGATGATACTAAGAAAAAAGATAATTTAGTCGCTGATGTAAAAATCCTACTGACCATTGTAAAGGCGATAGCGGGTGGGAGAGATATAACTACCTATAGCAATTTACCAACAGCTATATCAGGCGTTCGTGGGCATTTAGGTGGTCGAAGTAGAGCGCAGATTAGCACCGAAAGGACATCACACATGCAAACTGCTGCTGCATTTGATGCAGCTAAACCGGGTGTTTGGAAAGTAGGGCAGAATCATATTGATGAATGGCCGGTTAAATCGGGGCCCTATGAAGTGCTAACCCGAGATGAATTTAACACAGAGTATGGCAGTGAGTTGACAGATGATTAAAGCATCAGTTAGAGGGGGCTTGTTAAGGTTAAATTTAGATTATTTAACTATTTAACTCTGATCTGACCCCAATTATTTTCAATTATTTTTTTGACTACTTCACGCTGACGTCAGCGCTTTGGCGAAGTCAGGCCATTTACTGACTTCGCATAAAGCGTTTTAGCTCAACTTTTTACTGAAAACCTAAACATCTTCCCGATCATTAATTTTATCCAGTACATTTTGGTACATCACCAAATCATTGGCTATTTCGACAGCGTCATCGGATTCTGGGTCAAGGATGGCCTTACGTTTAAGCATATCAGCCATGGTTTTCTTGACTGAGGTTCTGATAAGCCTAAGTTCCATTACGCTAAACATTGTTTATTACCTTTTTAGATTGATTGATATTGTTTGAGGGTAATCAAACTTGTGCTTTGTCGGTGTGTGCACTTTTCATCTCCTAGTCTGGTGCGTGTTAAAAGATGTAGCTAAGTGGAGGGCCGTTGGTGTGCTATCTCTTTTGCTTGCCCGCTCACCGTTTCATACTCGTACTGTAATGCTGATGAGCTACACTTAGTTAACAGTAATCAGTACGAGGTATGTTATGACTACAGCTAACCCCTACGCCGACAAACTTACGGTAGATAAACAGCAGTATCGTATTTTTAGTCTGAATAAGGCTGCAAGCCAGTTTGGTGATATCAGCCGCTTACCGTTTTCACTTAAGGTTTTGCTGGAGAATCTGCTACGTAACCTTGATGGTGATACCGTAACCGATGCTGATATTCAGGCATTGGTTGACTGGCAAAAAACAGGTACTTCGGATCGCGAAATTGCTTTTCGCCCGGCCAGGGTGTTAATGCAGGATTTTACCGGCGTGCCTGCAGTGGTTGATTTAGCCGCTATGCGTGCTGCGGTGGCGGCACTGGGGGAAGACCCGGACAAAGTAAACCCGTTATCGCCGGTGGATTTGGTAATTGACCATTCAGTAATGGTAGATCGCTACGCAACAGAGCAGGCCTTTACGCAGAATGTTGATATTGAAATGCAGCGCAATTACGAGCGCTATGCCTTTTTACGCTGGGGCGCTAAAGCCTTTGCCAATTTCCGTGTAGTGCCGCCGGGTACCGGTATTTGCCATCAGGTGAATCTGGAATATCTGGGCCAGACAGTCTGGGCAGAGCAAACTGCAGACGGCCAGTTAGCTTACCCTGATACGCTGGTGGGCACCGATTCTCACACCACTATGATTAATGCGCTGGGTATTCTGGGTTGGGGTGTCGGCGGTATTGAGGCTGAAGCGGCCATGCTGGGCCAGCCGGTGTCGATGATTATCCCTGAAGTGGTGGGTTTTGAATTTACCGGCAAGTTAAATGCTGGTATTACAGCCACCGACTTAGTGCTTACCGTTACGCAAATGCTGCGCAAGCATGGCGTGGTGGGAAAGTTTGTTGAGTTTTTTGGTGATGGTCTGGATCAGTTAGCGCTGGCAGATCGTGCCACTATTGCCAATATGGCGCCGGAATACGGCGCAACTTGTGGCTTTTTCCCGGTTGATCAGGTAACGCTGGATTATCTGCAGCTCACCGGCCGTGATGAGGCGGTTATCGCCAGAGTAAAAGCCTATAGCCAGGCGCAGGGGTTATGGCGGCAAAAAGGTGTTACACCAGTATTTACCGATACCCTGCATCTGGATTTAAGCACAGTAGTGGCGTCACTGGCCGGCCCGAAAAGACCACAGGATAAAGTGACATTAAGCGGGCTTAAACAACACTGTGACGATGTTATGGCACTTGAACCAAAAGTAAGCAAAGAACGTGATGCTGAAATGGTAAATGAAGGTGCGGCACAAACCGACACAAAACAGCCCGATCACAGCTTCGATCTGGATGGGCACCGCATAAAGCTGGACAATCATGCCGTAGTTATTGCCGCTATTACCTCTTGTACCAACACCTCAAACCCCAGTGTGTTAATGGCTGCAGGCTTGCTGGCCCAAAATGCAGTGGCTAAAGGCCTTACGCGTAAACCCTGGGTAAAAACCTCACTGGCGCCCGGCTCCAAAGTTGTTACCCGCTATCTGCAACAGGCTGGCTTAATGCAGCCGCTTGAGCAACTGGGTTTTAATCTGGTGGGGTATGGTTGCACTACCTGTATTGGCAATTCAGGCCCGTTGGCCAAACCGATAGAAAATGCCATTAGCAATGCAGATTTAAATGTCTCGGCGGTATTGTCTGGTAACCGCAATTTTGAAGGCCGTATCCATCCGTTAGTTAAATCTAACTGGCTGGCTTCACCGCCATTGGTGGTGGCTTTTGCACTGGCCGGCACAATTAATATTGATTTAAACAGCCAGCCATTGGGGCAGGGTAAAGATGGCAAAGATATATATTTAAAAGATATCTGGCCTGACAGTAAAGACGTTGCAGCTGCGGTGGCGCAGGTAAACAGCAGCATGTTTAGTAAAGAATATGCCCAGGTGTTTGATGGTGACGAAAGCTGGCGCGCTATTGATGTATCGCAGGCAAAAACGTACACCTGGCCTGAGTCGACCTATATCCGTCAGCCAGACTTTTTCCGTGGTATGACACGCCAGCCTAAGCCGATAACCGACATTATTAACGCCAGGCTGTTGGCTGTACTGGGCGATTCGGTGACAACCGATCATATTTCACCGGCAGGTTCGATCAAACAAAGCAGCCCGGCTGGCCAGTATTTGCTTGAGCATGATATTGATAAAGCCGATTTTAACTCTTACGGTTCGCGCCGGGGTAACCACGAAGTAATGGTGCGCGGCACCTTTGCCAATGTGCGTATTCGTAACGAAATGGTGCCGAGCACTGAAGGCGGGGTAACCAAGCATTATCCGTCGGGTGAAACCCTGCCAATTTTTGATGCGGCTATGCGTTATCAGCAGCAAGAGCTGCCGCTGATCGTAGTGGCTGGTAAAGAGTACGGTACAGGTTCATCGCGAGACTGGGCAGCCAAAGGCACGCTGATGCTGGGAGTGCGGGCAGTGTTGGCAGAATCGTTTGAGCGTATTCACCGTTCTAACTTAATTGGCATGGGCGTGTTGCCGTTGCAGTTTCCGTCAGGGAGCGATCGTAAAACCCTTAAGCTGACCGGGGAAGAAAGCTTTACGCTGCGTGGATTAAACAACCTGAAACCACGGCAAAAGCTTGAGTTAATAATTACTTATGCTGATGGTGCCAAGCAGGAGTTAGATGTTATCTGCCGTATTGATACCGGTAACGAGCTGGCCTATTACCAGCATGGCGGGATTTTGCATTATGTGCTGCGCAGGATGATCGGTGCCGCCTGAGCAACGCCGATTGCAAAAAAGCTGATTTTTTAATCAGCTTTTTTATTGCTTGCAATTTATACAATAACTGCTATTTTGATATCAAAATAATATCAATTTGAGAGGCTGACTATGTTGCAGGAACGCATGATTAACAGTAAAGGCGGTTTTGGCATGATAGGGGTGTTACTACTGGCGCAGTTGCTGACATTAGCAGGGGTTGTGGTGTTACCGGGGGCGGTAAAAGCTCTAGCCTTATTGCTGGCAGTAGTGGTGTTTATCTGCTGGTTTGGTTTTTATATGGTACACCCGAACCAGTCGGCCGTGCTGCAGCTGTTTGGCCGTTATGTCGGTACCGATCTGAATAATGGCTTACGTTGGTCTAACCCTTTGTACAGCAAACAAAAAGTATCGTTACGGGTACGTAACTTTGAAAGCAGCAAAATGAAGGTGAACGATAATGCCGGTAATCCGGTAGAAATTGCTGCTGTAGTGGTGTGGAAAGTAGTAGACAGTGCTGAAGCCGTATTTGAAGTGGATAACTACGAGAACTTTGTCAGTATTCAAAGTGAATCAGCTATCCGTCATTTGGCCTCCAGCTATGCTTACGATGCCGGTAATGATGAGGCTATCAGTCTGCGCAGCAGCACTGATGACATCACTGAGCTGCTTAAAAGCGAGATTCAGGCACGGTTAAATAAAGCCGGGGTGCAGGTGCTGGAAGCCCGCATTAGCCATTTAGCTTATGCACCGGAAATTGCCAGTGCCATGTTGCAGCGCCAGCAGGCCGCAGCAATAGTTGCTGCACGCCAGCAAATTGTTGAAGGTGCCGTGGGTATGGTAGAAACAGCGCTGGAGCGGTTATCTGCGCGCAACGTGGTACAACTGGATGACGAGCGCAAAGCTGCAATGGTCAGTAATCTGCTGGTGGTATTGTGTGGTGATCATCATGTGCAGCCGGTAATTAATACCGGTAGCCTGTATCAGTAGGGGTTGTTGTGGCTAAAAAAGCCTTTGCCTTACGTATTGACGAAACAATGCTCAGCGCTTTGCAGCGCTGGGCAGATGATGAGTTTCGCAGTGTTAACGGCCAGATTGAATTTTTGCTTAACGATGCGCTGAAGAAAGCCAGCCGGTTAAAACCGGCAAAAGATCAGTCTGATGGCGATTAATGCAGCAGCCAGAATACCACCGGTAAGCTAACCAGCCCCAGTAAGATACCAATACCAATAATGCCACTAACCAGGCGCGGCGCCAGCCCTGCCATAATGGCAATAGCACCGGCAGAGATCATCGGTGGCATTGCTGCCTGAAAAATACTGACATCCACAGCAATACCACGTTGGCCAACACTAAACCACAGCGCAGCTACCAGCGCAGGCATGAGCGCAAGTTTAATCAGCAGTGCACAAATAAGCGGCGATATTTCGCTTTTACTGAATTTGATCGTCAGGGCAAAACCTACCGCTACCATTACCACCGGTACCAGAGTTGCTGCCAGATTATCAATTAACTGTGTGGCAAAGGGCGGATATTCAGTGCCGCGCAGTAACAAGCCCAGTAGTAAGGCAATAAAAGACGGAAAGGTAATAACTTTAACGATAATACCTTTAACAGTTGGTTTGGCTGCTGTTGGGCTGTATAGCGCAGCAATAACCGTGACATAACTTGCCAGCGCAATAAATGAACCCAGCTGATCGTATACCACCGCATAAGGCATGGCGTTACTGCCAAATAATGCCTCTGTCATCGGAAAGCCTAAAAACGAGGTATTACCCAGCGGCAGCACGATTAACAAGGCGCCGGTAACCTCGCGGGGCCAGCGAAATACTTTACTGAGCAGCAATACTGTTGCCACTACTGCCAACAGCAGCAACCAGGGTGTAACGGCCGGAATAAGTAATGCAGCAGAAAATTGTAACTGGGGTACGTTTTTCAGGATCAGTGCAGGCAGTGCCACATAAAGCACATACATATTCAGTGCAATACCGCTGTTTTGTGGCATGGCAGGTAACCGGCGCAGTAAAACGCCAATACACAGATAAGCCAGGATAAGCAAAAAGTTGTCCATCAAATCTCACTTGGGTTATAGCTGGCGGCAAGTGCCAGCTTTGCACTTCTGGATAGTTGTTTAAGTTGATACTCGGCTTTGGCGGCAGTGCTTTTATCAGCAACAGGCTGCTGATACACCAGCGTTAACGGCCCTTTACCGCGTAGTGCTTTAGCACCGCCGGCCAGCTCGCCACTGTGCTGGCGCAATCGCCTGACAGGATCGGTACTAATGCCGGTATATAGCATGCCACTACCGGTTTGCACCATATACAGATACCAGTTGCTCACGGGGTTAACTCCGTGCGGTGCTGTTCTGCTATACTGCGCGCTTTAAGCCGTGTGCAGTATTTCAGCGCAATAACGGCAACGGTAGTTAAGCTTTGGCAAAACAGGAATTTTAATGTCATTTCAATCTCTCGCCTTGGCGGCGCCCATTTTACGTGTTCTGTCAGAGCAAGGCTATGCTGCTGCTACGCCGGTGCAATTGCAAAGTATACCGGTGATTCTGGCCGGTAAAGATGTGCTGGCTGGTGCGCAGACCGGTACGGGCAAAACGGCGGCCTTTACTTTACCGTTGCTGCAGCAAATGCTCAATGCGCCTAAGGTCGTAGCGCCAAATCAGGTGCGGGTACTGGTGTTAACGCCAACCCGTGAACTGGCCCAGCAAGTGTATGACAATGTGCGTAAATATAGCCAGTACCTGGATACACGCTCAGCGGTGTTTTATGGCGGTGTATCTATTCGGCCACAATATGATGAAGCCGGGCAGGGGCTGGATATACTGGTTGCTACGCCAGGGCGCCTTATTGACCACCTGCACCAGAAAACCGTGGATTTATCTGCGCTAGAGGTGCTGGTACTGGACGAAGCCGACCGCATGCTGGATATGGGCTTTATTGTTGATATCAAACGCATTATGGCCAAGTTGCCGGCTAAACGGCAAACGCTGCTGTTTTCTGCTACCTATTCCAATGAGATAAAACAACTGGCCGATGAGTTGCTAAACAGCCCGCAGTTGATTGAAGTAGCAGCAACCAATGCCACTGCCGAGCGGGTAGAGCAACTGGCATATTTAGTTGACCGGCACCGCAAACGCGAGCTGTTATCGCATGTTATTGGTAAAAATAACTGGCCGCAGGTGCTGGTTTTTGTTCGTACTAAACACGGTGCTGACCGTCTGGCGAAGCAACTGGCGAAAGATGGCTTAAAAAGCGCAGCCATTCATGGCGATAAAAGCCAGGGCGCCCGCACTAAAGCGCTGGAAGATTTTAAAACCGGCAGCGTAAGGGTACTGGTCGCAACTGATATTGCCGCCCGTGGGCTGGATATTAACGAGCTGCCTTATGTAGTGAATTACGATTTACCACAGGTGCCGGAAGATTATGTACACCGTATTGGCCGTACCGGCCGTGCCGGTAACAGTGGTGTGGCGTTAACACTGATCACGCCGGAAGAAATTAAAGCGTTGCAGGATATAGAGCGGCTTATTCAACAGGTGATCACGGCTAAAATACTGCCGGGTTACGAGCACGACCCTACCTATGTTTCACCAGCGCAAGCACAGGCTCGCCACGGTGACGGGCCGAAAAAACCGGCAAAGAAAGGTATGCTAAAAGCCAAGCTGCGCGCAAAGGCCTTAGGGAAAGCATAAAACGAAGCAGACCATAGTGTCTGCTTTTTTAGCTGCATGATTGTCTCTATGTAGACATATTTTTATTAATGGTCTATATTGATATCAATTTGGCAAGGTACGAGGTTGTTATGCAAGCGGTACAGCTCGACAGACAAAGCCAGCGGCAAGTTGCTGCTACAGGGCTTAAAGCCGTATTTGCTATTCTGGATAAATGGCAATGCTCGCCAGAGCAAGTGCAGCGCATTTTACAGATCTCCAAAGCAGCATATTACAAATACCGTAATGACCCTTACTGCGCCAGCTTAACGCAAGACCAGATAGAGCGTATAAGCTACCTGCTGAATATTCACAGCAGCTTAAGGCTATTGTTTGATAACCCGCAAAACCTGTATGGTTTTATGGCGTTACCCAACCATAACCCGTATTTTAATGGTAGCAGCCCGCTGGATATTATCAGCAGCGGCCAGTTTGCGGCGCTGTACGAAACCTTTAAACACATTGATGCCTTGCGTGGTGGCATGTGGTAGTAAAGGCGAGTGTGGGGCCGGACAATTTATCTCAGGTTAAATTACATCAGCAGCAAAGCTACCGGCTGATTAATTCGAAATATCCGCCGCAGTCGGTGTTTGACGATGTAGCAGATGCTGATGAGTTCGATGCCTTATTTACACTGCAAGCACTTACTAACCCCAGGCTACAGGCGCAGGCAGGTAACCTGAGTTTGCTGCCCCGCACTGAGATCCCCTTTGGCATTGCCGGCTGCTCTTATGCTGTTGCCCCTTTTACCCATGTAAACCCGGCCGGTAGCCGTTTTTCTGACGGCCGTTTTGGTGTGCTATATCTGGCGGATACCGTGCAAACGGCAATCAGTGAAGTGGCTTACCATCAGGGCTGTTATTGGGCCAAAGTGCCGGGGCTGGCCTATGAGCGCTTTGTGTTCCGGGCACTAAGTTGTCAGTTTGCCGATGTTAGTCTGGCAGATTTGACTACCTTGTCAGCACAGCACGCGGTTTATGCAAAAGAGGACTACAGCGCAGCCCGTGCGCTTGGGATCCATTTACGTGGGCAGGGCGGTGCCGGTGTACAGTATTACTCGGTGCGTAACAGCGGTGCTGTGTGTTGGGGCTTATTTAGCCCGCAGTATGTCAGGCAAATTGTTCAGTGCGGCCATTATGAGATGATCTGGCAAAATGGCAGCATCAGCGCGATAAATCAGATTGTCAGTTGTAATGAATAAGCCGTTAAACTAGCTGCGATACAAAGTTTTAATCAGGTGAAAGCCGAACTGGGTTTTCACCGGCCCCTGAACCTCTAATAGCGGGCCTTTAAATACAACATCATCAAAGGCTTTTACCATCTGGCCTTTGCGGAACTCGCCTAAATCACCGCCTTTTTTACCCGACGGGCATTGTGAGTGTTGTTTGGCCAGTTTGCCAAAATCAGCGCCTTTGGCCAGTTGCTGTTTGAGTTTTTCCGCTTCTTCACGGGTTTTTACCAGTATATGTAAGGCGCAGGCTTTGGACATTTTTGAATCCTCAATGGAAGGCTATGTGTAGATTGGAACCCCGTTTCGGTCGTCACAGAGTGTCTGAGTGAGTGTGTTAACACTCGCGAGTTGCTGTGACGAGCCGGGGCGGGTGTTGCAATCGGAGCTTGCTCGCTAAATGAACCAGCTCAGCGATACCGCAGCTACTACGCAGATCTTTTCTTCGACACGCCGTCCGGGCGTTCAACGGTCAAAGAAAAGACTGCTTCGCATCTGCTATTCACGTCAGCAGAGTAATTGAGTTAGCGAGGCTGTTGCTGGGTAATACAGTGAATATTACCACCACCCAGCAGAATCTCGCGGCCCGGCACTGTGACTACTTTATGCGCCGGATACAGGCTTTGCAAAATGTCTGCTGCTACTTTATCGTTAGGGTCGTCGAACGTTGGCAGTATTAAGCCGCCATTACACAAATAAAAGTTAATGTAAGAGCCCGCCAGGCGGGCATTGGCCTCGCGTGGAATGGCGCTCATGGTGGCATCTACCGTGGCGTACTCTTCCGCTTTGGCGATAATAGGCGCCGGTACCGGTAACTTATGTACTTTAATTTTGCGGCCTTTAGCATCGGTTGCTGCTTCTAAATAATCCAACGCTGCCTTGCTGCGGGCATACTGTGGATCGGTTTCGTCATCGGTCCAGGCCAGCACCACTTCACCGGGTTTAACAAAACAGGCCATGTTGTCGATATGGCCGTCGGTTTCATCGTTAAAGATACCGTCTTCTAACCACAGAACTTTGTCGATGCCCAGATAATCACGCATCTGCTGTTCTATCTGCTCACGGCTTAAATGCGGGTTACGGTTGCTGTTTAATAAGCACTCTGCCGTAGTTAACAGAGTACCTTCACCATCAACATGAATAGCGCCACCTTCCAGCACGAAGCCCTCGGTGCGGTAACGCGGCAGTTGCTCTATACCCAGCACCTTGCTGGCCACCTGATCGTCTTTATCCCACGGGAAGTACAAACCACCGTTTAAACCGCCCCAGGCGTTAAAGGTCCAGTCGATACCGCGTACTCCGCCGTTAGCGTTAGTTACAAAGGTTGGCCCGGTATCACGACACCAGGCATCGTTGTTTGATATCTCAACCACGCGGATAGGAAATTTTGTGCCGGCATCGGTAAGCTGTACCAGCGCATTGGCGTATTGGTTAGCAGATACGCCAACGGTTACCGGCTCAAACCCGGCAATAGCTTTAATTACCGCCACAAAGGCCTGCTGTGCCGGTTTGGCGCCTAAACGCCAGCTGTCGGTGCGCTCTGGCCATACCATCCAGGTTTGCTTATGCGCAGCCCACTCGGCAGGCATGCTAAAACCGTCGGCGCGTGGCGTGCTGTTTAGTGTTGTAAAAGCCACTTAGTTACCACCTTGTTTAACAGGTTGTTTGGTTTCGCCATCTTTGGTCATAACAGCACCGTAGATATCAATACGGCGGTCACGGAAAATGCCCCAGGCACGGCGGGTAGCTGCAACGGCGTCTAAGTCAAAGGTATGCACCAGCACGGCTTCGTCTGTCTCGTTAGCTTCCTGTACCTTGGCACCGGTTTCGTCGGCAATAAAAGAGCTGCCGTAGAAGGTAATATGGTAATCGCCTTCGGTTTCAGTACCGATACGGTTAGAAGCAATCAGTGGCATTAAGTTAGCAGCAGCATGGCCTTGCTGTGTGCGCTGCCAGTGATCACGTGAGCTGATGGTTGGGTCGTGCGGCTCGCTGCCGATTGCCGTAGGGTAAAACAGCAGCTCTGCGCCCATTAGTGCCATGCTGCGCGCGCACTCGGGGAACCATTGATCCCAGCAAATACCCACGCCGATTTTGGCGTACTTGGTGGCAAACACTTTAAAACCGGTATCGCCGGGCGTGAAGTAGTATTTTTCGCTGTAACCCGGGCCATCCGGAATATGGCTTTTACGGTAAGTGCCCAGGTTTTCGCCGTCGGCGTCGATAATTACCACGCTGTTATACAGGCAGTTACCGGCGCGCTCGTAAATACTGATGGGCAGTACTACGTTCAGCTCTTTGGCGATTTTAGTAAAATGCGCCACAGCTTTGTTCTCTGCTACTGTAGTGGCAAAAGCTAAATAATCCGGTTTTTGTTTCTGGCAGAAATAATTGCGCTCAAACAACTCCTGCAGCAGGATAATTTGGGCGCCCTGAGCGGCCGCTTCACGCACTAAACGCTCGCCACGTTTGATGTTTTCATCAACATTCCAGCCGCCAACCATTTGAGTTGCAGCAACGGTTACATTACGCATCAGTTATCTCCGACAGAGGGTAAAACCAACAGGCTAGCATCAGCTAAGGCGCTTGCCAAATAGGGCGCGAAAATGCCGCATTTTTGTCGTTGCGTCAACGCTTTTTAATAAAAAAACAGCAGCGGAAAATATGGCTTTGTCCGCCGCTATGAACAGGTGAGAGACGACCTGAAAAGAGATAGGTTTATTGCAGCGCCAACTCGGCAGCCTTTAACAGCAATTCGCCTTCTAACCGGGTTTTATAGTTAATATGTACATAGTTAAACAGCGCTTCGCCTTGAGTGTTAACGATGTACACTGCCGGCACCGGCAGTACTACTTTCTCAGTGCCGGTTTCGGTAGTGATCAGGCTGCCTAGCTTGCCTTTGTAAGCCGCTGCGGTTTTATCATCCAGATAATACGCCAGGCCAAAAGCGCTGCTGGCAGCAAAATTAGCATCAGACAACAGCGCATAGTTCAGCCGCTGGCCGCCGGTGTTTTTTAAACTCTTATTGATTGACGCAGTACTATCTGGCGTTATAGCAATCAGCTGATAACCCAGTTGATTAAGCCGTGGCTCAATATCGCGCAGTGCAGATAATTGTGCATTGCAATAAGGGCACCAGCCGCCGCGATAAAATACCAGTACGCTGGGTTTTTGCTTTACCAGTTCCGCAAGTTGTACCGGGTTATTATCAGCTGTTGTTAAGCTGACGTCCGGTATGGTTAAACCATTCAGCAAAGGTGTTACCTGCTCAGGAGAGGGGGCTATGGTAGCGGCCATAAGTTTGATGCTGAACAATAAAGCTATAGCTGCACTTAGATAAAGTTTCATAAAGTGTCCTTGTTATCCGAATTTTGAACTAACAAAGACAGGCCCTAAGCCATTTTACTTTCAGTATTCAACAATAAATGGCAGTTTTCGTTTTTACGCGGCTCTGGCGTACAATGCCGCTAACAGAGAATGTGAATAATACCTATGACTACTAATACAGCGTCTGAGCATAATATCGACATCAGCATCGTTGGCGGCGGCATGGTAGGCGCCGCTATTGCATTGGCGTTAAGTCAGGCGGGTATGCGTGTTGCCCTGATAGAAAAGCAGCCGCCGCCTGAATTTAACGCTGACAGTGCGCCGGATTTGCGGGTGTCATCTATTAACCTTGCCAGCGAAGCCTGGCTAACCCAACTCGGTGCCTGGCAGACGCTTTCGCAGATGCGCCTGTGCCCTTATCAGCGCTTACAGGCGTTTGAACAGCCACACAACATCGTTACCTTTAACGCGGCAGATATTAAACGCAGCCATTTGGGCCATATTGTAGAGAATAACCTGCTGCAACTGGCGCTGTGGCAGCAATTTGGCGCTAATGTGCAGCTATTTTGCCCGGCATCTGTCAGTGCATTGCAGCAAAATGCCGACAGTGCGATATTGCTGCTCGATAGCGGCGAAACACTAATAAGTAAACTGGTCATTGCAGCAGATGGTGGCAACTCACAACTGCGCCAGTTGGCTGGTATTGGCACCAATGGCTGGCAATACCGCCAGGCGTGTTTAGTTGCGCTGGTTAATACGCCTTACCCGCAACAAGATGTTACCTGGCAGCAATTTACGCCAGGTGGGCCAAAAGCCTTTTTACCGTTGCCGGGTAACCAAGGCTCAATAGTTTGGTACGACGAAGCCACAAGGGTAAAGCAGCTGGCTGCACTTAACCCGGCGCAGTTAACACAGGAGCTTATGAAAGCTTTTCCGGTGCAAATAGGTGAAGTTGAAGTGGTCGCCAGTTCCTGGTTTCCATTGGCACGGATGGACGCTAACCGTTATTACGCTGGCCGTGTAGCATTAGCAGGCGATGCCGCCCATACCATTAACCCGCTGGCGGGGCAGGGGGTTAACCTGGGTTTTGCTGACGCTAAACTACTCACAGAGCTGATTATCGATGCACAACGGCATAATACTGATATTGGCAATGCTGCTTTGCTGCAACGCTATCAGCGCAAACGTAAGCCGGCGAACTTATTAATGATGAGCGCGATGGATGGCTTTTATCAGGTATTCGGTAATGATATTACGCCGCTGCGTAAATTGCGCCAGTTTGCATTAAGTGTGGCTGCGCGCAGTACTATGCTAAAAACCTTAGTAGCACGTTATGCAGTTGGTTCTGAGTAACTGATCGTCAAAGTAGGTTGGGACTTGTGCCCAGCGATACGGTTGCAACACCTACAGTGCTCGCCACAGCAACTCGTCCTTATGCCTACGGCAGGACTCAGACACTCTGTGGCTGTGCGCTGCAGGGTTCCAACCTTCTCTCAATAGCAGATTAGAACTCTTTTGGCGCAGCCGCAGAGTGTCTGAACAAATGCGTTAGCATTTGTGAGTTGCTGTGGTGAGCACAAAAGATGTTGTAACCGGCAAATTTAAGCTAAACCAAAACAGGCGAAACCAGAAAGCAAAAACCCAGCCTAAGCTGGGTTCTTCTGTTTAATGGCAGGGGCGGCTGGATTCGAACCAACGCATGGCGGGATCAAAACCCGCTGCCTTACCGCTTGGCTACGCCCCTACTGAAACACTGTTGTGTGATCGTCGTTTGGCAGGATTTTACGAAAACTACGTTCACTGAATTAATGGCAGGGGCGGCTGGATTCGAACCAACGCATGGCGGGATCAAAACCCGCTGCCTTACCGCTTGGCTACGCCCCTGCAAAAACTTGTGTGCAACCACTGTAAAGTGGTGCGGAGAGAGAGACTCGAACTCTCACACCTCGCGGCGCTGGAACCTAAATCCAGTGCGTCTACCAATTCCGCCATCCCCGCATGCACAGGTAAAGTTAAGTGGTGGCTACAGCGGGAATCGAACCTGCGACCCCAGCATTATGAGTGCTGTGCTCTAACCAGCTGAGCTATGTAGCCACTATAACTTGACCTAAGCAAGTGGCGCGTATTATCCAGAACTGCTCCTATAGCGTCAACCGTTTTTTTGCGTTTAAAAATCAATGTTGGTTCGTTTGCCGAATTAATACGCAAAACGCTGGTTTCACAAGCAATAAAAAAGCCGTTGTCGGCAAACAACGGCTTTTTCCGGCGCTAAAATTTGGTTAGACGTTAAAACGGAAATGCATTACATCGCCATCTTTTACAATGTAGTCTTTACCTTCTAAGCGCCATTTGCCAGCTTCTTTGGCTCCGGCTTCGCCGTTAAACTGCACAAAGTCGTTATAGGCGATAACTTCAGCGCGGATAAAGCCTTTTTCAAAGTCGGTGTGAATAACACCGGCAGCTTGTGGTGCTGTGGCGCCTACGGCTACTGTCCAGGCGCGTACTTCTTTAACGCCGGCAGTAAAATAGGTTTGCAGGCTTAGCAGTGAATAGCCACCGCGGATCACCCGGTTTAAGCCAGGCTCTTCTAAGCCCATATCGGCCATAAACTCGGCTTTCTCGTCGTCGTCCAGTTCGGCGATTTCTGATTCTATCGCCGCACACACCGGCACAACGATCGTCCCTTCTTTGTCGGCAATAGCCTGTACTATGTCCAGGTAAGGGTTATTCTCAAAGCCATCGTCCATTACGTTGGCAATGTACATGGTGGGCTTAATGGTTAAGAAGTTCATATAAGCAATTAACGCTTTTTCTTCTTTATCAAGCGGTAACTGGCGTAGTGTGTGGCCTTGCTCTAAATGCGCTTTAACTTTTTCCAGCACGGCCATTTCAGCTTTAGCATCTTTATCGCCGCCTTTGGCTTTTTTGCTAACACGCAACATAGCACGCTCTGTGCTGTCCATATCAGACAGCACCAGCTCCATATTAATAGTGTCGATATCGTCAGCCGGGTCAATTCTGCCTGCTACGTGAATAATATTTTCATCGTCAAAACAGCGCACAACGTGGCCGATGGCGTCTGTTTCGCGGATATTTGCCAGAAATTTATTGCCAAGGCCTTCACCCTTAGAGGCACCTTTTACCAAACCGGCAATATCAACAAACTCCATGGTAGTTGGCAGTACGCGCTGAGGGTTAACAATTTTCGCCAGCTTATCCAACCGTAAATCAGGCACCGGCACTACGCCGGTATTGGGTTCAATAGTACAGAACGGAAAGTTGGCTGCTTCAATCCCTGCTTTGGTTAACGCATTAAACAGGGTGGATTTGCCTACGTTAGGTAAGCCGACGATGCCACATTTGAAACCCATAACTAGTATCCTTTACGTGCTGTAATTAACGGCGCCTGCTGTTTAGCTGGCTTTGAAACTGTGCAGGCGGTTTTGCGCTTTAACCAGGCCATCGCGGGCCAGAATGTCAAAGCAACGTGCTGCCTCATCAATACTTTGTTCAATCAGGTTTTGTTCACTGGCCGGGGCCTTGCCCAATACATAGCCAGTTACCTGATCTTTATGGCCCGGATGGCCAATGCCAAGCCGTAGCCGGTAGAAATTCGGGTTGTTGCCAAGGCGCGCCATAATATCGCGCAGGCCATTGTGGCCCGCATGGCCACCACCGAGTTTAAATTTTGCCACACCCGGCTCCAGTGCCATTTCATCATGCGCTACCAGTATTTGTTCGGGTGTCAGCTTGTAAAACTGTGCCATAGCCAGCACGGCTTTACCGCTTAAATTCATATAAGTAGAGGGAATAAGTAACTTGAATTCTTGCCCGGCGCAAACAAACTTACCGGTATAACCGAAAAACTTCGGCTCGTTTTTTAAGCTGACATTAAAGGCGTGGGCCAGCTGCTGTACAAACCAGACACCGGCATTGTGCCGTGTCTGGCTGTATTCCGGGCCCGGATTCCCCAGGCCCACAATCAACTGAACTGTTGACTGAACGCTGCCAGACATTACTCTGCGGCAGTTTCTTCGTCAGCAGCTTTACCAGCTGGTTTGTTTACAGAAACAACTGCTAAGTCGTGACCTTTCGCTAACTGAACGAAAGTAACACCTTTAGGTGCTTTCAGATCAGATAAGTGCAGGTGGGCACCTACTTCAACATTGCTCATGTCAACTTCGATAAACTCTGGTAAGTCTTTAGGCAGACAAGAGATTTCGATTTCGTTTGCAGCGTGTACTACTACGCCACCTTTTTTGATTGCAGCTTCTTCGTTAACGAAGTGAACAGGAACAACAGTGTTCAGCTCGTGGCCAGCTTCAACGCGTTGGAAGTCAACGTGCATGATTTTTGGCTTGAACGGGTGACGTTGCATAGCTTTAACGATAGCTTTTACATCTTCTTTGCCAACTTTAATGGTCAGAATGTGAGAGTAAAACGCTTCAAAGCTTTGAGCTTTTAACAGTTTAGAATGCTCTAAAGTGATAGAAACCGGTGCTTTGCTACCACCGTAAATGATAGCTGGTACTTTGTCTTCGTGACGCAGGCGGCGGCTCGCACCTTTCCCCGCGTCAGTACGGACTTCTGCATTTAATGTAAAAATTGCATCAGACATGATGTACTCCAAAAATTAAGGTTTCCCAAGACTCGCGACCAGTCTCAGGCTGGATGCCCTTTTCAGGGGCGCGACATATTACCACCGGGCTACAGAAGCTGCAAATGAAAACAATGAAGGAATTAATAAGCGAGGCAAACAAAAAAAGGCGCCGCAGCGCCTTTTACACATATAAGATGGTGCTTAGTCGAACATTGAAGAGATAGATTCTTCGTTGCTGATCCGGCGGATACACTCGGCCAGCATTTCGCTTAATGTCAGTTGGCGCACCTTAGATACGGCTTTCATTTCGGCACTTAGCGGAATGGTATCGGTGATAATCAGCTCATCGATCACCGAATTGGCGATGTTCTCTGCTGCGCCGCCGGAAAATACCGGGTGAGTCGCATAAGCAAATACTCGCTTGGCGCCTTGCTCTTTTAAGGCTTCGGCCGCTTTACATAAAGTACCGCCGGTGTCGATCATGTCGTCAACGATAATACAGTCGCGGTCTTTTACATCACCGATAATATGCATTACCTGGGCAACGTTAGCTTTTGGCCGGCGTTTGTCGATAATAGCTAAATCGGCGTCGTTCAGTAATTTGGCAATAGCACGGGCACGTACTACACCGCCGATATCCGGTGATACCACTACCGGCGAGGTAAAGCCTTTTTTACGCATATCGTCCAGCAGCACCGGGCTGGCGAATACGTTATCTACCGGTACGTCGAAGAACCCCTGGATTTGCTCGGCGTGCAAGTCTACCGTTAATACGCGGTCTACCCCGACGCTGGATAAAAAGTCGGCCACTACTTTGGCGGTAATAGGCACCCGGGCTGAACGTACACGGCGGTCCTGACGGGCATAACCGAAGTAGGGTATTACTGCTGTGATACGGCCGGCTGAAGCACGACGCAGCGCGTCAACCATTACAATCAGTTCCATCAGGTTATCGTTAGTCGGAGCGCAGGTTGACTGGATGATAAACACATCAGAACCACGCACATTTTCATTGATCTGGACACTAACTTCCCCATCACTGAAACGGCCGACTTCGGCATCTCCAAGTTTAATATACAGGCGGCTGGCGATTTTACTTGCGAGTTCTGGTATAGCGTTACCAGCGAAAACCTTCATGTCAGGCACGGTAGGATCCTCAGGGCGGTGGTGAGTCCGGTTTATCAATTAACAGCGGCAAAAACACCGCTGCGGTTACTTATTCGGTATCTGCCAACGCAGCCCACACAGGCGACTGGTTGACCCCTTTGGCAATAAAACCACGCCAGGACGGCGGTAATTGCGCAAGAGCATGCTGAGCACTGGTCTGGTCCGGGAATGCGGCGAACACACTGGCGCCAGTACCCGTCATTTGACACGGCGCGTATTCTACCAACCACTGTAAGGTTATTGCAACAATAGGGTAGAGCTGTTCTACCAATGGCTGGCAGTCGTTACGCCATTGCGCTGTTAACACCTGCTCAAAGCTTATAATGGGTGTATTGCGTATTAAATCAGGGTGTTGGAAAATTTCAGCTGTACTGATATGACAATCTGGTGTAACCACCAGGTAAACTTTTTCGGCCATAGGCAGCGGTTGTAATTTTTCGCCTACGCCTTCGGCAAAGGCCGTGTAGCCACGAACAAACAAGGGCACATCGGCACCCAGTTTTAGCCCCAGCTCAGCCAGCGTATCGGTGGTTAAATTCAGTTGCCATAATTTATTTAACCCCAGCAATGTAGTGGCAGCATCGGATGAGCCACCACCTAAACCGCCGCCCATTGGCAGGCGTTTATCCAGATAAATATCGCAGCCTTGCGTACTGTTGCTATATTGCTGTAACAGGCGGGCAGCGCGCAGCACCAGGTTTTGCTCGTTAACCAGCGATGCATCATTACAATCAAGAGTGATATTGCCATCCGGGCGCTGGGTAAAGCTCAGCTCATCGCCGACATCCAGCAACTGAAACAAGGTTTGCAGGTTGTGATAGCCGTCAGGCCGGCGACCGGTAATATGTAAAAACAAATTCAGTTTTGCCACTGCCGGCAGGGTAAGGTGCTTCATTGCCAGCTCCGGATCACAATTTTAATTTGGCTGTCGCTGCTTTGCAGTAACAGGCGCCTGGGCAGCGCCAGACTGTCGGGGAAAAAGCCCTGATACTGCAACTGCCAGACAATACCGGTGCTGTCTGTTAAATCAAATGACGTAACCCGGCCAAATTCGTCGCGTATAATGTTGCGGCCTTTACTGCCGGGTAAGCCACGCAGCCATAGCGGCATGTCGTGCAGCGGCATTGACCAGCCCGACAGTTGTAGCAATAGGGTGCTGGTATCTACGGCGCGGTAGGTTTCACCTTTAATAGTAATAGCGCTGCCTTGTTCAGTTTCGCTTAGCTCGAACAGGCTGATACCAACAAAATTACTTAAACGGGCGTTGTAAGTTGCGCCGTCTTGCTGTTGCCAGCGCAAGTTACCGCTAAGCGAGTCTTCCGGTGTTTTAATGCCAACACTGGCTTGCAACGAAAATTGTTGCATTGCCAGTATATGTTGTTCACGCTCGTTGATGGTAAGCGGCGTTTCAGCCGGAGCCTGGCGCTGAAATACGCTACAGGCACTGAGTAATAAAATAACAATGCTGATAAATAACGGACGAATAAACGGATGCGCCACACTAAAGTCCTTCACTGAGCTTTCTTCGCTTTTATTAAGTTGGGGCTTTTTGTACAATTCGCCCCCTGACAATTCTGAAGATACAGGTGACAGTCATTTTCGCACTCGGCATTAATCATAAAACGGCACCGGTTGCCCTGCGCGAGCAAGTTGCTTTTGCGCCTGAGCAGTTGCCTGAAGCCTTGCGCGAACTGACTACATTAACCAGTATTTCCGATGCGGTAATTTTATCTACCTGCAACCGCACTGAATTGTATTTTAACGGCACAGCCACCCAAGCGGAACAGGTAATTGCCTGGCTGGCACAATTTCATGCGATTGATGGCAGTGAATTACAGCCGCATTTGTATTTACATCAGGACAATGCTGCCGCCGAGCATCTGATGCAGGTAGCCTCTGGTCTGGATTCGCTGGTGCTTGGCGAGCCGCAAATTCTCGGCCAGGTAAAGCAAGCGTACAATCAGGCGCGCAGTGCTGGCACCGTTAACCCGCAGTTTGAGCGTTTGTTTCAAAAAACCTTTGCGGTGGCCAAACAGGTGCGCACCGACACCGATATTGGCGCCAATGCAGTATCTGTGGCGTTTGCGGCGGTAAGCCTGGCCAGGCAAATTTTCGGTAACCTGGCCAAAGTACGGGTGTTGCTGATTGGCGCCGGTGAAACCATTGAGCTGGTAGCCAAACATTTGCAGGAGCAAGGCGCCGGGCAGCTAACAGTCGCTAACCGCACTTATGAGCGTGCAGTGCACTTAGCTGAGCAATTCAGTGCCTCGGCCATTACGTTGGCGCAGGTGCCGTCAACGCTGGCTGATGCAGACATTGTGATCAGCTCTACCGCCAGCACTTTGCCGATAGTTGGTAAAGGCATGGTAGAGCAAGCGTTAAAACAGCGAAAGCATAAGCCAATGTTTCTGGTTGATTTAGCCGTGCCACGCGATATTGAGCAGCAAGTGGCAGAGCTGGAGGATGCTTACCTGTATACCGTAGATGATTTACAGTCGATAGTGGCGCAAAACCTGAATAACCGTTTGCAGGCAGCTGAGCAGGCAAAGCAGATGATTGCCGTTGGCGCAGCCGAGTTTGCCCAGTGGTTAACCCTGCAAGGCAGTGTCGATTGGGTGCGCGATTATCGCCAGCGCTGCGAGCAGGTGCGTACAGAATTACTGGCCAAAGCAGCTAACCAACTGGCCGCCGGACAAGACGCGGAAAAAGTGCTGGCTGAACTGTCAACTAAACTGAGTAACCGGCTGATGCACAGCCCAACCAAAGCCATCCGCCAGTTAGTGCAGGATGATGAACCGAACAAACAAACATTGATCAACACCTTGTTAGATCTTTAATCAGGCAAATAAAACACCATGAAAGAATCGGTATACCGCAAGCTGGAAGGGCTGGCTGAGCGCTACGAAGAAGTGCAGGCATTATTAAGTGATGCTGGCGTAATAAGCGATCAAAGCAAGTTTCGTGAGCTGTCAAAAGAATACAGCCAACTGGAAGATATCAGCAAAGCCTTTGCCGACTATCAGCAGGCGCAGCAGGATTTAGCCTCGGCTGAAGAAATGCAAAAAGACAGCGATCCGGATATGCGTGAAATGGCGCAGGAAGAATATAAAGCCGCCAAAGAACGCATTGAGCAACTGGATCAGGAACTGCAAATTTTATTGCTGCCCAAAGATCCAAACGACAATAACAGCTGCTTTTTGGAAATTCGTGCCGGTGCCGGTGGCGATGAAGCGGCTATTTTTGCCGGTGATGTCTTTCGTATGTACAGCCGTTTTGCCGAAAAACGCCGCTGGA
Source organism: Rheinheimera pacifica (assembly GCF_024809855.1). Classification (GTDB taxonomy): domain Bacteria; phylum Pseudomonadota; class Gammaproteobacteria; order Enterobacterales; family Alteromonadaceae; genus Alishewanella; species Alishewanella pacifica_A. The sequence continues at coordinate 163,051 of NZ_JANUEM010000008.1, forward strand.
AACTTGAAGTTGTCAGCGCCAGTGATGGCGAGCATGGTGGCTATAAAGAAATTATTGCCAGCGTACAGGGCGAAGGGGCTTACGGTACGCTGAAGTTTGAATCTGGCGGCCACCGCGTGCAGCGCGTACCGGCTACCGAATCACAGGGCAGGGTGCACACCTCGGCCTGCACCGTTGCCATTATGCCGGAGATCCCGGAAAGTGAAGCAATAGAAATAAACCCGGCAGATTTAAAAGTGGATACCTACCGTGCTTCCGGTGCCGGTGGTCAGCACGTTAACCGTACTGACTCTGCCATTCGTATAACGCACTTACCAACCGGTATAGTGGTAGAGTGTCAGGACGAACGTTCGCAACATAAAAACCGTGCCAGGGCGATGAGTGTGTTAGCGTCACGTATTCAGGCGGCAGAAGATGAAAAACGCCGTTTGGCGGAAGAATCTACCCGCCGCTCATTAGTAGGCAGTGGCGATCGTTCTGAACGCATCCGTACCTATAACTTCCCGCAGGGCCGTTTAACCGATCACCGGATAAACCTTACCATTTACCGCTTAAACGAGGTAATGGAAGGTGATCTGGATCAGGTATTAGAACCGTTAAAGCACGAGCATCAGGCCGACTTGTTAGCCGCATTGGCCGACGAGAACCGCTAAATGCGGCCAAAAGTGCGGCAAAACGTGCAACAGCAAACACTGGCACAGTGGCAAAAGCAGGCACAGCAACAGCTGCAGGCCGTTAGCGCAACGGCTGATATTGAAGCCAGATTGTGCCTGTGCCATGTGCTTAATGTTAGCAACAGCTATTTATACAGCCACCCTGAGCGTGAACTTAGCAGTGCCGAGCTGGCCCGGTTAACTGAGCTGCTAAGTGCGCGCCTGTCGGGCCAGCCACTGGCCTATTTATTTGGCTACTGGCACTTTTTTGACTTACAGCTTGAAGTCGCCCCCAGCACCTTGATCCCGCGGTCCGACACCGAAATACTGGTTGAACAAGCCTTAGCACTGCCACTACCAGCCAAGGCAGCAGTGCTGGATTTAGGCACCGGCACCGGCGCTATTGCGCTGGCGCTGGCACACAATAAACCGCAGTGGCAGTTAACCGCGGTAGATTACATTGCTAAAGCGGCAGCACTGGCTGAACGTAACCGGGAAAAACTGCAGATAAAAAATTGCACCGTGCTGCAAAGTAACTGGTTTAGCGCACTTGGCAGCACAAAGTTTGATCTGATTGTCAGCAATCCGCCGTATATCGATCCGCAGGACCCGCATTTAGCCACACTGCAATATGAGCCGGTTACCGCTCTGACTGCTGAGCAACAGGGGCTGGCTGATATCAGCCAGATCATCTGTCAGGCGCCGCAGCATCTTAATGCCAATGGCTGGCTTTATCTGGAGCATGGCTATAATCAGGCTGATGCAGTGCGGTTATTGCTACAGCAAGCCGGTTTTACTCAGGTTGAGTCAAAACGTGATTACGGTAACAACTGGCGTATCAGTGGTGGTTGTTTAGCGGGTTAAGCAGTTGTTTTTATCCATTTCCTTTGACCCTGCTCTGGATACAGCATATAACTAATTCAGCAATTACTCAGACTAAAGCAAGCTAAAGGAAAAGCGGATGAGCGATGATTTTTTATTTGCCGAAGAGCCAGAACCCACAGTCGCGGTGCTTAACGGTAGTTGGAAAGTACTGATTGTTGACGATGAGCCGGAAGTGCACGCCGTTACCAAACTGGCGTTGAGTGATTTTACTTTTCAAAGTAAAAACCTGACGTTTTTCAGTGCTTACTCCGGTGCTGAAGCTAAAGAACTTATTAAACAACACCCCGACACCGCTATTATTTTGCTGGATGTAGTCATGGAAACCGACGACGCCGGCTTGCTGGTAGCGCGCTATACCCGTGAAGAGTTGCATAACGAACATGTGCGTATTATTTTACGCACCGGCCAGCCGGGGCAGGCGCCGGAGCGCCAGGTTATTATTAACTACGATATTAACGACTATAAATCAAAAACCGAGCTTACTGCGCAAAAACTGTTTACCGTTATTATGTCCAGCCTGCGCTCCTACCGCGATATTATGTCACTGGAGCAAAGCCGTCAGGGGCTGGAAAAAATCATTAATGCGTCGGCCGACTTATTCTCATCGCATTCGATGGAGCAGTTTATTGACGGCGTATTGCAGCAACTGACATCTATTCTGGGCTGTAACGAAGATGCTTTACTGGTCAGCTCATCGCTGGTAGCGGGTAATGTTGCCGGTGAAATAACCGATCCGCACAATCTGGTCGTGTTTGCCGGCCAGGGCGAGTTTGAAAGCAAAGAAGGTAAACCGGTGCAGGAAGTGCTGGCACCAGAGCTGATGGACGCCTTTGACAAAGCCTTAAAATCACGCAGTATTGTTTACCGCGATAACTATCTGGTGGCTTACTGCACCAGTAAATTTACCCATGGTTCTTTGCTGTATATTTCAGGTTTGCCGGGCACCATTACCGAAAATCAGAAAAAGCTGATTGAGCTATTCTCACAAAATGTGCAGGTAGCCTATGAAAATGTGCAACTGCAGCATGAAATAGAAGACACCCAACGCGAAATTGTATACCGCTTAAGCGAAGCGGTAGAGCATCGCTCTGTTGAAACCGGTAACCATGTTAAACGGGTAGCCTTTATTTGTTACGATCTGGCAAAAGCTTATGGTTTACCGGAAGAAGAAGCCGAACGGCTGATGTTTGCCGCGCCATTGCATGACGTTGGCAAAGTGGGTATTCCGGACGGCATTTTAAATAAACCGGCTAAACTGCAGGAGCAGGAATGGGAAGTAATGAAAACCCATACCAGCATTGGTTATGACATATTAAAAGACTCCAAACGCAGCATTATTCAGGCCGGTGCAGTTATCGCGCAGGATCACCATGAAAAATGGGATGGTACAGGTTACCCTGCCGGTAAAAAAGGTGAAGATATTCATATTTACGGCCGTATTGCAGCCCTTGCCGATGTTTATGATGCATTGCGCCACCGGCGCTGTTATAAATCTGCCTGGCCGCTGGAACGGGTAATGGCAACGATAGAAGCTGAAGCTGGTAAGCAGTTTGACCCCGAACTGGTAGAAATATTTAAAAGCCGGGTCGACAAACTGGAAGCAATACTGCAAAAATACCCGGATAGCAACGAGTAACTGCAGCCAGCTTACGCTGGCTGTTTTATTAATAAAGGAAGGACAAGCATTATGTATATGGCTTATAAGCACTTTCACCTGTTAATGGTAGTGCTCAGTGTCAGTTTTCTGTTAGTGCGTTATGCCATGAGCCTAAAGCCAGCGGCAATGCTACAAACAAAATTTTTTAAAATAGCCCCGCATGTTATTGATACTCTGCTGCTGGTTAGTGCTGTGCTGTTAATGTTAACGCTACAGCAATACCCGTTTGTGCACGCCTGGCTGACAGAAAAATTTCTTGCGGTGCTGGCTTATATTGCGCTTGGCGTAATGGCATTTAAAGGCCGCACTGCGGCTATCCGCTGGATTTGCTTTTTAGGTGCGCTGGGTTGGCTGGGCCTGGTACTGCGGGTTGCCATGACTAAACAGCCCGTGTTTTTAACGGCATTCTGATAAAGATACCACAGGCGTTGTGCCTGTGTTTTAGGAAAAACTATGACTGCGCAAATTATTAAAGTTGGCAGCACGCAAGTGGCTAACCATTTACCTTTCGTGTTATTTGGCGGCATGAATGTGCTGGAATCACGCGATTTAGCTATGCGTATTGCCGAGCATTACGTGGAAGTTACCACTAAGCTGGGTATTCCCTACGTATTTAAAGCCTCGTTTGATAAGGCCAACCGCTCGTCGGTGCATTCTTACCGTGGCCCCGGCATGGAAGAAGGCTTAAAGATATTTGAAGAGATTAAGCGCACGTTTAATGTACCGTTAATTACCGATGTGCATGAACCGCACCAGGCCGCTCCTGTAGCCGAAGTGGTAGATGTGATCCAATTACCGGCGTTTTTAGCCCGGCAAACCGATTTAGTGGTGGCAATGGCAAAAACCGGTGCGGTTATTAATGTTAAAAAGCCGCAGTTTTTAGCCCCGCATGAAATGCGCCATATTATTACCAAGTTTAAAGAAGCCGGTAATGAGCAGGTGATCCTGTGCGAACGTGGTAGCTGTTTTGGTTATAACAACCTGGTGGTTGATATGCTGGGCATGGATGAAATGAAAAACTATGGCCCGGTTATTTTTGATGCTACCCATGCCTTACAAAAACCCGGTGGCCGCGAAAGCTCGGCTGATGGCCGCCGCGCCCAGGCTGCACAGTTAGCGCGCTCGGGTATGGCACTTGGGCTGGCAGGTTTGTTTATTGAGGCCCACCCGGATCCGAATCAGGCTAAATGTGACGGCCCCTGTGCTTTACCACTGGCCAAACTGGAAGATTATTTACTGCAAATGAAAGCCGTAGATGATTTAGTAAAAAGTTTTGCGCCGCTGGATACCGCTGCCAACTAACCCTGCGTTTTGCTAAGCTAATCACGCCGCCACTCTGGCGGCGTTTTACTGTTAATCTTCATAAAACTGCCATTTTTGTCTGCCAGGCATCAGGTATGCTGTCATATAACTTTCACTAACGGAGTGCGCTGTTGGTTGATACTGACACCATGCTGCCCGAGCTGGCTCAGCTGCAACAGTTAATTGACACGGCACCGCCACAATTACAGGTTGAGCTGCTTGCCAGCATACCGCATATGGCAGAGCGCCTGCCATTATATGGCCTGCAACTTGGTAACCGCAGTGCATCTGTTCCTGCTGTGGTGCTGGTAGGGGGCATTCATGGCCTGGAGCGTATTGGCACCCAGGTAGTGCTGGCGTATCTGCAAACCTTACTTAACCGCTTACCCTGGGACTTATGCCTGCAACATACGCTGGCGCATTGCTGTATTTATTTTATTCCGCTGGTTAACCCGGCCGGTATGGCAAATGGCTGGCGGGCAAATGGCAATAGTGTTGATTTAATGCGTAATGCTCCGGTGGAATGCACTGAAGGTGCTGCCTGGCTGGTGGGCGGCCAGCGTATCAGCCGCACTATTCCCTGGCATCGTGGCCGTACCGACAGAATGGAAGCAGAAAACCAGGCCGTAGCCGGTTTTATTCAGCGCGAGCTGTTTAACCGGCCGTTTTCACTGGTGCTGGATTGCCATTCCGGTTTTGGTACTACTGACCGGTTGTGGTTTCCGTACGCTAAAAGCAAGCGCCAGCCTATTGCACATCTGGCTGAAATGTACCGGCTGCGTGAGCTGTTATTTCAAACTTACCCGCACCAGAATTATATTTTTGAGCCGCAATCGCAACACTATCTGTGCCATGGTGATTTATGGGATTATCTGTACGATTTATCGCTGGCGCACAACACCACTATGCTGCCGTTAACGCTGGAAATGGGCTCGTGGAACTGGGTACGGAAAAACCCGTTTCAGCTGTTATCCAGCCTGGGCATGTTTCATCCGGTAAAGCCACACCGGGTAAGGCGGGTGCTGCGCAGTCACCTTATCCTGATTAATTTTCTTATTAACAGCACTATGTCTTACCAAAACTGGTTGCCGCAGGTTAACCGCCCGCAGTTACAGGCACAGGCCAGAGCGCTATGGTATTAACAAATTTTGCGGTATTAGCAGATGCCACACCGGTATTACTGATCCGCGGCCTTACCCGTGAGCAGCGTCATTGGGGTGAATTTAAAACCCTGTTGAGTGCTGCGTTACCTAACCCGGTACTGAGCTTTGACTTTGCCGGCACCGGCCAGCTATATCAGCAGTGTTCGCCTTGCAGCATAAGCGGCCTACGCCAATCGGTGCGGCAACAATGGCAGCAGACGCCACAATATAACGGCCGGGTGCATTTGCTGGCTATTTCACTGGGCGGAATGCTGGCTGCCGACTGGGCGGCGCAATATCCGTATGAAGTGGCCTCGGTAACGCTGATTAACAGTAGTGCCAGGCCATTGTCACCGTTTTTCCGCCGTTTGTACTGGCGTAATTACCCGGCTATTTTGCGCAGTGTGGTGGTGGGTGCTGCACAGCGTGAACAACTCATTTTACAGTTAACCAGCGCCAATGCCGCCGCACATAGCCGTGTCATACCAGACTGGCAGTTATGGCAACAACAAAGGCCGGTCAGTAAATTAAATGCCCTGCGCCAGTTATGGGCAGCAAGTCGTTTTGTGGTAACGCCAGCGCCGCAATGCCCCACGTTATTACTGAGCAGCCTGGGTGATAGCTTGGTAAGCCCGCAATGCTCGGCCGATTTAGCCCGTTACTGGCAGGTAGCACATATTCAGCACCCCTGGGCCGGGCACGATTTAGCGCTGGATGACGCCCCCTGGCTGGTGGCGCAATACCGGCAGCAGCTTGCCGTTATCAGGCAGGCTGGGCGCTAAACTGAGCCACAGTAAAAGGGTTGCTGCTAAGCTGGTTTAAATCAAACTCACTGAGGCAGCGTAGTTTCAGTTCGGCCAGATCGAATTTTTCCAGGTGCCAGTCGTGTACGGCGGGCAAGGCTATAACTTTCATCCCGGCTGCTTTGGCTGCGCTTAAGCCGGTGTAAGAGTCTTCAAACACCAGACAGTGCTGGGGCGCTACGCCAAGGTTTTCTGCTGCCAGTAAATAAATATCCGGTGCTGGTTTACCTTGCTGTACCATTTCTACCGAACAGTGGGTATTAAAATAATGGCGGATCTGCAGTTTTTCTAAGGTGGTATCCATTAAAAAACCGGGCGAATTAGTTGCCAGGCCGGTTGGTATAGCAGCCTGTTTTAACTGGTTTAGCAGTGGTAGCAAGCCTTTTTTGGCTACCCCTTGCTGCTTTATTTGCGCCGCAACGTGTTGCAGCACGGCTTGTTCAGCGTCATCCAGTGACATCGTTGTCCACGGCGACTGCTGGTACCAGTGCGCAGTAACGGCTTTGGTTGTCATACCTACGGTTTGCTGCTGGCGCTGTGGGCAAATAGTTACGCCAAGGTTGCTAAACACTTCAAGCTCGGCCTGATGCCACATAGGCTCTGAATCAATCAGTACGCCGTCCATATCAAAAATAACTGCCTGAATCATAGTATTCCTGCTGTTGTCTCTGCTGTGTTACAAGGCAAAACTCAGATGAGGTTTACCGGCAATATAAGCACTGCGAAAGGTATCAAAGTACTGTTGCAGTGCTGTTGCAGCGCTATTATCGTTTGCCAGCTTCAGTACTTCAATGGCAACTTCGGCGGTACACAGCTGGTGCAGGTGTGCCGCTTCACGTAACTGATAACCTGAGGCTTGTTGTGGCTGAATGCCCAGCACCGGCAGGTTAGCTAAATAAGCGCTTTTAAACATTTTTTTTGCTTCGCGCCAGGTGCCGTCCAGCATAATAAACAGCGGTATCTTGCCATTTTGTATGGCGCTAAGCTCCAGCGGGCTATTTATGCAACGTTCAGCCTCGGCGTATTGCTGCGGAAATACCACCATCGGTGCATAACGCGCATCACTCAGCAGCGCCAGCATGGTTGCATCGGGCCGGGTTCTGTCCCAGACATAGGCATGGTTGTCGGCTATCACATCAGCAATAATACGGCCGGTATTACTCGGTTTATAGCACTCGCCGGTGTACATAATAAAACAAAAGGCGCTGTTACTCACGACGCTGGGTTTACTGGCGCAAATGCAATCGGTAGCAGGTAGCAGACACTGCTCGCAGCGTTTAACCTTACTGCCACGGGCGTTAAACACCCGGGTGGCTTTGGCCAGTTCTTGCGTGCGTAGGTTAAGGACAGAATTAATATGCAACATGCAGGTTCCAACAGCATCTGAACGGCAACGGGCGGCTATTGTAACGGCTTTTATGCTACACTGCGCGCTGATTTTCACTCCGGAATACACAGTGTCGATAGCCCGCCAAGCCTCTGAAATTACCCTGCCAGCCGTTAACAACGGCTGGCATAGCGTATTGCAATTTCTTTGCAGCCAGTTTCCGTTTATCAGCGAGGCTATCTGGCGTGAGCGTATTGCTGCGGGCAAAGTGCACTGGTTTAACGGCGACGCCATCAGCACAGATACGCCCTTTATGCCCAGCAAACGGCTATGCTATTACCGTGAGGTAACGGCTGAGCAGGTTATTCCGTTTGCCCACCACATTGTGTATCGCGATCAGCATATTATTGTGGCCGACAAGCCGCATTTTTTGCCGGTAACGCCAGGCGGTGAGTATGTTAATGAGTGCTTACTGGCGCGTTTACAGCGCGACACCGGTATAAGCGATATTGCCCCTGTGCACCGGTTAGACCGTGATACCGCAGGCCTGGTACTGTTTTCTGTTAATGCCCAAAGCCGCGCCGCTTATTACCAGCTGTTTAGCGAGGGTATTATCAACAAGCAATATCAGGCGGTAGCGCGGTTAACACCGCGGGCCGCCACAGCTGCGTTACCACAGCATTGGCAGATTAAAAACCGCATTGAAAAAAGCACGCCGCGTTTTATTAACGCCATAGTGGCCGGTGAGGTAAATGCGCAGTCTGATATTAGCCTGGTGTCGAAAAGTGGCGAGCTCGGGCTGTTTGAGCTGACACCACACAGCGGTAAAACCCATCAGCTACGCCTGCATATGCTTAGCCTGGGTATGCCGATTTTGCATGATAATTACTACCCGGTACTGCAGCCGAAGCAGGCACCGCAGTTTGATACGCCGTTGCAATTGTTGGCAAAGCAGTTAAGTTTTACCGACCCTGTAACGCAAAAACAGCAGCAATTCAGCAGTAAGTTGCAGCTGTCAGCCTGGCCTGGTTAACCTTTCACACAAAAATTTTCAAGGGGTCAGAGTCTGAGGTATCCCCACAAAATTATTAACTAAAACAAAAAGATGAACTCATAAGGAACATTCATGGCGTTCGGTGATCAGATCAATCGCCAAACATC
>NZ_JANUEM010000009.1 GCF_024809855.1 Rheinheimera pacifica
GAGCAGGTTGAGCATTTTATGGATAACGCCGCGCCGTTTCCGGGAGGCGGTCATGGCTTGCAGCGGGTGTATCAGAGTTAGGATCAGTTATTTAGGCCCGTTGGCTCTAACCAGTTTAGGGCTGCCCGAACTCCCTGCTCCCCGATAAAGGCCACTGAGGCCACGATAAAATGCCCATAATTCCTGAGGGCTTAAAGTAGTGTATTTACCATCTTCTATACGATATTTCATCTTCACAGTCCTTTTAGTGATAATTATTTACAATAATGTCACTAAATTGTGTTTGATTGCAATGATAAATAGTATTAATGCAACAATGGTGGGCCATAGCATCATCTGCAATGTCACCAAATGCAGTTTTGAAAGGGCATGATTCAATATGGGAGCACGCTCAAGCCGCCTACTTAGGCCCCAACATTTTAAGCAACGTGCGATCTTTTAGCTTTAGGTGATGATAAAACGCGGCAGCTGCATGGCCGAGTATTAATAGCCATACCACGTAGGCTCCGCCTTGTTTATGAATAAAGTCCATCGGTGCTTCAAACTGCTCAAAGCTCAGGCCCATACCATTGGCTACCACAGTCTGAAATAACCAGGTGTCTGCAAACTTGGGGATATCGAACAGGAAAAAATATTCAGTGGCTACGCCGGTGCCCAGATAACCGGTTAACGGCATCACAATTAACACGCCATATAAAGCAATATGCCCCAGGTGCGCAGCTTTATGCATTAAAGCTGAACCTGGTTCGGGCTCAGGTTGCGGGTTAGTTAAACGCCAGTACACTCTTAATATCACCAACACCGCAATGGTTACACCAAAAGACAGATGCAGTTGCAGTGCTGTCCAGTTTTCCGGTGTGCGCGCTTCAGTAAACCACTGCCGGTAGTAAACGCTGATATATGCCAGTAAAAACAACAAGGCGGTTAGCCAGTGCAGCGCTCTGGCAACATAACCATAGTGAGAGGCCGAGTTTCTAAGCACGGGGTATCCTTTTAAAACGGGTATTGGCTGTTAGTGTGTTTAAAAGCATGGGGCAAATAAAACATATTTTATTGAAGAAAACGCTGTAAATTATCGAACCATGCAGCCAGGCTGTAACTTACAGTGCTTTGCTGTTACCCAGTAAAAAGGCCAGTGGCAGGTGTAAACGCTCTGCCCAGGCGTTTTCGCTGTGTTCGGCGCCGTCAAAGCGCAAGGTTTGCCAGTTGGTATCGTTGTAACCTTTGCTGGCGATAATGGCATCGGCCTGTGCCTGCAGCGGCGGGTACCAGGCATCCAGCGTGGCGGTGCCGTAGTCAAAATACAGTTTGTGCTTACCGGCTTCAGGCAATTTACTGCGCATATAGGCAAAAAACTGGGCCGGTACCGGGTTGTTGTGTTGCTCAAAGCTGCCGGGCCAATGGGTAGATAAACAAGCCGCACCGCCAAATACCTGTGGGTATTCGCTAATGGCATACAATGAAATTAACCCGCCCATGCTGGAGCCCATAATAAAAGTATTGGCGGCGTCGGTATGCACGGCGTAGCGGCTGTCGATATAGGGTTTGAGCTCCTGCACCAAAAACTTAAGGTAGTTATCTGAATACACCGGTTGTGTAAATAGCGAGGCCTGTTGCGCTGTGGCAGGTTGATATAACGCCTGCTGTTGCTCGGCAGTTAAAGCCATAAAGGGTTGCTGCGGAAAGTACTCACTGTGCCGGTGCGGCCCGGCGTTAAAAATGCCTACTACAATAAAAGGCCGGGTTTTACCCTCTGTTATCAGCCTGGCAGCGGTTTCATCTACCCGCCATTCCTGTTGGTTCCAGCTGTTGCTGCCGTCAAACAGCACCTGGCCGTCATGCATATACACTACGGCGTATTTTTTCTTGCCGTTGTAGCCTTCTGGCAGCCAGATGTCGATGTGGCGTGGGGGGACAAATTCAGAATGATAGTTTTCCAGCCGTTCTATACTGCCCGAGCTGACTTTGGGCAGCTTGGCAAAAGCAGAGCAACTTAAAATAAATAACAATAGCGCAAGAAGTTTCATAACGGCATAGCCGGCAGCGGTTAAAGGTAGCTTATTTTAGCCCAAAGCCACCAAACAACCTACTGCTGAAGATAACGCACAGAAGAAAAGCAGCCCGGTGTTTAAGCTTAGCCGGGCCGGAGTGGCTTAACGCGTCAGTTGTTGTTGCCATTTGGCCAGAGCGTCGAGTTGCTTACGCACCATGCCCTGTATTTTTTCATCGGTCAGATTACCATCGTTGTCAAAGCTGCCGGTAAAAGCATTGGCAAAGACTTCGGGTTGGTTTAGCGGATGCAAATTCACATACACACAAACCTGGCGCAGATGGTATTGCGCCCGGCTGGTGCCCATGCCGCCACCGGCGCCCATAATGGCGACAGGTTTGCCGCTTAACAACTGGTTGTCTGGCTCGCGTGAGGCCCAGTCAATGGCGTTTTTCAACGCCGGTGCCAGCGAGTAGTTATATTCAGGGCAGCCGAACAGCAAGGCATCGGCTTCGCCAATTTGTTTTAACAGCTGTTTTACTGCGGCGGGTTTTTCCGCCAGATCGGCATTGTAAAACGGTACTTCCTGCAGATCGGCCAGATGAATTTGCATACCGTCAGGCGCATGCGCCTGGGCGTAACGCAGTAGCCCGCGGTTAGTGGATTTCGCCCGTAAACTGCCGCAAATGGCCAGCACATTAATACTCATAATCAGCTCCGTAAGTAGGTGTTGTAGTTGTGTCGCTCAGGACCAGTGTAGCTTATGGTGGCATTGCCGTGCTTTAGTTCAAAAAAACTGAACATTGAGCCCAAATTATTCCGCTTTTGTCGCCGGGGTAGCAATTATAAGCTACACCCAACTTAAGACCTGAGCGGGAGAAAGACAATGTTTGACATACGTTATGCAGCAGATCGCGGTAAAGCTGATTTTGGCTGGTTGCAAAGCCGGCATACGTTTTCGTTTGGCAGTTACTATGATCCGGCGCAGATGGGATTTTCGGCGCTAAGGGTAATTAACGACGACAGAGTGGCACCCGGTGCCGGGTTTGACACCCATGGCCATAAAGATATGGAAATTTTAAGCCTGGTGCTGTCGGGCCAGATTGCGCATAAAGATTCGGCCGGTAACACCGAAGTGCTGCCTGCCGGCGAGTTTCAGCTGATGAGCGCCGGTAAAGGTATTTACCATAGTGAGTTTAATGCCAGTAAGCACGACGAGCTGACCTTTTTGCAAATATGGCTGCAACCAAACCAGTTTGGCGGTAAGCCGGGGTATCAGCAAAAAGACTTTGGCCAGAAGCCGGGCCTAACGCTGATATTATCGCCGGATGGCCGTGAAGGCAGTTTAACTGTACTGCAGGATGCGCAGCTGTATCAGCTGATTTTAGCAACAGCGGCACAACAACAGTTGGATATCGCGCCCGGCCGCAAAGTGTATATTCACCTGATCAGCGGTGAGCTGGACGTTGCCGGACATACACTGCAGCGCGGTGATGGTATTAAGGTAAGTGAGCAAACCGCATTGCAACTTACCGCCACCAGCGCTGCCAAGGCACTGATTTTTGACCTGCCTTAAGCCGCTAGGTAGTTGCCCTCCGGCCTGGCTTGCTTATTGTGTATTACCAGATAAGCAAGCCATATATTTTTAGTGTGGGCCTCTAACAATAACATGATGATGCTTATCCCTTTTGTATGGATTATTCAGCCGCTATACAGCCCAGGCAGCGCAATATCACCTTTTAGCACTGGTAAAGCGCTGTTGATTAGCTACTTTATATGCTGGCTGTCAACATTGCCCGATACATTAGGAACTTAGAATGTTAAAGCAGAGTTTGACGAGAAATTTAGTTAAAGGTTTGGCTGTTACGGCCGCAATACTACTGGCCGCCGGTTGCGACAATACCGCTAAACAAACAGTAAATAATGCTCCGCCGCAAAGTGTTACGCAACAGGCTGATACTACACATAATGCGCGTACCAGCTTGGATTGGGCCGGTACTTATCAGGGCATGTTGCCCTGTGCTGATTGTGAGGCGATCAATACCACAGTAACGTTAAATGCTGATGGCAGTTATCAGCTGGAACGGGTGTATGTAGGTAAATCAGTCAGGGTATTTACTGAACAGGGCATATTTAACTGGAGTGATATTGGTAGCACGGTGTTGTTGGAGGCGGAGCAACCTGTACAGTTTTTTGTTGCAGAAAATCAGTTGTTTATGCTTGATAAGCAAGGAAAACGTATCGAGGGGGACATGGCTGCACGCTATCGCCTGCAGAAACTCACGGAGTAAAACATGAAGTTTGGGCTGTTATTATTGTTGGCAGTATTAAGCATGGAAGGGGCAATAGCACAGCCAAAGACTGGGCAACTGATTATTCATCATCCCCAGTTGCCGCCTTTTATTTATCTTAACGGGCGCTCAGAGCAGGTTAGCGGTATTTTGCCTGAGTTGTTTGAGCCGTTTTTCCGCCAGCAAAAAATAAGCAGCCGCTATGTTTTCAATAACCCGTTGCGCGCCGAACAGGCGTTGTATCAGGGCGAAATTGACGCCATGTTTATTAATCCTCTCTGGTTAAGTCAGCCGGAAGCACTGATATTTTCAGATCCGGTACTCAGTTACAACGACTACCTGTTTAGTTTAAGGCCTGAAGATGCGGTAATGGATTTAACCACAGCGCGTCAATTGCGGATCTGTACCCGCGAGCATTATATATATCCCGAGCTTGAACCGTATTTTAGCCAGCAGGGTTTTATCAGGGTAGATGCCTCCAGCCAGGAAGCCCAGCTAAAAATGTTGCTGAATGAACGTTGTGACTTAGCCTACATGAACGACATTATTGCGCGCTGGTTAATGCAGCAGCAGTTGCAGCAAGCCACGTTGTATCCGTTGGAGCAGGGGTTAGCCAAAGCCAGCATCAGTTTATGCCTGCACCCTAAATGGCGTGCGTTATTACCGGCACTGAACCAGTTTATTTTGCAACAACAGCAAAGCGGCGCGGTGCAGCAGGCAGTATTACGCTACCTGCATTAGTCTACGGATACAGCAGGTAAGGCTGGCGTTGCTGTTTAAATTGCTGCAATGCGTTTTGCCAGCTGGCACGGATTTGCTGTTCGGTTTGCCCCTGTTCAATTTGCAGCCTTAACTGATCGGTGCCGGCCAGTTTGTCCATAAAGTTGGCAGAGGTAAAAAACACTTCGTTGTGTTGCTTAAATAAGGTATGCCACTGTAGCAAATACTGTAAATTCAGCCCTTGTGCTTTTACCTGGCGCAAATCTTCGCCGTGCAGCAGTTTGTCCATTAATGGCGGTGTTAATGCCGCACCTGGGGTAGATACCGGCATAAACTGAAAGCCGGCAGGACCAAACTTGTCATAACCAATTACCTGAAACGGAAATTCCGTGCCGCGGCCAACACTCAGTGGTGTGGCTTCAAAAAAGCCCAGTGATGGATACAGCGCTATGGCCTGATCATTGGGCAGGTTCGGGCTGGGCTTTACCGGTAACGAATAGTGCTGGCTGCGCTGATAACCGCTTAATGGCATTACGTGCAGTTGCAGTTTGTCGGCGTTAGCAATCCAGTGCTCGCCTTTAATCATTTGTGCCAGCTCGGCCACTGTCATACCGTGCAGCAGCGGAATAGGGTGCATGCCAACAAAAGACTGAAAGGCGCTATCCAGCACCGGGCCATCTATATAAGCACCATTCGGGTTGGGCCGGTCCAGTACCAGCATGGCTACGTTATGCTCGGCTGCAGCCTCCATCATATAGTGCATAGAACTGATATAGGTGTAATAACGCACACCAACGTCCTGAATATCAAAAATAACGATATCCAGCTGTTGCATCTGTTCTGCTGACGGCTTTTTACTGGCACCGTATAACGACAGCAACGGTAAACCGGTTTTGCTGTCGGTACTGTTTTTTACACTGGCACCGGCGTCGTAATCGCCGCGAAAGCCATGCTCAGGTGCAAAAATACTGACAATATTCACCTTATTGGCCAGCAGCACATCAACCAGATGCTGCCCGTCAACCAGCGAGGTCTGGTTTACCAGCACACCAACACGTTTGCCCTGTAGCAGCGGCAGGTACTGTTGCAACTGCCCGGCACCGGTTTGTAGCCCGGCTTCGGCCTGCTGCTGTGTATCAGAACGTTCTGTATCTGGCTGGCAGGCCAGCAAACAGCAGCTTAGCAGTAATAACAGTAGTGGTTTCATTGGGGAGTACCTTGCTGTAATACCTTACGGATAAAGCCATGTTGCTGCTGCAACTGCTGGCGGCAGTGTTCAATATCCTGCCCGCTGAGAATATGCAAAATGGCCAGTTTAGCGCTCATGTCGGCAGCTTTTAACGCTTCACGTGCTGTTTCTGGTGTGCAATCGGTGGCTTGCATAACTATACGTACTGCGCGTGCTACCAGTTTTTCGTTGCTGGCGTGCAAATCTACCATCAGGTTCTGATACACCTTACCGCTGCGGATCATAGCTGTAGTGGTGAGCATATTTAAAATCAGCTTTTGCGCCGTACCGGCTTTCATCCGGGTAGAACCGGTAACCACTTCCGGCCCGACTACAGCAGCAATACCGATATCTGCCGCACTTAGCACCGGTGCATTGGCATTACAGCTGATGGCGGCGGTAAAGCAGCCGATACTACGGGCATAGGCCAGGCCGCCCAGCACATAAGGTGTACGGCCACTGGCTGCTATGCCAATCAGAATATCGTTGGGCTGCAGGTTTATGCTTTGTAAATCTTCTACCGCCAGTTGCGGGTTGTCTTCTGCTCCTTCTACCGCTTTGTATACGGCGCCGTTACCACCGGCAATTAACGCTACTACCTGTGAAGATGGCACGCTGTAGGTTGGTGGGCATTCTACGGCATCAAGAATACCCAGCCGGCCACTGGTGCCCGCACCCAGGTACACCAGGCGGCCACCTGCATCAAAGGCTTCTACTATGCGATCAGCCACTGCTGCCACCTGTTCAAGGCAGCTGGTAATGCTTTGTGCCACGGTTTGATCTTCAGCGTTAATGCGTTTTACGATCTCCAGGCTCGACAACAAATCAATATCCCAACTATCGGGATTACGCGCCTCTGAGCTCATGGCATCCAGTTGTTGTAGTAAAGAGTCCTGTTGGTTATTTGTCATTGCCGTTTCCTGAAAGGGGTAAAGAGTGTGTTAGTTGTGTTGCAAGAATAAAAGCGCCATCCAGTGCGCTACCGCGTGGCGGTTGCAGCAAAGCGCGGCATTCTGTATTTAAAAGCGGGGCGGTAATATCAGCCAGGCCGCCTAACAAAACTACCGGTAGCTCAAATTGCTCACGGGCGCTCCAGAGTAGTTGGTGCACGGCTGAACTGTGGCGTTGTAGCAAGGTGTCGGCAACTTCACAGCGCCCGGCATAATTAAACACCAGTGGTGCCAATGCCGCATAATCATTCGGGCTGGCGGTTTTCAGCCAGGGCAGTAATACAGCAGCATCGTCACCAATTTGTTGTGCCACGGCCTGCAGCAGCGGGCTTTGCACACCGGCCAGGCTGTCTACCTGCCATAGCAGTTCGCGTACTGCTTGTTTTCCTAGCCAGGCACCACCGCCTTCGTCACCAATATTAAAACCCCAGCCTCCAACCTGTTGTTCAGCGCCATCGCCCAACAGGCGCATAGCAACCGAACCGGTACCCAGTGCTACTACCAGTACCGGCTGGCCCAGGTTAGCGCCATAAAGAGAGGTTTTAGCGTCGGTTGTCAGTAAAAAACTGGCATAGTGCCGGGCCAGTTGCTGGCAAGCCTGCTGATGTTGCTGCGGGTTACCTGCACCAGCCAGCCCTAGTACCGCCACCACTTGCTGGCTGCTGATACCGGCTTGCTGGCACAGGCTGGCACTGAGTAAATTAATATTACTCAGTGCCAGCGAAAAATCGTTTGTCAGTGAGGCCGGGCCGGCCTGTTGCTGCCAGTGCTGGCCGGTGCTGGTATTGGTCAGGCGGGCCAGTGTTTTACTGCCGCCACCATCAACTGCCAAAATCCACATTAGTTAACTCCCTCCATGGCAACGTCTTTTTCTTCAGTTGGCTTACCGGCCAGACACACTAATGTTGCCACCAGAGTACCGATACACAGCTGCCAGGTAAAGCCTAAGTCCAGTGCAGCCAGTTGCGGGCTAAGTTGTTGCAGAATATAAGGTTGTAGTAGCAGCGTTACGCAAAATCCGGTTAACAGTGCTGCGGTAACAGAGTAACGGTTGCCGCGTTTGCTAAATAAGGCGGTAAAAAATACTCCCAGCAAGCCACTGTATGAAAACACCATTACACTAAGGGCAAACGCCAGTAGTGGCATATCCGAATACTGCTGCCAGTAAAAACATAAAATAGCCATGGCCGACAGCGTAATAGCAGTAAACAGCATACCCAACTGACCGGCGCGGACAAAATGCCGGTCTTTGGTATCGGGCTGGCGCTTTAACCGCCAGGGTTTGTACATGTCGGCTACCAGCACTGATGACATAGAATTTAAGCCCGAGGTAATAGTAGATAACGCCGCAGCTATTACACCAACTACTACCAGACCGCGCAGGCCAGACGGCATTTCATTTAATACGTAATACATAAATACGGTAACTTTTTCCCCGCCGAAGCTGTCAGCAAAACCTTGCGCTGGCTGGTATAAATCTGGGCGCTGATAAAAGATATATAACAAAAAGCCAATCAGAATAAACACCAGCATAATGGGGATCACCATCAGTGCTGAGCTTAGTAGTGCTTTGGCACCGGCTTTGCTGTCTTTACAGGTGAGCACACGTTGCGTCATGTCCTGATCTAAGCCAAAAGCGGCGATATTCAGCAAAATAAAACCGGTTAATGCTGACCACATATTAAAAACACCCGCTGAGCTGACATCAAAACGCCAGTCAAACAGTAATAATTTAGAGGGCCCGCCCTCTGCCGGTGAGCTAAGTGCCTGTGTCAGGGTGGGTAGATCCAGCCCAATGCTTTGGTACAGGTAGCCCAGCACCAGCAGCGCAGCCAGCACATAAACGCCACATTGCAATGCATCGGTATAAATAACTGAACGAATGCCTCCGGCAACAGTGCAGGCCAGGCCAATTAATGCCAGTAATACTACGGCAGCCAGTACACTACCTGCCTGAATGTCGTTAAACAGCAGCATGGCTACGGCAATGGCAGCCATATAAAGCCGTGCGCCGCTGGCAAACACCCGGCCAAATAAATACATTTTACCGGCGTGATCTTTGGCACTGGCACCAAAGCGTTGCTCTAACAGTTCGTACACCGTGGTAACTTTAAGCTGGTAATAGCGCGGCAGTAAAAACTTAATCACGATATAGGTAGCAATAAGGGCGCCAATATTAGTGGCGATATAGCTTAAGTTGCCACGAAAGCCCATATCAGGGCCGCCAAGAAAGGTGGCCGCCGATTGCGAAGTGGCCAGCACCGACAGTGCTACCACCCATACCGGCATGCTGTTCGCTGCCAAAAAGTAGTCATTACTGTTACCGGCTTTCTGCCGGTTTACATACCAGCCCGTCAGTGCCAGTATGACGAAGTAACCAAAAAATACCGTCCAGTCCAGTAAAGTCAGTTGCATGCACAGCTCTTAACAGAGAAAAAGTACTTAACCATACCATAATGTATAGTAGGTGGGTAAAGTATTCATTTAAATTTTACTTGAATGAATAATTTATTTTTGTTGTACTGCCTGCAGCTTTTGCCAAAATAACAGGATATCGCCGTGGTTGTTTTATCTCTTGGGAACTCTATGTCATGTTTGACCCGCGCTTCATTACTGCTGCTCAGCGCCTGCAGCTTTACTCTGTCGGCTGCTGCTATGCCGGTTAAATCTGCAACGCCTGCTGCCAGTGTAAAACAAATGCTGGGGCAAAAACTGATGCTGGACCTGCGCTACTATTGCGAACAAGCGCCGATAAATGGCCAGTGCCGCACACCGATGACAAAACTGCCGCCTGAACTGGCCACGCTGGTACGTGATTACGATATCGGCGGCGTGATCCTGTTTGCAGAAAACCTGGCCGGTGTCGCCCAAACCGTGCAGCTGAACCGTGATTTACAAAGCGCGGCAGCGGCATCAAAACTTAAATTACCGCTATTTATCGGTATCGATCAGGAAGGCGGCCGGGTTGCCCGCCTGCCACGCAGTTTAGCCACATCTTTTGCCGGTAATATGGCAATAGGTGCAACGTATGCAGAACACGGCACTAAGTTTGCCACTGAAGCAGGTAAAGTGCTGGCCGATGAATTACTGGCACTGGGTATTAATGTTAACTTTGCCCCGACAATAGATGTTAACGTTAATCCGCAAAACCCGGTGATTAACGTGCGGGCTTTTGGCGAAAACCCACAGCAAGTTGCTGAACTGGGTAATGCTATGACCAGTGCCATGCAACAGCGCGGCATGATCGCAGCGCTAAAGCATTTCCCCGGCCACGGCGATACGGAAGTAGACAGCCATTTAGGCTTACCACGGGTAGAGCACAGCAGCGAGCAAATCCGCCAGGTAGATTTATACCCGTTTGCACACATTATTAAGCAGCAAACCCCGGGTATGATTATGACAGCGCATATTCAGTTTCCGGCGTTGGACAGTAGCACCTTTGTTTCGAAAAATGGCGAAGAAATGCTTAAACCCGCTACGCTGTCGCGCACCATTTTACATGACGTACTGCGTCAGGAAATGGGCTACAAAGGCGTGATAGTGACTGACGCACTGGATATGGCCGGGATCAGCAAGTTTTTTACCCACACCGAAGCAGTAGTGCAAACCTTTGCTGCCGGTGCCGATATCGCTCTGATGCCGGTAAAGCTGCAACACCCCAGCGAGCTAACCGCGCTGGCAGCGCTGCTTAACGAGCTTGAGGCTGCGGTAAACAAAGGTGCTATTGCTAAAACAGAACTGGCCGAATCTTATCAGCGCATTGTCGCATTAAAGCAGCAGTATCCTTTATTACCGGCGGTGAAATCGGCGGCAGAACAAACCAAACTGGCCGGCAAACTGCTGGGTAGTGCTGCACACCGGCAAAGCGAGCTGGCACTGGCCAAAGCCGCGATAACCCAGGTAAAACCGGCTTCGTCTTACTGGCCGTTTAAACTTAGTGATACCAAAAAACTGTTACTGATTATGCCGGACCAAACTAAGGCTAAGGCCCTGGCCGCCGCGCTGCAGCATTACAGCAAAGATCATTTCGTGATTGACAGCATTAGCTTGCAGCAAACCGACCTGAGCAAAGCCAGTGCACAAATTAGTGCGGCTGATTTGGTAATAAGCGGTTTTATTGCCCCTATGCAAAGCCTGGCTGATATTGGCGGTATGGATGATTTAACCGGCATTGCCAATATTGCTGCCGCTTACGAGCGCCAGAGCCTGCAATTTGAGACGTTACTGCCGCAGATCACAGCGAAGAAAAAACCGCACGTGTTTTTAAGTATGCGTGCACCCTATGATATCAGCCGTTATGGCCAGTATGCCGATGTAGTGCTGGCAAGCTATGCCTATAACACGTCAGAACAGCCAACTGCTATGGGCGCCGGTAATGCGGTGTATGAAGCGCTGGCGCAAGCTTTACTTGGGCAGTACCGTTTAACCGGTAAGCTGCCGGTTACTGTTAGCGGGTATTAAAACTATGTTTAACTGGTATCAGCGTTACGCCGAAGCAATACTTTCTGTGTTACCGCCAAAGCGCCTGCTGGCGCTGGACGCGCTGCGCGGCCTGACAATTACTGCCATGATACTGGTTAACAACCCCGGCAGTTGGAGCCATGTGTACAGCCCGTTGCTGCATGCACAGTGGCACGGCTGGACAGTAACAGATCTAATCTTCCCGTTTTTTATTGTTATTGTTGGTATGTCGCTGCAATTAAGCCTGCAGCGGCAAAACAGCAGTGGCAATATTGCAGTGATAAAACATGCCGCAGTGCGCAGCATAAAGCTGTTTGCGCTGGGGTTGTTTTTAGCGCTGTTTTATTACAATTTCCGCGATCCGGCGTACAACTATATTGAGCAGAAACTGCTTACGCTGCGCTGGCTTGGGGTATTGCAGCGCATTGGCCTGGTGTACTTTTTTACCGTGCTTATTGTGCTGTATTGCGGCACCCGTGGCCGCATTGGCTGGCTGTTAGGGCTGTGTGCCTTATATCTGGCGGGCATGTTGTATCTGCCATATCAGGATGCGCACGGCAATCAGTTCCGTGGTTTATTGGAATTTGGCAACAGTTTTGCTGCCTGGCTGGATCATGTGGTGCTGGGCGCCAGCCATGTTTATTACCGCAGTGCCACGCCATTTGCTTTTGATCCGGAAGGGCTTTGGTCTACCTTACCGGCAATCAGCAGTTGTCTGACCGGAGTGTTAATGGCGCAGTATCTGCAAAGCGAGCGCACGCTGGTGCAGAAAATTCGTGGCTTATTATTATTTGGCGTAGTGGCAGTATGGCTGGCCGAACTGTGGCATATGGGCCTGCCAATTAATAAAAGCTTGTGGACCCCCAGCTTTGTACTGTTAAGCAGTGGTTATTGCGCTATCGCACTGGCAGCATGCCTGTGGTTATGTGATGTTAAACGCTGGCGGCTATGGAGCGCGCCTTTTGTGGTGTTTGGTGCCAACGCTATTTTGTTTTTTATGTTTGCCGGTGTGGCAGCACGCATACTGATGATGGTGTCTGTCGGCGATACCTCTTTACACGGCTGGTTATTCAGCGCTGTGTATCAGCCATTGTTTGGCGATTACAACGGCTCACTGGCTTTTGCGCTGAGCTTTTTGTTGCTTTCCTACCTGTTAATGCACTGGTGTTATAAACGCGGTTATATCTTTAAAGTTTAAGTAGGCGATGGCGGTTTTTTCTGCTGCGTGCCAGCTTGTAATTTTTGGTGTAACCGGTTACAGTTATTTCTGTTGTGGATAAAAAGTATGCTGATCAACAGAGTTAGCAACCACCAATGCCAATAAAATCAACAGGGAAAAACACCGCCATGCCTATCAGCATCCGACTTAAATTGTCGCTCATGATGTTTCTGCAGTTTTTTATCTGGGGCGCCTGGTTTGTTACCATGGGCACCTATCTGTCACAGCGTTTTTCTGCCTCTGGTGCGCAAATGGGCATGGCGTATGAAACGCAGTCTATCGGTGCTATTATCGCGCCTTTTATTATCGGCCTGATTGCCGATCGCTACTTTGCAGCACAGAAAATTCTGGCGCTGTTGCATCTGGTAGGGGCGGCCTTGCTGTTTAGTGCAGCCTATAGCGGCAGTTTTAGCAGCTTTTACCCCTATATTCTGTTGTATATGGTGGTGTATATGCCAACGCTGGCGCTGGTTAATGCCATTAGCTTTCGCCAGTT
Source organism: Rheinheimera pacifica (assembly GCF_024809855.1). Classification (GTDB taxonomy): domain Bacteria; phylum Pseudomonadota; class Gammaproteobacteria; order Enterobacterales; family Alteromonadaceae; genus Alishewanella; species Alishewanella pacifica_A. Next base: position 13,356 of record NZ_JANUEM010000009.1, read on the forward strand.
GGCAGAACAAACCGCGCAGTTTGCCCATATCCGTGTGTTAGGCACTGTCGGCTGGATCACTGCCGGTTTGTTAATTGGCTGGTTTGGCTGGGAAAGCAGCCAGAACTTGCAGTTCACTTTTATGCTGGCCGCCGGCGCGTCTTTGGCGCTTGGCGTGTTTAGCCTGACTCTGCCCGATACTCCACCACAGGCCTCGCAGCAGCGGCCTACTATAAAGCAATTGTTGGGGCTGGATGCACTGGCATTGCTGAAAGATCGCGCTTACCTGGTGTTTTTTCTGGCCTCGGTGCTGATCTGTATTCCGCTGGCGTTTTATTATCAGAATGCCAATCTGTATCTGAACGATTTGGGCATCAGCGGCGCCGCTGCAAAAATGTCGCTGGGGCAAATGTCTGAAATTGCCTTTATGTTACTGCTACCGTTATTTTTACGCCGTTATGGCATTAAAGCCACCTTATTGGTGGGCATGCTGGCCTGGGTACTACGCTATGTGCTGTTTGCCTATGGTAACAGCGGCGAGCAATTGTGGATGTTGTTTTTTGGTATTTTGCTGCACGGTATTTGTTATGACTTTTTCTTTGTCAGCGGCCAGATTTACACCGAACAAAAAGCCGGCCGTGAGATAAAAGCAGCAGCGCAGGGCCTGATCACGCTGGCAACCTATGGTGTGGGTATGTTGCTGGGGTTCCGTCTGGCCGGTTACATCACCGATTTGCATCACCTGGACAGCGGTTACCAGTGGTGGCAAATCTGGTTAATTCCGGCTGGTATAGCGGCGTTGGTATTAATGGTATTTGTATTAAGCTTTCCAAAGCAGCGCCGGTTACCAGTGTAACCGCAGCGGTGTTGCTACAGTAAAACAGTGTAGGGTTTTTCGGTGTTGTAACCGGTTTCAAGGGGTGTTAATGGCGCAGACAAAAGTCAGAATGGCGATGGTTGGTGGCGGCGAGGGGGCTTTTATCGGGGCTATACACCGTATTGCAGCCCGGCTGGATAACCAGATAGAGCTGGTAGCAGGCTGCTTTAGCAGTAAGGCTGAACGCAGCGCTGCTATGGCGGCACAGTTGGGTATCAGCAGTGCGCGTTGCTATGATTCCTACCAGCAGTTGTTTGCTGCTGAAGCCCTGTTACCGCCGGAGCAACGGATAGAGTTTGTTACTATAGTGACACCGAATCATCTGCATTTTCCGGTGGCAAAGGCAGCCTTGCAGGCCGGTTTTCATGTGTTGTCAGATAAACCTGCAACCTTGTCATTAGACGAGGCACTGCAGCTACAGGCGCTGGTGCAGCAAACGGGCCTGCATTATGGTTTAACCCACACTTATGCCGCTTACCCAATGGCGCTGCAAGCCAGATTATTAGTGCAGCAGGGCAATTTAGGTGCGGTGCGTCGCGTTGCTGTAAGCTATCCGCAGGGCTGGCTGGCAAATAAGGCCGATAGCGATGGCAGTGCCCAGGCGCAGTGGCGCTTAGATCCGGCCCGCTCGGGTGTCAGTGGTTGCTTTGCTGATATTGGCACCCATGCTTTTCAACTGGCGGAGTTTATCAGCGCGCTTGAAGTAACAGAGTTGTGCGCTGATCTGGTAACCGTGATAGACGGTCGCCAACTGGATGATGATGGCAGCGCTTTGCTACGTTTTAGTAATGGTGCCCGCGGTACTTTGCTGGCCAGCCAGGTATGTGCCGGCATGGGCAATGGTTTACAAATTAGTGTGTATGGCGAGCTGGGTTCACTCAGTTGGCAACAGGAGCAGCCGGATCAACTGATAGTACAAATGCACGGCCAGCCGAAGCAAACCTGGCAGGCGGGTACTGACAAAGCCTACCTGGCACCGCAGGTACGGGCTTGCTGCCGTACTCCGGCGGGGCATCCTGAGGGCTATCTGGAGGCTTTTGCTAATATTTATCGTGACTTTGCGCTGGCATTACGCCAACCCACAACCGGCAACCTTGCAGCAGGTATTGAGCAGGCGGTGCGCGGCATGGCCTTTGTACAGGCTGCTGTGGTAAGCAGCAGGCAAAATGCTACCTGGGTAAGCATAGCCGGGCAATACACTTTTACGGGATAATAAATGTATGCTGACAAGCAAAATTAAAGGGCCTGCGATATTTCTGGCGCAGTATCTGCCACCTGCCGGTGAGGCCTGTACATTAGAGTCATTATTACGCTGGGCAGCGGAACAGGGATACAAAGGCGTACAGTTGCCAACCTGGGATAAACGTATTTTTGATTTAGAGCAAGCTGCACAAAGTCAGCAATATTGCGATCAGCTGCTGGCATTATGCCAGCGTTATCAGTTGCATATTACCGAGTTGTCGACCCATTTGCAGGGCCAGTTAATGGCTGTGCACCCGGCATACAATGAGCTGTATCAGGGCTTTGCCCCGGAGCACGCGAAAACCGAAGCGCAGAAGCAACAATGGGCTACTGAGCAATTGTTACTGGCGGCGCAGGCGTCAAAACGGTTGGGCCTTAACTGCCATGTTACTTTCTCCGGCGCTTTGCTGTGGCATACTGTGTACCCGTGGCCACAGCGCCCGGCCGGGCTGGTAGAGCAGGGCTTTGCCGAACTGGCGCAGCGCTGGTTGCCGGTGCTGGATGCTTTTGATGCAGCCGACATAGATGTATGTTATGAGCTGCACCCGGGTGAAGATTTACACGATGGCTTATCATTTGAGCGCTTTCTTAACGCTACAGGGCAGCACCCACGCGCCTGTATTTTGTATGATCCCAGCCATTTTCTGCTGCAGCAGATGGACTACCTGCAATTTATTGATTTTTATCATCAGCGCATCCGGGCGTTTCATGTTAAAGATGCTGAGTTTCGCCCTTCCGGTAAAGCGGGTGTTTACGGTGGCTACAGCAGCTGGCTGGACCGGCCGGGCCGGTTTCGCTCGCTTGGCGATGGCCAGATAGATTTCAGCGCTATTTTCAGCAAACTGACACAATACGGCTATACCGGCTGGGCAGTACTGGAGTGGGAATGCTGTTTAAAACACCCGCAACAAGGTGCGGCAGAAGGTGCTCCTTTTATTGCCAAGCAGCTGATTTGCGTGGCCGAGCGGCCCTTTGATGATTTTGCCGGTGGTGCTACCGATGCCGATCGTAACCGGCGAATTTTGGGTTTAAGTGACTAAGGCTGCCATATAGCCGTGCAGGCGGTGCATAACTGCACCGCTGTAAAAACAGACAAAAAATAACCAATCTGGCTTGACAAAATTCTGAGCCGGATTTAACTTAAATGATGTAACCGGTTTCATTGGCAGTGATCGCAGAATCACGCCAACACAATAATTATAACGAGCGGTACCGGCCAGCAACAGCGCTGGCCACAACAAGGGGAGCGTCAACGTGATCAGAGTTAACTCGGATGCGTTTTGTCGTACAGTAGTGTTCAGCCTGCTGTTAATGGCAGCTGTTACCGGCTGTAAACCTGCACCAACTACCTCCGAAAGCAGCGGTGTTGCTAGTACTGATAAAATCACTGCAGAAGTATCCGGCGGCTGGCAATGGCTATTTAATGGCGAGTCTGCCGAAGCCTGGACAAGCAAGAGTGGTGAACCGATTGGCGAGCAGTGGCAAATTATCGACAATGCACTGGTGCTTACTGCAGCTGGCGGCGGGGATATTGTCAGCAAACAAAGCTTTACCGATTTTGAGCTGGAACTGGAATGGCAAATTGCCGCATCCGGCAACAGTGGTATCTTCTACAAGGTTAACAGCGCAGGTTGGTCCGGTGGTTTAGAGTACCAGCTACTGGATGATGATAATTATCCCGGCCATGACAACCCTATTCATTTTACTGCTTCATTATTTGATATTTACGCACCGCAAGTTGATGCCCATTTACCGGCCGGTAGCTGGAATCATACCCGGATTGTAGTGCGCCACCCGCAGGTTGAGCACTGGCTTAATGGCAAGCTGGTGCTGCAGTTTGAGTTAGGCTCCGCCGACTGGCAGCAGCGTGCTGCCAACAGCAAATTTGCCCCTAAGAGAGTGCTTGGCGCCAACGAGCCGGGGCATATTATGCTGCAAGACCATAATGACAAAATAGCTTTTCGTCAGATCCGGATCCGGGCCTTATAACAGGAGCATGTTATGGCTATTAACCGCCGCCATTTTTTATCTCGGGCTTTTGCCGGGGCTGCTGTTGCAGGCTTTGCCAGCCAGTTGCCGCTAAGCTGGCCGTTGTTTGCTGCCAGCCCGGTGCAGCCAAAAATTTCGCTGGCCCAGTGGTCACTGCACCGCCAGTTACGTTCCGGTCAGTTAAAGGTACTGGATTTTGCTGTAAAAACCCGCCGCGATTTTCAACTCGGCGCAGTGGAATACGTAAATCAGTTTTTTGCCGACAAGGCGCAGGATAAAACTTTCTTACGCCAGCTAAAACAGCGTGCCGATGACAGCGGTGTCAGCAGTTTACTGATTATGGTAGACGCTGAAGGCGATCTGGCCGCTATAGATGCAAAGCAGCGCCAGCAGGCGGCAGAAAATCACTATAAGTGGGTTGAAGCTGCAGCATTTTTAGGCTGCCACGCTATCCGCGTCAGCATTGCAGATAACGCCAAAACCGACGCAGTAAAGATGCAACAGGCAGCAGTATTGGGCCTGCAACAACTGGCGCAGTTTGCTGCACCCTTTGGCATCAGCATTATTGTTGAAAATCATATGGGCCATTCTATGGATGCCAACTGGCTTGCTGCGGTATTACAGCAGGCCGGTAATATTGGCAGCCTGCCGGACTTTGGTAACTTTAGCGGTGACAAATACCTTGGCACGCAACTGCTGCTGCCGTTTGCCAAAGGCATCAGTGCTAAAAGCTATACCTTTGATGAAAACGGCGCTGAGAGCAGTATCGACTATCAGCGCATGTGGCAATTAATCCAAAGCTCAGGCTACCAGGGCTATATCGGTATTGAGTATGAAGGTGAAAGTGCTGACGAAGATACTGGGATCCGTGCAACACGCGATTTACTGCTGGCGGTAGCCAATTACACCGGGCGTTGAGGTTAAATTTAAAGCCCGGTTTTTTGCCTGTTGATGTAACCGGTTACAAATTGGTGTTCAAGTGAGTAGTTCCAGGCCGGCAGGCCGTGAGGAGCCAGGCGGCATAATTATTATAACAAAGCACATTAGTGCAACGTGTGCAGACGAGGAGAGCGCAAGATGTCAGGAGCATCCGGACAACAGGAATATGATGTTATCGTAGTCGGCTCGGGGGCCGGCGGCGGTATGTCAGCATTAATATTAAGTATTGCCGGTTTAAAGGTGTTAATGCTTGAAGCCGGACGGCATTACGATCCGGTAACAGAAACGCCGATGTTTAACCTGCCCAAAGAGGCACCGTTGCGCGGTGCCAGCACACCAGACAAACCTTTTGGTTTTTATGACGCCACCATTGATGGTGGCTGGCAGGTGCCGGGTGAACCTTATACCCAGGCCAGCCGTGAGCCACAGCAACGTTTTGACTGGTGGCGGGCGCGTATGCTGGGCGGGCGCACTAACCACTGGGGCCGCATTTCACTGCGTAACGGCGAGTATGACTTTAAGCCTTACAGCCGCGATGGCCAGGGCTTTGACTGGCCGATAAGCTATGCCGATTTAGCCCCTTACTACGATAAAACCGAAATGTTAATTGGTGTGTACGGTGACACCGGCCACGGCCTGGAAAACACGCCAGACTCACCTGAAGGCATTTTACAACCTGCCCCCAAGCCACGTGCTTATGAGTTATTGGCGAAAAAATCCTGTGATGAGCTGAATATACCGGTGATCCCGGCGCATCTGGCCATTTTGAGCCAGCGTCAGGACCATACCCGGTTGCCGGCAAAGCTGTTTCCTAACAGTGAACTGGGGCAAAAAGTGGTAGCCGGTTCTATGCAATCCCGTGCGGCTTGTTTCTGGGCTACACCTTGCGGCCGTGGCTGCTCTATTAAAGCCAATTTCCAGTCTACTACGGTGTTAATTCCACCGGCACTGGCCACCGGCAATCTGACCGTTATTACTGATGCGATGGTGCGCGAAGTCACGCTGAATAAGGCCGGTAAAGCAGATGGCGTAATTTATATCGATAAAAACAGCCGTCAAGAAGTAAAAGTTAAAGGCCGTGCCGTTGTGGTGGCGGCCAGTGCAGCCGAAACGGCGCGGATTTTTCTTAACTCGCGCAGCCCGCTGTTTCCGGATGGTATTGCCAACAGCTCCGGCCTGGTGGGTAAGTATCTGATGGATACTGTTGGGGCAGGTGTCGGCGGGCAAATTCCGGCGCTGGAAAACCTGCCGCCGATGAATGAAGACGGTTCATCCGGTATGCACCTGTACCAGCCGTGGTGGCTATACAAGCAGCAAAAAGCCGGCAAGCTGAATTTTGCCCGTGGGTATCACATTGAAATGAGCGGTGGCCGTGGCATGCCGGGAGCCGGTGCTTTTGGCGGCCTGCAAAGCTTTACTGAAGGTGCTTACGGTGCCGGTTTTAAACAAGCGTGCCGGCGCTATTACGGCACCTTTGTGCACTTTGATGGCCGTGGCGAAATGATCCCGAACGAAAACAGCTATGCCGAACTGGATCCGACAGTGGTAGACCAGTGGGGGATACCGGTACTGAAGTTTCACTGGCAGTGGTCAGAGCATGAGATAAATCAGGCGGCGCATATGCAAAAGACCTTCGCCGACATTATTACCGGTATGGGCGGCAAGGTAACCAGCAATATAGAAACCGACGGCCGCAAAGCCATTATGAACGGCGGCTCTATTATTCATGAAGTGGGCGGCACCATTATGGGCGCCGACCGTAAGAAATCGGTGTTGAATCAGTATTGTCAGGCCTGGGACGTACCCAACCTGTTTGTTGCTGATGGCGCACCTTTTGCGTCCAACGCTGATAAAAACCCCACTCTGACTATTATGGCGCTGGCCTGGCGCACCAGTGATTACATTGTTGAGCAGTTCAAGCAAAGGAATATCTGATATGGCAGATCATAACGACAACAGCAGCACCAACTTAAAACGGCGGGATGCCTTAAAGTTGCTGGCAACAGCCGCCGTAGCCGTGCCGGTACTGGGCATGGCGGGCCATGCTGCGGCGGTAACGGCCAAAACTAAAGGGGCAGAGCTGATTTACCGGCCTACCGATCCGGATATGCTCAAGCCGGTAGTACCCTGGTCAATGACACTGACTCAGGCTGAACTGGACGATCTGGCCGTACTGGCTGACATTATTATTCCGGCCGATGCACAGTCGCCTTCTGCGGCCAGCCTGGGCGCGCAGCACTTTATTAATGAATGGGTGAGTGCGCCTTATCCGCAACAAAAAGCCGATCTTGTGCTGGTACGCGGTGGCCTGCTCTGGTTAAACGGCGAAGCAAAGAAACGTTTTGGTAAGGCATTCGCCCAACTCAGTACGGCTGAGCAACGGCAAATTTGTGACGATATTTGTTTTGAGCCCAAAGCGGCTGCCAACTTAAAACACGGTGCCCGTTTCTTTGCCAAAGTACGCGATTTAACTGCCACAGCTTTTTACACCACTGAACCGGGTATGGCCGACATCGGCTATATCGGCAATAAACCTATGGCCAGTTTCGACGGCCCGTCTGATGAGGTGCTGCGCAAACTGAAACTAAAAAGTTAAACCAAAGCCCCTGGTTAAGCGGGCAGCTAAATAGTGACGCAAGTGAAAACAGGGTTCTGACTGCGTTTAGGCGGTAAGAGAAACTCATAGCTCAGAACAACATTTAAAACTAAAAAAATGAGAGCAACACACTATGTACAGCAAAAACATGTACAACAAAACGGGGAATATCACGCAGCCTGTAAAGCTGCACAAACACCGGCTGGCACAGGCAGTAAGCCTGAGCCTGCTATTAACGGCCGGCTGCAATACAGCACTGGCGCAGCAAGCTGAGCCAGTGGCAGAAACCAAGACTGAAGCCGAAGTTGAGGTAGTGCAGGTTCGGGGTATCCGTGCCAGTATGGCCGAGAATATGGCGATAAAACGCTTGTCCAGCGCGGTGGTAGATGCCATTACCGCTGAGGACATCGGTAAGTTTCCGGATAAAAACGTTGCTGATTCACTGCAGCGCGTGCCGGGTGTGGTGATCCAGCGTGACGGCGGCGAGGGTTCAACCGTTAGTATCCGTGGTTTATCGTCTGATCTTACGTTTACCCAGTTAAACGGCAACTTTATTGCATCGTCACCCGGCGAACCGTCACGTTCTTTTGACTATACCCTGTTGCCGTCGGCGATGATCCAAACCGTTGAAGTATTTAAATCGCCGGAAGCCCGGCTGGATGCCGGTGGGGTTGGCGGTACTGTACTGTTACATACACGCAAGCCGTTTGAGATGGATGCTAATTCCGGCGTACTAAACATTGAATCAACCTATGCTGATGTTACCGACAAACACGAACCGCAATTTACCGGTGTGTATTCGTGGAAAAATGATGCTGAAAGCCTGGGCCTGTTGGTGGGATATACCCGGCAAAACCGTACCAGCCGTGTGTTGTCGGGCGGTACCGATTCAAGCATCTGGCGTTGGAGCGGTGTGGCGGATACAGCGGTAGATGTTAACGGCAACCCGGTAGACAACAACAACAACTGGGCAGCACTGACCGATGCTCAGGGTAATGTTTACAATGGTGTTTGGTTTCCACAGGTAGCGCGTGTTGGTGTTACCAAGGAAGAGCGCGAGCGTGAGGGTTTGCAGCTTACCGGGCAATGGCGCCCTACCGACCGGCTGGAGCTGGGGTTTAACTATTTTGGTTTTACTCTGGGCCAGGACAGAACCCGTTCAGTGGTGTCGATGCCGGAGTGGTCATTAAACCCTAATTTTCTTACCGGTGTAACACTGGATGCTTCCGGCACTATTATTACTGGCATGGACTATACCGTCGGCGCCGGTGGGGCCGAGAATGATTTGCAGTTTCCCTGGATGAATGGCAGCTATGTCAGGGAAGAGTCTACCTCAGATACTTTCGATTTTAACTTCAGTTACGAGGGTGACAGTTACCGCTTGAAGCTGGTTGCCGGTAACACTAAAGCTAAAGGCGGACCAACAGAAAGCTGGGATGTCGCGTATAAAAGTTCAAACTGGGGTGAAAACCAGCCGTTTATTGAAAATGCTGCACAGTATGCTGGCTGGTCAACGGGTGACCGTATGTCAATGTATATGGACCCTAATACCTTAACCAACCTGCTAAGCGGTGTCGGCGGTGGCCGGGATCCGGGTTCATCTAATTCCAGCTTTGTGCGCAGTACGCTGGAAGAGCGCTACTATCAGCTGGACCTTGATTTTGATATCGACTGGGGTATTTTTACGCTGGTTCGTACCGGCTTAAAATTCCGGGATGCCAAATTACACCGCGAAACCGGCAATAACTTTTTTCTGGCTCCCGACTTTGATGTTGAAGGTGCACTGGCCAGTGGCCGGGGTATAGATCAGTTTGACAGCTACCAGTGGAATGGCGGTATGCCACTGGCAAAAGACGTACTAAAAACAAATGGCGAAGGCAATATTGCCGGTGGCTTTAATATTAACCTGATGCCGGTGATCGACTGGGATAAATACCGTGACATTATTTTAAGCAACTACAAACCCTATACCCGGATTGAAGATAATTTTGTTTACAACATCCGTGAGCAAAGTGAAGCATTCTATCTGCAGGGCGATTTTAGCTTTGGTGATTTCCGCGGTAATACCGGTGTGCGGGTAGTAAAAACCAAAACCACCGGCGAGTCGACCGATTTATACACCTACTTTCTTGATCATACCGACGATGTAACCGGTTTACCTGTAACCGGCGACGCCCGTTTTGTCGAAAACTGGCAACTGATCTCGCAAACCACTGAAGAAACCTATGTGTTACCCAGCCTGAACCTGGTATGGGATGCCGGTGATAATCTGGTAGTGCGTGGTGCGCTGGCAAAAGTGATGTCGCCCCCCGGCTACAGCGATTTGGGTAGTCAGGAGCGTATCAGCTTTATATCAGATGAATGGGCTAAAGACCGCGAGGCTTTTAACACCCAGCCAGGTTTTAGCGGCAGTGGCGGCAATAAAAACCTTAAGCCGTTTGAATCTGTGCAGGCCGATCTGTCAATAGAGTACTACTACGGCACCGGCTCGGCGGTGGGGATGGCACTGTTTTATAAAGACGTTGATAACTTTGTGGTGCCGCTGATCATTGACTCGGTGCGCGATTTTGCCGGCGAGCCGGGTGTGGTTGAACCGGGCCAGATCACTATCAGCCCTTACAGCACTGTAGGTAATGGTACAAACGCCAAGTCGCAGGGGGTTGAGCTGTTTATCCAGCATGCTTTTGCCAACGGCTTTGGCCTTAATGCCAACTATACCTACAACAAAACTAATCAGGCAGATGTGAATGTTGATGGTGAAAAATTTGGTGAATCGCCTTTAGTGGGCAGTGCCAAGTACCAGTACAACCTGTCGGCGTTTTATGAGACAGACGATTACAGTATCCGGGCGTCTTATAACAAACGTGGCGAAACGGTACTGGGCATTAACAGTGGTTTAAACGTATATCAGGACCCTTATGATCAGGTGGATGTGAATGCCACCTACGCCCTGACAGAGAGCTGGCTGCTAAGTGCATCGGTTATAAACCTGACAAAATCTGAATCAACATCCAGGTTAGGTAACGACACCGACGCACGCTTTTTAAACAATAGCTACTCTGGCCGGCGCTATTATGCCGGTATTACGTTTAATTTCTGAACCATGCACACAAAGAGGCAGAATATATAATGAAAACAATACAACAATGTCAGCTACTGTGTGCGATGGCAGTAGCACTAGGTGCAATAACCGGTTGTGATAGTGGTGAGACACCGGATGTAAATAATGCACCAACACCAGTGTTAACCTCAGCCGAGGTAAGCGCCAGTGCTGTAAAAGGGGTTTTAAGCGGCGCTGCGGTTAGTGTCAGTGCATTAAACGGTACTACGGTAAGCAGTACCGCCGTGCAAACCGACAGTAACGGTATGGCGGCTACCACCCTGACATCAGCTCCGGGTTATGCTTTTAGCGCAGTGCACAAACTGGCGGTTACCACTACTGCCGACAGCAGTATGCTATGTGATCTTAACCTGTGTGGCGAAACAGCCTTAGGGGCGCCGGTCAGTGCTGACGCGCTGGGCAGCGTGACATTAACTAACCTGTTCTGGTTAAAAGCGCCGCTGGGCGCTGCCGCTGATGGTACTGCTGATGCCACAGTGCAGGTTAATGCGCTCACTACCTTTGCCAGCCAGTTACTGGAGGCAGCAATTGCAGGGGGGCGTAATGTGTCGGCACTGGCTACGCTGGAACCGGCGCAACTGGAATACTCAGCGCAGCTGTTACGTATTCTTGGCGTTGACATGCCGGCAATAAACCTGCTGCAACAGCCACTGCAAAGTGCCGATAATGCAGAAAATTTTGCTCAAAGCAGCAACCAGCTGATTCGGTTATCCTTTGCTAATGCCGCTTTTGCCTATATTGGCGCAGAGGCAACCCTGGCCGATACGTTTGCTGCCGCAGCAGCACAGGTAGCGCTGGCGGCAGAAGGCGATGAAGCCGCTGCTACAGCACTGCGCCAGCAACTGCTGGATGCATTGCAGGGCCACCCGGTACTGGCAGAGCTGGGTTTAACCCCGGACAGCATTATTGATATTGAGCTGCCATTAGTACTGGCAGATAACAGTAGCGGGCCAATTCGCGAATACACCACTGCAGCCTATTTAGCCGGTGCGCAAATAAGCTACCGTGGTGCTATCAGCGATAGCGAAAGTGGTGACCAGGCTTTTGATGGCAGTGCCGACACTAAATGGCTGGATAATACCGGCGTGCCCAGTGCAGAGGCTCCGGCCTGGTTAACACTGCAGTTTGCCCAGGAGCAAGCTATCAGTGTGTTGTCTGTTACCAGCGCCAACGATGCGCCGGACCGTGACCCGGAAAACTTTAACCTGCAGGCCTCTAACGATGGTGAGAGCTGGCTTACGCTGGGGCAGTGGGCCGGTGTCAGCTTTGAGCAGCGCTTAACAGCGCAGGATTTTGCCTTTAATAACAGCTTGCCGTATAGCTATTACCGGCTGAATATTACAAAAAATAAAGGTGATACCAACTTAATGCAACTAGCTGAAGTGCAGCTGTTTGGCCCGGTGTATCCCGACCAAATTCAGCAAGGTGGCAGCATAACTGCCAGCGGTGCCATTGGCGATGCAGAAAGCGCCGATATGGCGTTTGACGGCTTGCTGAGCACAAAATGGCTGGATAACACGGCGGTGCCAACAGCTGAGCAGCCATCCTGGGTGCAGGTGCAATTTAGTGAAGCAAAAGCGGTCAGCAGCCTGGCTATCAGTAGTGCTAACGATGCGCCGGACCGCGATCCGGAGAACTTTAACCTGCAGGCATCAACCGATGGTGTCAACTGGCTGACTTTAGGCGAATGGGCCGGTGAGAGTTTTGACAGCCGTGGTCAGCGCCGTTTATTCAACACCGGTAATAGCCTGGCTTATCACTACTACCGGCTTAATATCAGCAAAAACAAAGGTGATGTCAGCCTGATGCAAATTGCTGAAATTGAGCTTATCGGGCCTGCGGTACCAGCGCTGAATCATGCTTTAACCGCTACAGCAGTGGCCTCCAGCGGTGCTATAAGTGAAACTGAAGCCGCCGGCTATGCCTTTGACGGTGACAGCCAGACTAAGTGGCTGGACAACACAGCAGTGCCAACAGCCGCAGCACCAGCCTGGGCCAGTGTAACCCTGGCAGAGCCACAGGCAGTGAATATGCTGGCGCTGGTTAGTGCCAATGATGCGCCGGACCGTGACCCGGAAAACTTTAGCCTGCTGGCCTCTGATGATGGTGAGTATTGGGTTAATCTGGGGCAATGGGCCGGTATCAGTTTTAGCGAACGCGCCGAGCGGCAAACTTTCGCAGTAGCTAATGCGCTGGGTTACAGCCATTACCGGCTGAATATCACGAAAAACAAAGGTGATAGTGCTTTAATGCAGGTAGCCGAAATTGAACTGATTGGCCCACAGGTACAGGCGCAGGATCACAGTGATAATGCTGCAGCCCAGGTTACCGAGCGTGCTGCTATCAGTGATGGCGAAGCGGGTACTATGGCGTTTGATAATAACCCGGCAACCAAATGGCTGGACAACGGCGGCGTACCTTCGGTTGAAGCGCCCTCCTGGCTGGAAATCAGCTTGCCGCAGCCGGTAATTGTGAATACCTTTGCTATGACCAGTGCTAACGATGCACCGGACCGCGATCCGGAGAACTTCCGTTTACTTGGTTCAAACGATGGTGAAAGCTGGCAGGTACTGGGTGATTGGGCAGGTGAGAGTTTTGCAGCCCGTGCCGAGCAGCGTAGCTTTAGCATACTGAATGGCCGCAGTTTCAGCCACTACCGCATTGAGATCACAAAAAACAAAGGTGATACCAATTTAATGCAGGTGGCAGAGTTTGAGCTGATCGGCCCTGTGCTTTAAGCTGCAATATTGTTGGCATACAAAAGGCGCAGCCAGGCTGCGCCTTTTATCATAAAGGTAATCTGATCGATGTTAACTGTAAGCTCTGCGCTGTTTGCCGGTATCGATGCCGGCGGCAGCCATTGCCGGGTGCGGCTGGAAGATGAAAGCGGTAATCTGCTGGGTGAAGGGCGCTCGGGCGCTGCCAATTTGGGGCTGGGCTGGCTACAGGTTGAAGCCAATGTCTGGCAGGCGCTAGATGCCGCTTTATTGCAGGCCGGGCTGGATAGCAGTGCTTATACCCGCTTGCATGTGGGAGCCGGTTTTGCCGGTGCCCATCTGGCCGGGTTAAAAGCCACAGCGCTACAGTGGCAGCACCCTTTTGGCAGTTGGCATGTTACCACCGATTTACACGTCGCCTGTTACGGCGCACACGGCGGCGAGGCTGGCAGCGTGATTATTCTGGGCACCGGCTTTAGCGCTATCGGGCTGACCGAGCAGGATGAAACCCTGCTTGGCGGCTATGGCTTTCCAATCAACGCTGTTTGCAGCGGTTCTGGTTTGGGTTTGCAGGCCGTGCAGGCGGTATTGCTGGCACTGGATGCTCTGGCACCTGCTACGATGCTAAGCACCTTGTTACAACAGCACTTTAATGGTGGAGCGGCTTTGATGGCAGAGCAACTACTACACGCTACACCGCAGCAGTATGCTGAACTGGCGCCGCTAGTATTTCAGGCGGCAGACAGCGGTGATGCGGTTGCACTGGCTATGCTGCAACAGGCATGCGATTTTATTACCAGGCTTACCCGGCAGTTGCCACAAGGCCGTTGTTGCCTGTTGGGGGGCGTAGGGCAGCGCTTGCTAACTTATCTGCCGCCAGCACAGCGTAACCACTTTAGTGCTCCGCTGGCACCGGCAACAGTAGGGGCTATTTATTATGCCCGCCGCCAACTGGCCATTGCAGCGCAGGAGGCTAAGCAGTATGGCACAAATTGAAATATGCCTTGATAGCGACAGCCGCTACCTTACGCAGAATATCCGCACCGTTTGCGCTGCCGGTATTGACAGCATTGAGCTGTGCAGCCAGATGGCGCTGCAGGGGTTGTCGGTTAGTGCTGATGCGTTACGCCAGGCTCGTGCAGCCTGTAATTCGCATACACAGCTGCGGGTTATGCTAAGGCCCAGAGCAGGTAATTTTGTTTACTCGGTGCCCGAGCAGCAGCAAATACAAGCACAGTTACTGCAGGCAGCAAAATTGGGGGCTGACGGCATTGTGGTCGGAGCCCTGACGGCAGATGCGCAGCCGGATCTGCCGTTTTTAACCGGTTTGTTGCAACAGTGCCAACAACTGGGCCTGGCTTGCACTTTTCACCGTGCTTTTGACGCCTGCATCAGCCCGGCTGCAGCGGTAGAGCAGCTGCTGGGATTAGGCGTGCAGCGGTTATTAAGTAATGGTACACCTTGGCAGCAACAGCAAAGCATAACGCAGGGGGTACGCCAGTTGGCAGCGCTGCAGCAGTATATTGCCGGGCGCATGGTGCTGGTGGCCGGTGGCGGGGTTACGCTGGCCAACTTACCGCAGCTGCAGCAAACACTGCACGACAATGCACAGCTGTGCTGGCATTTGCATTCGGCGGTACTTACCGACGATAAGGTAGATGCCGCTAAGCTTGAGCAACTACAACATTGTCTGACTGAACGGGCTAAGCCAAATCAACAACCAGCGCCAAACCGGCAATAAGGAGAGCCACATGCTTAAACGGAGGTATTTTTTAAAACTTGGCGCTATGCTTGGCGCCGGTGTATCGGCTGCAGCCTTGTTACCGGGTTGCGCAGCTGTAGCGGCGCCGGGGCGTAAACCTGTGGTGATCAGCACCTGGGATTTCGGCCTGCAGGCGAATAAGGTGGCGTTTAATTTATTACAACAGGGAGCCCGTGGCGTTGATGCGGTACAGCAAGGTGTAATGCTGACCGAAGCCGACCCGACCGAGCGCAGTGTCGGCTATGGCGGCCGACCGGATCGTGACGGCAAAGTCACACTGGACGCCTGCATTATGGATGAATTTGCCAATATCGGCGCGGTGGCGGCGCTGCAGCAGATTAAACACCCAGTGGCAGTAGCCCGGGCGGTGATGGAGCAAACACCGCATGTGATGCTGGTAGGCCAGGGCGCGCTCGATTTTGCGCTGGCACAGGGCTTTGTTGCTGAAAATTTACTCACGCCAGAGTCAGAACAAGAATGGCGGCAGTGGCTAAAAGATGCCAACTACCGGCCAATTGTTAATATTGAAAACCATGACACCATAGGTATGCTGGCGCTGGACAGCCACGGCAATTTAGCCGGCGCCTGCACCACCAGTGGTATGGCGTTTAAACTGCACGGCCGGGTAGGTGATTCGCCGATTATCGGCGCTGGTTTATATGTTGATAACGAAGTCGGTGCGGCCACAGCCACTGGCCATGGCGAAGAGGTGATTCGGGTGACAGGCTCATTTTTAGTGGTCGAGTTGATGCGCCAGGGCTACAGCCCGCAGCAGGCGTGTGAGCAGGCGGTACAGCGTATTTATCATAAGCTGCAACTGCGCAAAGGCAATATTGCCGACACCCAAATTGGCTTTATTGCACTGAATAAAAACGGTGAATATGGCAGCTATTGTCTGCAGCCGGGTTTTAATTTTGCCGTGCAGCACCAGGGGGAAAGTAAGCTACACGCTGCGGCAGCATTGCTAACCCGGTAAAGCCACTTGTGCCAGTGCGTACCGGCATAAAGTTACCAACCGTTTCAGTGCAGCAGCTAATTCCGGCTGGCTGCTATTGGCAATACCCAGTATCAGGCCACTGCGCGACTCAGCATTAAACAGATAGCGGCTAAGTGGCTGTGCTTTAATACCATAGGCTGCGAGTTGTTGCTGTAAACTGACATCATCGATTGGTTCAGGAAACTCCAATACTAAATGTAAGCCAGCGTCCAGCGCATATAAGCGGCACTGCGGCAAATCTTGTTGTAGCAGTTGTGCCGCAAACTGCTTTTGCTGCTGATAATAGCGGCGCATTTTGCGCAGGTGACGGCCAAAATGGCCTTCGCTGATAAAATCGGTCAGAGCGGCTTGCGGCAATAATGGTACATCGCCATGCAGCGCCTGCAAAATGCTGGCGGCATGGGCGATAACCGCCCTGGGGGCAACCAGATAACCGAGGCGTAGCGCCGGAAATAAGGTTTTGCTGCACGAACCGGCAAACAACACGCCTTCACCGCCTGCTAACCCTTGCAAGCTGGCAACAGGGCGGTGCTGGTACTGAAACTCGCTGTCGTAATCATCTTCTACCAGCCAGCAGTTGTGTTGGCGCGCCCATTGCAACACTGCCAGCCGGTTTGCCAGTGGCATAATGCCGCCCAGCGGATACTGGTGCCCAGGCGTAAGGAATAGTGCTTTGGCCTCAGATGATGATGGAAGCTGTGTTATATCCAGGCCATTGGCAGAGCTGGCATCCAGATACTGCACCTGCAACTCGCACAACTGCAAGGCTTGTTTCAGGCGCGGATAGCCGGGTGTTTCCATCAGTACCTGCTGGCCTGCCTTTGCAACCAGTTTGGCTGCAATAAACAATGCCTGCTGTGCTCCGGCGGTGATCAGTATGTTGTGCTCGTTACATACTACCTGGCGCGACTGGCACAGATAAACAGCCAGTGCCTGACGCAGCGGCAGATACCCTAATGGCTCAGCAAAGCCGCTTAACTGCTCACGATTGCTGTGGCGTGATAACAGGCGTTGCCATAACGCATAAGGAAACAGCGGCAAAGCCGGTACACCAGGTTGTAGTAAGCCGCTTACCATTCCCTGTTTTTGCGGTAAATCATAATGGTTTAGTGTTAGCTGGTTAACTGGCAAAGCCCGGGCAGGCTCCGGCTGAAAGTACTGCTCTGGCACCGCAATAATCTGATAGCCGCGGCCTGGCTGGCCTTCGATATAACCTTCTGCTACTAATTGCTGCAGCACCTGATTCACCGTGTTGCGGCTTAGCTTTAAGTCTGCGGCCAGCTGTCGGCTGGATGGCAGCAGGGCACCATTGGGCCAGAGCCCTTGCAGAATTTGATATTGTAACAACTGATATAGCTGTAATTGCAGGCTACCCCGGCCGCTAAGTTGCAGGTTGTCAGTTAGTATGCGCAACTGGATCTCCCACTTTGTTAAAACTGGTACTTTTTATGAGGCCAGTTTAGCCGCTATGCTAGCGGCAAGACAAGAAGGAGGCAGCTAATGACTATCGTATACCGACAGGAAAGCAGTTTTAATCTGGACGAAATGCTGGCGCTGTACAGCGCATCGGGTATTAACCGGCCAACAGACGATAGCGCAAGAATGGCCGTTATGCTGGCAAGTAGCAATTTACTGATTACCGCCAGGCAAAATGGCCGGTTACTGGGGCTGGCACGCTGTTTAACCGACAAAGCCTATGTGGTGTATATCTGTGATCTGCTGGTAGATAAAGCTTACCAGCAGCAGGGTATAGGTAAAGCGCTGTTGGCTGCGGTACTGCAGGCTACCGGGCCGCAGGTACAACAGTTACTGCGCAGTGCGCCGTCTGCCATGCAGTATTATCCGCAAGTGGGTTTTACCGCGATAGATAACGCCTTTCATATTCAGCGCCAGTACTAAGCAGGAGACAGCAGTGTATCCCCCCGCTTTTTATTACACCGATGACCGCACACAATTACAGGCATTTTTACAGCAACATTATTTTGGTTTACTACTTAGTAGTAACGGCAGTTTTAGCTACACACCACTACCGTTTTTATTTTCCTGGCACAGCACGGGTGATAAAGCGTATTGCCATTTGGCGCGCAATAACCCGCAGTTAAGCCAGTTGGATGGAGCGCCGGTTACTATTGTTATTCAGGGGCCGCATGCCTTTATCGCCGCCAGTTGTTACCGGCAGCAACCGGCGGTATCTACCTGGAACTACGCTCTGGCTGAGCTAAAGGGTACAGCACGGTTATTGGATGCAGAGCAAACGCTGGCATTGGTCAGAAAACAGGAAGCGCATAGCGCAGCTGATATGACGCAAGCCACTGACTACCAACAAAAGTTAGTTAACGCTATAGTCGGTGTTGAGATTAACCTGAGCAGTATCACGGGCCGTTTTAAGTTATCGCAAAGCAAAACGCCTGCCGAGCAGCAGGCGGTTATCAATTATTTGCAGCAAACCGAGCAACCTGCCACGGTATGGCAAATGATGTTATCGCAGCATTAGCTTGGTGGCTTTCACATAGTTGCCGGTATTCCGGTTTACAGCACGGCATTAGTTTAATGCGTGCGCGGTAATTGGTCTAACCCCAGTAGTTGTTCGGCAAAAAATAAACCAAGCACTGTACCAACAGAAATGCCAAGCAGTACACCGGTTGCCGCTATATTAAGCGACAATTGCAGTGGCTGACTGATGAGCAGGTGGCTTTTTAACACGACAAAACTGGCAACAAGTAATACCGCTGCTAAGGGGTTAAACAATAGGCTGATAGGCACATCGAAAGCCCACAAACTAGTGGCATCTTTAAAGCGCAGATATACGTTGAGCGTTGGCAAGATGGCATAAATAAGCGCAGCAGCCAGCAATAGCCCAAGCCAAAGGCTTACGCCATGCAATTCAATAATTTTATAGCTTTTAATCGCAGCATAAATAACGGCTGCGGCATAGGCTAAAAAAGCAGGTAAAAGCAGTATGCCCATAGTTTAATTCTTATAAGCGTTCGCCATAGAGTAGCTTCATATGGATAGGAACTTTCATTACGAATGACAAAGGCGGCCAGATAGTGATTAACCATCTGGCCAATAAGTTTTACATGACGCTACTGATAGCTTCGCGGGCACTGCGATAAAGTGCACCAACGGTTCTATCAAATACCCAGCGGATAAATTTAAATGACAGCTCTGTCACAGTAGTTACTGCCTGGCGGGCGAATGTTAGCATGTGGCCCAGCAAACCTTTGGTCTGTTCAGCAAGAACCGTAGATGCTTTGGCAACGGCCTCCAGTGTTCTCGCCAACATATCGTAAAAAGTCAGGCCGGTACCAATAGCGGCCTGAGCCATAACAGCCGTGTAATAGCCTGAGTCTTTGAGTAAAGTGATTAAGCCAGAGCTTATTTTTTCTGCCCAATAACTGGTAAATGAAGCCTGATGGCGATTTTCATATTTCAGCCGGACCCCAATATGGTTGACAGATGATTGTGTTTGCAGATTACGCCAACTGTTATTGTTGGCTGTATTCAGGTAACCTGGCGTTGCTTCTGTAGCCATTTTATGTGCAGCAAAGCTGATCCCTTGCCCAGGCGCTAACAAGACTTCTTCACCTTGATAAGGGGCATGTACAAAAGGCCACAGCGGTACCATTGGAACAGGGTCTGCAGCATGTGTACAGCGGAAAATACGGTCGATGTTATTAGATGTTTTGATGGCGAAACCATCCAGCCCGACACGGGGAGCGCCGAAAGTATATAAAAAGACCTTATTTTTATAACGACGTTTAACCCAATCTGCCGTGATATGTGCCAGTGCGCCACCCAGGCTATGGCCGACACAATGTACAGTTCCGTTTGAGCTGCGTGCCAGTAAAGGCGTTAATGTGCTTTCTAATGCTGGTTTCATACTTTGAAAGGTTTTATTAAAACCGGCATGGATTAACGAATTATTCTCACCACCGGTTAAGCCGATATGAGCGTCGGTAATACCGTCACTTAAGCTTGCGGTGCCACGAATAGCAATAACATGGTCGCCATCGTACTGTGCTTTTCCTTTACCAACAGCAGCAAAGCCTGTGGAGCGTTTTAGCATTCGGGCCAGTATGCTGCCGGAAATACCCTGAATAGGGCCATTTGATAAATCAAACTGAAATGCTTTATCAACATCAGGGACTGATTTACCAAAACGGTATAAACCTGAAGAGCTTGGTTTCTGTATGTCATAAGCTGCAGACGCCAGTTGTACTGCCAGTTTAGGTGTTAAAGTTGCCATTAGATGATCCTTTCGATGGTAATTAGTCCAGACTGCAGACACCTGTCACACCGTGTGGGTGGTCAGGAAACTCATGGTTGGGTAATTCGTAAGTTTTTTCCGGATGTGTTAATTCGCAACGTAATTGCTGCATTTTCTCGGTAAGTGTTTTCGCTTCAGAAGCATTCAGCGTGCTGTAGTACCACAACAAATAGCGTTGTTCGTCGTAATCAACATAAAGTACTTGTCGCTTAGCTGTATCAAAAGCCCCACCGGGGCGACTTGAGCGAATGTTTTTTTCATCAAAATCGAAATGGCCACTGCTGTCAGTTACAGCATGGTCCAGGTACTCTTTGTCGTACGTAAGCTCACGGAATACTTTAACGTTGGCCACCGGGGTGCCATTGAAAGTGATTTTACCGTGCACGGCAGGTGATAAATGCACATCGTATTTTTTAAACCAGCTAAACATATCTGCGTTAACCTGTTGTGAGAAAACAATAAATACTAAAAAGCTCAATACCGCTGCCAACAGCGGCAACGGCTTTCGCCATACGTTGGACATACGCATCCGGGCTCCGGCTAAAATGACGTTACTAAAAGATATATAAATAATGCAATTTTGTAAATTAATTATTTTATAAATTGAGGTTAAAAGAAGATGAAAGATGACGCTGCCGGGGTTGGCAGCGCCACTGTAGCGGTATTTTTAACAAGGCATAGAGTTAATAATCGAACTTATACGTGCTGAACAGCTGTTGTACCGCAAGCCAGATATCGCCAACTTTACCGTCAGCTACCGGTTTATCGTTAACATATAGTACCGGTGCAATTTCTTTGCTGGAGCTGGTAAGCCAGATCTCATCTGCAGCCAGCACTTCGGCTTCGCTGATCTCGCGCTCTTCAACTTTAATGCTGCTGTGTTTGGTTAAAATGGCTAGCAGTATCTGCCGGGTAATGCCAGGTAGCAGTTTATGGCTTAACGGTGGCGTAGCAATAACACCATCTTTTACCACAAACACGTTTACGGCTGCGCCCTCGGTTAAATTACCGTCTTTATCAAACAGTAATATCTCCTGTGCGCCTTGGTTGTAGCTTTGCTGGTAGTGCAGCACATTGCCAAGTAGCGATGTCGATTTAATGTGGCAGCGCTGCCAGCGTAAATCCTGGCCGGTAACCACAGCATAGGTGGTGGCTTTGGCTTTATCTGCCACCGGCTCTGGTGGGATGGCAAAGGCAAAGCCAAATACCGTTGGCGCTATATTGGCCGGAAAAGCATGGCCGCGCTTGGTATCGGTACCGCGGCTAACCTGAAAATACACACCGAGGTTATCGCCCAGTTCTGTGCGATTATCTGCCAGCAGCTTATCAGCAATGCTTTGCCAGTCAGCCAGGCTTAGCTTAGGGTCAATCGACAGTTGCGCCAGGCCGCTGTGCATGCGGTCAATATGCGGGCCAAAACCAACAAAGCGGCCGCCATAACTTGGGATCACTTCGTAGATACCGTCGCCAAATAAAAAGCCGCGGTCCATCGGCGATATTTTCGCTTCGCTGGCCGGTACAAAGGCGCCGTTTAAATATACTGTTGTCATAGCATTTCTCTCATCAAAGCTACTCAGATGTATGTTGAGCGGAATCGATATGCTCTAAACCAACCGTTGACGGCATGGATGCCGACAAATTCGTCAGGAACGAATTTGAACAGCTCCGCTGGCCCGTCAAGGGTGAACTTCATGGATGAAGTTCATAACCGAGCCTACAGGGACGTATTTACGGCGTGTTGGTGTGGGCATATCGGTTCTGCGGCTAGTCAGCACCTTGCAACACAGTGCACAAATCTTTAATCAATTGCTGGCCTTCAGTATGCTCCAAGCCGTCTTCAGTCAGAGTGTTTAGCCGGGTAACGCCATCCATACTGCCTTTGGCTGATAAATACTGCAAAATTGCCAGCGGGTCGGCATCACTTAGCAGGTTTTCATTGCGCAGCAAGGACACCATAGCCGCCAGTCCCCAGGCTGCCCAGTTCGATACATCGGCGACAATCAGCTCGTCGCACTGGGTAACACAAGGCGTAATATTCAGCGCACTAACGGCCTGCAGCAGATTTCCCATACCAATTTCATTGCCACCATCGCCAATGCCAATAGTCGGGCAGGGAGCCTGGGTTAAAAAATAATCAAAGCTGGCACAGCGGGCACTGATATCTTCACCGCGCATATTGGCGTAGCGCTGCTGTGCATTAAAACCGGGCCTTTCGATAGAGATCACCAGCTGCGGCTGTAATTCTGCCAGCGCCTTAGTGGCAATGGTCGGCAGCGCTTCGTACTGATTTACCGTAATTTGGTAGCACTGGTAATCAGCTTTTAATGCGCTGTATAGCGGGTCGCCACAGACAATGACAGGCTTTGCTCCTAACTGCGTGAGCAACTGATATAAAGCAATAGCGCCAACCGGGCCGTCGGTTTCAAAGGTATCCAGCACCGGAAAACCGGTGCCGATAAGCACAGTACCACGGCATTGGTTAATCAGCCGCGCTGCACGCAGAATATAACCGGGGCGCAAATGTGGCTGCAGTGTGGCCATGCCACGCAGGTTTTGCCGCACTAATAGCTGTTCTATCTGTTGGCTTAACGCCAGAAAATCAGGGTTCAGTGCTGTCATTACAGGCTTACCAGTTGGCTTGTTATAGCATCAGTACGTACTTTGGCTAAACACAGTGCATTGTGCGCCTGTTCAGGGCTGATGGGGGTAAAGTACAGCTCTGTACCGGCCACCGCCTGCGCCAGCAGCGCGCAATCAAGCGATAGAACTGAACCTATTTTCGGATAACCGCCCAGTGTCTGACGGTCATTCAGTAATACTATCGGCTGGCCATCGGGCGGTATTTGTACTGCGCCGTAACAGATGCCTTCAGATAACAACTGGCTTTGCTGGCTGTGAATGGCAGTACCAGTTAGCTTATAACCCATACGATCGGCCTGTGGTGTTACTTTATAGCTGTTAAGGTAAAAGCGCTGCCGCTCGGTAACAGGAAAGCTGTCTGCCTGATAACCTTCAACCAACCGTAGTGTCAGAACGCGGTTAAACTGCGGCCGGTAGGCCAGCGGCAGGCTTAGCCGTGGTAGCTGGTTAACCGGCTGTGCGGCCAGCACATCACCGCTTTGTAATTTATTACCCTTTAAGCCACCAATACCTTCGCGCAGCACGGTAGATACGCTGCCAAACTGAGGCGTAACAGCAAAACCTCCGGAAGCGGCCAGATAAGCCCGCAGGCCCTGGCTTACCATGCCCAGTTCTATAACATCGCCAGGCTGAACTTTATGCACTGTCCAAAGCTCAGCTGCTTTGCCATTAATGCTAAGTGGCAGTTCGGCACCGGTAACAGCAATATAGCTGCTGGTGTTGGTGCGCAGTTGCAGGCCGCCAACACTGCACTCTATCAGGGGGGCACCATAGTCGTTGCCCAGTAACCTGTTAGCCCAGCGGGCAGAAGGGGCATCCATAGCGCCGCCGGTGGTTAAGCCCAGCGCACTCTGGCCGAAACGGCCTCTATCCTGCAACAGGCTTAGTACGCCGGCAGCTATTACTTCAAAGCCACTCATAGCTTAGCACCTTGTAGTTCACCACCCAGGCGTAAAAACTCTGCTTTATCTATCGCGACAAAACGCACTTCATCGCCTACCGACACCGGCATTACCGGTGTTTGCTCAGGGTTAAACATCCGCGTTGGGCAAAGGCCGATTAAATTCCAGCCGCCAGGTGATTGTGCCGGATATATCGCAGTTTGCCGGTCGGCAATAGCAACGGCACCCCGTGGCACTTTGGCGCGAGGTGTGGCTAAACGTGGCATTTGCAATAGTGGGTCTACCTCACCTAAATAGGCAAAGCCCGGTGCAAAGCCAATGGCATAAACACGGTAACTGACAGCCTGATGACGCTGAATAACCTCATCAATGCTGATGTTTTTTGTTTGGGCAATAAGGGCTAAATCCGGCCCGCTTTCCTCACTGTAATACACCGGTAGTTCGACAACTTTGCCGCTCTGGCTATCGCTATTGTGCAAGTTGGCCAGGCAGTGCTTCAGCTGTGCCTGTACGCGAAAGTGGTCGGTACGCAGCGGGTTAAACATCACCAGCACCGAGGCGTAAGAGGGCAATACATCGATAAGATCTTCAGCCAGTTCTGCCCGGATCAGCACACAAGCCTGTTGTACCAGAGCGGATATAGCTGGGTCAATGCGCTGGTCAAAATACAATATCAGGGCATTTTCACCGGCCAGGGTAAGTTGGTACTGCGGTTTACTCATACCCATACTCATTTTAACAGGGCCCTAATTTGCTGCACCTGGGCAATAGCGGCCTGGTTATCGCCATGCACACACAATGTATCGGCAGCCAGAGCCAGTTGTTTGCCGCTTGCGGTGGTGACGATGCCGTGTTTAACCAGTTGGGTAACCTGGGCCAGCATTTCATCAGCATGTAATACAGCGCCCGGCTGGTTGCGCGGGGTGAGTTTGCCATCGTCTGTATAACGCCGGTCAGCAAAGGCTTCAAATAACAGAGTAACGCCCTTGGTAGCTGCTAAATCGCGGTAATCCTGCTGCTGTGCTGTGGCTAAAATCATCAGTTTAAGCGGTTTATAGTAGCTGGTAACGGCGTCCAGTACCGCAGCAAATACGGCTGGTTTGCTCATCATATCGTTGTATAAAGCACCGTGCGGCTTGACATAGCTAAGGGTTAAGCCAGCGCTTTGTGCCATACCATCCAGTGCGGCAATCTGGTAATGCAGGCTGTTCACTATTTCACTGTGCGACAGAGCCATACTACGTCGGCCAAAGCCTTGTAAGTCGGGGTAAGATGGGTGTGCGCCGATAACAACACTGTGCTGTTTCGCCAGTTGTAAGGTTTTTGCCATTACATCCGCATCACCGGCATGAAAGCCACAGGCAATATTGGCCATATCAATATGTGGCATAACGTCGCTGTCCAGCCCCATTTGCCAGCTGCCAAAGCTTTCACCCAAATCACAGTTAAGTTTCATCTTCCCTCCGCAATGGAAAAATAATTTATTCATATTGCGTTCAATTTTAGTAATAGTCTAGTCGTATGCGACCAGTTACTGCTATCTGTTGGTCGCACAAGCTTATGATCAGGGTAGCAAGTATGCCCTGTTGTTGGCAAAAACTGCTTTATGTGATGGTGGTGTTGTGTTTTAACCCGCGGTTTTGCATTTCATGCAGCCGCGAGCTGCAACGGGCGAAGGTGAACGCCAGTTGTTTTGCCTGATACAACTCATTAACCGGCACGTCGGCGCTAAGCAGTAACATAGTGCCTCTGTCGTAGCATTCATCTACCAGGGCGATAAAGCGGCGGGCTTCGTTGTCCAGTTTGCTGACATAGTATTCTTTGTGCTCACGCTGATAACAGTCTTCAACGCCGTGCACTATCGGCTTATCGGCCAGATAGCTAAATTGCGGTACGCCGTGTACGGCAATAGCGGTGTACTGGCTACACAGCGCCATATAATCCAGCTGGCTACGCGGCCCGGCGCAAATGGCGTTAAAGTTAAAGCCTATAAGGTGTTGGTTATGCCACAGTGCCGGTACATTGCGGTTTAGCAAATTAATTGTTGGTAATGCCGTCAGCGGGCCGCTTAGTTGCTCTGCCTTTTGTTGCAGTGTTGCCAGGCTGGCACCCTGTAAATAATACGGCCAGCTTTGCTGCTGGTGCAGGCGGTAATCTTCGCCGCTGTCCAGCGTTACCACCTCGCAGTGTTGCTGCAACAAGGCGATAGTGGGCAAAAACCGTTGCCGTTGAAGGCCATTGGCGTATAGCTGCTCCGGCAAAGCATTCGAGGTAGTAACCAATACCACGCCAGCGTTAAACAAATGGCGCCATAGCGTACCGAGTAACATGGCATCGCCGATGTCGTTGACAAAAAACTCATCAAAACACAATACCCGGTACTGCGCTGCCCACTGCGCAGCAATATGCTGCAACGGCTCTGGCTGGCCGCTTAGCTGGTGCAGCTCCTGGTGAATACGTGCCATAAAATGATGAAAATGCAGCCGGATCTTCTGCGATGTTTTTAGCTGTTGGTAAAACAGATCCATCAGCAGGGTTTTGCCACGGCCAACCGGGCCCTGAATGTACAAACCACGCAGCGAAGACGGAGCCGCGGCGCTTTGGCCGCTACTTAGCTTCTGTGCCAGCAGCGATAAGTGCTGCAGCAGTTGATACTGGTTTTCGTCGTAGCTTAGCGCTGCCTTGGCAACCTGCTGTTGGTATAGGGTAAGTGGAATAACTGCCTCACTTAAGCAAAACTGGCGCGGATATCGGCGATGGTAATAAACAGTTTATTTTCACTATCGGCAAAGGCGGTAAAGCCGTAGTGTTGATAAAATTGGCTTACACCGTCTTTAGCATCGACTATCACCAGTGGAAAACCCACGGTATCGCTGGCATGCAGCAATTTTCGCAGGGCATCTATCAGCAACCATTCGCCCAGCCGCAGGTTCTTATAACGCTGATCAACTGCCAACCGGGCAATGAGGCCGGCGGAGGTTCCTGGCTGATGCTTTTTCTGTAAAGGAGTTGGTAGTGCGTTTAAGTCAACCGGGGTCATGGTCAGAGTGTAAAAACCGGCTATATGCTGAGGGTTGTTATCATCTTCCAGCACAAAGGTACGGCTGTTGTCTTTACGTGCTTGCTGGCCAGCCATTACTTTCAGGTAGTTGTTTAATGGCACAATGCCGCAATCAAAGCGGTTGCGGTCATGTTTAACTTTATCCAGCAGTACCGTTTGCATCAATGTGTTTTGGTTTCATAACGTGTTGCAGCAGCTTTTAAGTTAGCATTAGCTGCTGCGGGGCTATCCAGCGCCTGCATCAGCAACATAGCATCACGCTCTGACAGCTTAAGAGATTGTTCGCGCTCGATAATCTGCTGGGCTTTTTCTACCGCAGCACTTAATACAAAAGCGTTAATACTAGGCATACCAGCAATAGCGGCTGCCTGCGACAGCATTTCTTGAGTATCAAGATCAACCCGTGCGGTAATTCTGGGGGCTGTGGTGCTCATTAGTTTACTCTCATGTGTCAAAGTGGTGCTTTGGTGTATTGTGGATGTTAAAGCTAAAAAGGTCAAGCAATGTGCCAGTTTGGCACATTGCGATAAGCTCCAAGTGAAAACAGCCGCTAGCGCAGCCGTTTACTTTCTTGTGGGCCAAGATAACTGGGTTTAAGGCCACCGGTATCGATCAGCAGTTTTTGCAGCACCAGCGCCGGATCTACCAGATAAATACGCAGTGTATGGGCGCCGGGTTTAGTTACCTGCAGCGGGCTTTTAATTATACGCACACCATCCAGTACCGATTGCTCCCACACCTGCTGGCTGTTATCGGCCAGTGTATCAACCAGTTGCGGCGGGTTGTTATTCAGTGCCACGGCAAAACGCAGGCCGCGCCCCGGCACTAGGTCCAGCGTGGGTGCCACTATGCTGTGCAGGGTAAAAGTGCCGGTGCTATGAAAAAACAGCGGATACTCCAGATAAGGTGCCTGTTTTAGCGCACTGGGTTGATAATCCGGCACTGTCATGGCTGACATTGAAGAGTGCGTGCGGCCATGGCCCGGAATTTCCTGCCACCAGGCTTGCTTATTATTGGCAACCGTTTTGCCACTGGCGACTTCGATAGCGATATAGCCATCTGCTTCAACAAAACCCTGTGTTGCTGTTGTAGCGGGTTTTATGGCGGCTAGCTGTACTTTTGCCCCGCCCCAGCCGGTGCCCTGAATATGCACTTCGGCGTTATTCAGCCCGGTTTGGGCTTTGCTCCAGTCAACGGATACGGCAATGTGTTGCTCAACGTTGATTTTACCGCTGCTGTGGCTCAGTTTTACCCAGTCTGCCGAGGCTTTAGCGCTAAACTCAAATGGCACTGTGCCTTTATTAAACACTTCGATAGTGCGTTGTTGCTGGCCATGCGGATAAAAGCTATCCAGTACCAGTTGCTGGCCCTGATATTCGCTTATTGGCCATGATAGTGGTGAACCTTCGGCGGCTACGCCCATATCTGCTACTGCCATAGGTTCAGCTACTGAGACAACAGGCATCAGGTTAGCCGGTGGGTTACGCCAGTAAGTAAAACCAATATGTGGTTGCGACATCATATGGTTCCAGCGGCCGTTGCCCAGGCTATGGTATTGTGCTGTCAGTTCGGCGTCGCGGTTAAACCAAAACCTTACCTGCTGCGCCCAGTAGTTGGTGGTAACCCGGCCTTGTGCGCCATGCAGCTGGTTTATCGCCACCGCGCGGTTTAGCTCATACACCGCCTGGCTGGCTTTTAGTGGGTGGGCAACCAGCTGAATATAAGCATCATGCAGCTTTGGGATTAACTGCTGTTGTACCTTATCTGATGTTGCTACCAGTTGTGCCAGTTCATCGCTGATGCGCTGTGCCTCACTGTAATGAAAAATACTGTAAGTGCCGGGCTCTACCGCTTCGGGCTTGCGGCGGCCGTTATGCCGGGTGTAGCCCTGGATCAGCTCTGCTATGGTGGAGGCATGTTCAGGGCCAAATTGTTGCGTGGCCCAGTCAACAGCATATTGCTGCAAATTGTTAGCGTTAAAAGCGTCCGGGTTCCAGGCCATACGCAGGAAAAAATCAATCGGAAATTCCATCGGTTTTAAATCACCGACATTCACTATCCAGATACGGTCAGCCTGATAGTGCCAGGCCAGCTGCATTTGTTCCCAGATTTTTGCCATCGGCACGGTGTTGATCCAGCGATACGAGCGGGGGCTGCCAACATAATCAAAATGATAATACACGCCGGCTCCACCGGCCCGGTTACGCTCGCTGGCGGTAGGTAAGCGGCGGATATTGCCATAGTTATCGTCAGCCCACAGCAGGGTTACATCGTCGGGTACCCGCATGCCTCGCTCGTAAAAGCTCTGCACTTCTTTGTACAGCGCCCATACCTGCGGCACAGTTTCAATCGGGCGGTCGGTAAAGGTTTGCTGCAAAATAGTGCGCTGATCGGCCACTATCTGCTGCAGTAATTCAATATTATCGCCTTCGCTCATCGGTTCGTCTTCCTGGCCGCGCATACCCAGCGTAAAAATACTTTCCAGGTTTTTGTGCCGCTTCGCGCCGTGCTGCCAGAACTTATAGATATTGTCGCGGTTGATAGAGTATTCCCAGGGCCCTTCGCCGTATCGGTTCCATTCTTTGTCGGCGCGCATCATCGGCTCGTGGTGGCTGTTGCTCATCACTATGCCCATTTCATCGGCCAGAACGGCATTTTGCGGATCATCATCGGCAAAGGCGTTGTTCCACATTGCCGGCCATAAAAAGTTGGCTTTAAGTCTTTGTAACAACTCAAATACATGGATATAAAACTGGCTGTTATAGTCGCCGAATTTCTCCGTTACCCAGTTTGTTAATGCCGGGTGTTCGTCGTTCAGAAAAATGCCGCGGTATTTTACCTTTGGTGCATCAGTAATGGCGGTGCCCGCTTTAATATACAGCTGTTCGCGTTTTACTACCGGCACATCGGCCCACCAGTGCCATGGCGAAACGCCAAGGGTTTCGGCCAAATCAAACACGCCGTAAATAGCGCCGCGTTTGTCACTGCCCGCTATAACCAGAGCTTGTGCTACGCCCGGCAACGGTTGCTCTATCACCTGAATAAGATAGGCTTCCCACTTGCCGGCAATAGCGCTGCTATCCAGTTTGCCTGCTGCTGTCAGTTGATCCAGCAGCGGGTTATTGCCCAGGGTACCAATAATCAGTACTTGCCCGGTTGGCTCAGCTCCTGGTTTGTAGCTGATACTCAGCTGTTTATCACTAACATTGGCAATATCTTGCTGCAGGCTGTTAACTGCCCGCAATAAGCCTTTATGGTCTTGCTCTGCTAGCAGAATGGTGGCCTGGCTGTTTTTGCCTACCAGCGCAAAATCAGCTTTAGCGGGCGTCAGTGCCAGATAATCACCCGGCAAGGCATATGTTTGCAGGCTAAACAGCGCACAGTACAGTAGTAAACAGTGCAGTAATAAAGATGCTTTCATCAGTTAACCCCGGTTTCCTGTCGGCTATGTAAACCCAGCATAGTGCCAACGAAACCACCGGCTACCTGCGTGCTTAACAGTTTGGCGTCCTGGGTGCCGGCCAGTGCTTGCCAGTCGTCATTGCCTTTTGCGTAATAAAAACTGATGCTACCGGCGCGGCCGCTTATTTTCAGGCGGATTGGCTCAATGGTGTCGGTTAGCGGCTGGCTGGCTATTTGCTGCGGTGCGCCGCCATTGGCCTGTTCCAGAAAAATGCTCACTTGCTCACCCTGGGCTTTAATACCCAAATAGTAGTGATATTGCTCGTTTTGAAACGCGACTATTCCGGCAGAAAACGGGCCTGCAGAGCGTTCACTGGCAGAGGCTTGCCCGGCAGGTAGTGTTAAGCTGGTGCTGGCATCAAAATGGGTATGTTGTTGGCGACGGCCAATAAAAGCCGGTTGCTCGGATGAATCCAGCCCGCTGGCACCGGCCTGCAGCGTAAGTTGCTGCTTGTTCAGGCTAAGCCAGCTTTGGTCATATTTACGCAAGGTATTCCAGTTTAAATCCAGAGTGTTTGCGCTAAAGTCGTCACGCCAGCTAAAGTTGCCGGTCAGTGGTTGCGCTGCAGTTTGCGTGGCCAGGCTGGCCGGGGCAGCAGGGCGGTAAAGAATCGCTTCACCGGCCGGTAAAATATGCGGCCAGCCATCCTGCCAGCTAACCGGTAATAAGAAGGTTTCACGGCCGGTATTAAAATAGCGTTCCTGATAGGCGCGGCTGGCCAGAAATACCGCCCACCAGCTGCCATCGGGCAGTTGTACAAAGTCGGCATGACCAGCGGTGGTAATAGGATCCGGCCGCTCGGGTGCCAGATCGCGCTGGGTTAAAATAGGGTTGTTGCTATAAGGTACGAAAGGTTCTGTCAGGCTGCGGCTGCGAAAGATTACCGCCGAATGCTGATCTGCTGTACCGCCTTCGGCACAGAGTAAATAATACCAGCCATCATGCTTATACAGGTGCGGGGCTTCAATCCAGATCGGTTTAGTGCTTAAGTCAACACCGCCATTAACCAGTAGCCGTTGTGAATCGGCTACAATTTTCTGGTTTGCTAAATCGTATTCCCATAACCAAATGGCTTTATGGCCCTCGTACAATGATTCGACGGGGTCGCCATTGTGGGCAATATACACTTTGCCATCGTCATCAAAGAAAATATCCGGGTCGATACCTTCTACTTCAGGTAGCCAGATGGGATCAGACCAGGGGCCAGCAGGATCGGTAGCAGCAAGAATAAAGTTGCCGCCTCTGTCTACTACGGTGGTGATAATATAGTAAGTGCCATTATGGTAACGCAGCGTAGGGGCGAAAATACCGCGCGACACCTGCAAACCGGCCATTTCCATTTGCGACTGGCGCGTTAGCGCATAGCCAACAAGCTGCCAGTTTACCAAGTCGCGGCTGTGCAGAATGGGCAGCCCGGGTGTGTAGGTAAAAGACGACACCGTCATATAATAGTCATCACCATTGCGGGTAATGCTGGGATCAGGGAAAAAGCCCGCCAGTACCGGGTTCTGATAGGTGCCCTGCGCTAATGGCTCGGCAAACAGCGGGTCAAGGCCCTGATATTCAAACCAGTTAAATTGTGCGGCTGCAGGTGCTGGTGTAGGGGTGTGGTTTGCTACTGTATCCACAGCGGGTTGGCAGGCGCTTAAGCAAAACACCAGCCCCAGTACCGATTGTTGTAACATCGTCCGATAGTTGTTTGTCATTTATAACACTCCCGCTGTCAATGCCGGGGCAGCCTGTGCGCTGGCCCGCTACATAAAAGGTAGTGTCATTAAAAGAAAAAAGGCCATATTCATCAATGGCCTTAGTGTTATGAAAATACGTCTGCGTTGTGCGTTTTTTGCCCAAAGCGCTAACCGGGCAAATAGCAGCGTTTCAGGTTAATCATTTACCGCCATGGCGTTAAAGGCGTCATGGCGCTCAGTACGGTACTCTTTTGGTGTCTGGCTGAAATGGCGCTGAAAAACGGCATACATATATTGTAACGACGGGTAACCGCACATTTTGGCAATCTCGGTGGGATTAACCTCGGTTTCTCGCAGCATTTTGCAGGCTTTGGTCAGCTTTTGGTTATGCAATTCTGTATGAATAGAATGGCCCCGCTCCGAGCGGAAGCGTTGCTCTAAGTTAGAGCGCGAAATACCAACAAAGTCTGTAACCTGTTCAACCTTGGCGCCACGGGTGGCATGGCGGCGAATGTAATGCATAGCCTGAATAACATAAGGGTCGCGCAGGGCTTTAAAGTCGGTAGACTGGCGCGAAGCCACGCCCACCGGCGGCACCAGAATACGCTTATTACCCACATCAATATTGTTCAGTTGCATATGCAGCAGCTTGGCGGCCTTGTAACCCATTTCAAAGCAGCCCTGGGTTACCGAACTTAAACTAATGCGGCTGAGATAACGGGCAATATCATCATCGTCGATACCAATAATGGCGATATTGTCTGGCACAATAATGCCAACGTGCTCACAGGCCTGCAGCAAATGGCGGGCGCGAGAGTCGGTTACGGCAATAATGCCGATGGGTTTGGGCAGGCCCTGAATCCAATCGGTCAGGCGGTTCATCGCATATTGCCAGGTTTCCGGCCGGGTGCAGTGGCCCTGATATACCTGGCAATCGTAACCATCTTGGGCTGTTAGCGTGCGTATGGCACTTTCACGTTCACGTGCCCAGCGGTGCTGTTCATCCACCGGTACACTGTAAAACGCAAAGCGATCCAGCCCTTTACGTTTTAAATGCTCATAGGCACTTTGTACTAAAGCGTAGTTATCGGTAGCGACATAGGGCACTGCCGGGTAATCGGCGGCATTATTGTAAGACCCACCAACACCAACCAGCGGTTTTACTGTGCCTGCCAAAGCGCGCTGGATATTCATATCATCAAAGTCGGCAATAATGCCATCGCCGCTCCACTCGTGAATATGTTCCAGCCGGCAGAGAAAATCCTCTTCCAGATACAGATCCCAATCCACTTTAGATGACTGTAAATAGTGGCCTATACCCTCAATAACCTGTCGATCGTAAACTTTGTTCGCATTAAACAACAACGTAATGCTGTGTTTGGCCTTAAACATATCCCCGCCCCGTCTGGTTTATCTGGTTATTATTTTTGTTTTGTTTTTTTAACTAAAATAGTGCAAGCGTGTTCAATATTAGACCAGCCAGCGCAACAGGCAAACCAGAAAACATAATTCGGCCATTCATTATGAATTTTCGTAATTGCTGCTGGCAGCAGGCTCATCAAAGATGCGTTCATCAACGCTAACATTCGGATAATTATTGCAAATGTACATAGGTATAGACTTAGGCACATCCGGCATAAAGGTTATTTTACTTAGTAGCTCCGGCAGCGTTATTGACAGTAGCAGTAGCTACCTTTCCGTAAGCCGGCCTCATCCATTATGGTCAGAACAAGACCCACAGCACTGGTGGGCTGGCCTGCAGCAATGCATGGCCCAGCTAAGCCAGCGCCAGCCGCTGGCCGGGGTAAAAGCCATCGGGCTGGCGGGGCAAATGCATGGTGCCACCTTGCTTGACAGCAACAACCAGATAATCCGTCCGGCGATACTGTGGAACGATGGCCGCGCTTTTGCGCAGTGCCAGCAGTTGCAGCAACAGGTGCCGCAATTGCAGCAGTTTACCGGTAATCTGGCCATGCCCGGTTTTACTGCACCAAAATTGTTATGGTTGCATCAAAACGAGCCAGAGCACTTCGCCCGTGTCGCAAAAGTATTATTGCCAAAAGACTACCTGCGCTTTTGCCTAAGCGGTGATTTTGCCTCTGATCTGTCTGACTCGGCCGGCACTTTATGGCTGGATATGGCCGGGCGCGACTGGAGCGACGCACTGCTACAGGCCTGTGGTTTACACCGCGGGCACATGCCGCAATTGTATGAAGGCAACCAGATCACCGGTACTTTGCTGCCAGAACTGGCGCAGCGCTGGGGCATGGTCGAAGTACCACTGGTTGCCGGTGGCGGGGATAACGCCGCCGGGGCTGTTGGCGCCGGTATTGTCCGTGCTGGGCAGGCCATGTTATCGCTTGGCACCTCGGGGGTGTATTTTGCGGTCAGCGATGGGTTTATGGCGAATCCGCAGTCGGCAGTGCATAGTTTTTGCCATGCATTACCCGGTAGCTGGCATTTAATGTCGGTAACCTTAAGTGCCGCCAGTTGCCTGCAATGGTACGCCGAACAGGTGGCACATGCGCCGGTGGCTGAGCTGTTAGCAGAACTGGAGCAGGCCAGTGCAGATACAAGTGCGGATATTGCAGAGTTGCCACTGTTTTTACCTTATTTATCTGGCGAACGTACACCGCACAATAACCCTAATGCTAAAGGCGTCTGGTTTGGTTTAAGCCACAGCACAGATCGCAAAGCGCTTACCTATTCAGTGTTAGAAGGCGTGAGCTTTGCCCTGGCGCAAGGGGCCGATGCCGTGCATGCCAGCGGCCTGCAGCCGACAGAAATTAACCTGATTGGCGGTGGCGCCCGCAGTGCTTATTGGCGCCAGCTAGTGGCAGATATATTAAACCTGCCGCTTAGCTTTCGCCAAAGCGGTGAAGTGGGGCCTGCACTGGGCGCTGCCAGGCTGGCGCGGCTGGCTATAGAGCCACATACCCCAATGGCCGATATTTGCCCGCAACCTGAGCTGGTAAGCCGGCATTTGCCCGACAGCCAGCGCCATGCTGCACTATTGCCGCGCTACAGCAAATTCAAAGCACTGTACCAGAGCCTGGCCGGACATTTTTAAGCTACAGCTTCTGAGCCAAAGCAATGACGATGGCAATTATGTTGAAAAGCACAAGATGGCTCTGAAAAAACATAATTGTGATAAGCCGCATCATTGCCCAACATTACTCAGGCAATATGTATGCAAAACCAAGGAGAGCAGCGTGGCTCAGTATTTCGATCAAGTAGATAAAATTGCCTATGAAGGTGCTGACAGCACCAATCCCCTCGCATTTAAACATTACAACGCCAGTGAAAAAATCCTCGGTAAAACCATGGCAGAGCACCTGCGCATGGCAGCCTGCTACTGGCATAATTTCTGCTGGAACGGCCAGGATGTGTTTGGCCAGCCCACCTTTGGCAGGCCCTGGCTGGCAGCCGGTGATGCTATGCAACAGGCAAAGCATAAAGCCGATGTTGCCTTTGAGTTTTTCCAAAAGTTAGGCATTCCGTATTATTGTTTTCATGACGTTGACGTAGCACCCGAAGGCAACAGCATTAAAGAGTACGTTAATAATTTTGCTGCCATGGTAGATGTGCTGGAGCAAAATCAAGCGCAAACCGGCGTTAAACTGTTGTGGGGTACCGCAAATTTATTCAGCAACCCGCGCTATGCCGCCGGTGCTGCGTCTAACCCCGATCCTGAAGTATTCAGTTACGGTGCTACCCAGGTATTTCATGCCCTGAACGCTACCAAACGGCTGGGCGGTGATAACTATGTACTGTGGGGCGGCCGTGAAGGCTACGAAACGTTGCTTAACACGGATCTGCGCCAGGAACGTGCCCAACTGGGCCGCTTTATGCAAATGGTGGTAGAGCATAAGCATAAAATTGGTTTTAAAGGCACCTTACTGATAGAGCCTAAACCGCAAGAGCCCACTAAACACCAGTACGATTATGACTCAGCAACAGTGTACGGCTTTTTAAAGCAGTACGGCCTGGAAAAAGAGTTCAGAGTTAATATCGAAGCCAACCATGCCACCCTGGCCGGCCATTCTTTTCACCATGAAGTGGCAACTGCTATTTCGCTGGGTATTTTTGGCAGCATCGACGCCAACCGGGGGGACGCACAAAACGGCTGGGATACCGATCAGTTTCCTATCAACGTGGAAGAGTTAAGCCTGGTAATGTACGAAATTTTAAAATCGGGCGGTTTATCTACCGGCGGCTTTAATTTTGACGCCAAGTTGCGCCGCCAGAGTGTCGATCGTTACGATCTGTTTTATGGCCATATCGGTGGCATGGACCATCTGGCCATGGCATTAAAACGTGCCGCTACCTTGCTGGAAAAAGACTTCCTAAGCGCCGCTGTTGCCAAACGCTACGCTGGCTGGAGCAACACCCTGGGTAAAGCCATTCAGAGCGGTGAGCACAGCCTGCAATCACTGGCTGATATGGTCGCGCGCGAACAACTGAACCCGCAAGCAGTGAGCGGCCAGCAAGAAAGGTTAGAAAATCAGGTTAATCTGGTGCTGTACCGCTAAGGTTGTGTTACCCCGTTGTTGTTGCCCGGCTTGCCGGGCTTTTTTATGCTAATTATCAACATAGCGTGTATTTTTGCCGGTTAAAAACAAATATGTACCGCAAACGGCTGCCCCAGTGCGAGCCAGAATCGATCAGCGGCTGACAGACACTGCTGGAAGATATTTAATTTTTATCTGACCCTGTTTATTGTTATCTGACCCTGTTTATTGAGCCTGTTTATTCATTAAACCGCATATCCCTAACTTACAATGACGTGTTGGTGCAAGTAATCTGTGTGATGGATATTTCTGCTTGCCGTACTTTTTGCTTGCAGGAGGTCATGGCTCCATATAGCTTAACCAGCAGGCATGGTGTGATAAATACTGATACTTCTGTGTTGTTTTCTGCGTGGTTGGTTACATTTTGAAGGTAAGTACGAGAATAAAAAATGCAGAGGCTGGCCCGTTGCAGTTGATGAAAAAACTCCAGCGTTACGCAATTTATTGTAGCCGGCAGCAACATGAAGCTGAGGATCTATTGCAGGATGCGCTGCTTGAAGCTGTCAGGCAAGGACGGGCAGAGCTGAGCCTGGCGGCGAACCTGCGCTGGCTGCGTGGTGTTATTCGCCATTTGGCACTGGAGCGTGCCCGCAGTGCCGTGCGTAGCCGCCAGCGTGATTCCGGTTATTATCAGTTGATGCCGCAGCAAGCGGCAGAACCTATTCCGCCAGACACCCGTTGGTTACAGATTCTTTCCGCCGGGCAACAGTTGGTGGCACGCTTAATTATGGCGGGGCATAACCGACAGGAAATCTGTTACCTTCTTGGGTTATCTGATGTGGCGTTGAGGCAACGGCTTAGCGCGCTACGAAAACAGCTGCAATACCGGCAGCATAATCCGCAAGAGTTTTGTATGCTGAAGTTACCTTTGCCGTATGGGCAAATTCGCCAGCGGCTACTGCCGTTGCTGGCGCAGACAGGGAAACTGGGCTGCCACGATCCTGACGGGCATTTATTTATTATTTCACACCTCACAAAAAACAATTCGGCGGCAACTTAGTGTCGGGCAGTTCGCCTTTATAGGTAAGGAAACAACAAATGAAAACATTGCGCATAGGTACCATCGTTTATTATGTGTCTGACATTGGCCGTACAGAAGCTTTTTACCGCGACACTATTGGGCTGCAGGTAGAGCGGATGGAGGCCGACGACAAAGGGGAACCCTGGTTGCATGCTTCTATTCCGGGAAATGTTGATTTGGTCTTTTTTAAAGGTGAAGTGAAAATTGGATCTTCGCCGGTTATCGTGTTTGAACTGACTGAAGATATTGAGCAGGTGGTTAGTAATCTGGCGGAAGCCGGGGTAACTATCGTCACGCCTGTTAGCCATGCTCCGGGTGGCTTATCAGCAGATTTCCTTGACCCGGACGGTTATATTTTGTCCGTTTATCAGCAAAGCGTTTGATAAAGACGGGCGGCAGCCGTATCTGACGCGGCTGCCACTTCGGCACTTAAGGTATGGCTTTAAAATTTGGCAATTTGCTTAAGGTTTTGTCTGTACTAAGTGTTTCTTTCCAACTGATAACATATATGCGCCAAAAACGGTTGTTCTGGCCCGGTTAAACGCAGTGGGAACTGGCTGTGGTTTGGGGCGTCGGGATAGAACTGCGGCTCCAGGCAAATACCCTGACGTGGGGTAAAAGGCACGGCCAGATAATCACCGCTATAAACCTGCAGGCCGGGGTAGTCTGAGCTTACCAGTAACCTGAGCTGTTGATCCGGGCTGGTTAGTATCGCTGCGGGGTGCTGCATATTGGTGTTAACTACCAAATTGTGATCAAGCAGTACTGTGCCGATGGTTTTGCAGTGGCGAAAATCCAGTGCGGTTTCGTCTACTGACAGTAGCGCACCGGTGGGAATTTTATCATTGTCGGTCGGGGTATATTGCTCGGCGTTAAGCCATAGCTGATGCCGGTTTACCGGCTCGGCTATGCCAGACAAATTAAAGTATGGGTGCAGGGTTGGCCCGGCCAGCGTTAACTGCGCTGACTGCGCTTCAAGCGTAATATCCAGCGAACCGTCTGCATTTAGCTGATAGGTTACAGTAAACTGCAGTGGGCCGGGGTAACCGCCCTGGCCATCCTGCACCGTGCAGCCTAGTACCAGCAAAGAGGGGTGATGCTGCAGGCAATGCCACGTCAGGCGGTGCAAGCCAATACTGCCGCCATGCAGGTGATGGCGGCCTTCATTTTGCTGTAACTGATAACGCTGTTCGCCAAGTGGTAATACGCCGCCGCCAATACGGTTGGCATAGGGGCCGACCGCAGCACCAAGATAGCAGTTATCCTGCAGGTACTGTCGGGTGTTTGTGTAGCCGAGGATTATCTCACGCTGGCTGTTACCCAAACGCACTAGCCAGCTTTGCATGCTGGCACCATGCTCCAGTATCGTCAGGCGGTCGCCTGCCGGGTTGGTTAAGGTAAATTGGCGCATAGGCTTAGTTACTCTGGTAAATAACTCAGCCTAACCTTGTCGGCGCAGCGGCAGTATTGCGTTAGCTGCCGCTGCTATTACGGAATTTGCCAGCCGCAATGCTTAATGAGCCGCGGCTATGCCGTCTCGTCTGGAATCAGAGCCTGCAACATAGCCTTTGTCTAATTTCATCACAGCCTGACCACCACCGAATACTAAGCCTGTGTTATTGCCATGAAAAAAACCTTGTGCTGTTGCCATAATGGGATTTTGTGGTGCATGCCCCATCAAATACAGCTTATCGACGGTGCTTTGCGGGATTGCTTGTTCAAAACTGACATTATTGTCTTCCCAGTGCCGAAATCGCGGTGCATCAATGGCTTGTTGTACATTCATATCAAACAGCACCATGTTAAGCAGCACTTGGACATGTGCTTGCGGCTGTTGCGGACCACCGACAATGCCGTAACTTAACCAGGGTTGTTGCTTACCCTGGGCATCTGCTTTGGTGACAAAACCCGGAATGATGGTATGAAATGGGCGTTTGCCCGGTGCCACGGTATTTGCTCTGTTTGGTTGTATTGATAGTCCTACCCCGCGGTTTTGCAGTGCAAACCCGGTGCCTGGCACTACAATGCCTGAGCCGAAAGGTCCCGCTAAGCTGTTAATAAAAGATACCATGTTGCCATCTTTATCCGCGACGCTTAAATAGGTGGTATCGCTGGTCGTTAGCGAAGGTTCAGGGGCCGCGTGCGCCATCGCTTTGCTGGCATTGATGAGTGCGCGCCGCTTGCTTATTACCTGATCTGACAATAATTGCTCTGGTTTTATCTGCATAAAGGCCGGATCGCCGACAAAGTGCTCCAGGTCAGCATACGCTAATTTTTTTGCTTCAATTAAATGATGCAGATAATCAGCAGAATTGTGCTGCATGGCGGCTAAATCATAAGGCTCTAATATCTTTAGCATTTCTAAAGCCGCAATACCCTGGCCATTGGGTGGTAATTCCCACAAGCGATACTCTTTGAACGAAACAGACATCGGCTCTACCCACGTCGCACTATAGTTCGCAAAATCGCTTTGCGTTAAAAAACCACCCAACTCCTGCACTCTTGCTGCAATTTTTTCTCCCAGTTCACCGCCGTACAGCACCTGTGGGCCGTGTTTTGCAATAAGCTTTAGCGTGTTGGCATAATCCGGGTTATAAAACCATTCACCTGCCTTTGGTGTTCGGGTCTGATCAATTAAAAAGGTTGAACGGGAACCTGGGTCCCAATTGATATTGCTTTCAAATAGCCCCCATTCAATCGCTGTGGCTTCCGATACCGGAAAACCTTGTTCCGCCAATTCAATAGCCGGGGCCATTGCTTGCGCCAAAGTAAGTGTGCCATGCGCCTCTAACAGTTTCGCCCAGCCTGATAGTGCGCCTGGCAGTGTAATAGATTGCGGGCCACTATCCGGCACCCGCCTGCGGTCTTTCATTTTGTCGAATGTCATCAAAGCACCTGCATGACCGCTGCCATTAATACCAACCAGCCGCTGCTCTTGCTCCAGCCACACCATAGCAAACATGTCACCGCCAATGCCGGTCATATAGGGTTCGACCACACTAAGCACCGCAGCTGCAGTGATTGCTGCATCAATTGCATTGCCGCCATTTTTCAGCACTGTTAAACCAGCCTGACTGGCTAAGGGTTGACTGGTTGCTACTACGCCATTGGGGGCATACACAGCCTTTTCCCGGAACTGCTCGACTGGCGAGCCAAGCCCTGCCCGAAATGAAAAACCAGCCACTACGGCAGATATCGCCACCAGCATAATTATCGCCAGCGTCCACAGTAAAAACCGTTTGATCCCGCGCATATTATTTTATCTTCCTCTACGTTTAACCACAGTCAAATTTCTAATGTTTATTGCTTGTCGGCGTGATAAGCCGAAGACGATTTGGTGAAATCAATGCGATTTTTAGTCACAAAATACAACCCAATGAATGTTCCGGGCTATAGTAGCCCGGCCAGCCAGTGCATTATTGAACGATATTGCGATTGCATGCACAAAGTCAGGTAAAGTATTGAAAAAGCCTGGGCTTGGCTTGAAGTGGGTAAATGCAGGAGTATCGCAAGGATGGATAAAAACCACAGTCTGGTAAAAAGTTGGGTAAAAAGAGCTGCTGGCGAGACAGAACGCATCGAGGCGTGTTTTAGCGGGCTGGCTTATGCGCCACATAGCCATGACACTTACACCTTGGCTTTAACAACGCTTGGTGTGCAAAGCTTTAATTATCGTGGTGAACTACGCCACTCCCTTCCCGGTGAGGTGGTGATATTGCACCCTGACGAGACCCACGATGGCCAGGCTGGAACCGACAGCCCATTTGCTTATCGGGCGATAACCATTAACCCTGTCGACGTGCAAAATGTTCTGCAAGGCGCCAGTTTGCCTTTTTTGCAAGGTGGCGTGACGAGAGATCCCCACTTTATCCGAATTGC
Organism: Rheinheimera pacifica; assembly: GCF_024809855.1. GTDB lineage: Bacteria > Pseudomonadota > Gammaproteobacteria > Enterobacterales > Alteromonadaceae > Alishewanella > Alishewanella pacifica_A. Next base: position 55,070 of record NZ_JANUEM010000009.1, read on the forward strand.
CACCCGGCTGTTAGCAGAATTCAACCGCCCGCTGGAAACATTAGAGCAGGAGGATCTCATTTATGCTTTTGCCAGCTGTTTACAGCGCGCCACGTCTAACAGTATTAAACATACTCAGGCAAACTACTTTGCTATGAAACAAGTACGTGAATACATTGACGATGTAATAACCGTTGCTTCCTCTACGCCAATCGACATCACTCTGGATGAGCTGGCTGCTATTTCACAATATAGTAAGTGGCAAGTAGCTCGCGATTTTAGATCCCTCTATGGCACAACGCCTTACCGTTACGTAATACTAAAGCGATTACAAAAAGCAAAAGCCTTAATTGAGCATGGCTTGCCATTGGTGCAAGTCGCCTGTAACAGTGGCTTTGCTGATCAAAGCCATCTGACACGACATTTTAAAAAGTGCTTTGGTACAACGCCGAAAGTGTGGGCAAATCTAAATCAATGATATTCGGCATTGTTAAAGCAGCAGCCACAAGTGCTGCTGTAACAAAAGTTGCCATTGCATCTGGTGCTTCCACCTTAACCCTGCATATCTTCCAGCTCGGTGCCTTTGGTTTCATGCACCATTTTCGCGACAAAGATTACTGATATCAGCGCGCCCAGCGTGTATAAACCATAAGCTCCGGCTAAGCCTATGCCGCTTAGCAACAGCGGGAATGTCATAGTGATAAGGAAGTTACTGCTCCACTGTGCCAGGCCGCTAACCGCCAGGCCTGAGCCGCGAATTTGATTAGGGAACATCTCGCCCAGCATTACCCACATGACCGGGCCCCAGGACATATTAAAGAAAAACACATAAGCATTGGCACTAATTAGCGCCACTATACCCCAGTCGCCCAGCAGCAGGCGGCCATTGGTGTCCTGATCGGCATTGGCAAAAGCCAGTACCATCAAAGCCAGCGTAATGGCCATGCCAACAGAGCCCCATTTCAGCAGTGGCTTGCGGCCAATTTTATCAATTACCAGCAGCGTAATCACACAGGCAGCAATACTCAGGCCGCCGCTTATCACATTAATTAGCAGCGCGTCTGATTCGGAAAAGCCCACTGCCTGCCACAGCACCGCGCCGTAATAAAACACCACATTAATACCCACTAACTGCTGAAACGTAGCCAGGCCAATACCAACCCAGACAATACGACGCAATTTGCCGCTTTGCTTGTCTATTAAATCGCGCAGCTGTGGTTGATTATTGCCTTCCAGCGATTGCTGAATTTCGGTTAATTTGCGTGTTGCTGCCGTGTCGCCATACAGCCGCGTTAACACCGTGTTCGCCAGTGCTGTTTTGCCTTTTAGCACCAGAAAACGCGGGCTTTCCGGTATAAACAACAGCATCAGTAAAAACAGCACTGCCGGAATCAGCTCCATCCAGAACATCCAGCGCCAGGCGGCAAAATCCAGCCACAGCATAGCGGTAGAAGCACCGGCGAATTTTGCCAGTAAGTAGTTGCTGATAAAGGCCATAAACAGGCCAAAGATAATGGCAATTTGCTGCACTGTGGTGAGCATGCCGCGATAACGCGCCGGTGCCACTTCAGAGATATAAGCCGGAGCCATTACCGACGCGGCCCCTACCGCCAAACCGCCGAGAATACGGTAAAACACAAACTCCAGTGAGCTGTCTGCCACGCCTGAGCCCCAGGCGCTGATAACAAAAAACACGGCCGCAACCTGCAGTAAGGTACGCCTGCCGCTAATGTCGGCTAACCGGCCGGCAAAAAAAGCGCCAACGGCACAGCCCAGCAGCATGCTGGCTACGTTAAATCCGGTACCGGCACTTTGTGAATTAAACGCCTGCTGCAGGCCATCCACGGTGCCGTTAATTACACCGCTGTCATAGCCAAATAAAAAGCCACCTAAGGTGGCAACTATAGTAATAAATAAAATAAAGCCGCGGTTATCGGCCTCTGTCGCAGTGAGCGCTGTGTTTACTGAGTTAGGCTGCAAAATAGTGACCCCTGTTATTGTAGTTATCTTTATGCAGCATAAAGTTTAATCGGTACTTAAGCAGCGTGCTTGTTAAAAAACATAATTCTTTCAGTACATTTCGTTAATCCGCCAGGCGGCCTTGCATTGTATGGTAAGGTCAGATTGTCATTATAAAAGTAGCAATACCCATGATGTCAGCACCTAAATTTTTGCTGTTATACAAACCGGCACTACTGGTTTGCAGCCTTTGCCTGATAGCTCTGTTAGCAGCCTGTACGGCTAACCGGCAAACAGCAACTATAGTGCCCGGGCAGGCAAAGCAGGGCAGTGCTGTTAGTGGCCGTTACGCTAACTTATTTGCTCAGCAGGGCTACAGTCAGCAGGCCATTAACGCCAAAATCAGCCAGGCTTTTAACCAGCTGTTTTATGGCACACCAGATACCCAGGCCGTGTACTTTGCTGATGGCAGTAACGGGCATGGCACCAAGGCATATATTGCAGACATTAATAATAATGATGTGCGCTCTGAGGGTATGTCGTACGGCATGATGATCGCCGTGCAGCTGAATAAACAGGCTGAATTTAATGCGCTGTGGAACTGGGCTGTCAGTCATATGCACCATAGCGACCCGGCGCACCCGGCTTATGGCTACTTTGCCTGGTCTGTAGGTACCAACGGTGTGGCGCTGGATGAAATGCCCGCGCCTGATGGCGAAGAATATTTTGCTACAGCGCTATATTTTGCCTCGGTACGCTGGGGCGACGGGGCTGGCATATATCAGTACAAGGCCAAAGCCGACGAATTGCTGCAGCATATGCGCCACCGCAACATTATTACCGGCCAGACCTTACGTGGCAGCCAAACCGGCACCAATTTGTTTCATCCTGAATATGCCATGGTGCGCTTTACACCCGATTTAGCCAATGCCGACCATACCGATGCCTCTTACCACTTACCGGCTTTTTATGAAGTGTGGGCCAGAATGGGGCCAGAAGCCGACCGGGCATTCTGGCAACAGGCCGCCCGGGTTAGCCGTGATTATTTTAGCAAGGCTGCGCACCCAAAAACCGGCCTGACACCGGATTACGGCAACTTTGACGGCAGCCCATGGGCGGCGTCATGGCGGCCCGAGTCGGCCGATTTTCGCTTTGATGCCTGGCGCACGGCAATGAACTGGTCATTTGACTGGAGCTGGTGGCGCAAAGATGCCAGAGCAGTAGAACTAAGCAACCGGCTGCAGGCGTTTTTTATCAGTGAAGGGCTAAGCAACTACAGCAGCCAATACAGCCTGGACGGCAAAAAGCTGGATAACACGCAGCAAAGTGGTTTAGTGGCAATGAATGCCGTAGCCAGCCTGGCCGCTACAGGGCCCGATGCCGGTAAATTTGTGCAGGCTTTATGGCAGCTGCCCGTACCGGAAGGCCACTACCGTTACTATGACGGCATGTTGTATATGCTGGCATTGTTGCACGTAAGCGGGCAATTTCAGGCCTGGTTGCCTGCAGCAACAGATAAAACAGAATAAAAACAACGATAATCAACAGGCAGGCAAAGATGCAGACAGCTAGCTCAAGCGCCACAGCAAAACTCAGTACGCCAGAAAAGCTTAGTGTGACAGAAAAAATCGGCTATAGCCTCGGCGATCTGGCGGCTAACCTGATCTTTCAGACACTGATGACCTTTCTGGCTTTTTTCTATACCGACGTTTATCAGATCCCGGCTGGCTCTGCGGCGGCTATTATTTTTACCGGCGGTATTATCGGTGCTTTTTTTAACCCGGTAATGGGGCTGATTGCTGACAGAACCCAAAGCCGCTGGGGTAAATTCCGGCCCTGGATTTTATGGACAGCCGTGCCCTTCGGCGTTATTGCTTTGCTGGCGTTCAGCACGCCCGATTTCAGCCCGCAGGGTAAAATTATTTATGCTTTTACAACTTATGTGTTGCTGGTGCTGGTGTATTCGGCCAATAACCTGCCATATTCGGCATTAAGCGGCGTACTTACCGGCAATATGGCCGAACGTAACAGCTTGTCGGCATACCGCTTTGTAGCGGTAATGGTGGCGCAGTTTATTATTCAGGCGCTGTTGCTACCACTGGTGCTGATCCTGGGCGACGGCGATAAAGCCGTGGGCTTTGAAAACACCATGACGCTGTTTGCCTGTGTGGGTATCGCTTTTTTTCTGATCACCTTTATTACCACCAAAGAGCGGGTGCTTACCCTTAGCAGCGGCAGTTCCAGTATCCGCCAGGACTTAGGCGATCTGCTACGCAACAAGCCGTGGTTTATTCTGCTGCTGTTAACGGTGCTGGTGTTTATTACGCTGGCACTAAAAGGCGGCATGTATATTTTTTACTTTGAGCATTACCTCAGTGCGCCACATGTTGCGCAATTTCTGCAACATATCGGCTTTAATCGTTTTATTGCCGGTTTAAACAGCCTGCTTACCGGCATGGGTTTAACGGAGTTTCTCTGGCCGCAAGATGCCGCTACCTCGGGTTTTAGCCTGTTTAATGCCGGCGGCATTATCTGCATGATTATTGGTATTGGTTTTTCCAAGCCGCTGGCCGACAGGTTTGGCAAGCGTGATGTGTTTGCCGTGGCGCTGTTTATTTCTACGCTGTTTATTCTGCTGTTTTATCTGCTGCCGCCTGATGCTATTGGTCTGGTGTTTTTAGCGCAGCTGCTGCACGGCTTTTTTTACGGCATTACTATTCCGCTGCTGTGGGCCATGATTGCCGACGTGGCTGATTATTCCGAATGGAAAAACCACCGCCGCGCCACCGCCATTATTTTTTCAGCGATGATTTTCGGCCTCAAATTAGGGCTGAGTATCGGCGGTGCTCTGGTAGCAGGCATTCTGGCGCATTACGGTTATGACGCCCTGTTAGCCACCCAGGCCGAAAGCACCATTAACGGCATTAAACTGTCGGTTAGTTTATATGCGGCGCTGCCGTTTTTACTCGGTGTGGCCTGCATGTTTGTGTATGAAATTAATAAGCATAAAGAAATGCAGATTGAACAAGAACTAAGCCAGCGCCGCGCCGCGGCTGGTGTGCTGCAGGGAGAATAACGCTAATGTCCGCCACCGATTATAAAGCTCTAAAAGCCAAAGCAATTTCGCAACCACTGGTAGAGCATATTTACACTGCCGACCCATCAGCGCATGTGTTTGACGGCCGTATTTATATTTACCCGTCGCACGACATTGACGCGGGTATTGCCTTTAATGACAACGGCGATCATTTTGCCATGCAGGATTACCACGTACTGTCGCTGGACGACCCCGATGCCACTGCAGTAGATCACGGCGTAGCGCTGCATATTAACGACGTACCCTGGGCAGAGCGGCAAATGTGGGCACCGGATGCGGCAAAAAAAGGCGATAAATATTATTTTTATTTTCCGGCGAAAAAAGCCGATGGCCGCTTTCAGTTGGGTGTCGCAACCGGTGATAGCCCAGCCGGGCCTTTTACGGCACAGCCGCAGCCAATACAGGGCAGTTACTCAATAGACCCGGCCGTATTTGCCGACGATGATGGCAGCTACTATCTGTACTTTGGCGGCATCTGGGGTGGCCAGTTACAGCAGTACCGCAATAACCACTACGATGCGCAATATGCCGAACCTGCCGCCAATGAACCGGCACTGGGGCCCAAAGTGGCCCGGCTAACCGACAATATGCTGGAATTTGCCGAAGCGCCGCGCGAAATTTTAATCCAGGACGAACACGGCCAGCCATTACTGGCCGGTGATACTGAGCGGCGCTTTTTTGAAGCGTCCTGGCTGCATAAGTATAACGGTAAATACTATTTTTCTTATTCTACCGGCGATACCCATTATCTTTGCTATGCCACCGGCAACAGCCCCTACGGCCCTTTTACTTATCAGGGCCGTATATTGGAACCGGTTATCGGCTGGACTACCCATCATTCTATCTGCGAATTTAACGGTAAATGGTATCTGTTTTACCACGACTCGGTGCTGTCTGAAGGAGTAACCCATTTACGCTCGGTAAAAATGGCTGAACTACAGTATGACGCCGAAGGGCGGATCCGCACTTTAACGCCGTACCGCGACTAAACAGGAGGCACCGCATGGCCAGGCAACTGCTTGCAGCACTATTAGGGGTTAGCGCAGTATTTACTGTGTTAGCGCAACAGCCATATCAAAACGCCAGCCTGAGCACAGAGCAACGGGTAGACGATTTACTGGCCCGCATGACACTGGAAGAAAAAGTCGCCCAGTTGCAAACGGTGTGGCAGCAACGCCGGGGGATGGAAGGGCCGCAACTGCAGTTTTTAGCCGACAAAGCAGCACAAATTATCCCGCTGGGCATTGGCCATATCGGCCGGCCGAGCGAATTTAAAACACCACAACAAATGGCAGAATTTAACAATGCACTGCAGCGCTGGCTAAAAGAGAATACCCGGCTGGGCATTCCAGCGCTGATGCACGAAGAAGCGCTGCACGGCTATGCCGCTTTTGATGCCACCAGCTTTCCACAGGCAATCGCGCTGGCCAGCAGCTGGTCGCCGGAAGATATGCATGATGTATATGCGCTGGCCGCCCGCGAAATGCGCGCTACCGGGGTACACTGGGCCTTAACGCCGATTCTGGATATTGCCCGCGACCCGCGCTGGGGCCGGATTGAAGAAACCATGGGCGAAGATCCTTACCTGATGTCAGCGATGGGGGTGGCAGCGGTACAGGGCTTTCAGGGTAACAGCGGTAAAACCGGCCAGTTTGCGCCAGATAAAGTGGTCGCGACATTAAAGCATCTTACCGGCCATGGCCAGCCGCAAGCCGGGCTAAATATTGCCCCGGCACACATTTCCCCGCGTGAGCTGCATGAAGTATTTTTGCCGCCGTTTGAAGCAGCTGTAAAGCTGGCGCATGCCGCCAGTATTATGGCATCGTACAATGAAATTGATGGCATTCCATCGCATGTTAACCGCGCCTTATTGCAAGATATAGTGCGCAAAGAATGGGGTTTTACCGGCGTAATTGTCAGTGACTATTTTGCCATTGAAGAGCTGAACAGCCGCCATAATTTGTACGACACCGAGGCCGCTGCAGCCAAAGCCGCCTTACTGGCCGGGGTGGATATGGAAACGCCGGATCCGAAAACCTTCCCGCACTTAACAGCACTGGTGCAAAGTGGTCAGTTAGACGAAAGCGCGATAGACACCGCAGTACGCCGCGTACTGGCGCTGAAATTCCGCTTGGGTTTGTTTGACAACCCCTATGTTGATGCCAGCAAAGCCAACGCACTGGTGGGGGCTGCTAACGATCGCGACTTTGCCCGGCGGGTGGCGGAAAAATCCATGGTGCTACTAAAAAATGACGGCATTTTACCGCTAAATGCAGCAAAAATTAGCAAGCTGGCGGTTATTGGGCCGCATGCCGATGAAGTGCTGCTGGGCGGTTACAGCAGTATTCCACGCCAGACAGTGAGTATTTATCAGGGCTTAAAACAAAACCTGCAGGGTAAAGCACAAGTGCAGTTTGCCCGTGGCACTGTTTTAACCAAAGCCTTAACAGCAACTAAAGCACAAGAGCAGAACCAGGCTTTTATTACCTCAGATATCCGCCAGCGCAGCCAGGCGGCCGGTACGTTTTCTATGCAACGCTGGAACTATGATCCTATAGCGCTGGCGACTGATAACGATCGTAAAGGCCTGCTGGACGAAGCCGTGGCACTGGCAAAAACCGCCGATGCGGTGGTACTGGTGTTAGGTGAAAACGAGGGCTTATCGCGCGAAGCCTGGGCCGAAAGCCATTTGGGCGACCGCACCAGTTTAGCGCTGGTAGGTAACCAGCTGCAGCTGGCGCAGGCCATTCTGGCTACCGGCAAGCCAGTAGTACTGCTGCTAACTAACGGCCGGCCGCTGGCACTTGGCGAGTTGGCCGAAACAGCACCAGCCATTATTGAAGCCTGGTATCTGGGGCAGGAAACCGGTGCTGCTGTGGCCAATGTGCTGTTTGGCGATGTTAACCCGTCTGGCAAGTTGCCGCTGACATTCCCGCGCAGTGCTGGCCATATTCCCAGCTATTACAACCATAAAGCCTCTGCTAAACGTGGCTATTTGTTTGACGACATGAGCCCGCTGTATCCCTTTGGCCATGGCCTGAGCTACACCAGCTTTACCTACAGCAACTTGCAGATTGATGCCAGCGATGCCAGCGCCAATGACGAAGTGCAAATAAGCCTGACGGTGCAAAACAGCGGCCAGCGCCAGGGCACTGAGGTGGTGCAGTTGTACATTAATGATCCGCTGGCCAGTGTCACCCGGCCGGTGCAGCAGTTAACCGGCTTTAAGCGGGTACCCCTTAAACCCGGCGAACAGGCCACACTGCAGTTTACTGTGCCGGTTAACCTGCTGGCGTTTTTTGATCAGCACATGCGCTGGGTAGTGGAGCCGGGCGAAATCCGCCTGATGCTGGGCAGTTCGTCGGCAGATATTCGCTTAACAGGCAGTTTTGTTATTAAAGGTGACGTGACTGAAGTAGCTAACAATAAGGCGTATCTGAGCCAGGCCGTGATCAGCAATAAATAACCGCGGTGGGCATATCACAATAGGATTAACCGCAACAGCGGGAGGAATTATGCAACAAAGCAAGCGATATCACGGCAGCGGGCAGTTGTCGGGCATGCTGACACTGGCGTTAGCCTGCAGTTTGGCGCTGGTTGGTTGTGCTGGGCAGGCACCTGACGGCAGCAGCCAGGGCGTAGAAAAACCGCAGATCCAGCCACAAAACTGGCCACTGCAAAGCGCGCCGATTGCGCGCAACCAGCAAATAGAAGACAAAATTAACGCCTTGCTCCGCCAGATGACACCCGAGCAGAAAGTCGGCCAGATTATTCAGGCCGATATTGCCTCGGTTACACCCCAGCAAGCGCGCGATTATTACCTGGGCTCGGTGCTAAACGGTGGCAACTCGGCACCGGGGCGTGATAACCGGGTTGGTGCAGCTGCCTGGTTGCAGCTGGCCGATGCGTTTTGGCAGGCCAGCACCGACACCAGCGATGGCAGGCCGTACATTCCGCTGATCTGGGGTACCGATGCCGTGCACGGCCACAGCAATGTAAAAGGTGCGACCATTTTTCCGCATAATATTGGCCTGGGCGCCATGCGCGAACCGCAGCTACTGCATGCTATTGGCCGTGCTACTGCTGTTGAAATGCAGGTAACCGGGCTGGACTGGACTTTTGCGCCAACCATTGCGGTAGCGCGTGACGACCGCTGGGGCCGCACTTATGAGTCGTACAGTGAAGACCCGGCACTGGTCGCCAGCTATGCGCCGCATATTTTGCAGGGTATTCAGGGCATGCCGGGCGCCGCAGACTTTTTGCGTGGCGAGCATATGCTGGCTACGGTTAAACACTTTTTGGGTGATGGCGGCACTGTCGGCGGTAAAGATCAGGGCGACAGTATAGATACTGAAGCACAACTGCGTGATATTCATGCGCCAGCTTACTACAGCGCCATTAAGGCCGGTGCACGGGTGGTAATGGCGTCTTACAACAGCTGGCATGGCGATAAAATGCACGGTTTTGCCTCTATGCTAACCGACGTTTTAGTACACCGGATGGGCTTTGATGGTTTTGTGGTAGGCGATTGGAACGGCCACGGCCAGATAAGCGGCTGTACGCCAACAGATTGTGCGGCCTCGGTTATTGCCGGGCTGGATATGTATATGGCGCCGGACAGTTGGCAGGCGCTGTATGCCAATACACTGGCACAGGTAAAAGACGGCCGCCTGCCGATGGCGCGGCTGGATGAAGCCGTACTGCGCATACTACGCATTAAGGCAGAAATGGGCTTATTTGAGCAGGTAAAACCCTCTGAACGGCCACTGGCCGGGCGTTATGAACTGCTGGGCAATGCACAGCACCGGGCACTGGCACGTGAAGCTGCGCGTAAGTCACTGGTATTGCTGAAAAATAACCAGCAGTTACTGCCACTTCAGCCAACTGGCCGGGTGCTGGTGGCGGGCGACGGTGCCGATAATATCGGTAAGCAAAGCGGCGGCTGGACATTAAGCTGGCAGGGCTCGGGTAATGCCAACAGTGATTTTCCTAATGGCGACTCTATTTATACCGGTATCCTGCAAACGGTTACTGCCGGGGGCGGCAGTGTGGAGCTTAGCGAAAACGGCCGTTACAGCCAGCGCCCTGATGTTGCCATAGTCGTATTTGGTGAAGAGCCTTATGCCGAGTTTATTGGCGATCGCAGCCATCTGGCGTTTGACGACAACCGCGGTTTGCAAATTCTTAGCCAACTAAAAAGCCAGGGTATTCCTACCGTGGCGGTGTTTTTATCCGGCCGGCCGTTGTGGGTAAACCCTGAGCTGAATCAGTCTGATGCTTTTGTTGCTGCGTTTTTACCCGGCAGCGAAGGTGGAGCGGTGGCCGATGTGCTGTTCCGCTCGCCTGCAGGTGCTGTGCAGCATAATTTTCAGGGCAAATTGTCATTCTCCTGGCCGGATAACGCCAAAGGCGAGCCGCTTAACGTCGGCGATGCGGGCTACAAGCCGCTGTTTGCCTACGGCTATGGTTTAAACTACGGCGACAATACCACTGTGGGCCAACTGCATGAAGAAGCCGGCATCAGCGCTGATCAAATGCTCAATACCAGCCGTTATCTGCATGCCGGTAAAGCCGTAACACCCTGGCAGTTGCAATTGCTCGATCGGGGCCAGATCACCCGGGTAACAGACGCCCTGCATACCTCAGCCCGTGGCGCAGTAACCGCCACTGCCACAGACCGGTTGCAGCAGGAAGACTCGGTTACGCTTAGCTTTGCGCAGCCTGGCACAGTGCTGCTAACCCATGCCGACGGTGCAGTGCTGGATTTAGCCCGTCAGTCTAACGGCGATATGGCGCTGGAACTGGAATATCAGGTGCTGGCGCTTAGCAGCAATAACACTACGCTTGGCATGCAATGCGGCGACAACTGCAGCGCCAATATTGATATCAGCGGCCAACTGGCGCAAATGCAGGGTAAGGGCTGGCAGAGTATGAAAATTGCGTTGCGCTGCTTTAGTGAAGCCGACAGCACTTTTGATATCAGTAAAGTTACCCGGCCAATGGTGCTGCAAGCTGGTGCTGGCCTGGTGTTACAACTGGCTAATGTGCGGCTGGCGCAAAATGAAGGCAATGCCACATGCGGCAACTAAAATTTGCTGGCTATACCGCCTGGGTTAAGCACGCCAGCTTATATATTGCACTGCTGCTTAGCCCGCTGGCATTTGCTGATATCAGCCTGCCAAAACTGATTAGCGATGGTATGGTGTTGCAGCGCGACAGCGCTATTACATTGTGGGGCTGGGCTGCTACCGACGAAGCGGTTGAAGTGCGCTTTAATGGCAAAGTCATTGGCCAGGCTAAGCCTGTCAACGGCCGCTGGCAGCTTAAGCTGGCAGCACAACCCGCCGGTGGGCCTTATCAGCTAAGCTTTCACGGCCATAACCAGATCACGTTGCAGGACATTTATTTTGGTGATGTCTGGGTGGCGTCGGGCCAGTCTAATATGGAAATGGAGATGGCACGCCTGGCCGAGGCCTATCCGCAGGATTTAACCGCCGCCAGCTATCCGTTAATCCGCCAGTTTAAAGTACCGCAGCATTACAATTTTAAAAAGCCGCAGCAGGATTTCAGCAGCGGCCACTGGGTTGCTGCCAGCCCGGACACTATTAGCGGGTTTTCTGCACTGGCGTTTTATTTTGCCCGTAACTTGTTCAACCATAACGGCATAGCCATCGGCATTTTAAATAATGCGCTGGGTGGCTCGCCGGTTGAAGCCTGGATGAGCGAGCAGGCGCTGCAGCCATTTCCTGACGCGCTGGCTGAAGGCCTCCGCTTTCGCGACGATAAGCATATTCAGGCAGTTACCGAGGCCGATAAGGCAAAAAATGCACAGTGGTATGGTGATTTACAGCAGCGTGATGCGGGCTTAACCAGCAGCACACCCTGGTATAGCACTGCTTTGGACGACAGCAACTGGGCCAGCTTTAACGTGCCGGGCTTTCGGCCCGGGCCTTTTACCGGTGTCTGGTGGTTGCGTAAAACAGTGCAGCTAACTGCCAAACAGGCGGCACAGGCTAATACCTTGCGGCTGGGCTCTATCGTCGATGCCGACGAGGTATATATCAATGGCACGCAAGTGGGTGATACCACCTATCAGTACCCGCCGCGCCGTTATGCTTTACCCGACAACCTGCTTAAAGCCGGTAGCAACCTGCTGGCAGTTCGTATTACCGCCACCAATGGTAAAACCGGCTTAATGCCGGATAAACCCTATTGGCTTGGCACAGACAATAACAAGCTGGATTTAACCGGGCCGTGGAAAATGCAAAGCTCCGCCCAAGCAGAGCCTTTACCGGGAGATACCTTTATCCGCTGGAAACCGCTGGGCTTATTTAACGGCTTAACCGCGCCGTTAACTTATCTGCCGGTTAAAGGCGTGATCTGGTATCAGGGTGAATCTAATGTTGGCCAGTACGCGCAGTATCAGCCGCGTTTTACCGCGATGATCCGCGATTGGCGGGCAAAATGGGCGCAAAATGGCGGCCAGCAACAGCCGTTACCATTTTTATTCGTGCAGTTGGCTAATTATCTGGAAAAAACACCAGAGCCTACCGACAGCCACTGGGCCGGGTTACGCGAAGCGCAGCGCCACAGCTTAGCCGAGCCGGATACCGCTATGGTGGTGGCAATTGATACCGGCGAGTGGAACGATATTCATCCGGTAGATAAAAAAACCTTAGGCCAGCGCCTGGCGTTAGCCGCGAGGGCGGTAGCGCTGGGCGAAGATGTGCAGTATCAGGGGCCGCAGTTGTTGTCGGTACAAGCGCAGGGCAATAAATTACTGCTTAGCTTTGATCAGCAACTGGTACTCAAACCCGGCCAAAGTTTTGCCATCGCCGGCAGCGACGGCAAGTATCGCTGGGCGCAGGTAAAGCTGCAGGGTAAGCAATTAGTGCTGTCGCATGCTGATATTACCGCGCCGGTACAAGTACGCTACGCCTGGGCCGATAACCCGGATGCAGTGCTTTATAACACCGAAGGTTTACCGGCATCACCTTTTATTTACCAGCCAAAGTAAATACTCAGCCAGCCATCAATATTTTATCTTTGTTAGCGCCCAATGGGCGCTATGTTATAGACGCTAAACACAGCGGCTCTTCTAAGGTGTTTCAAAATACTGCCTCTTTCTGAAAAGCTTGCATAGGTTATCTTCACAGAACTCCAACGTAACACTGTCGAAGAAATAGGCGGAGTCAAACATAATTATCCACTTATTTGAGTCATTGAAATACTCTGAAGGTGAAGATAGTGAAGCACTTCTAGAAGATTTGTCGCTGTATACCAAATTTATTATTTCTATGCCTTTTTCGGATTTATCATGCAGATGCGTAAGAACTTCTGCTTTACTAGTACCAATAGTAAATCCATATGCACCTCCTTCTTCAACGACTTCATGAAGCGAGCTCGACCACAGAAAAAATGCAAATAAAGTACCGAGTATAAATACCACAAGGAGCGATTTATAAATGACTGAACTAGGTTTAGCTTTCATTCATCAAACCTCGGGATTTTTGCAAAAGGGGTCGGAGACAATCAAAGTTAAGTTTGGCTAATCCATTATATTTCAGTTGCTTGCATAAAAAATGGTTATTATTAGCTCCGCCCCCTTTTTCCGGTACAGTAGTTTGTTATGCCTAAATACGCACATCATAGCCAGCGGCTTTAAGTTCACGAATGATGCTGTACGCTTGCTCATCTATAGAGCTGCCTATCTTCTTGTATACAAGACCGCTCAAATCACTAGGTATTGCAACCTCACCTTTATGTACACAACATACTCGCGAGCGTCCGAGTCTCCCCACAAAATATCCGAATTCAAAAATTACATTTGGTCTTGCTCGCTTTTCCAAGTGCCTTTCTTTATCAGAAAGATCTAATTGGCTAACAGCGAAAGCAACCTCGTCAGGTGTCAATAGGATGAAGGCATATCCCACATCCGCGTGCTTTTCGAACTTCTCAATTATTGTTGCTCCCTCATCTACTTGACGATGAAGAACCACTGGCTCTAGGCCAATTTCATGCAAAAACCTCTCAACGTCCGTTTTTAACTCAGTATCATGTCCATGAACAACGAAGACCTTATTTGACAGGGATGCCGAACGATGTGTTGCAGTCGGTCCCGCAAGCTCACCATAAACATCAGACTCTAGAGCTGCTCTAGTAAGCTCAAGTGCCTTCAATAGGTTGGACTTAGCACCCTCGAAATTATCTCTTCCATTTCCTTTTGTAATTAACGATATACCTTTTGCTGCAAGAGCACGCGCTGGAGATGAATCTTTACAAATTCGGTCGACAGCATTACGAGTTCTAGTTTTCCACGCTAGCCACTCAGGCACGTCCGTTCCTGCATATTGACCTGGATAGTCGGTGTCAGCTTGACAGAAGTTCGACCAAGTAAACCTCTGTCCTTCAGTTATAAGGTTATCTATAAGTGTTTTATCACTGTCCATATTTCTCTCTATATATTCTTGGTCACCAAAGGGCATAACACTTATTCGGCGGGTCGAGCCGCAGTTAAACACGGGTTAACCCATGCTTGTAAATGTACAGAACACTACACCGCTTATTTAAAACTTACAATAACTTATAGAAACAGCTGATAGTCGTGCTGGCGATAAGTGCGGGCTAAGCTGTCTTAACCCGTTTATTACTAATCTGGAATAGTGCGCCTTGTTATGCTTTTTTTCCGTTCAGCTTGGATAGAAGCTCAGATGGTGCGATATAAATTATTGTTCTTCCATCTTTGGTACTGAAAAAAAGCTTCATTTCAACCAGCTTTGTCAGATAACTGCGTGCTGTATTTTCTGAAACTGAGTAAGAGCTGGAAATTTCTTTTGCGCTAAAAACTCTGCCTGGTTCTTTAACTGCCTTTTTAATTAAATCTTTTTGGATAAAGTTAAGTTTTGAACCCCAGGACGTTCTCTCCAGTACTTCAGATATTTTCTGAAACTCAGTCGCTTTTTGATTCAGGTATTTTTTTAGCTCATCGAAGGCTTTGTATATTGTATCTAACTGAAAGTAGATAAAATAAGTAAGATCGTTGCTGTCTTTTTCAGTGTACATATAAGACAAACCGTACTCTCTTGGCTTCTCTCTTAAAAGCTTACTGATGGAAATGTATTTGAACAGAATATAATCACTTTTCAACATAAACCAGTAAAACAGGGCTCTGGCTGTCCTGCCGTTTCCATCTCTGAAGGGATGCTCATATCCAATCATAAAGTGTAACGTTATTGCCTTAATCATAGGGTGTATAAAGTCGTTACCCTCTATGCCGGTGTGATTTGTATTGGCGAATTCGCACAGCTTCAGCAACCGGTTTTCTATCGTAGAAAAATCCGGTGGTTGGTGGGCAATATTGCCATCACCGTCTTCTATATATATATCGTTGTGCTGCCTGAACTGACCAGGGATCACACTGTTTTCAGTAGTTCCGGCGGTTGCTATCCTGTGAAACTCAAGAATCATATCGAGTGTTAATGTGTTTTTACTATTTTGCTCGGCGTATTTTAGTAACAGATAGTTATTGAGAATCATCCGTTCATCTTCATCGACCGGCTCTCTCCCGTCTTCCAGCATTTTTTTTGCAACTTCCCGGGTTGTCGACGCACCTTCTAACTGGGCACTGGTAATGGCTTCTTCCATTATTAATGAAGAAACCAAAAACCTGCTCTGCAGGCTGTCACTCGCTGCTGAATCAGCTACCGCGCCCACGTTTCCACCGGTCACTTTAACCAGTTGATACAGGATCGCCTCCATCGAGTGAGGTGTGCAATAAACAAATGGAGCCCCGTGTTCATCAAATAATCCGATAGGCTTGTATTGTGACATCCGTTTAAATTTGACAGCTTTCCATAAGTTTTCTGCGTTTTCTTTAGGAACCCGCCATTTGAACTGGCTCCAGTGCAGATAACGGCCATCAGAATCTGTTACATCACACTTTTCCAAAAGCGGAATAACAACCTCAAGATCTTCAGGAATACTGAGTACTGGTGGTTTTTCAACTCTCGACTTAGCCATAACGTATCTCTGACAAACTTGCTTATTTGGTTTTTAGAGTAAGCTTTTTATTATTTAAACTCAAATTTTAAAATTTGAGTTATATAGCATGCATAAGTGGCATTGCATAACAAAGTATGGGCAGTATTTAGCCGCGCTCTGGCTGTATATCAATAAAGCTGCTAATGGTTAGCCGGCCTAAACGTGGGTTGGCGGATAAGCTGGTGTTTGGGGTAATAATGCCGCTGTGCAATGCATGGCGGCGGTAAATAATCAGCCGATTAAAGATGCCTTGTTGCGCGCCAATTTGCTCAAATAGTGCGGTATCGCCGCCAATATAACCATCGCTGGCTTTGGGCAGGTTGGGGCCGTCGTTTTCGGCTTCCAGCGCGCGGTAATAGGCCATAGTTCGGCTGTCATCAATAGTTTCAAAACCGGTTTTGCGGTGGCGGTAAAAGGCAGTGCCGCCCTGATCACCGTGAAATAAATAATGCACCGCCGCCAGGGCGTGTTTTTCGGTAGTGTCAAAATGCGGAATACGTTGCAGCAGTTTGAGTTGTGTCGGTGGTGTCGTTACCAGCGAAAAATGACACACCGAAAAGCCCAGCGCTGTTGCCGGTAGGGCAAAGTAGTCAATTAACGTGGCCTGCAGGCTTTGCAGCATAAACTGGCGATAGCTTTCAGGCGCTGCTGAGCGCACGCCCGGATAATAAGGCGAGTTGGCAACATATTGCTGGCCACAGGCATATTCAACTAAGGTTTCAGGCTGCGGTATAAAGTTATCTACCAGCAACAAGGGCGATTGTTCTTTGCCTGTAGCCAGCCTGGTGATCTGCATCTGTTGTTATGCTCTGTCAGGCACTATGTCAGATTAGACGGACAGTACTGGCGCAAAAAGTCACGGTGCGACGGCAGCCGGTGCACAGCGCTGTTAATCGTGTCGCGGATCTGTTGTAAGTGGCGGCTTAATTCGCCGCTGTTCAAGCCTGCCACCAACTGATGATAACTTTGCGGTTGTAACCGCTGCCCCAGCATGACATGGCTCCAGGATTCGAGCCGGAACATCTCATCACCGGTCTGGAAGGCATGAGCACTTTCGCGGAACAGCTCTATACGGTGCGCCAGCGAATCCGGGATCGTCATAGTACGGCAATAGTCCCAGAACGGACTGTCGTTACGTTCGGTCTGGTGGTAATGCAGAATAATAAAATCGCGGATTTTCTCTACTTCAGTAATAGATTGCTGGTTATATTCGTCGGTTAAGGCCGGTGTAATGCCGTTAAAAGGAAACAGCCGCAGTAGGCGGATAATACCGCTCATAAACAGGAAGATACTGGTCGATTCCAGCGGTTCAATAAAGCCACTGGATAAACCAATAGCGACACAGTTTTTCTGCCAGAACTTTTTACGCCGGCCGGTTTGATAACTCAGTACGCGGGGCTCCATAATTGCCGGTGCTTCGAGGCCATCCAATAAACGCTGCCTGGCTTTGTCGTCGGATAAATAATCGCTGGCATACACCAGGCCATTACCCACCCGGTGCTGCAGCGGAATTTTCCACTGCCAGCCGCTGTCATGGGCAATAGCCCGGGTATAAGGCGGTACAGTAGGGCCGGGCTCTGTTTGTACTACTACCGCTTTATTGCATGGTAACCAGTGATCCCAGCGCTCGTAACCGGTTTTTAATGTTTGCTCAATTAACAGGGCGCGAAAGCCGGTGCAGTCGATAAACAAATCGCCGGTTATTTCCTGGCCAGATTCCAGCACCAAAGCGCGGATATCGCCGTTAACATGCTGCTGCACCTGAGCAATTTTGCCCTCAATGCGTACTGCCCCTAAGTCTTCGCTGAAGCGGCGTAAAAAGCGGGCATAACGGCCGGCATCCAGATGGTAGGCATAGTTAATGGTGGATTGCTCAGTTTTAGCAAACTTATGCTGCTTGGCCGCCTGTAACTCGTAACAGTAGTCACCAAACGGGGCGGCTATGCCCTGGCTTAAACCGTGTAAATAATAGTGCTGAAAATCACTGAGAAAACTGCCTTTGCCGGTTACGCCAAAAGGGTGGAAGTAATGGTCACCCTGCTGGCCCCAGTTTTCAAACGAAATGGCCAGTTTAAAGGTGGCATCGGTAGCCTGCATAAACTCCTGCTCGTTTATGCCGAGCAAATTGTGAAACAGCTGTACCGGCGGCACGGTAGATTCGCCCACGCCGACCGTGCCTATTTCTTCTGACTCTATCAGCACTACATCAATTAAGCCTTTTAGCCGTTTTGACAGCGCGGCTGCAGCTACCCAACCGGCGGTGCCACCACCGGCTATCACCACTTTTTTAACGGTATTGTGTTGCATTGTCTGCTCCCTGTGATTTTTATAATATTTTTTAGCGATTTAACCGGTTTAGCAGCATGGCTCTGAGTTGCCGCGCCTGCATCTCATCCAGCTCACCCAATACACCGCGGGCGGCTTCAGGCAAATGTTGCCCGGCTTGTTTTGGGTCGTCAAAAACATAGTAATTTAACAGCGCCTGCCAGGCGCGGCGTTCATGCTCTGGCTTGTCGCGCAGGCACAACAGGGCGTGGTATAACAGGTTCATGCCCGAGCCGGTATAACGTGGGGCTGTGCTCCACCAGTAATTAATTAAAATATTAAATGTGCCCGGTGCCTCTACCTGATGCCACCACATGCTGGGTAAATACAGGGCATCGCCGGGTTCTAACTCGGCTATCTGGCCTGCCGCCACGGCAGCGGGGAAATTAGGAAAACGCTGTAAATCCGGGTTGGCAAAATCGACCATACTGATGGCCTGGCCACCCGGTGTCGGCTCCAGTGGCCCGGGGTACAAATTACTGATTTGTTCTGGCGGAAATAACGTAAAACGGCGTTTACCCAGTACGCAACAGGCCAGGTTTTCAGAGGTATCGTAGTGGCAGGCGGCCAGTGAATGGTTACCCAGCCAGATGCTGACGCGGTCTGGTTCAGTGGCATAGCCCGGCTCAGGTTTGGGTAACTGCATATTATGCTGATCGGGCAGGGTGGGAAAATGGCTCTGCAACAGGTTAGATGCAATGTAAACAGAGGGTGGTTGTGCTTGTTCCTGCCAGGCCAATATATCGCGTAGTACCTGATCAACCTTACCTAAACTAACAGTAAAATTCAGCTTAGTGGCGTTGTCATTATAAAAATAGCGACCGTTCAGGCCGGGTTCGCCGTAATATACCTGGGTGGGCTGGCCGTTATAGTGGCTGTTAAGGTAATCGGCCACTAAGGCCGGATTTTGCTGCCCCAGTTGTACCATGGGCCAGTGTTTTGCCAGGCCTTTTAGCACCACCGGTTGTTTGGCGTTGACGATTTCTGCCGGTAAAACACCGGGTTGGCAAGTGTCAACAATACGGCAATGGCGGCTAATATTCAGCATAATGCTTTGCTCATAATGGCTTGTTGCTTACAGTGGCGGCCTGTTGCCGGTTAAGCTGATTTTTGCGCTCAATTAGGCTGCGAATATTGCCCATTGAGTTAACAATGGCATACGCCAGTTGTAAAAAACCGGCCTGATGCAGCTGTTCTAACTCTGTGCCACGCAGTGCAGCCAAACGGGCAGCATTAATACAGTAATTGCCGGTCAGGCGGTATTTTTCGCCGTTGTCGAGGCTGAACTCTATATTGACCGGCTCTATCAGCTCCAGTTCGGTAAAGGCTGCAAACATCGCCGGCGCTATAGCCAAGCCCTGATGAATCGCCTGCAGCCGGGCTGAAATATGCTCCAGATAAGGGCTGTTACCACCCTGGGGTAAAAACAATTGCTGGCCGTATTGTTCACTGATTTTGGGGTGGTCCATATCAATATGTACTACCGGCTCTGGAGCTTCGTTCAGATCACTATTTTGGCGCTGAAAGCCAATCAGAAACGGGCCTTTTTCAATGCTGGCCGGAATATAGCGGGCGTCCCAGCCAGACGGATGCTGGTTGCTCAGGTATAAATTTTCATCTGCGGCAAAACCTAACAAAGCAATGGCCTGATACTTATTATCAGCAGCGTCACTGCGCAGCAGAATAGGGTACTCTTTTTGTAATTCGGTAAATTCGGTAGGAAACGCCAGTGTGCTGGCAATGTTGTCGCCGTATTCTGTGCCAAACCGGTGTAGTACACGGGTATGCTGGTGGCTGATATTGTTTAATAGTGCATGTCGGGGCATTTTTACATCCTGTGTCTGCTGTATCGCAATAACTCCCGTCGGTCAGGAAAAGCCGCTGCAATAGCGGCCTGGCTTTTAATGTACAACCGATACAACATTCCCGCCAGTCTGGCTGGCGGGATCAGTTGTTAGAAGTCGTAGCGGACACCAATCTGATAGCGTGGCCCCAGATCCGTCAGATACCACAACATGGCTTCATTGCGGGCATGAGAGCGGCTGTTTTCGCCTGTCAGGTTCAGCACTTCGGCAAATACCGTTAACTGCGGGTTGATGTCGTAGCTGACATTAACGTCAATTTGCCAGTAGGCTTCTTCATACCTGGGGTTATTTGAGCCACCTTTGTTTACTTCAGCCAGGTATTTATCACGCCAGTTCCAGGCCACCCTGGCTTGCCAGCTGTCTTTTTCGTAAATACCAATCAGGTTGGCGGTATCACTGAGGCCAATCAGCGCAAACTGTGACTCGCCAGGATCAGCGTTGTTATTAAAGCCAACGTCACCGCGCACTATGGTGTAGTTTGCCTGCACACCAAAACCGCTTTCACCAAAGAAATGCTGGATAGCAAATTCAGCACCGTATATTTTCGCTTCGCGGTTGTTGTCGGGCGTGCTGGTACGGAACACCATTTCCGGGTCATCATCGTTAGCGCGTAAATCAAAGCCCGGGTTACTGGCTAAAAAGTCGATTTGTTCTTGCGTACCGGTAAACTGCGGGTTAGCGCCGTATCTGGCAATCATATCCGGATGGTTACGGAACTCATTAAAGGCCATCATGGCGAATAAATAGGTATCGTCCAGCGGGAAGCCGGCATCGCGCACCGCCTGGGCCGCAGCTATTGCCCGTGGCCCACCGGTAACATCACGAATACCCAGCAGTGGCTGATCTACCTGGCGGCTGCCGATAAAGTTAATCACGTTTTTCTGAAACACCCCGGCCGACATATAACTGAACGGGTTGTAATACCATTCCAGCGACAAATCAAAGTTGCTTGATTCCAGCGGCAATAAGCCTGGGTTAGAGGCATCTGCTGTTGGCTGCGCGCCCAGCAGTGTTGAGCCACCACCGCCGCCAAAGTCAGACGCCGACACACCAAGGCTGCCCAAACCGGCACGGGCTATTGTTTTACTGAACGAGAAGCGGCTGACAAGGTCATCGCTCAGGTGCAGGGTGATATCCAGGCTGGGTAACAGGTAGTCGTAATCATTGTCTGCATTCGCCGGCTCTGGTGGTACTGTGGAATCGACATAAGCAATGATGTCGTTATTATCTTCCCAACTGAAATACACCTGGCTAACCAGTGAACTGGATTTTGATTTGGTTTTTTCATAACGCAGGCCGGTTAATACATCAAACGGCATACCGCCAAGCTCACCGCCTAATGCCACCTGAAAATACACAGCTGTGGTGTCTTCTTCAACGATGTTGTCATACGACAATGAGCTTTCAACACCGGTAGGAATACCGGGGTATAAATCTAACGCAGCGGTGTATAACGCACGCGGGTCGGCAATAAAGCCATAGCCGCCTGGTCGTGCGCTGTAGTCGTCAAACTCGCCGGGTAAGTCAAATGGTTGAATTAAATCGCCAAATTCGCCGGGGTTGCCTACGTTCCAGTTACCCAGTGCGATATTGTTACCGGCTGTCTGGATAGAGCGTGACTCCATCTTGCGCATCTCTACGCCAAAATCAAAGCGGCCATCGGCCAGCTCGTACATACCGTCCAGTTTAAGCTGTTTAATTTTGCTTTCCTGGCTGGCGTTACGAATACGGGCAATGGATGAGCCGACATCACCGGCATCTACCACGCCATTGGCGTTGGCGCCCTTCTCCGGTATGGTGTCGTCGTACACGTTTTGATAAGTGGGTAAATCGGCACCAAAGAACCACTCACGCGAGGTCACAATAGGTGCGCCTAAACCCACCGCCAGTTCGCCTGAACCGCGTGGGCCGGTACCACGGCTGAACATTTCAGAGCTGTGGGCATCCAGCATCAGGGTTAGCGCATCATTAACCTGATATTCCAGGTTTAAACCGGCAGATTTCAGCGTATTGGTTTGCTCACGCCATTGTTGCTCATAGCCTTCATCTACGGCGCTGGCATAGGTTTCCTGAATATAAGACGGTGTTTTTACTAAATTATTGTCAAACTCTACCACCTTGGTATTGCTACCGGTTTGCATCCAGTTACCCACTTCACCACGGTGCTCAACCAGATTGTTCTCGGCAAAGGTATAATCTGCCGTTGCAGTAAAGTTGTCGACCGGCCTGAACTGTAACGTAAGCTGGGCATTGTCGCGCTCGCGCCGGGTATTGGAAAACGCATAGCGGATATCATTCGGCCGGGCATATAACTGGCCTTGCTGAGGTGCATTAATCACTTCAGTATCAGCGTTATTCCAGGTGCGGTCGGCATCGGCGATATCGTCCCAGTAATCTACCTGCCAGTCGTTAACGGTAGCGCCGGTGTAACCGGAGTCGCGCCGTTGATGGCTGGCCGATAAACTGACACCGAATTTGCCGTTATCCAGCGCATGGCTGAAGATGCCGGATATTTCCGGGGTAACATCATTGCCGGTGCGGTTAGTGGTGTCATGCACCGCTTTTAAGCCAACACTGGCTACCGTTTCTTCTGTATCCAGCGGGCGGGCAGTTTTAACGTTAAGTGTGGCGCCAATACCACCGGTGGCAATATTGGCTTTACCGGTTTTATACACTTCTACCGCGCGGATACTTTCTGACGCCAGATTAGAGAAATCAAAAGCCCGGGCGCTGCCGCCGCGGGTGGTGCCGTCCGCACCCGAGCCTGCACCATAAGTGGTGGCTGATGGCATGGTGCGGCCGTTCAGGGTAACCATATTATTGTCGCCGCCAAAGCCGCGAACTGTTACTTCAGAGCCTTCACCATTGGTGCGGCTGATAGACACACCGGTAATACGCTGCAGTGATTCTGCCAGGTTGGTGTCGGGAAATTTACCGATATCCTCAGCAGAGATGGCATCTACCACCCCCATTGAATTACGTTTTATATCAGCGGCTTCCTGCATACTTGACCGTACGCCACGCACTTGTATTATTTCAACGTCTGCCGGTGTTACAGCTTCGGTCTGTGGGGCTTGCTGCGCGTACAACGGCATACCCGCGGTGCTGCCAAGCAGCAATGACACGGCTTTGGCCAGTGCTGTCCGGCTGAATTTTTTCCTGTTTTCCATTTTATCTACATCCCCTCGTGATTTGTTATAAGTCATTCAAATCAAACACTCGGGCAGCAGCGCTGTTATTTACTACATATACTAGGAGCTGCCAGCATGTTCGTTTGTGCAGGTGCTGACCTAGCGGCTTCCTGCACATCCATGCCGAATAGCCAACCCCCGACAGTCATTGTAGTAATCTTGTCACTTCGGGGAAGTTGTCAAAATGCGTTACCTTCTTGCTTTTTTTATTATGTGCTGCAAATGCAAAGTAAAAACGCTGTGGCATGGCAGTGTTTTACTGCTTGTGGGAATGGCTTTGGGTTGCTTATATTTCAAAAAGATATAGAAGATTCTTATTTGCTATTTTAAAGTTATTAACTGCCCGGCGTAAGATAGCGTTGTCGACTGCTGCGAGCGCAATACAACACAGCCTGAGCGGCCATGCACTGTAACAACAGAACAGGATCAACAGGTTATGAGTATCAGCATTGAGCAGGTAAATAAACGCTTTGGCGACTTTGTGGCGGTAGACAACGTTAATCTGAATATCAATACCGGCGAATTAACGGCACTGCTGGGGCCGTCTGGCTCGGGTAAAACTACCTTGCTGCGCATTATTGCCGGGCTGGAACAAGCCGACAGCGGCCGTATTCAGTTTAATAATGAAGATATTACCGGCCAGCATGTGTCTGAGCGCGGTGTGGGTTTTGTGTTTCAGCATTATGCGCTGTTTAAACATATGACAGTATTTGAAAATGTCGCTTATGGTTTAACAGTAAAACCGAAAAAATTTCGCCCCAGCAAGGCTGAAATTGCGAAAAAAGTGAATAAATTACTGCAGCTGGTGCAGCTGGACTGGACTGCAGAGCGCTACCCGGCGCAGTTATCCGGTGGCCAGCGCCAGCGTATTGCACTGGCCAGGGCGCTGGCGGTAGAGCCCAAAGTGCTGCTGCTGGACGAGCCTTTTGGTGCTTTGGATGCCAAAGTGCGGGCCGAACTGCGCCGCTGGTTACGCCGCTTACACGATGAAATTCATGTCACCAGTGTATTTGTCACCCACGATCAGGAGGAGGCGCTGGAAGTAGCCGACCGCATAGTGGTCATGAACAAAGGCGCTATTGAGCAAGACGGTACCCCAGAGCAGGTTTACGATCACCCGGCCAACCCTTTTGTGTATGAGTTTCTTGGCAATGTAAATTTATTCCATGCCAGGGTGAAGCAGGGCCAAACCACCATTGGTACTGTGCAACTGGCATCGCCGGAGCATACTAATGGGGATGAGCAGGACGGCTTTGCCTATGTGCGGCCGCATGAAATTGAGGTATTTAAAGCGCCGGTAAGCGACGCTTTAAAAGTAAAACTGGATTTGGTGACCATAGTCGGGCCGGTGGCGCGGCTGGAAGTATTAACCGATACTGAGCAACAGCTTATTCATGTTGAATTACCCAAAGAGCAATTTAAACAGCTGGCGCTGGCGCAGGGCGATATCGCCTGGATCCAGCCCCGTTACAGCAAAGTCTTCCTTGGTGAAGGCATTTAATTTACAGGACTATACCTATGCACACTTCAAAAAAACTGGCGTTGCTGTTGTTTGCTACCTTGCTGAGCGCACCGCTGGCCGCAAAAGAGCTGCTAAACAGCAGCTATGATATTGCCCGTGAATTATTTGCTGAAATTAACCCGTTATTTATTGCGCACTGGCAGCAGCAAAGCGGTGAAACCTTAACCATTAACCAGTCGCACGGCGGCTCGTCGCGCCAGGCGCAGGCTATTTTGCAGGGGTTGCGCGCCGACGTAGTAACCTTTAACCAAAGCACTGATATTGATGTATTACACCAGCGCGGTAACCTGCTGCCGGCTAACTGGCGGGAACGCTTAGCCAATAATGCCTCGCCGTATTACTCCACCATGGCCTTTTTGGTGCGTAAAGGAAACCCGAAGCAAATCAGCAGCTGGCAAGACTTGGCTAAGCCCGGTGTTGGCCTGGTCTTTCCTAACCCGAAAACCTCGGGCAATGCGCGTTACACTTATTTAGGCGCTTATGGCGATGCATTGCAGCGGTTTGACAACGACGATGCTAAAGCCCGCAACTGGGTAAAAACCTTTTTAGCCAATGTAGTGGTATTTGACACCGGTGGCCGTGGTGCTACCACGTCTTTTGTTGATCGTGGGCTGGGCGATGTGCTGATCACCTTTGAATCTGAAGTAAACGGCATTATTAAACAATATCCGGATCAGCAGTTTGAGCGGGTAGTGCCGCCAACCAATGTGCTGGCCGAATTCCCGGTTGCCTGGATTGATCGCAACATCCAGCGCAACGGCACTGAGAAACAAGCTAAAGCCTACCTGGAGTTTTTATACAGCAAGGCGGCGCAGCAGGTACTGGCACGGCACTTTTACAGGGTACACGATGCCGACGTAGTTGCTGCTACTGCGGCGCAGTTTCCGGCAACTAAACTGTTTAAAGTAGAAGAGGTGTTCAGCAGTTGGGATGCCGTGCAAAGTAACCATTTTGCCAGCGGTGGTGTGCTGGACCAATTATTAGCCGAGGGTAAACGCTAACCGTGACCTTTTATCGCAGTTTTACCAGTAAACGTGTGCTGCCGGGCTTTGGTATCAGCCTTGGCAGCAGTTTGTTTTTTATTAGCCTGGTTATTTTGCTGCCCATTACCGGGCTAATAGTACAAACGGCAGAGTTAAGCTGGGCGCAGTACTGGGCAATTATTTCTGATCCGCGGGTAGTGGCTACCTATAAAGTCACGCTGTCTGCAGCGCTGGTAGCCAGTGCTTTTAATTTGTTTTTTGGCCTGCTTATGGCCTGGATCTTAACCCGTTATCGTTTCCCAGGCCGTATTTTGCTGGACGGCCTGATGGATTTACCCTTCGCTTTGCCCACCGCAGTAGCTGGCTTAACGCTGGCAGCGGTGTTTTCTACCCAGGGTTGGTTTGGCCAGTATCTGGCATTGTGGGATATAAAAGTGTCTTACACCTTGTTGGGCATAGTGCTGGCAATGATTTTTACCAGTGTGCCTTTTGTGGTGCGCTCGGTGCAGCCGGTGCTGGAAGAATTTGGCCCGGAATACGAAGAGGCCTCAGCTACGTTGGGCGCCAGCCCGTGGCAAACGTTTTTCCGTATTATTTTGCCGGAAATAAAACCGGCACTGCTTACTGGCACGGCACTGTCATTTACCCGCAGCCTGGGCGAATTTGGTGCGGTTATTTTTATTGCCGGTAATCTGCCGTGGCAAACCGAAGTAACCTCGCTGATGATTTTTGTCCGGCTGCAGGAATTCGACTACGCCGGTGCCAGCGCTATTGCCAGTGTGGTACTGCTGGTATCGTTAATTTTACTGTTTATTATTAATGGCATTCAGCAGCGCTACCAGCACATTACCGGAGGCGTGAAATGAGCCAAACTGCGCTTAACAGCTCACGGCGCTGGATCCGGCCGTTATTAATCAGCCTGGGTGTGGTGTTAACGCTGTTGCTGTTAGTGGTGCCGCTGGTGTTTATTTTTGTTGCGGCATTTTCAGCCGGTGTTGGCGGCCTGTGGCAAAACCTGACCGAGCCTGACATGCTGCATGCCATTGGTTTAACACTGCTGGTGGCGGGCTTAACGGTGCCGATCAATCTGATTTTCGGCACCCTTATTGCTTGGTGTGTTACCCGCTTTAGTTTTCCCGGCCGGCGTTTATTACTCACGCTGATTGATATTCCGTTTGCCGTATCCCCGGTGGTGGCCGGGTTGCTGTATTTGTTGTTGTACGGCAGTAATGGCCCTTTTGCCAGCCTACTGGATCAGCACGATATACAGCTGATGTTTGCCTGGCCCGGCCTGGTAATGGTAACGGTATTTGTGTCTTGCCCCTTTGTGGTACGCGAACTGGTGCCGCTGATGTCAACATTGGGCACCGAGCAGGAAGAAGCTGCTGTACTGCTAGGCGCCAGTGGCTGGCAGGTTTTCTGGCATATTACCTTGCCCAATATCCGCTGGGCGCTGCTGTACGGCGTTATTTTAACCAACGCCCGTGCGGTGGGCGAATTTGGCGCGGTGTCTGTGGTGTCGGGTACTATTCGTGGCCAAACCAATACACTGCCACTGCATATTGAACTGCTGCAGCAGGATTACAACACCGCCGGTGCCTTTATTGCCGCCGCCTTGCTAACCCTTATCGCTATTGCCACCTTAGTGGTAAAAGCGTTTTTGCAGTGGAAGCTGGCCCGGCAGCACTAAGCTGCCGCCGATCTGCTTAAACCGGGACCGATAATGCCGCACCACTGCTTTTGGCCAGGGTAATAAAAGTTTGAATATGTTTATTCAGCTTTTCCTGCTTACGGTAACCGACATAAATATGTTTATGAATACCGCTGCTGCCTAAACGAATAACATTAACCGGCAGGTTTTGCGCATATTCCAGTGCCAGCCATTTCGGCATAGCGGCAACGCCGCGGTTAGCTGCCACCATTTGCAGGATAATGTCGGTAGCTTCCAGCGTTTTATGCAGTTTGGGCATACACTGCGCCGGCAGTAAAAACTGCTGAAAAATATCCAGCCGTGCCGTTTCTACCGGGTAGGTTAGCAGGATCTGGTCGCTTAGCTGCGCCGGGGTTATCTGGCTTAAACCGCTTAGCTTGCTGTGCTGGCTTACCACCAGCACCAGCTCGTACGGAAACACCGGTTCAAACACTATACTTTCTTTGTTGATTGGGTCGGGCGTTATCAGTAAATCTATATCGTAGTTAAACAGCGCCGCCATGCCACCAAACTGAAAGCGCTGTTTTACGTCGATATCTACCCCCGGTGATTGCGCTAAAAACGGCTGTACCACCTTAAGTAGCCATTGGTAACAAGGGTGGCATTCCATACCCACGCCGAGGCTGCCCTTTTCATTATCGGCAAACTGGCGCAGCGTATCGTCTATACGTTCAAACTGCGGCAGCAGGCGGTTGGCTTGCTCCAGCAGGTAGTTACCCGCCTCAGTTAAACGGATATTACGGCCATCCTTTAGCCACAAATTAATATTGCGCTGTCGTTCCAGCTTTTTTATGGTGTGGCTAAGTGCCGACTGCGTCAGGTTTAAACTGCTCGCCGCCGCCGTTAACGAGCCCTGACGGGCGATTTCGCGCAAAATACTCAGGTGAATTTTTTCAATCATGCTGCTACCTATACTTCAATGTATGATAAATATTCATTTATAAGCTGAAATATAGCATTTTTAATCATGTGTGTAGCGATCTGTAGTTAGTCGGTGTTTCAGGTATGGCGCTGATAAGATGGGCTGAAACAAAAGTATTGTTGATCTGTCGCTAAGAAGTTTTACTCTGTTTATCTTAATATTACGCCTTTTACACTACAGGGGCTAACGGCAAATGAACACAGAACTGCTTTGCGTGCTGGCTATGCTGCTGTTGTGTATTGGTTGTTTTGCGGCGAATAAACCCCGTACTGATGTTGTGGCCTTAATGGTGCTGGTGTTGTTTCCGTTAACCGGTGTGCTGGATTTACAGCAAACGCTGGCCGGGTTTAGTGATCCTGCCGTTATTCTTATTGCGGCCTTGTTTGTTATTGGTGATGCCCTGGTGCGCACCGGTATTGTCTACCGGCTGGGCGATGCCTTGGTTCGGGTGGCAGCGAACAGCGAAACCCGGCTGCTGGTACTGCTGATGTTAGCGGTAGCGTTATTAGGCTCGGTAATGAGCTCTACCGGTGTGGTAGCTATTTTTATCCCTGTGGTGTTAAGTATTTGCGCCCGGTTGAATATTGCGCCGGGGCGCTTGATGATGCCGCTGGCTTTTGCTGCGCTGATCAGCGGTATGCAAACGCTGGTGGCGACACCGCCAAATATGGTGGTGCACAGCGAATTGCAGCGAAACGGTCTGGAAGGCTTTAACTTTTTCAGCTTTACACCTATCGGCTTAGTGGTGCTGTTGCTGGGTATTGCTTATATGCTGCTGGCACGGCGCTGGCTTAAACCGCAGTTAGCGCCGGGGCAGAATGGTGCGCCGCGCCTGACATTAAACGCGCTGGCGCAAAGTTACCGCTTAAACGAGCGTGAACACCGGCTAAAGGTATTACCGGGGTCGCTGTTACTAAACCAGCAACTGAACGAACTGGCACTGCGCAAAGACTACGGCATTAATGTAGTGGCGGTAGAGCGCCAGCAGAAATTCCGTACCTTGCTGCTTAATGCTACCGGTAATACGGTAGTTCAGGCCGGTGATGTGTTGCTGGTTGATCTGATATATCCGGCACAGGGCTTATTGCATATTTGCCACCAACTGGGGCTTGAACCACAGCCATTAACCAGTTCTTACTATGCTTTGCATGCTCATGAGTTAGGGCTGGCAGAGGTGGCGTTTCCGCCGGAGTCATCTATGCCGGGTAAAACGATTCAGCAACTGTCGTTTCGCAGCCGACATAAACTGAATGTAGTGGGGTTGCGCCGTGGCGGTGAGGCGCTGCAAGGCGTTCTGGTAGATGAACAATTGCAGCGGGCCGACACACTGCTGGTAGCCGGTAACTGGAAGGACATTCATAACCTGCAGCGCCAGGGCCGGGATTTTTTGGTACTGAGCCTGCCAGCCGAAGTGGATGAAGTAACTCCGGCAGCCAGTAAAGCACCGCATGCACTGTGTTGTCTGGCGCTGATGGTGCTGCTAATGGTAACGGGCATAGTCCCTAACGTTATAGCTGCACTGATTACCTGTCTGCTGTTAGGCGCACTGCGGTGTATTGATTTAACCAGCGCTTATAAAGCTATTCACTGGCCCAGCCTGGTGCTGATTGTGGGTATGCTGCCCTTTGCACTTGCTCTGCAGAAAACCGGCGGTATCGAGCTGGCTGTCAGCAGCCTGTTGTATATGCTTGGCGACAGCGGCCATTACGCCCTGCTGGCGGCATTATTTGTGTTAACCGCGGTAACCGGCTTATTTATTTCTAATACTGCCACTGCGGTGCTGATGGCACCGGTTGCGGTGTCACTGGCCGGTACACTGGAGGCATCGCCTTATCCGTTTGCTATGATGGTGGCATTGGCCGCTTCGGCAGCCTTTATGACGCCGGTATCCTCACCGGTAAATACTTTAGTGCTGGGGCCGGGGCAATACAAATTCAGCGACTTTATGCGTATTGGTGTGCCCTTTACCTTGTTGGTACTGGTGGCAAGTGTGTTGCTGGTGCCGCTGTTATTTCCGTTATATCCGGCGTAATAAACTCAGCTTAAACAATACTGCTGTCATATTATTTAGGCATACTGCGCCGGGCAGCTTTACCGCCACATTCAGCAGAGCAGGATAACTTAGTAATGCCACAGCCTTTATCTTCAGCGGCCAAAGCCGTTAGCCTGCGTGAAGCATTTAGCTACTGGCTGAAACTGGGGTTGATCAGCTTTGGCGGCCCGGCTGGCCAGCTGGGTATGATGCACCAGGAACTGGTAGAAAGGCGGCGCTGGATCTCTGAAGCGCGTTTTTTACATGCACTAAACTACTGCATGTTGCTGCCGGGGCCGGAAGCCCAGCAACTGGCCACCTATATCGGCTGGTTATTGCACGGGGCTAAAGGTGCCTTAATCGCTGGTTTGCTGTTTATCCTGCCGTCATTTTTTATCCTCAGTTTGCTGGCGTGGCTATATCTGGCACATGGCGACGTGCCGCTGTTGCAAGGCCTGCTGTATGGCGTAAAACCGGCAGTTACCGCCATAGTGCTGTTTGCCGCCTGGCGCATCGGTAAAAAAACCTTACATACTACAGCGCTTAAACTGCTGGCGTTGGCCGCGCTTATTGCGATCGCGGTATTTAAAATGCCATTTCCGTATATTGTTATTGCTGCGGCGTTTATTGGCTTAGCGCTGATGCGCTGGTGGCCGGTGCAGCTTAAAGTAGCGCCAGCAACGCATGGCAGTACTCAAGCCGGTGCTGTGGCAGATACTGCGGTAATAAACGATAACACTGCATTACCAAAGTGGCAGTTATTTAGCTGGTGCAAGTTTATATTCGGTATAGCGCTGGGCATAGCGATCTGGGCAGCTTCGCTTGGTGTGTTAGCCGTATTGTATGGCTGGCATAGCCCGCAAGTGCAGCTGGGCTGGTTTTTTACCAAGGCAGCACTACTAACCTTTGGCGGCGCTTATGCGGTATTACCTTATGTGTATCAGGGTGCGGTAGAGCACTACAGCTGGCTGACAGCACTGCAAATGATCGACGCACTGGCGTTGGGTGAAAGCACCCCCGGCCCTTTGATTATTGTGGTGGCTTTTGTCGGTTTTATCGCTGGCTGGACAGAGCAACTGTTTGGGCCAAACATGCTGCCACTGGCTGGTATGCTGGCCGCAGCTATTGTCACTTTTTTTACCTTTTTGCCGTCATTCCTGTTTATTTTAGTTGGTGCACCGCTGGTTGAAAGCAGCCGTAAACAAGCCGCCCTTACCGCACCGCTTACCGCCATTACGGCGGCGGTGGTGGGGGTAATTGTTAATCTGGCACTGTTTTTTGGCTACCATGTGCTGTGGCCGCAGGGGGGAAGTGGCAGTTTCGATTGGTTTGCCTTACTGCTGGGTATCGCTGCCGGTGTCGCTTTATTTCGTTATAACCAGGGCATAATGCGGGTGCTGGCATGTGCTGCGTTGTTTGGCATGGTTGCGTGTCAACTAATAGCCATCTGCGCTTCCGGCTAGCTATATATCCAAGCGGCCGGTTATTTCTGTTTTATATAACTAATAGTTATCAAATCCTTCGGCGCCTGTTATTACAGGCATAGAATGCGCACATTGAACAACCCACAATGTGAGCGCTATATGACGTTACAACTTCCGGTGCTGGATCTCGCTTTATGGCGTGCTGGTGGCGAGCTACGCCGCCAGTTTCTGGCGCAGCTGGGCGAAGCTGCACGCGATGTCGGTTTTTTTTATCTTACCGGCCACGGCATTGCACAAACACAGCAGCAGGCAATTTTACAACTGGCTGCCGAGTTTTTTGCTTTGCCACAAGCAGACAAAGATGCCGTGCAGATGGTGAAGTCGCCGCATTTTCGTGGCTATACCCGCTTAGGGGGCGAATTAACACTGGGCAAGGCTGATCAGCGCGAGCAGTTTGATATTATGGCCGAGCATAGCGTGCCGGTACTGCAACAAAATGAACCGGCCTGGTGGCGTTTATATGGCCCGAACCAGTGGCCTGCAGCATTGCCAGCCATGCAACCGGTTTTGTTACAATGGCAGGATCAGTTAACCGACCTTACCGTAACCCTGCTACGCGCTTTTGCGCTGGTACTGCAGCAAAGTGAAGACGCCTTTGACAGTACTATTAAAGATGGCCCATACCGCCATATGAAACTGATTCGTTACCCTGGCCGCACTGCGCCAGAGCAGGAGCAGGGTGTAGGTGCACATAAAGACCCCGGTTACTTAACGCTGGTATTACAGGATGGCCAGAGCGGCCTTGAAGTGCTAACGGAAAAGGGCTGGCTAAGCGCAGTACCGCTGCCCGGCGCCTTTGTGGTGAATATAGGCGAGTTGCTGGAGCTGGCGTCAAACGGCTATTTGCGCGCAACTTACCACCGTGTGGTTAGTCCGCCTGCCGGTGTTGAGCGGCTGTCATGCGCCTTTTTTATGGCGGCACAGTTAGATGCCACAGTGCCGTTGCTGCCATTGCCAGAAGAGTTAGCATTGCAAGCCAAAGGCCCGGCCAGTGATCCGCTTAACCCGCTGTTTTATCAGGTGGGGCAAAATGTATTAAAAGGCCGTTTGCGCTCACACCCTGATGTGGCGCAGGCACATTATTCGCCTGTTTCCGGCTTAGAAAAAACTGCTGTTTAACGGATAAAACCAATGAAATTTAAAACCCAATTGCTGCACAGCAGCGCCGGTGCCGATGCACAAACCGGCGCTTTAACTACACCCATTTACCAAAGCAGTACCTTTACTTATGGCTCGGCGGCAGACGGCAAAGCCCGTTTTGCCGGTGAGCAGCCAGGCTTTATTTACAGCCGCATGGGCAACCCGACAGTACAGGCGCTGGAGCAACAACTGGCAAATCTGGAAGGTGCCGATGAAGCACTGGTAGTCGCCAGTGGTATGGCAGCCGTTAGCAGTATTTTTTATGCACTGGTAAGTGCCGGTGACGAAGTAGCCTTTATTGATCCGGTGTACGGCGGCACCGCAGCGTTTTTAATTAATACCCTAAGCCGTGCCGGTATTAAAGTAAGCCGTTACCTGAGTGACGACGACTTAGTGGCCAATATTAACCCCGGCACTAAACTGGTGCTGTTTGAGCCTATCACCAACCCTAATCTTAAGGTTGCCGATTACCGCAAGGTTAAGGCCGCAGCGGCCAAAACCGGTGCTATTACGGTGTGTGACAATACCTTTTTAACACCCTATTTATTTAAGCCGCTTGAGCATGGTATTGATTTGGTGATGCACAGCGCCACCAAATATTTAAGCGGCCACGGCGATATTATTGCCGGTGTAGTAGCGGGCCGCTCAGATTTGATGCAGCAGGTGCGTACCATAGCGCTGAAGCATATTGGCGCTCCCATAGGCCCACAGGAAGCGTATTTACTGCAACGTGGCCTGCGCACGCTGGCACTGCGGATGGATGCACACTTAGCTGGTGCAGCAAAAGTAGCTGAGTTTTTAGCACAGCATCCGTTGGTGGCTAAGGTGATTTATCCCGGTCTGGTTACCGATGCCGGATACCCGGTACTGGCTGAAACTGTGGGTGCCTTTGGCGGTATGGTTAGTATTGAGCTGGCTGGCGGTTTCAGCCGTGCTGCACGTTTTCTGGATCAATTGCAGCTGTTTACCCAGGCGGTAAGCCTGGGGGATTTGGAAAGCCTGGCCTGCCACCCGGCCAGCACCACCCATGCGGCAATGGATGCAGCAAGCCGTTTAGCTGCCGGTGTTACCGATGATTTAATCCGCCTGAGTATTGGTGTTGAAGACCCGGCAGATTTAATTGCCGACCTGCAGCAAGCGCTGGCGTAGTTTAAGTGACACTAAGTTGTTTAATGATCTGGGTTGCCAGTTTTTGTGCCTGGCTTCTCAGCTCATTTACAGCTGTACTCTCCCATAACTCACCACGTAAATTGCTACCCAGGGTAAATAATGCCGGTTGTGCCTGGCCGTGGCGGTTTAACACCATGAAACTGTCTACATCAGCAGCAATACCTAATTGAAATTTATCCTGTTGCAATAAGCCATCTTCCAGCATCTGGCAGATAAAATGGTGTGGCAGGTTACGCCAATCTGTTTCCGGCCCGGTACAATTGATAACTGCAGCAACATTTAGCTGGTGTTGCTGATGACTTTTCCGTTCAATAAACTGCACCTGTACTCCATCAGCCTGCTGTTGCAACTGAACCAATTTACCGGCGTAAACCCGCAGGCTGCCTTCCAGTTGCAGGTGTTGCAAATAATCGTGAATATGTAATGGCAGACGATGCCGGGCAACACCCCACAAATGGCGTATCTTTGATAAAAAGCGCTGTTTGTCGGCACCGGATAATCTACGCCATAACTGTTGTGTATAAGGGCGTATTGCATCAATAACCGGTTCAGCAGAAATCCCCAGTTGTCTTACCAACCGGATGTGTTGGTGCACTATCTTAACCAGTTGACGCAGTGACGTTGCTGCCAGTAATTCAGTTGAAAAATCCGGATAAGTTAAGCCATTGTGCCGGTGAGGCAGCATAGCGTAACCATGGCGCGACAACGAGATGATAGGCTGTGTTATGCCATGCTGCCGTAAACTGAGTACTGTATCTGCCATCGTTAAACCGTTACCGAGTATTAATACCGGTTTAGTGTTATTGAGCAGTGTTTCGGGCAGCCTCTGCCAGGGGTTTTGCAGATAAAAAGTACTGCGTGCAAAGCTGGCGTCGGGTAATACCCTGTTGCCGGGTAGCTGGTTTCCGTTTGCCAGCACCACTATATCGGCGCAAAGCTGCTGTGTATTGTCCATGCTAAGCAGAAACTGTTGTTGGTGCGGTTTGCAGGCGATGATGGTAGCGGGAACATGCCGCAGCTTTATCGCTTTACTTTGTGCTGCATGGACAGTTTGCTGCCAAATCTGCTTTATATACTCTCCGTAAAGTGCTCTTGGTAAAAAGGCCTGGGCAACAAAGTGTTGTGGCAGGTTGCTATACTGGGGTCGTGTCATTACCCAGTTAACAAAGTGCTCGGGTTGATCAGGAAACAAACTCATTTTGGCTGCATTAACATTAAGCAGTAATCTGGTTGCATAAGGCTGATAAGCAGTACCGGTTAAAAAGGTCGGTTCAGGGTTTATCAATGACAACTGAACGGGTTGCTCCAGTTGCTGAACAAGCTGAGCTGCGGTGGCAGTGCCGGCAAAGCCACCACCAACAATAACAATATGCTTCATATTTCCTACAGTTACCTATACAGGACTAGTTTTCCATTCTGCCATAGTGATACTTTTAATCTACTATATTCCTAAAAGAGATATAAAAATAATAATAACGTTATTTAAGTTATATTAAGATGATTGTGTAAGCGCTGCTTACTCCTGCTTTTTCACCTGTCTTTTCGCGGCACCTTTTGGCTGCCGCGTTTTTTTACAGCGCAGGATACTGAATAAGGTTTTCTGGCACAGGAGAGACAAGATGAGCGTAGGTTTATATGACGTCACCGTTCCGGTATTTATCCGCAGTTTAACCAATCTGGCCAGTTTACTACGCAAGGCGGGTTATCAGGCTGCGTTAAAAGGCTATCCGGCAGCGCTATTGTTGCAAAGCCGCTTATACCCGGATATGTATGAGTTGTCGCTGCAAATAAAACGTGCTGCTGATATTGCGCGTGAAACCATTGAGTTGTACAGCGGTAAAAACAGTGTCAGCTTTGTAGAGGAGGTGGTCAGTATTGAGCAACATATTGCTTATGTTAACCACAGTATCAGTTACCTGCTAACCATTGCCCCGCGCCAGTTTGAAGGTGTGCTGGAGCAAAGCTTCACCCTACCGCCTCAGCACGATGAGCGCTATACCTCACTTGGTTATGCACTGTTTTATGCACTACCCAATTTTTATTTCCATATTACTACTGCCTATAACATTTTGCGCCATAACGGTGTGGAGATAGGTAAACAGGATTACCTGGGGCTGAATTTATATCGTAATCAAGGATTCCAGGATGCGGGTTCTGGTATTTAATGGCGCACCGCGCTATCACCATATTAATGTAACGCTGGCGCAGGTGTTTGCGCAGGCGGCAACAGAGCAGCCTGCAGCAACAGTGCAGGTGTTACATTTACACCAGATAGCGGCAGATTTGGGCAGATCTGAAAGTTTGCTGCAATTGTCTGATACCGCTGCAGAAGCGTATCAGGATGTACTGGATGCTGACTTGCTGATTTTCAGTGTGCCGCAGTATGCGGCCGGGTTGCCGGGGCTGTTTACACACTTTTTTGATTTGCTTGATGTAACTGCGTTACGCGGCAAGGTGGCATTAATAGCGGCTACCGGCAGTGGCTTATATTCGCCTTTGCTGGATACACAGCTAAGGCCGCTGCTGGATCATTTTGGCTTGTTTGTTATGCCAATAGATAATTACCTGCCGAATTCTGCTTTTAGTACGTTACCCGGTATAAACAGCACCTTGCTTACCGACCAGCAAGCGCTGGCCCGTGTTCGCTTTAGTACCCAGCAAGCTACCAGCCTGGTAGCTGCCAAGCTACGATCAGTCGCTTAGTGGTAAACCGCGTTTGTCAGGGGGTAGGTTCTCTTATTTCTTTTTGGTATAGACAATCATAATTTGCTATTTATTGGTTATTTATATTCGTGTTTATGATAAAGCCGTCAACCGCTGCGCTAAGGAGCACAACATGACAGTAACTGATGAAGCCAAAGATGCGTTGCCGCAACTATTGGCATTACTGGAACGGTTGGTGGGCCAGATAGAGTTTGGTTCAGTAGAGCTGATTTTCCACCATGGCAAATTAGTGCAACTGGAAAAAAACGAGAAATTACGGCTGGAACACCAACCCAAATAGCACTGCCCGCTGACCGGACCTCCGGAAGCCTTTGCCAATAATAAAATTATTAATAAAGGATTTCGAAATGAAGATCAGCACTGTAGTTAAACACCTTACACTGGGCACCGTATTGGCTGTCAGTAGTTTTATCGCTACTGCCAATACTACTATCCTAAATGTGTCTTACGACCCAACCCGCGAGTTTTACCGCGAATATAATCAGCTATTTAGCAAACACTGGCAGGCACAGGGCAATGCAGCACCTACAGTGCGCCAGTCGCATGGTGGTTCTGGCTCACAGGCGCGTTCGGTAATCGACGGCCTGGACGCTGACGTAGTGACCCTGGCATTGGCCTATGATATTGACGCCCTGCACAACAATGGCAATTTGATCCCGGCCGACTGGCAAAGCAGGCTGGATAAAAACAGCTCGCCTTATACATCTACCATAGTGCTGTTGGTGCGTAAGGGTAACCCGAAAAACATTAAAAACTGGGACGATTTAGTCCGCCCTGATGTAGAGGTTATTACCCCTAATCCGAAAACCTCCGGTGGTGCACGCTGGAACTATCTGGCGGCCTGGGGTTATGCGCTGAAAGAATATGGCTCGGAAGAAAAAGCCTACGAATTTATAGAAAAGCTGTTTAAAAATGTGCCGGTGCTGGATTCCGGTGCCCGTGGTGCCACCAATACCTTTGTGCAACGTGGTATTGGTGACGTGTTTATTGCCTGGGAAAACGAAGCCATTTTGTCGGTAGAGCAGTTAGGCAAAGGCCAGTTTGACATAGTGGTGCCCAGTGTCAGCATTTTGGCTGAACCGCCGGTAACAGTGGTGGATAAGAATGTTGACCGCAAAGGCACCCGCAAAGTGGCAGAGGCTTATTTACAGCATTTGTACAGTGACGAAGCCCAGCATCTGGCGGCTAAGCACTATTACCGGCCGTCTAACCCCGCTATTGCCAGCCAGTATGCAAGTGCCTTTCCTAAAGTAAACCTGTTTACTATTGATGAAGTGTTTGGTGGCTGGACCAAGGCGCAACAAACCCACTTTAACGATGGTGGCGTGTTCGACAAGGTTTTGGCATCTATCAATAAAAACCGTTAATTATCTGACCAGTGCGCTGCCGCTGGCAGCGCCTTTAGCGACCCGACAACGCGGAGCCTTATATGGCAACTGTAGTATCCCGAACTGTGATCCCCGGCTTTGGCTTAACACTGGGGTTTTCCGTATTTTATCTGAGCTTATTATTTTTACTGCCGGTAGCCGGTTTACTGATCTTTACCCTGCAAATGAGTTGGGCCGATTTCTGGCAGGCTATCAGCCACCCGCAGGTTGTTGCTTCATATAAACTGTCGTTTCTGGCGTCTTTTGCCGGTGCTACCATCAATGCGGTATTTGGCAGCCTGACGGCCTGGGTGTTAGTGCGCTACCGTTTTCCCGGCAAAAAGGTAGTAGATGCATTGGTTGATTTACCCTTTGCGCTGCCTACCGCAGTTGCGGGTATTGCTTTGGTAACACTGTATTCCACTACCGGCTGGGTGGGGCAATATCTGCAGATATGGAATATTCGTATCGCTTATTCTGAAATTGGTGTGATTATCGCCCTTACCTATATTGGTTTGCCGTTTGTGGTGCGCACCGTGCAGCCGGTACTGGCTGACTTTGAGAAGGAACTGGAAGAAGCCTCTGCCAGTTTAGGTGCCAGCCGCTGGACGACAGTAAGGCGGGTTATTTTACCGGCGTTGCTACCTGCTTTACTCACCGGTTATGCGCTGGCTTTCGCCCGGGCCTTGGGTGAATACGGCTCGGTTATTTTTATTTCCGGCAATTTGCCTTACCGCACTGAAATTACCCCGTTGCTGATTGTAGCCAAAGCCGAGCAATACGATTACCAGGGTGCAGCGGCTATTGGTGTGGTGATGTTAGTGGCGGCATTTTTGTTATTGCTGTTAATCAACGGTTTACAGTGGTGGACCAATAAACGCAATGGAGGTGCAGCATGACAGACGTTAGCGATGCAATACCGGCAAAACCGCTGCAAAAAGCGACTACAGAGCCGCGCTGGGTACGTTATAGCTTAATCAGCATAGTGCTGCTGTTTTTAAGCCTGTTTTTACTGCTGCCGTTGTCAGTTGTGTTGTATGGTGCTTTTGAAGCCGGGCTTAAAGTGTGGTGGCAGGCCGTTACCGAGCCGGACGCCGTGGCCGCAATCAAGCTGACATTGTTTGTGCTGGTTATTGTGGTGCCGCTTAATGCTATTTTTGGTGTAGCAATAGCCTGGGCCGTAGCCAAGTTTGAATTTCGCGGTAAAACCCTGCTGGTATCTATTATTGATATGCCGTTTGCGATATCACCGGTGGTAGTAGGGTTAATTTTCGTGATCTTTTTTGGCAGCCATGGCTGGTTGGGGCCCTGGCTACAGCAGCACGACATAAAAATTATTTTTGCTGTGCCCGGTATTGTTATCGTTATTTTGTTTGGCACTTTGCCGTTTGTCGCGCGCGAGCTTATACCGTTAATGCAGCAGCAGGGCAAAGATGAAGAAGAAGCCTCGTTAACCTTAGGTGCCAGTGGCTGGAAAACCTTCTGGTACGTTACGCTGCCTAATATTAAATGGGGCCTTATTTACGGTGTTGTGCTGTGTAATGCCCGCGCTATGGGCGAGTTTGGTGCAGTAGCTGTGGTGTCGGGCCGTATTCGCGGCGAAACCAATACCATGCCATTGCATATTGAAGTGCTGTACAACGAATATATGTTTACTGCTGCTTTTGCGGTGTCATCTTTATTAACCGGTCTGGCGCTGGTTACCATAGTGGTAAAAAGCTATGTGGAATATAAAGACGAGCGTAAGCATAAAACAGCCTGATTTGACGGTAAAAAAAGCCCCGCAAGCGGGGCAACCAAAATGGTTATTTCAACAGGAGGAGGAAGGTGCATTTGCCAGTCCGTGGCGCTGCAATTCATCCATAAAAACGGTGTTACATCTAGGGCTTGTTGACGTTTCAAGATTAAATTTTGTTCGCTCTGGCGGCGTTCTGAACGCGAAACAAGGAGCGAAGTTTAGTCATTCTAAATAAGCGACGAGTGACAAAGTGCAGAGCGCCGCCAGACGAACCCGAAGGGCAGCGCCTGGCCGGTCTTTCTGCTGCGTTAGTGCTCGTTTATGTAGAATAACTACACTGCACTCGCACTGCCTGGCATAAAAACCGGCCAGACTGCTGCAAAAAGAACCCTGAAACGTCAACAAGCCCTAGTAGCGGTTTAGAAGCTGTAAATAATACCCAGTGACAAACCAGAGTTGTTTTCGCCGGCAATAGCAGGGGCTGTTGTACCGCGGCCACCACCGGAGATACTGTAAAGTGCCGCATCATCGTTTGAAGTAATGCCGTAGGCAGCATATAAGGTCAGATCTTTACCCAGATTACGGTCAACGCCTACTACTGCCAGGGTGGCACCGGTGTCCGGGGTGTCGTTATCACTTACCTGATACAACTGGGCGCGCAGTACATATTTATTCAGCTTGTAGCTGGCACCTGCACCATAAACATTACGATCACCGCCTGGAATATCGCTGGCATTTTGGTATAACGCCGATACCCGCAGCTGAGCACCAATATCGTAATAAGCCCCCAGCCGGATGGCTTTAGGGTCAATGCCCTCTATACCTTCAAAACTTTCATAAGCCGCCGCCAGATACAGGCCTTTTACTTCATAGGTTAAAGAGGTGCTGTAAGATTCGCGTACATTATCGGTGGTTGAGCCGGTAGTATTATGTGGTGTGTAATGAAAGGCTCAACTGATATTGTTAAATTGCGGGCTTTCATAGGCGATGCCATTTTTAAAGCGTTCATCAAACACGTTACCAATATTACTGCTACCGGTATTAATACGGGTAAGGTTACGGATGTCGCCGATGCGATCACCAAACTGGTCTACCTTACTGCGAATGGCTTTTAGCGGGGTATCAAACTGGCCTGCTTTTAGCGTACCGAATTCGCCGCGCAGGCCAACATAAGAATCCCGGTCTGCAAACTGGCCGCTGCCTTCATCAAAACGAATGGTTTGCTCTAACTGGACAAAGGCTTCCAGACCGTCTTCCAGCTTGGTACTGGCACGAAAACCTAGCCTGCTGGAATTGCTGGATACATTGGTGCCGCTGTCTACGCCGTTATCCAGCTGATCCAGTGATAAATGTGCGCGGCCATAAATAGTTACATCAGCTGCCTGAGTAACGGCGCTGGTAACGGTGAGCAGCAACGCAGCCGCCACCTTACCTGTAGTAAAGGATGTCATAGTGTTTTCCTGAATAATTTATTGTTGGTTTGGTGCGGCCCGGTTGGGCACTGGGGGGCAATGCTGCTGTAGTAAGGTAAATTTATACGTTAAAATCGAAATAGTAAATTGAGTTTTTATTCTTTAAAAGAATATAAAATAAGTGAATGCACATTGCCTTCCGTGGCTCAGTAGCAGCAGTTCAGGGACATTACTGTCGTCAGAATACCGACAGCTTACTGTTAGCCAAATCGGTTACCAGCATATGGCCCGGGCTGTGAGTAATGCAAAAATCTACTTTAGCATTGGCTATGGCTACCTGAGGGGTAACGCCGCAGGCCCAGAATACCGGCACTTCGCCCGGCTTTATTGTTACCGCATCGCCAAAATCCGGTTTATTAATGTCATTAATACCAATAGCGGCCGGGTCACCAAAATGCACCGGCGCGCCGTGCACCTGCGGAAAACGTGAGCAAATTTGGATTGCGCGTATTGCATCAAACGGTTTCATAGGCCGCATACTGACTACCATACCACCATGAAATACCCCGGCTGGTGTACAGGCGATATTGGTGCGGTACATGGGTACGTTAACTTTTTCTGTAATATTGCGGATTTCCAGGCCATCGGCCAGTAATGACTCTTCAAACGAGAAAGAACAGCCAATTAAAAACGTCACTAAATCATCGCGCCATACATCACGTACATCGGTTACTTCATCGGTTAGCTGGCCGTTTTTGAAAATACGGTACTTTGGCAGATCGCTGCGGATATCCAGATCTTTTGCCAAAGCAGGCATATCAATGGCTCCGGGTGTTGCCGCCATACCCAACAGCGGGCAAGGCTTGGGGTTAAAGTGGCAAAATTGCAGAAAATCGGCGGCGTACTGTTTGGGTAATATCGCCATATTGGCCTGAACAAAACCCGGTGCAAAACCCGAAGTATTGCCGTTAAAGGCACCACTGCGGCACTGCTGGCGTAATTGGTAGGGGCTTAATGCTGTCATACGAAGGTCCTTGAGCGAAATTCCGTTGTTATATTGCGCAGTGTGGCTGAAACCGTCCAGCGTAATACGGTAGTGTGCTGTAATTTATAGCCAGTTTTGTTGTATCAGGCATTACCATAAATTTCTTTATTGGCCAGCCAGCGTTTGATTAGCGCTAGGCTGGCGGGGCGGTTGTGTTGCCATAACTGTGTTGCCAGTTGTTGTGCCTGTGGCAGTAAGTCGGCGTCGCGGCTGAGATCGGCAATTTTAAACTGCAAAATACCCGTTTGGCGGGTGCCCAATAGTTCGCCGGGGCCACGTATTTCCAGGTCACGCTGGGCAATAACAAAGCCGTCGTTAGAGTCGCGCAGTACGCCAAGCCGGGATTGTGCAGTGCGTGACAGCGGCGCATGGTACAGTAATACGCAATGCGAAGCGGTGCTGCCACGGCCTACGCGGCCGCGTAGCTGGTGCAACTGAGCTAAACCCAGTCGCTCGGGGTTTTCAATAATCATCAGGCTGGCGTTGGGTACATCTACACCAACTTCAATTACCGTGGTGGCTACCAACAGGTCTAATTCGCCACTGCTAAACTGCTGCATTACCGCTTGTTTTTCAGCGGCTTTTAACCGGCCATGCACCAGGCCAATTTTCAGTTGCGGTAAGGCTTGCTGCAAGTTCAGCATGGTGTCTTCAGCTGCCTGACAT
Source organism: Rheinheimera pacifica (assembly GCF_024809855.1). Classification (GTDB taxonomy): domain Bacteria; phylum Pseudomonadota; class Gammaproteobacteria; order Enterobacterales; family Alteromonadaceae; genus Alishewanella; species Alishewanella pacifica_A. Next base: position 98,442 of record NZ_JANUEM010000009.1, read on the forward strand.
TGCAGGGTTTCAGATTCTTCAATCAGCGTGCATACCCAGTACGCCTGGCGTTGCTCGCTTTGCACGGCGCTGCGCACCCGTTCGATAATATCATCGCGCCGGGTATCGGGTATTGCCACTGTTGTTACCGGCGTACGGCCTGGCGGTAGCTCGTCAATAATTGAGGTGTCCAGATCAGCATAAGCGGTCATCGCCAGCGTACGCGGTATCGGTGTGGCCGTCATAACCAACTGATGCGGATACTTACCTTCGATACCGCCTTTTTCCCGCAGCGCCAGGCGCTGGTGCACGCCAAAGCGGTGCTGCTCGTCAATGATGATCAGTGTTAAGGCATTAAACTCTACCTGTTGCTGAAACAGCGCATGGGTACCTACCACCATTTTTGCACTGCCATCGGCAATGGCTGCAAGGGTTGCCTGACGCGCTTTGCCTTTGGTTTTGCCTCCCAGCCAGGCTACGCCAATGCCTAAAGGTTCAAACCAGCGGGCAAAGTTTACCGCGTGCTGCTCGGCTAATAGCTCAGTGGGAGCCATTAATGCTACCTGATAACCATTACCTATGGCTGTCAGGGCCGCTAAGGCTGCTACCAGAGTTTTACCTGAGCCGACATCACCCTGGACCAGGCGTAGCATTGGCAGAGTTTGGCTTAAGTCGTGGCGTATTTCGTTGGTTACCCGCTGCTGGGCATTGGTGGGTGAAAATGGCAGCGCGGCTAAAAAGCGCTGCTGTAAATTGTTGTCAATTTTCAGTGCTACAGCTTGTTGCTGCTGGCTTTGGCTGCGCAGCTTGTGCATGCTCAGTTGCTGCGCCACTAATTCTTCAATAATCAGCCGTTGCTGCGCCGGGTGTTTACCCAGCTCCAGTAATTGCAGGCTGGCGTCTGGCGGCGGCCGGTGAATATAAGTTAACGCCTCAGTAAGTGACCACGGCTGGCGCAGCATATCAACTGGCAGATATTCATCCGGCTGGCTGCGTTGTAAATACTGCAGCGCCGCATCGGTAAGGCTGCGCCAGGTGGCCTGGCGTAAGCCTTCTGTAGTGGGGTAAATGGGTGTTAAAGTTTCACTGACTTCGGTCAGCAGTTCGTCGTTGTGAACACGGTATTCGGGGTGCAGCATTTCCAGCCCGCGTGGGCCGCGCTTGGCTTCACCAAAGCAACGCAGTAGTACACCCGGGGTAACCGCATTTTTTTGCGCAGCGCTAAAGTGAAAAAAGCGCAGGGTAAGAAAGCCGCTGCCATCTTTAATTTTTACCAGCCAGCTGCGCCTTTTACCCATTTGTATTTCGCTGCTGGTAACTTCGCCCAGTACAGTGCCGTGCATCAGTGGCATTAAATCGGCTATGGCATAAATACGGGTGCGATCTTCATAGCGTAGCGGCAGGTGAAACAAAATATCCTGTATGCTTTGTATGCCCAGTTTATCCAGCCGTTCGGCTACTTTGGCACCTACGCCTTTAATGGCAGAAACAGGCTGTCTGGCAACAGAGTCGGCTAATGTCATCAGGGCTGTTTATTTAACCGGGGGGCAGGTTGCAGCTTGGTTGGTATGGCATATAAGCGCTCTACCGTGCCGTCGTTTAACATGGTGGCCAGATGTTGGCGCAGTATTGGTTCCATTGCTGCATAGGGGCTTAGCCGTGATAAACCAATATGAATAAAGCCAGACTGGCCGCGGCTGAAGTCGATGCCCGCATTACGGAATTTATTGTGGTAGCTGCTGATATTATCAATAGCTTCAGAGGTGCTGACAGTAGGTGCAACTAAGCCATCTACTCTGCCACGGATAACCATTTCCAGCCCGGCTTCAATTGAGTCTACCTCTACGATATGCCGTTGTTTTTGCTGTAGTAGTGCCGTGATTGCCGGCGAATAAATATAGCCGCGGATACTCACTAGTGTTAGCTGCTGCAACTGTGCTTCGGTTTCTAGCTGGCGCTTGTCGTCCTGGCGGATAAACAGGCTTTCAGGCACAGTTTTATTGTAGGGCAAAAGGTACATAATGGCGTCACGCTCGGCGCTGAATTTCAGGTTGGACATTAAATCTACTTTGCCTTCGGCCATCAGCCGCAGGCAACGTGCTACCGGCGTTTTAGGAGTAAAAGCCAATTTAAAACCTGCACGGCGGGCTAATTCCTGCATTAAATCAACTGACGGGCCGTAAGGTATGGTGACGTCTTCGTAATGATGAAAGCGGGAGAAATGATCCAGACACCAAAGCAGCTGCGGCTCGCTTTCGCCTGGCAGTGGCTCTTCTGCCTGCACTGCCGTAGCTGCCAGCCAACTGGCCAGCATAATGGTAACGGTAAGGCAGAGCGGGCGGGCGGGAGTCATTGTCGGCCTAGTGTGTTGACGGCACTTCCATTACGCCGTCGATCTCAATCTGGCTGGCACGCGGCAGGGCCGATACCTGCACAGCGGCACGCGCCGGGTAAGGTTCGGCGAAGTACTGGCTCATAATTTCATTTACTGTGGCAAACTGGCTAAGGTCGGTCAGAAAAATATTGACCTTCACCATATCATTTAAGCTACCACCGGCGGCGTCACATACTGCAGCCAGGTTCTTAAATACCTGATGGGTTTGTTCAGCAAAGTTTTCTGATACCAGTTGCATAGTGGCTGGTACTAATGGGATCTGGCCGGACAAATATACCGTGGTACCAATTTTTACTGCCTGGCTGTATGTGCCAATGGCGGCCGGTGCATCGCTGGTACGGATAATCACTTTAGACATGCTGGTTATTTCCTTCTGTAAACTTTTTGTACGTCTGGCATAACACGGATTTTGCGCATTACATTGGCCAGATGTACCCTGTCACGCACTGACAGCGTAATTTTAATCACGTATTCACCGGTGTCGCGATCGTCGGTGGCTAAGTCCTGAATATTCGACCCCTGCGAAGCAATCAGGGTGGTAAGTTTAGCCAGTACGCCCTGACGGTTAACAATAAACACGCGGATATCGCACAGGAACTGTTTATCGCCGGTTTTATCCCAACGTACCGGGAAAAACTTGCCTGGCTCTTTGTCCCAGCCTTTAATGTTGCGGCAATCAGCCCGGTGCACGTTCAGGCCTTTGCCCGGCGTGGCGTTGGCGATAATATCATCGCCAGGTATGGGCCGGCAGCATTTGCCAAAGGTTAGTAACATACCCTCAGAGCCAATGATAAAGGCTTTGCTTTTCGGCATCGGGCCGTTGTTATCTTTGCTGCTGGACTCATCAGAATCAAACTCGCCCAACAAGCGCCGCGCTACGGCGATGGCCAGCTGATTACCCAGGCCAATTTCACTGCAAAGTTCGTCTAATGATTTTTGTGTGGTGTTTTGCAGTACCTGTTCTATCCGCTCCGGTGCGATATCTTCCAGTTTTACTTCGCCCAGCGCCGAACTTAATAAGCGCCGACCCAGGCCGGTAGATTCATTTTGCTGCTGTTTTTTCAGGTAGTTACGAATGCCTAAAATAGCCCGGCTGGTTACCACATAATTTAGCCAGTTGGCGTTGGGCTTACCGCCGGGGCTGGTCACAATTTCTACTGTCTGGCCGGTTTCCAGCGGTTTGTTCAGCGGGTAAGGTCTGCGGTCTACTTTTGCACCTACGCAGCGGTTACCAATATCGGTATGTACGGCATAGGCAAAATCAACGGCTGTAGCGCCAATTGGCAGCTCGACAATTTTACCTTTGGGGGAGAACACATACAGCTCGTCCGGGTACAGTTCTGATTTTACGTTCTCGACAAATTCTGCGCTGTTACCGGCATTTTGCTGTAATTCCAGCAAGCTTTGGATCCAGCGTCTGGCACGGATTTGCGCTGTGGTGTCCTGATGCTCGCCATTGGCTTTGTACATCCAGTGGGCGGCAATACCTTTGTCGGCCATTTCGTCCATTTCACGGGTACGCATTTGTATTTCTACAGGTATACCGTGCGGGCCAATTAGCGAGGTATGCAACGACTGATAACCGTTTTGTTTCGGAATGGCGATATAGTCTTTAAAGCGAATCTCAATCGGCTTGTACAGATTGTGCACCACGCCCAACGTGCGGTAACAGTGATCAACGCTTTCTACCACTACACGAAAAGCATAAATGTCCATCACGTCGTTGAACATCAGCTCTTTGTTTTTCATTTTACGGTAAATGCTGTACAGGTGTTTTTCGCGGCCGCTGACATCAGCATTAATACCGGCTTGTTCTAAGCGGCCTAAAATTTCATGCTGAATTTTTTCCAGCAGCTCACGGCGGTTGCCACGAGCCTGTTTAACCGCAGTAGACAGCGCACGGTAACGCATAGGGTACAGCGCCTGAAAGCCCCAGTCTTCGAGCTCGTTTTTAATATTATGAATACCCAGACGGTTAGCGATAGGGGCGTACAGTTCGAGGGTTTCTTTGGCAATACGACGGCGTTTTTCAGGGCGCAGAGCACCTAAAGTGCGCATATTGTGGGTGCGATCGGCGAGCTTAATTAAAATAACGCGGATATCCTGCGTCATTGCCATAAACATTTTTTGCAGGTTGGTAACTTCAAATTCCTGATAGTCTTTGAACTTTACCTTATCAAGCTTACTTACCCCCTGCACCAGCTCAGCTACGGTGTTACCAAACAGGCGGGTTAAATCTTCTTTGCTTACCGGGGTGTCTTCAATGACATCATGCAGCAGGGCGGCCATTAAGGTTTCGTGGTCCATGTGCATATCGGCCAGAATACTGCTTACGGCAACCGGGTGGGTTATGTAAGGCTCGCCGCTGGATCGGGTTTGTGGCGCGTGCGCGTCTCTTGCCACTACATAGGCTTGTTGCACTAAGGCAACCTGCTCCGGTGGCAAATAGGCACTAATCTGGTTTTTCAGACCTTCAAATAAATACACCTGTGCTCCCAAACTGCGACAGCAAATAAAACACGCCGTTAAGCGCGGGATTTATTATGAATATACGTCTATTTATCACAGTTGCCAACGGCTAAACGCCGCTGGCCTGCATACGGCGAGGGATTTTAGTGGTCTGAACCGATAATCGCAGCTACGGCTGCCATTTCTGACGCTTCCTGCTGGATCTGGTCGCGACGCTCTTGCTCGTCCAGAACTGAATTGGTGATAAAGCCTTTTTCAATTTCGCGCAGGGCAATTACGGTTGGTTTATCGTTTTCGATATCTACCAGCGGCTCTTTGCCTTCAACAGCTAACTGACGGGCACGACGTGCGGCCACCAGGATTAAGTCAAAACGGTTACCAATTTTATCTACTGCATCTTGAACAGTTACGCGTGCCATTTACCACTCCAGTGTTCGGGCCATCACAAGACCGCATAGTTTACGCTAATTTGCTGTTTTCGCCAACAGTTGCTTAAGCAACGGGCTATGTTTGCTGGCCTGGCTGCCGTAGCTGTTACGCTGTGCCAGCACAATGCGCTCAAACTCGGCTAAAGCCGTGTCAAAGTTATCGTTAATAATCAGGTACTCGTACTCGTTAGCATGGCTCATTTCGTTGTGTGCCTGCGCCATACGTTTGGCGATAACGTCTGGTGAATCCTGCCCACGCTGGTTTAACCGTTGCTCCAGCTCTGTAAGATTGGGCGGCAGAATAAAAATACCTTTAGCTGACGGTGCCTGCTGGCGGATTTGCCGTGCCCCCTGCCAGTCGATATCCAGAAAAACGTCTATGCCCTGGCTTAGGCTGGTGCGAATAGTGCTTTTTGAGGTGCCATAGTAGTTACCAAACACTTCGGCCCACTCTAAAAACTCATCCTGTGCAATGAGTGCTTTAAACTGCTCTACGCTAATAAAATGATAGTGCACGCCATCTTGCTCGCCCGGCCGTGGCGCACGGGTGGTGTGCGATACACTAACCTGCATATCGCGGTGGTTTTTTAACAGCGCCTGGATCAGGCTGGATTTACCGGCGCCGCTTGGCGCCGAAATAATAAACAGATTACCGGCAAGTTCCTGCATGGGGTTGACGCCTGAAAATGAAAGAATGCGGATTTTAGACGCTGTTGGTCGTTGCTGCAAATAAGATGAGATTGTTTAGCAAGGAGTCGGTGTACCCTAAATCAACCGTTGCAGGCCAGGATGGCCGAATCGAGCCCCCAGGGATGGGTTTACGGCGTGTTGATGTGGGTATACCGGCTCCGGGTGCCCCAGAGCTGGAACGGTTAATTCTTTTGCTTTTTAGCTTTAACGGATAAGGTCAGCGTAAAAGTTGCCATCGGCTCGTCGCCATGTAAGCTCGGGCAGGTGATTACTACCGACACCGGCTTGTTAATGCGCTCGCCTGTGGCTAACGATTCATCAATCATGGCGTCAATAATATCGCCATCATGGCTGGTAAAATGCACTGTTGCTTCCGGCCGTTTTAAAAACTGGCCCTGCACATCTTTAAAGGCAAAATTAGCATTTACGCCACGCGCTTTGGCTTTGCTGAACACTAAAAAAGCGCCTGCTAAATCAGCACCTATAGCCAAAGCGCCAAAATAAATACTGCCTAAATGGTTTTTAGTGCGCCAACTGTGCGGCATGGTAACTTCCAGCGTTTTGTTGTTCATACGCACAATTTTCGGCGAGCAAAAGCCAATCAACGGAATATAACGCCAGGCAAATAATTTTAAACCCCAGTTAGCTTTACGCAGGGAAATAGCCATAGCATGGCTCCTGTATTTAATTTTTGCTTGAGCTTACACTGGTATGACCATTGCTGCAACCTGGCCGTTAATGCTGCAAAAAATACCATTCGTCAGGTTTATACTGACGCTGGTAAAGCAAGCTATAGTAAAGTCGGATTTAAAAATAACTTTTTACAGGTAGCGGATATTAATAACGTGCGTTGTTACCATCTGGTGTTACTTTTTTCCCTCTTACTAAGTTGTCTGAGTGTACCGCAGGCAACAGCTTTGGTGCTGACACAGGATGATTATTTATACCGCATCTGGTCGGTAGAAGCTGGCTTACCACAAATTTCAGTTACGGCAATAGCGCAGGATGCGCAGGGTTTTATCTGGTTGGGTACGCAAAACGGCCTGGCCCGTTTTGATGGTCTGAACTTTAAGGTATACAACACCGCCAATACTCCGGCCTTACCCTCTAACCTAATCTCGGCACTGCATATCGATGCACAGCAACGGCTATGGGTTGGCACTGTTAATGGCCTGGCAAGGTTAGCGCAGCATGAGTTCAGCCGTTTGGATCAACAACAGGATGCTCTGGGGGCAGTAAGCAGTTTTGCTGAACTGGCAGATGGTACTGTGCTGGTAGGTGCAATGCGGTTATTTCGCTGGCATGAGCAATTACAGCACTTACAACCGGTATTTGAACACCATGGTCAGGTATTTCAGCTGCATCAGCAGCATGACACGGTATGGATTGGCGCACTAAACGGCTTTGCCACGCTTAATGCTGATGGGTACCAGTGGCATCCGGCACCTGAGCAGGTGTCGGCTTTGCAAATTTCAGAGATTGCCGTGCAGGGCGCTAATGTGTATTTGGGTTCAAATATGGGCTTGTTCAGCTGGCAGAATAAACAGTGGCAAAAGCTAACCTTACCGGGCCAGCCAACGGATACCCGCATAGAGCTACTCTACCGGGATCCACAGCAGCGGCTATGGGTAACTACCTACGAAAAGCTTTATAACCTGCACAAAGGCGTATTAGTTGAAACCGATTTTGTCAGTGATAAAGATGGTGATTTTGTCTGGGTAGAAAGCATGTTGCAGGACAAGCACGGCAATTTGTGGCTGGGTAGTCATTCTCATGGTTTGAAACGGCTGCGCCGTGCATCAACCCAGCGCTTTAGCCGGGCGCAGGGTATACCGGATCCTTATGTTTGGGCACTGATGCCCTGGCAGCAACATTTGCTAACAGGTACCAGTAATGGCTTGGCCTTGCTGCAATACGGCCATTTTCAGCCACTAACGGCCAACCAGTATTTGCCAAACAACTTTGTATATAGCCTGTTGCTGGACACGCAGCAGCGGCTGTGGGTAGGCACCCGTGGCGGTTTAAGCCAACTGGATGGTGTAACACTGGCCTGGCAGCGTAATTATGATGCCATAGCGCATTTGCTGGTGACCACGCTGGCGCAGGAAGATGAACGCATTTGGGTTGGTACCAACGGTGGTTTGTTCTATTTGCAGCAGGATGAACTGCAGCAGTCTGAGGTGCCAGAAACTCTACGCCAGGCTAAAGTACGGATGGTGTTTCCTGATAGCCGGCAGCGGCTATGGGTTGGCACCGAAAACGGCTTGTATATGCGTGACGCCAGCGGCTTTAATCAGGTTGACGATATGCCATTGTCGGGCGGTTTTGTTAGTACTATTACAGAATTTGCCGATGGCAATATTTTGGTGGGAGGCCTGGACCAAGGCTTTGTGTTGGGGCAGCCGGGGCAGTGGCAATGGTTTAACCAGCAAAATGGCTTGCCGGGCAGTGGAGCTCTGCATGCTGAATTGGTCGATAATCAATTATTGATCAGCAATTTTCAGGGGTTTTACCGCGTAAATTATGCTGGTTTACTACAAGGCCGGGTAGAGCAGCTGTATATGTTAGTGGACGATCGCAGGCCGGAAGCCGCCACCGATTCACATCGTTGCTGTAATGGTGCCGGCAGCAGTAAAGGTGTAGTGTATCAGGGGCGGGTATGGTATCCAACACTGGATGGCGTAGTATCTCTGCCGCTGCAGCAGCTAATTCAGCATGGCCCTTTGCCTGAGCCTGTACTGGAAAGTTTAATGGCTGATGAGCAGTATTACCGCAGTAGCAGCGTCAGATTAGCACCAGAGCAGCGCGACTGGCATTTCCGTTTTACAGCACCTTACTATGTGCAGGCGTCATCAGTGCAGTTTCGCTATCAGTTGCAGGGTTACGACGCCCAGTGGATTGATGCCGGTAACCGACGGGAGGCCTTTTACACCAACCTGCCGCCCGGCCATTACAGCTTTAATGTGCAGGTACGGGTGGCGGCCGATTACCGCTGGAGTGACGCAGTAACCATGGATATACGCTTAACACCGTACTGGCACGAAACAGCCTGGGCGCGTGGTGTATTAGCAATGTTGTTTATATTGTTGTTGTGGGGGATTTATCGCTGGCGTTTACTGGCATTGGCCCGTTTGCAGCATCAGTTAGCTAAACTGGTGGCCGATCGCACCCGCGAGTTACACCAGGCAAATGAAAAATTGCAGCTGATGAGCATGCAGGATGCGCTTACAGGCCTGCACAACAGGCATTATCTGGACAGTAATATCCAGCAGATATTAGCGCGTGCCAGCCGCCATGCCGAACCACTGATTTGGGTTTTGCTTGATCTGGATTACTTTAAACGCATCAATGACAGCTTCGGCCATCAAACCGGCGACAATATATTAATGGTAGTGGCCGAGATTCTGCTGCAAAACAGCCGCAGCTCTGATCACGTGATTCGTTGGGGTGGGGAAGAGTTCTTATTGATCCTCGAACACAGTGAAGATGCCGAGCTGGTGTTACAGCGTATTCAGGATGCGATTTGCCAATACCCCTGGCAAAAAAATATGGCCTTGCAACCGCCACTAACCTGCTCAATTGGGGCGATAGCGCAGTTAGCCGGCTACAACTGGCAGCACAGCCTGCGTCTGGCTGATCAGGCGTTGTACTGGGTAAAAGAGCATGGCCGCGATGGTTATTTGTTACTGCTACCAGCCTCTGAGCCACCTGTCGGCACGCCTGCCGATACCACTTCAATAACCAGTTTACTGGCAGCCGGTACTCTGCACGCCATCAGTAACAAAGACTTTACTACGCAACCGGGTTGATATTTTCGTGTTAGCCGCGACACTGTGAAGCCAGCAGCCCGCTGTGCTAAAATAGCTGCCTTTTCGCCGGTAAGCTTTTTGCCGCGCCAGTAATACAGGAGCCCGCAGTGTCAGCATTATCAAGTTTATATCCGCAGCCGTTATGGCAATGGTTCGCCCAAATTTGTGCTATTCCGCACCCGTCTAAGCACGAGCAAGCCTTAAGCCAGCATATCCAGGTTTGGGCACGTAATAAAGGCTTAAGCGTACTGGAAGACAAAGTGGGTAACCTGATCATTAAAAAGCCAGCAACAACGGGCTTTGAAAACCGCAAAACCGTGGTGATCCAGGCGCACCTGGACATGGTGCCGCAGAAAAACGCCGACAAAGTGCATGATTTCACCAAAGATCCTATTGAAGCTTATGTTGATGGAGATTGGGTAAAAGCCAATGGCACGACCTTAGGCGCCGACAACGGCATTGGTATGGCTTCGGCACTGGCCATTTTAGGCAGCAGCGACATTAAACACGGCCCGCTGGAAGTGCTGCTGACAATAGACGAAGAAGCCGGTATGACCGGTGCTTTTGGCGTAGAGCCGGGTATGCTGGAAGCTGAAATTCTGATCAATACCGACTCAGAGCAGGAAGGTGAAATTTACATGGGCTGCGCCGGTGGTGTAGACGCTGAATTTACCGTACCGGCACAGTGGCAGGCACCTGCTGATGGCGTAACAGCGTTTACCTTAAGCTTAACCGGCTTAAAAGGCGGCCATTCCGGTGTAAATATTCACCTTGGCCGTGGTAATGCCAATAAACTGTTAGCGCGCTTTCTGGCCGACCAGGCCGTAGCACTGCAACTGACCGTAGCGGTGTTTAATGGCGGTTCTTTACGTAATGCCATTCCACGCGAAGCCAGTGTTACTGTAACAGTACCTGCAGCTAAACTTAGCCAGTTACAGCAACAGGTTACTGAATTTGAAGCACTGTTAAAGCTGGAGCTGGCTGCCGTAGAGCCGGCATTAAAACTAAGCCTGACCGAAGTAGCCACACCGGCGCAGGTATTAACACCAGCAGCGCAGGCGCGGTTAATTAACCTGTTAAATGTGTGCCCTAACGGCGTAATGCGCATGAGCGATGAGGTAGCCGGTGTTACCGAAACCTCGCTGAATATGGGCGTGATCACCACTAAAGATAACAGCGTGCAGGTATTGTGTTTAATCCGCTCGTTAATTGATTCCGGCCGTGAACAGGTGCAAAGCATGCTTGGCTCACTGGCTCAACTGGCTGGTGCAGAAGTGACATTCAGTGGGGCTTACCCTGGCTGGAAACCTAACCCAGATTCGCCGGTAATGGCGATAGTAAACCAAACTTATAAAGACATTTACCATAAAGATCCGGTAATTATGGTTATTCACGCCGGTTTAGAATGCGGGCTGTTTAAAAAGCCTTACCCGGAGATGGATATGGTGTCGATAGGCCCCACCATCCGCTTCCCGCACGGCCCGGATGAAATGGTTAATATCACCACCGTAGGCCAATACTGGGAGTTGTTATTGGCTGTATTGGAGCGTATTCCACAGCGTAACTAAAAGCTGGCAGGTGAAGGCATCGGAACAAGATGCTTTCACCACAACGCCTTTTGTGCTCGCCACAGCAACTAGTGTGGGCATCCTGCCCAAGCCCTTTCAGGCCAGCTTCGCTGTTCAAATTTGCTCCAGACGAATTTGTCGCTGCCACTGCCGTGGCAACTCATACAATCTGCGGCTGTGCGCAAAAGGGTTATGATCGCGCCGTATTGATGACACCAACCGGCTGGTACATGCGGTGGACGATAATGCGCTAACTATTATTTCCTGCCGTTATCATTACTGATTAGCTGGTATTTGTGCAGTGTTACGCTGGCGTATTAGTTTTAATAGCTGCGGCAGCATCAGGCCCAGCAACACAACGGCCATACCGGTAACCTGAATAGATGTAACCTTTTGCCCCATCATCAGCGCTGTTAAAGCTGTGCACACCGGAATTAAGTTGAAAAATAATGCTGCAGGTGCCGAGCCCAGCCGCTGCACCGCATTACATGCTGAAAAGCATGAACCTGCTGGTGCGCTTAGAGTCGCGGTGCCGGTTAATACCATGTACCGCTGGCTGGCAACCGCGCTGAATCAGTTTCAGTTACGCTACCCGAAAATTGATTTAGATATTCGTATGTCAAACTGGCTGATTGACGTTGGCGAACAGGCTATCGATTTAGCTATTCGCGTAGGTGAGCCTGCATTACAAGGCTGGATAGCCAGGCCGCTGACCAATGTGCAATCGTTATTGTGTGCTGCCAGTCAGGCAACGCAGTGGCATCACATTCAGCACCCGTCTGAGCTGATAAGCTATCCGTTGGTTGTCAGCAACCCGATTAATGTCTGGCGCTTTGAGCATCAGCAGCGCCGCGAACACGTTGACTTTCGCCCGCAAGGTAATGTCCGGCTGTTTGTTGATGATATGAATATTGCCATGCAGGCAGTTGAAGCTGGCGTAGGTATTGGTTATTTACCGCGCCGGGTGGTGCAGGAGCATATGCAGCAGGGCAGGCTGGTCGCGCTGGCCACAGACTGGCTGGGGCCGCTGCGTAAAACTTATCTGTTATACCGCGATCGCGATAACCAACCGCTGCGGCTGCGTTTGCTTATTGAGCATTTACTGCAGGTAGCCCCGGCAGAATATTAGTCTGGTTGGCTGAATAGCTGATTCAAGCCGGCATAAGTTAACGCTTGCTCTTCCGGGTGTTCAATTTGCAAAAAGCTACGGCAGGCTTGTTGATAGTAGCTGTAGCATTGTAAAAACAAAGTCGGCCCGCTGCTTATACGTTTTACTCCTGCTTCATTTAATGTTTTATGCGTTGCGTCTGCTGGCCAGCCCATCAGATTAATAGGTAATGTCAGTTGCCGGTGTAGCTGTGTTACTTCGGCTAAATCAGCTAACCCCGGTATAAAAGCGCCATCGGCTCCGGCCTGCTGATATCGCTTGAACCGGGATATGCACTCATCGATTGCGGCATCAGGGCTGCATAGTTGGCTCAGATAAACATCGGTTCTGGCGTTGATAAACAGCGGTATTCCGGCCAGAAACTGACGACAGGCCATAATTTTTTCAGCTAATTGCTCTGGTTCATCACGGCCATCTTCCAAGTTAATGCCGGCGATGCCGGCTTCTGCCAATTGTTTCACCAGCTGTGCTACCTGCCGCGGATCATCACTGTAGCCTTGTTCAATATCGATACTCAGCGGCACTTTACTCACCCGTAGCAAGCGGTGTACTGCTGCTATCAGTTCAGTAGCCGGTAAAGCGGCACCGTCGGCATACCCCAGCGACCATGCCAGCGCTGCGCTGGAGGTAGCCACAGCCACTGCACCTTGTTGCTGCGCCAGCATCAGGCTGGTAGCGTCCCAGACATTGACCAGAATAAAGGGTTGTGATTGTTGATGTAATTGCATAAAACGTTGCACTGCTGCCGACATAATGATTCTCCTGTTTGATGTGTCGGCAGTATGCTAAATAAGAAACCTGGTGATGTCTGGCCATATCCGGTACTGACCAGTAAATAGTATTTAAGTTATTGCGATGGGTACTTCGCCACATATTGTCGTCGTACAACTCGAAATTCATTTAGACAATACATTGCCGATATCACATTCATAAGTGGCTGATAAATAAAATGTATTTATCAATATTTTGTTGTTAAGTTAGCAGCACTATTTTGACCCGGCGTAAAATGGCCTCTCATAATTAAGGATAATCAAATTTGAAACTCAGATATTTGTTTATTGCTCTAGTTAGCGTTAGTGCATTCTCGCAGACTTTTGTAGAGAAAGAAGAAGGGGTTGCCATAGGTAACGGCGGCATTCCGTGGGAATTGTTTGTTGACCGCGGCAAATTGCTGGGCTGTATTTACGATAGCCGTTTTTACTCGCTGGGATCTATTCTGGTGTTGGAATCTCTGCCAAGAAAATGTGAACTGGCGTCAGACCGTACCGGCATGTGGGCACAATTATCTGAAGCCGAGATGTTGTTGTTTAAGGAAAATATTGAGACTCAACAAAAACTGGAAAGAGAGTCTACTTACATTGGTAAAGATCCAATAAACGAAGAAGAAGCCCGGGTAATAAAGTATCTACGCCGGGCTAAAGCATTTGCTGATAAACAGCAGAATTAACGTTACTTTAATTTTAGGCTTGAGACGATTGCTGCAAATATTCCAGAGCACCTACCACTGCCGCTACTTGCGCCTGAATACATTGCTCCGGCGTGGCGCTTGGGCTGTCGGGGTATACTTCTGTAGTGCTTACCAACGGGGCATCGGTTACGCTGCCGCATAAACCCAAGCTGGCTTTGGCGTAGTTAATTACACCAAACTGCGCAATTTTCTCGCCAATTAACTCGCCGTTTTCATCTGCTTCGGCAATATGGGTTACTTTCGCTACGCTGTCGATAATAGCTTTTTGCAGCGCCGGGCAAGGGTGTTCGGCATCATCTACCGTGTAATAGCCATCCGGAATATTCCAGTTTTTATTTACTGTGCCATCGCGGGCGGCTTTGGCCGGGCGGAACTCGCTGTTATCTGAATCAGTCGTTTCGTGCAGGTCAATATGCAGCGCAAAATGGGTGTCCAGGCTGGCCAGGTACTGCCGCACCTGCTGCGCTTCAGTGGCTTTGCCATCGGCGCTAAAGCTGCGGTTTGGATCTATTGCCTCTGGGTTCCAGCGGTTAATCGTTTCATAACCCCAGGGGCTGATACAAGGCAGTACCAGCACGTTTACTTTGTCGCTATAAGCTTTGGCCTGGGTCTGTAAAAACCGCAGTGCGCCATGTACACCGCTGGTTTCATAGCCATGTACACCACCGCTAACTAAAATGGTCGGTTTATTGCTTTGCCAGTTACGGCTTTTTACCGCATACAGCGGGTAAGTTTTGTCGCAAACGTGCTGATAATTCAGCTCGCCGTATTGCTCAACATCAAACTCGTTTTGCAGTGCTGTAATTGCCGGTAATACGTCGTCGAAGAAACTACGTTTTATCTGCTGTTCGCTAAGCCATTGTACTTTTTCTGCCTCGCCCCAGGGTTGGCCCACAGTGCCGATATGGTAAATAGTGTTCATGCGTATTCCTGTAATAAAGGCTGCCAGCGGCAGCGTAAAACGTGGCGTCACTATAGCATTGAACCTGCAGTGGCAGCCATGCTGCTGCGTTTAACGTAAACCCTGAGCAGTTCAACGCAAGAACGAAATAGTTAGCTTGCTAAGTATATTACTGACCATATAATACTTAGCATGCTAACTAATTTATGGGCGCGTAATGACTGAAATAACCAACCTGGCCGAAATGAAAGCCATGCTGAAAGTGCCGCTGGGCAACCAGATAGGCCGGGTGCATCGCTTATGGCGCAGCGCTATTACTGCATCGATGCAATCGCTTGATATGACAGAGGCACGCTGGACAGCAATGTTACATCTGAAAATGTTGGGCGAAGGCGCTACCCAGCAGGCATTGGCGCAGGAGCTGGGTATAGAAATGCCGTCGCTAAGCCGCACGCTTAGCCAACTGGTAGAACAGGGTATGCTGCAGCGCCGATCACACCCTAGCGATAAAAGAGCGCAGTGCTTGTATTTCACTGCAACCGGCCAGCAAATGCTGTCGCAGCTAATTGACCGCACTATGCAAATCCGCGAGGCGCTGTATCAGGATTTAACTCCGGCTGCGGTACAGCAGTTGATGCAGTCGTTAGACATTATGGAGCGTAACGCCCGTACTTTGTTGCTCGCTAACGCTACAGAGAATAAAGCATGACACCGGATCAAATTTTTAAACGCTGGGTACAGGGGGCTTTAGCGGTATTTGTTATAGCCTTTGTTTATTTTATTTGTGCCGATATCTGGATGCCGTTAAGCACCCAGGCGCGGGTAATGCACCCTGTGGTAGCTATAGCACCCGACGTTAGCGGCCAGGTAACGCAAGTGCTGGTGCACAACAACCAGCCGGTAAAAGCCGGTGATACGTTGTTTACGCTGGACCAGCGCGCTTACTTATTGGCGGTAGACAAAGCCGAACTGGCGCTTGAAGCCGCAAAGCAGGAAAACGCCCAACTGGAGGCCGCTATTGCCGCTGCCCGCGCCGGTGTAGCGGCGTATCAGGCCAGTGCCGATGAGCTGGCGCTGGAAGTAAAGCGGCTGGGGCAGCTTATTGGCAGCAAAAGCGTATCGCAGCAGTTAGTTGATCAAACCCGGGCCAATTACACCGGCGCACTGGCACAGGTAGAGGCTGCTAAAGCGCAGGTATATGAGCTGGTGGTGCGCCGTGGGGCTGCCGGTGAGGATAATCTGTTGCTGCGCCAGGCCAGCAATAACTTGGCTAATGCCAGGCTAAACCTGCAGTACACCGCAGTGCAGGCTAAAGTAGATGGCGTTATCAGCAACCTGCAACTGATGCCCGGTAACTATGCCACTGCCGGTAAAACCCTGGCAGCACTGGTGGCAGCGAAAGCCGATATTATTGCTGATTTCCGGGAAAAATCGCTGATGAAAGTTAGCGTGGGTACAGCAGCCAGCGTTATGTTTGACAGCCTGCCGGGCCAGGTGTTTGCAGCCACAGTAATGTCGGTTGATGCCGGGGTAAAAGACGGCCAGTTGCCCGCTGATGGTAGCCTGGCTAACCCGGAAAGCTCTGATCGCTGGGTGCGCGATGCGCAGTACCTGCGTTTGCATCTGGCATTAAAGGATAATGATCAGGCGCTGGCAGCTTTACCCAGCGGCGCGCGTGCCACGGTGCAGTTGTATCCGGTAAGCGGCCTGGCCCGCTGGTTGGGGCAGGTGCAGGCGCGGTTTGTCAGCCTGCTGCATTATATCTATTAAGGTAGCGGCTATGTCTTCGCCCCTGAGCATTACGCCACAAAAATTGCAGCTAAGCAGTAACGATCTGCGCCAGTGTTTGCGTATTGCGTTTGCCGGTACTTTGGGTTTTGTGTTGTGCAAGCTAATGGGCTGGAGTTACGGTACTTTTTTTGTCGTTAACCCCATGTTATTGCTGGGGTTGGTGCCGGTGCTTAATGCCCATATACTGCGCCAGTTTATTGCCAGTACGCTGTTTGTCAGTATCAGCATTTTGATATTGCAAGGCCTGTTTGGTGATAAGCCACTGGCAATGACACTTTTGGTTATTTTGCAGTTTGGCTTTTTATTTCGCTGCATGGCACATGGCGTTAATTTTCTGTTTGGCGCCATGACCATTGTGGGCTTATCCATGCAACTGCACTTTGCCAGTTATCCGCCGCCGGTTACCCAGGTCAGCGATATTGTAATGTCTAATCTGGTGGCCGGTGCTGTTACGCTGTTTATTACTTTTTTAATGTATACCCTGTTTCCCGACACCACACCAAGGCAAGGGCGGCAACTGCCGGTTAAACCGCTAAGCAACCAGCGCCATGAGGTGATCCTGGCTACCACTGTGGCAACCTTATCGTTTTTGGTGTTTCAAAGCTTTGATCTGGTAGATTCGCTGTCAGCGCAGGTAGCATCGGTGCTGGTGTTGTTTCCGCTGAACTGGCACGGTGCCGGTAAAGCCGGCTGGAACCGGGCCATCGGTACTTTAGTGGGCTGTAACGCCGGTTTACTGATCCAACTGCTGTTGTATAACCATGCCGGTGTGCTGCTGTTTGTCGCGCTGGCGATGTGGCTTAGCATTATGCTGTTTGCCCGCCATCATATGTTTGAAGGCGGCCAGGCCGGTGCCGGTTTTGGTGCTATGACCACAATGGGTATTTTATTTGGCCAGTATCTTACGCCAGAAAAAGATCTGGTATACAGCGCGCTGTATCGCTTTAGCTCGGTGGCTATTTCGGTGATCTGTACCTTAATTGCCGTGTATCTTATGCACCAGCTACTAAACCGCTTTAGCGCTACGCGGCTGCAAACCTAGCGGTTTGTGGGTTGATGCTATAAAGCAAAAAGACCCCGGGTGGGGCCTTTTCTGCAAGCTGTTTACTTATTTCAGATGGTCTTTTAACTCGTGGCCGGCCTGGTCTAAGGCGTCCTGTACTGCCGGTACGTTACTTAATACATTCAGCAAGCCAAAGTCGTGGATCATACCGTTGTAGCGTACTGAGGTTACGCTAACACCGGCGGCATTCAGGTGGCGGCCATAAGCCTCGCCTTCATCACGCAGTACATCCATTTCTGCCGTTTGAATTAACGCCGGTGGCAAACCTTTTAACTGCGCAGTGGTAGCACGCAGTGGCGAGGCGTAAATCTCGTTGCGCTGCTCCTGGCTGGTAGTGTAGTTATCCCAAAACCATTGCATCATATTGCGGGTTAAAAAGTGCCCGTCGGCATAAGTTTGATACGACGCATTGTTAAAGCTGGCATCGGTTACCGGCCACAGCAACAACTGGAACTTCAGCGCCGGGGTGCCTTCAGCTTTGGCTTTTAACGCTACTACCGCGGCCATATTACCGCCAACGCTGTTACCTGCTACCGCTAAGCGGCTGCCATCCACACCAATCTCTTTACCATGTTGTGCTACCCATTTGGTTGCCGCATACGCCTGGTTAATTGCGGTGGGGTATTTCGCTTCGGGTGACGGCGTGTAATCTACATACACGGCTACGGCACCTGAACGCTGCACTAAATCACGTATTAAACGCTCATGCGTGGGAAAATCACCCAACACCCAGCCACCACCGTGGAAGAACATAAAAGCCGGTAACGTGCTTTTTACGCCCTTGGGTTTAACAATTACCAGTTTAATGCTCTGGCCATCAACGTTAATGGTTTTTTCGCTAACATCAGCCGCTGGTAAGGTAGCGCCTTGCTGTGCTCCCACCAGCACGGCGCGGGCATCGGCTACTGATAACTGCTCCAGCGGTTTCCCGCCGCCCTGGGCTAATGCATTTAAAAAGCCCTGGGTTTGGGTTTCTACACCCGGTGAACCCGCAGCAAAAACGTTGCCGATACTTAAGGCTAACAGGCTGGCGGCGACGATAGTGTTTAATGTTTTCATGGTAGTTTCCTTAATTTATTCAGTGAGTTTATGTTCGTTTAGTGGCCATATCGGTTCAGTGTGCCGTAGTTAGCGGCGGTTATTTCGTAGTAGCCGTAGCGGCTTCAACAATCAGCGCGGCGACTTTGTCCGGGTGAGATGTCATCACCACATGAGAAGCATCCGGTACTTCAACGATTTTTTTCGCCTTAGCCCGCTGTGCCATAAATTTCATTGCAGCCGCCGGGACATTCTTGTCAGCAGTACCATAAATGGCCCATGACGGTACTGTGTGCCAGGCTGGCTTGCCGGCGGGCTCTGTTAATGCCAATTCAGTAATAGGGCGCTGGGTAGCGGCCATCAGCACGGCGTCGGCCGCCGGTACATCGGCAGCAAACTGCTCGCCAAACTTATCTTGCTGAATGTATAAGTCTTTATTGCCGTCCTTTAGTATCACCGGCGCAGCCAGAGTCGGGCCTAAAGTGCTGCCTGGATAACGGCCAGACAATTCCAGTACCGTTTCGCCTTGCTCCGGCGCAAAGGCAGCAACATATACCAGGGCCGTAACATTAGTGTTGTCCTGCACTGCGTTGCTTATCACCGCACCACCGTAAGAGTGGCCAACCAGTACAACCGGGCCGCTGGTTTGTTTTACCAGGCTGGCAACATAATCGGCGTCGGCAGTTAAACTGCGCAGCGGGTTAGCAATGGCAACCACCGGGTAGCCTTGTTGCTGCAGGTTAGCAGCTACGCCGTTCCAACTGGACGATTCAGCAAAGGCGCCATGCACCAGCACCACAGTGGGTTTTTCTGCGGCAAAGGCGGCACTGCTTAATGCTAACGCTGTAGTAGCAACAGCAGCGGCGATGTGGCGAAATTTGAACTTAGTCATAATGTATTCCTGTTCGGTTAATAGTGTTTTCGTTGGTTAACGTCATGCCTAAAGTGGCGTACTGCTTAGCTTCAATTCAGTTGCAAGCGTTGGGAGTATATTAGGCGGTTAATCTTGCCTTTTGGCGCCATATTGTCTAAATTATGCTGCAGATAGTCTAATTGGAGGTGGTATGGACAGGCTTTCAACTTTACTGGCGCAATTTGGTATGCACGCCACAACCTTTTATGCCGGCCCTTTTAGTGGTGAGCTGGCCTATGGCGTACAGGAGCGCAGCGGCAAGTTGTATTTGTTTAATACCGGCAAGGCCCGCTTGCATATAGCAAAGCAGGATATTGTTATCAGCCAGCCGAGCCTGCTGTTTATTCCAAGGCCCTGCAAGCACCAGTTAAGTGCTGTGGCGACAGACAATACCCAGCTGGTTGGTGCGGCGGTAAGTTTCGATGGTGGCCTGGATAACCCGTTAACCACGGCTTTACCCGATTATATGTTGCTGCCGGTTAGTGAATTACCCATTCTGACCGACAGCGTATTATGGTTGTTTAGCGAAGCTGCAGAGCAAAACTGCGGTAAAAATGCGGTGCTAAACCGGCTGTTTGAGCTGGTGATGATCCAGTTGCTACGCCATGTTATGGCCAGTAGCAGCGTGTCATCCGGTATGATGGCAGGCCTGGCCGATTTACGCTTAGCCCGCGCGGTTACGCTAATGCATGACCAGCCAGCTAAGCCCTGGTCGGTAGGCGAGCTGGCCAGCGTGGCCAGTATGTCGCGCGCCAGCTTTGCGGCGCAGTTTCATAAAGTAGTAGGCAAAACCCCGGCCGATTACTTGCTAAGCTGGCGCGTTAGCCTGACCCAAAAGCGCCTGCGCGAAGGCCGGCCTATTGCTTTAATTGCTGATGAAGTGGGCTACGAAAGCCCGTCCGCACTGGCACGGGCATTCAGGCGTAAAACCGGTGCCAGCCCCAGAGAGTGGCTGCAACAGCAATAGTGCGGTGTGGTAGTTAGCCTGCGTTTTGATCCGGTATTTCCGGCTCGGTTAAAAACGCCAGCAATTGTAATGACTCCTGCCAGCCGGCATAGCAAAACTCCAGCGGTATTGCCCCGGGTATACCGCTTTGTTCAATATGCAGTTCAGTGCCGCACAGTACCGGCTTTAACCGGATAGTAACCAGCATCTGGCCCGGCAGGCTTGGGTCATCAAACTGGTCGTTATAGCGGATCAGCTCGTTTGCTTTTAACTCAAGATAAGTGCCACCAAAGCTGTGGCTCTGGCCGGTATTAAAATTGGTAAAACTCATTTTGTAGCCGCCGCCAACCCGCGCATCCATGCTATGCACCTTGCCGGTAAAACCATGCGGCGGTATCCATTTCGCCAGCGCATCGGCATCTAAAAAAGCGCGGTACAACCGATCCGGTGTGGCTTTTATAACCCGGTGTAGTGTTACGGTATTGCCTGACATAATAAATCCCCTGTGTTAAACGCATTAGTTTGACATATCACAGCTTAGTCGAAGCTGTGGGGAGGCTTTCGACAATGGGGGAATTTTTTCATGTCAATATTTTGCATTTATGCTAAGTAAAATTATACTTGTACTTATATGTGTAATTGGAGGGGCTATGGCGCAAATTACTATTTATCTGGATGACGAATTAATCCAGCAGGTGAAACAATCTGCAGCTGAGGCGAAGGTATCGCAAAGCCAATGGATTGCCGATCTTATCCGACAGCATTGCCATACTGATTGGCCCTTATCTGTGCGGGAGATGGCCGGCAGCTGGCAGGTGTTTCTGCAGCAGGAAGAGATCCGCGCAGAACAAGGCAAAGACATTCCGCGAGAGCCTCTATGAAATACGCGCTGGATACCAACACACTGATTTACTTTTTTCAAGGAATGGGTAATGTTCAGCAAAAACTGTTAGCAAAGGCCCCAAGCGATATTTTATTACCCGCGGTGGTATTGTTTGAACTTGAAACAGGTATTGCTAAATCGCAGGCCCCGTCTAAAAGACGTGATCAACTTAATGAGCTATTAAAAGTTATTCAAATTATCCCTTTTGATGCCAAAGCAGCCCGTATTGCTGCGGATGTGCGCGCCGATTTGGAACAGCAGGGCCGAATGATAGGCCCGCTGGATAACCTTATTGCTGCCAGCGCAAAAGCTTCAGGGGCAATACTGGTAACGCGCAACGTTAGTGAGTTTTCCCGTGTTGCTGGTCTTGTTGTAGAGAGCTGGTTTGAATAATAAAGGTTTCGATCAGGCGTATAAAAACCTTGCCTAACCCTATTGCTGGCGCTGATACAACCAGCCAGAATAGCGCTACTTTGCTGTTGAGGTGGTTATGGTTAATCTGGCGTTGCTGGGTGCGTTTATTCCGACGTTTTTATTTGTCTCGGTAACTCCGGGTATGTGTATGACACTGGCAATGACCTTGGGCATGAGCCAGGGCGTGCGGCGTACCTTTTGGATGATGTGGGGCGAAATGCTTGGTGTGGGCCTGGTGGCTGTGCTGGCTGTATGCGGTGTGGCGGCAATAATGCTGCAGTTTCCGGCTGTGTTTCAGTGGTTTAAAGTTATTGGTGCCTGCTACCTTGGCTATATTGGCCTGCAAATGTGGCGTGCTAAGGGCAAGCTGGCATTGCCTAAAGCGGGTGAGTTGCCGCCGCTGATGGCGCGGCGTACCTTATTTAGCCAGGGCTTTGTTACTGCGGTGTCGAACCCCAAAGGCTGGGCGTTTCACATGGCGCTGTTACCGCCGTTTATAGATACCCAACTGGCGTTTTGGCCGCAGTTGTTGGTACTGGTGGCTATTATTTTGCTGCTGGAGTTTTTATCTATGCTGTTATACGCCAGTGGCGGTAAAGCGCTGGCGCTGTTTTTTGGCAAAGCCAACCGGGTGCAGTATTTAAACCGCATTGGCGCCAGCCTGATGTTTGGCGTGGCGCTGTGGATGTTGCTGGGCTAAGCCCGGTTTTTTTAACGTATTGATGAGCCCGGCGCTTTAGCGCTGCCCAAACCGCCACTGAGTACCAGTTGCAAGGCTTCGGCGGGTTTCATGTCAATATTCCGCGTGCAGCTGCGGGGTATGATAATGGTATAACCGCCAACGTTGTATGCCATCGGAATAAATACCGCCAGTTGCTCTTCCTGCATCAGTGACGACATGCGGTCATGCGGCTGGCCGCCTTGCTTGGTAACAATGCCAATTAACTCAATTTCAGACGACGGCAGCTTAACCATCACCACCGAGCCATCGGTAAAGTTTTTGCCGGCCATTACGTCAATAATGTCCTGCAGCATGCCATACACCTGCCTGGTGCCGGGCAGCTTCATTAAAATTTTGCCGGGTACCTGCCACAGCCAGTTAAAACTTGGCCAGCGTGAACTGTAGCCAATGGCAATGCATACCAATACAAACCCCAGTATTGCCATGCCCGGCAGATACCATTCAACAGGCAATACCACTTTTAGCACTGGGGTTAATACCGTTTCAACTGTTAATAGCAGCCAACGCAGCAGTTCAATAGTGATAACCAGTGGCAGAACAATTGCCAGGCCTTTAAATAAACTTTTTACAATAATTTTCATCTGTCTCTTATCAGGTTGTAGTAGTGCAGCCAAACAACAGGCAGGCAGCATACCAGTTATGTAAAGTACTGTGCCAGCAAGGGTACTACCTGGGTATGTAGCCTGCGGCCAGTTTATCCAGCGTTACCTCGCCGAAGCGTTGCAGTACCAGCGCTTCTGCTTCCTGTAATACATCATCAATGGCCAGATTCACCGCTTTCTCTATCGGGCAGTTATTGTGTTCGTCGGTTAAGCCTATGGTAAATAACGAGCTTTCACTTAGCGAGCGGTGAATATCCAGTAATGTGATTTCGTGCAGTGGTTTGGCTAAGGTCCAGCCACCGCCATGGCCTTTTACCGCGCTAACGTAGCCTTGCTCGCGCAGCAACGACATAGTGCGGCGCACTACTACCGGATTGGTGTGCAGCATTAGCGCCAGTTGATCTGACGTAACGGCTTGTTGCAACTGATGCAAATGCACCAGTACGTGCAGCATGCGTGATAAACGGCTGTCTTTTCTCATTAGTGACTCTTTAAGCGCTGTATTGGCAGCTATTCTACCGCAGTTTTAAGATACTTATTATGTTACAAGAGTTGTTTTTGGTTTTTATGTAACTTATGATGTTTCTTAATGTGGCGGCTAAAGCTATTTATATTTAACAGAGAGGTACTCAAATGATATGGGACGCAATAGTAATAGGCGGCAGCTTTGCCGGGCTTTCGGCAGCAATGCAGTTAGCACGCGGTCAGCGCCGCGTACTGCTGGTAGATGCTGGTGAACCGCGTAACCGTTTTGCGGCGCAATCGCATGGTTTTTTTGCTGCCGATGGCGCAGAGCCCGGCGAGTTGCGCGGCCGCGCCTGGCAACAACTTATGGCCTACCCAACAGTGCAGTTCCGGCAAAGCCGGGTTAGCAGTGCGCAAAAGCTGGCTGACGGCAGCTTTTGTATTAAGGATGAAACTGAGCAGCAATATCAGAGCAAAGCGTTAATTCTGGCCACCGGTCTTACCGACACCTTACCGGATATCCCGGGTTTGGCACCGCGTTGGGGCAAGTCGGTTATTCATTGCCCGTACTGCCACGGTTATGAGTTTCGCCAGCAGCCTATTGCTGTTATCGCCACCGGCGAGGCATCGATACATCAGGCGGCTATTTTGCCTGACTGGGGCCCGGTAACCTATTTTAGCCAGGGTAAGTTTATGCCCGATACTGAGCAACTGGCTTTGCTTAAACGCCGTGGCGTAACGCTTGAACATACTGCGGTAACGGCAGTAGAAGGTGAAGGTATGGATATCAGTTATATGCTGCTGGCAGATGGCCGCCGTGTGCCGGCGCAGGTAGTGTATGTGGCACCGAAAACCGCTTTTGGCCATACGCTGGCGCAGCAGCTGGGCTGTGAGCTGGAGCAGGGGCCGGTTGGCGCTTACATTAAAACCGATGCCATGCAGCTAAGCTCGGTAGCCGGTTTATTTGCCGCCGGTGATATGGCAAGCCCGATGCACAATGGCATGCTGGCCGCCGCTGCCGGGGTTAAAGCCGGTGCGGCGGCGCATCGTTATCTGATGCTGGGTTAACTACCTTTTTTATTTGCTCAACCGGCTATCTGTTTTCCAGCCGGTTGTAGTCCAGCCAGCCGCTGTCTACCGGATGCTGGTGCATAAACAGTTGGTTCACCTTATCACTAAAGGCCCAAAAATCGGCAGCGGTGCGCCGCACGCCAAAGTTATCCATCAATTTGGCGTAATCCTGCTCGCTGTTTACCTGCTCTGCCTGTGCTACCAGTTTGGCTAAATCGGCTTCTTTTACCCGCCAGAACGCATTCGGGTAACTGCCCAGCAGGCCGTATACTAAGGTCATATTATCCTGCGCCGGGTTACGGTTTTGCTCTTCGGCAAACAGGCTGTTTACGTTGTAATGCGCGCTGTTACGGATCAAGGTAAACAGCTCAGGTGTAGAGCCATTTTCCGGTTCGAGCATGATCATGGTTAATTCGGGCAAAATGGCTGCGCCGTGGCCACTGATTTTACCCAGTTGTGCCAGCAAGGCCCGGCTGTTGGCTGCCAGCTTGCTGTTAAGTGGCTGATAACGTTGCGGTTGTACCTTGGCTAAATGCTGTTGCAATAATTGGTATAGCTCCGCTTTAGGGTTGTCGGTGCTGTAGCTGATGCCGCTTGGCTGGTGGAAAGGATTGATATCACCTTCAATAAATGTAGTCAGCTCAGTGCCGGATTTCTGATACCAGTCCTTAAATTCATGCCGCCGTGTATCGGGTGGCAGCAGGGCGAGAAAGTTAGACTCGCCCTCCATGCGCAAAAAGTCCATATACAGCCGTGTCATTAACTGATGGCCATAATTACCGTATACGTCAAAACCGGCCACCAGCAGATAGTGAATACGCTCCAGCAGGGCGTAATCTATTACCCAGGCGGTTTTCGGTGCCTGGCCCTGCAGGCCTTTTACTACGGTAGCGTTATCAAAGTGGCGGAATACAGTCAGGCTGGCATTATGGTTACTACCATCGCCATCCCAGATACCGCTGGTAGTCAGGTGCTTGCCATCTTTAAAAGCGCTGTTTAGAAAATCGCTGCGGGCGCGTAAGTAATTACCCTGACGCTTGGCAAATGCCACCCAGCTTAGCGCTGCGGCGGTGCTTTCTTTTTCGGCCGGTAAACGCAAATTATCCTGCTGTGACAGATAAAACGCTTCAACTTCAGCCGCACTGGCCATTTCAGGTGTTACAAAATATACCCAAAAGTGGTCGTTAATAACATTTAACGCTACCTGGCCACGGCATACCGGGCCTTTGATATAGCCCATAATGGTGTTTTCTGCCCGCTCCAGCATAAAACGGTAGCGTGCATTAACCGGCAACTGCACAAAAGCAGTAAGCGGGTTGGCGGCTACCTCTGGCTGGTAACCCGGTAATTCACTCACCTGATAGTCGGCGTCAACAAACCATTGCTGCCATTTGGCCAGTAAATCAGCGTTAATGTCATAAGGCTGATGGGTTTTGTTCACAATAGTAGCGTGAACCGGTTGCAGCCGGTAATACACCCGGCTTACGCCCGGATCATCAAAAGGCCGGCGGCTGGCGATAACATCAACCGGCTTGCCGGGCGGGGTTTTTGAGCGCACCAGGTTATAGAACTGTGGAGTATGCTCTGCTGCATGCAATGCACTGAAATACAACTGCGAGGTAAATAAATGCTCGTAAATATAACGGGCACTAAGTTGCATCTTCAGGTTGTCGGCGTTAAGCCATTGCTCCAGCCTGGCTACTTCGGCCAGTTCGGCGTCTGGCAGAGTGCTGGCCTGCGGCATAGCGGCGCCGTGTTTTAGCCAGTCAAGTAAAGCATTGTGTTCTGCCGTGCTTAAACCCGGCAAGCCGTAGGGCATACCGGCATAAGGCTGGTTTTGGGCGTAGTGATCAAATTCTTCAATAGTGGGGCAGCTTTGGTTGCGATCTAGGCTGAAATCAAAGGGTTTGGGTAATATGTCACCCGGCGGCAGCGGGTATTGTTGTTTTAATAACAACGTGCGTGCCAATACCGAGGCCTGTGTATTGGCCTGCTGGCTTTGTTGGCGCTCATTCAGCACCGGAAAAAAGCCACGCTCACGCCAGGCATCGCTGCCAAAAGCGTCGGTAAATAAACGGTTTGGCGTGGCAGCCAGCAGCCGTGCGCCATCATACACTTTTTCTTTGTGCGCGCCGCGCTCTATGCCATCAGCGGAAGCCATATTCAACTGGCAGGGTGAGTCATAACAGGCATGACACACTACACAGCGCGCCTCAATAACCGGCTTAACATGCTTGTTGTAATGATCACTGAGCAGATCGTCACCGGCAGGTGCTGCGCGGTTAGTGACTGCAGCCTTACCATATTGTGCATCTAATTCCCGGCTGGCCAGGGCGGCACAGCCAACACAAACGAGAACTAAAATAATAACTAGGGTTTTGCGTGATTTGGCTGTTAAATGCATGTTGTCTCCGCAGGGCCGCACTATTTGGCGGGTATCATCGGCCAATACTAATGCCAGATGCAGGCGGATGCAAAATTTGCAGGCTTCGGATAGCAGGCCATCGATAGATTGCCGCGATAACGCTACATTCTCAAAACCGGGCCGCTGTGCTAATCTGCCAGCATATTGTTTTAGCAGAGAAAGTGCATGCCAGAGCCTGGTTTTGTTGTGATCCACGCCAATCAGCTGGAAACACTGCGCGAGTTATTGGTGCAGTGGTTAAGCGCACATCCGGTGCCGGTGCTGGGCACAGAAGAAATTCTGGTACAAAGTAACGGTATAGCGCAGTGGCTGAAAATGGCGCTGGCTGAAACTGCCAACGGCCACCCCGGTATTGCCGCTGGTTTGCAGGTTGAACTGCCTAATCAATTTGTCTGGCAGCTATACCGCGCTGTACTGGGCGACACGATCCCGAAAAGCCTGCCGTATGACAAAATTAACTTAAGCTGGCGTTTACTTGGCTTGCTACCGCAGTTAACCGATGAGGTATATACACCACTAAAGCGGTATTTACAGGATGACAGTGACGGCCGTAAAAGCTACCAGTTGGCGCTGCGGCTGGCCGATTTATTTGACCAATATCAGGTGTACCGCGCCGACTGGCTGCAAAGCTGGCGCAGTGGCACTAACCTGTTACCCAACAGCAAAAAACAGCAGGTGCCGCCCGATCAGCTGTGGCAACCGGCATTGTGGCGTTTGCTGCAAAGCCAACTGGCAACAGTAGTGGGCGATCTGGCGTTTTCCAGCCGGGCCGATGTACACAGCATGGCGCTGGAAGCGCTGCAACAGGGTAAGCTGCAACGGCCCGATTTACTGCCCGATCGCATCGTGGTATTTGGTGTGTCTTCGCTGCCACAGCAAACGGTGGAGTTGCTGGCCGCGCTGGGTGCGCAGCGCCAGGTGCTGCTAACGGTGCTGAACCCGTGCCGGCATTTTTGGGGCGATATCAGCCAGGCTAAAGATGAAATGCGCGCAGCGCAAAAACGCCATGGCCGTAAACCGGGTTTACCGCCGGTGCTGGACATTGATGCCTTGTACCTGCACGCGCCTGTGTTGCTGGCCAGCCTGGGTAAACAGGGGCGTGATTACATCAGCCTGCTGGATGCGTTTGATCATAGCGAGCGTTATCAGCACTGGTTTAATGGCCGGATAGATTTATTCTCAGAACCAGTGGCCGATATCAGCGTACTGCCGGTTTTGGCGCAATTGCAACAGGATATGCTTGAGCTTAACCCCACACCGCAGCAGCCACGGCAACTGGCTGCTGGCGACACCAGCATCAGTTTTCATATTGCCCATAGCCGCCAGCGTGAAGTCGAAATTTTGCAGGACAATCTGATCGCTGCTTTTGCCGCCGACCCAACACTTAAGCCGCGCGATGTGATCATTATGACGCCGGATATCAGCCAGTACCAAAGCCATGTGCATGCGGTGTTTGGCCGCCTGATACATGACGATGTGCGTTTTTTACCCTATACCCTGGCCGATCAGAGCCTGCGCGGCAGCCAGCCGTTAATGCTGGCGCTGGAATACCTGCTCGACTTACCTAACCAGCGTTTTACCCTGACCGAAATATGCGATCTGCTGGACGTGCCGGCCATTCAGCGCCGCTTTGGCATCAACAGCGAGGCATTGCCGCAATTGCGGCTGTGGCTTAGCGAAGCCGGTGTGCGCTGGGGGCTGGATACGGAGCAGCGCGCCAGCCTCGATTTAGCCACACCCGGCCACAGTTACAGCTGGATGTTTGCCATAGAGCGTATGCTGCTGGGTTTTGCCATCGGCGATGTCCCATTGTGGCAGGGCCGCGCCCCCTATGCCGAAGTGGCCGGTTTGGCGGCAGCTGAGCTGGGGCCGCTGCTGCAGTTTATTCAGCAGCTAAAACGCTGGCATGTACTGCTTAGCCATAACAGCGGGCGCAACCTGAATGACTGGCAGCAACTGCTGCTCAGTGACGACGGCCTGCTAAACAGCCTGTTTGATTTTGCTGATGAGCAGGATCAGCTTATTTACGCCCGGCTTACCCAGGGCATAGCGCAACTGGTCAGTGCCGCGCAAAGTGGCGATTTTACCGGCGATATTCAGCTGGCCGTGCTGCGTGAAGCCTGGCTGGAGCAAGCTGGCAGCAGCGGCTTAAGCCAGCGTTTTTTAGCCGGCAGCCTGACCTTTTCTACCTTAATGCCGATGCGGGCTATTCCGTTTAAACGCATTTACTTGCTGGGGCTGAACGACGGCGATTATCCGCGCTCACGCATGCGCGACGATTTTGACTTAATGGCGGCAGATTACCGCCCCGGCGATCGTTCGCGCCGTGACGATGACCGTTACCTGTTTTTAGAAGCGCTGCTCAGCGCCCGCGAAAGCCTGTATCTAAGCTGGGTAGGGCGCGATATCCGTAATAACAGCGAACTACCGCCCAGCGTGTTATTAAGCCAACTGATGGATCTGCTCGATAGTGGCTGGCGGCATCCGTCGGCGCAGAAAGTGTCACAGGCGCTGCTGCGTAGCTATCCGCTGCAGCCTTTTTCGCAGCAGTATTTTAACGGTAACTATGCCACCTATGCATATGAGTGGCAAGCTGCGCACCAGGCGGCACCGGCTGTTATTACTGTGCCCAGCCACAGTGACGAGCTGCCATTATTAAGTTTGCGCCTGCTGGACGACTTTTTAGCTAACCCCTGCCGGCACTATTTGCAGCAGCGCTTTAAAACCCGTTTTTACCACAGCGAACTGGCAAGCGATGATGCAGAACCCTTTGTACTCAATGCGCTGGAGTTATATCAGCTAAAACAGCAGTTGCTGCAGCAGCTACTGAAAGAGCCGGAACTGGATGTCGATGCCGCTATTGCCCAACTGGCGTATGAGGCTAAGTTGCCGCTGGCACTGTTTGGCAAGCTTAGCGGTGCGGCGATTGGCCGCGAGGCCAAAGTGGTGTTTGCCCGTTACCGCGCCGCCGGTATCGACTGGCAGCGCCGTGGAACACCACTCAGGTTGGCACTAAACCCGGCTGGTATCGTGCTGCAAGACAGCTTAACGAATGTTTACCAAAGCCCGGCCGGGCAACAGGCATTGTTGTTGCTCAGGCCAACAGCTATCCGCAATAAGGGCGAGCTGCGCTGGCATACTCTGCGTAGCGCCTGGTTGCAGCAGCTGGCCGCCAATGCGCAGGGTGAGGCACTAAGCACCTGGCAGTTCGGCCTGGACGACGCTGTGCAGCTATTACCACATCAGCAGCAACAGGCTGGCACACAGCTAACTGCACTGGTGCAATACTGGCAGCAGGGCTTAAAGCAACCCTTGCCGGTCATGCCGAAAACTGCGTTGTGCTTTTTGCAAACGCAGGACGAAGCTAAATGCCGTGAGCTGTTTGAAGGCGGCTATAACTTTGCCGGTGAAGTAGAAAGCGCGCCTGAGCTGCAGCGTTATTACCCGGATTTTGCCAGCTTACTGCAGGCCGGTTTTGCCGACTGGGCGCAAAAGCTGTATGGCCCGTTGTTGCAAACCCCGCTGGCAGAACATGCTAGCAAGGAGGCCAACGCATGAGCGATGTACAAGCCTTAGATGCACTGAGCTTTCCGCTAAGCGGCAGCCGTTTAATTGAGGCCAGCGCCGGTACCGGTAAAACCTACACCCTGGCGGCACTGTACCTGCGTTTGGTGCTGGGGCATGACAAGGCAGAGCCACAGGGCGGTAACGCTACTGCTAATGCAAGGGCAGGCGCAGGCTTTAGCCGCCCGCTGCTACCGCCGGAAATATTAGTGGTTACCTTTACCCGTGCTGCCACGGCTGAACTGCGCGACAGGATCCGCAGCCGCCTGGTAGAAGCCGCAGCAGCATTTCGTAGCGGTGGTGCTGAAGATCAGTTTCTCACCGCTTTACTGGCAGAGTATCAGCCACAGCAGTTTGCCGCCTGCGCCTCGCGTTTAAGCAGCGCTGCCGAATGGATGGACGAAGCGGCTATTTTTACCATTCATGGCTGGTGCCAGCGTATGCTGGCCGAACATGCTTTTGATTCCGGCATGAGCTTTGGCGAAACACTGAGTGATGACAACCAACAACTGCTGCACACTCTGGCCTGTGACTACTGGCGCCGCTTTCTGTACCCGCTAACCGATGCTGCCATACTGCACGAACTGGGTAATGTTGCCAAAGCGCCACAAGGATTACTGGACGACGTAAGGCCCTGGTTGCAGGCCGATGCAGTTAACTTACGCTTCAATGCTGCCGGTGCACCGCTGCCAGCGCCATTAAGCCCGCAGCAGGCAGCTCAGCCGTTACTGCAGTGGCAGGAACAACTAGATAGCCACTGTACCCAACTGCAGCAGGCGCTAAGCCCGGATGCACTGCAACTGCTAGATGATGCCTACACTAATGGTTGGTTAAACGGCACTAAATACCGCGCCGCCAGCTGGAGCGCCGAGCGGCAATGGTGGCAGGCCATGCTGGCAGAGCAGGCACTGCTGAATAACCGTGACGCCGGTTTTGCTGCCATGGTACAAAAATTCAGCGGCGCTAAGCTGGCTGGCGCGCAAAAAAAAGGCCAGCCGCTGGTTAGCCATCCGTTATTTGACTTATTTGAGCGCACCGCAACCTTGCTGGATGCCAAACCCGAACTGGCATTAAGTGTGCGCCATCATGCCGCCCTGTGGCTGGCCGCTGAGTTTAACCGGCATAAACGCCAGCGTGGCGAGCTGGATTTTAACGACTTACTGCTGCAGTTGTATCACGCTTTGCAAGGCGGGGCTGGTGAGGTATTAGCTGCCCGTATCCGGGCCCAGTATCCGTTTGCCATGGTAGATGAGTTTCAGGACACTGATCCGCTGCAATTTGCTATTTTCCGCGCCATTTACCCCGATGTGCAAAGCACTGATACCGGGCTTATTATGGTTGGCGATCCCAAGCAGGCGATTTACAGCTTTCGCGGTGCCGATTTACACACTTACCTGAATGCCCGCAGCTTAACGGCCGGGCGCCATTACAGCCTGAGCACTAACTTTCGTTCTACCGGTGCCCTGGTAGACAGTGTTAACCAACTGTTCGCCCGTGCAGAGCAGCAACGTGGTGCCTTTGGCTTTGGTGCCGCTGACATCACAGCGCTACCATTTTTACCGGTTAAGGCCAAAGGCAAAACTGAGCAGCCAGAGCGTGACGGTAATACTGTTGCGGCGCTAAATTACTGGTTAAGCGACATCGATCCGGCGCAGCTGAAAAAAGGCGGTTACCAAAGCTTAATGGCTAACGCCTGTGCCGATGAAGTGGCCGCATTGTTGTTGCAGGCGCAGCGTGGCAAGGCAGGTTTTGCCACTGGCGGCACACTTAAGCCGCTGCAACCTGCTGATATTGCCATTTTAGTGCGCGATCGCAACGAAGCGGCTCTGGTACGACGCGAGCTAAGCGCACGCAATGTGCGCTCGGTGTATTTATCTGATAACGAATCAATTTTCCAAAGCCAGGAAGCAACAGCCGTGCTTAGCTGGCTGCAGGCTTGCCAGCAACCCGAAGATGAAAGTCTGCTACGTGCCGCACTGGCGTTGCCGCTGGCCAATAACAGCGATGCGCAGTTGCACTATTGGCTGAATGATGAACAGGCCTGGGAACAGCTTACTGAGCAGGTGCGTGAGTTTCGCCAGATCTGGCGTGTTAAAGGCGTGCTGGCCATGTTAACAGCCTGGCTGCATTATTTTGCTTTACCGGCGAAATGGCTGGCGCTGGAACAGGGCGAACGGCGCTTAACCAATGTATTGCATTTGGCAGAGTTGTTACAAAATGAAAGCCAGCAGCGTGATGGTGAAAGCGGCTTGCTACGCTGGCTGGCAGAACAGCTGGACAACCCGAAAAGTGCTGATGAGCAGCAACTGCGGCTGGAAAGTGATCAACAACTGGTGCAGGTAGTCACTATTCATAAAAGTAAGGGCCTGCAATACAGCCTGGTATTTCTGCCTTTTATCTGTGGCTTTAAAAATGTGAAAAAAGGCCAGCCACAGCGCTATTTCAACGGCAGCCAGATGGTGCTGGACTTAACCCCGGACGATACCGCGCTGGCTTGCGCCGAACATGAGCGCTTACTCGAAGACATTCGCCTGTTATATGTCGCATTAACACGGCCGGTTTATGCCTGTTGGTTGGGGTTGGCCCTGTTTAGTGAGGGCGCAGCGAAAAAAAGCAAATTGTCGCAAAGTGCCATAGGCTATTTGCTTGGTGTGCCCGAAGACCCAGCCCTTAGCGATCTGCAAACTGCTTTGGCAGCATTGCCGTGGCAGCAACAGCCATTGCCGCATTTTTGTAAATTTATGCCTGATGCTCAGCTAACGCAGCCAACAGCCGCGCTTAAACTTAGCGCGCCGTTAAAGCGTGAACACTGGTGGATAGCCAGCTATTCGGCACTACGTACCGGTAATAAGCCGGTAAATGGAACAAATGGCGCTGCACTGGCCGCCGATACCGCGCTGGATGCACTGTTGCAGGAAGAAGCCAGTGAGCCGCTTGCCCACAGCGAGCAACAGTTATCAATACACGATTTTCCGCGTGGTGCTGTGCCGGGTACTTTTTTGCACCAGTTGCTGGAGGATGCCCAGCAGCAGGGCTTTGCCGCCTGCGATAGTGTGTTTACCGGCCAGTTATTGCAGCACAGGCTAACGCAGCACAATTGGCTGCAGTGGCAAAGTGTGTTGCAACACTGGTTAACGCAAATGCTGCACGCCCCGCTGCAGGGTGTTGGGCTTAACCTGGCGCAGTTGCATAAGGTGCGCGCCGAGCTGGAGTTCTGGCTGCAAAGCTGTGCGGTTAATGTGCTGGCACTGGATGTGCTTATCACCCGCGCCATCTTGCCGGGTATGGCCCGCCCGCCGCTGTTGCCCGATATGCTAAACGGAATGCTCAAAGGCTTTATCGACTTAACCTTACAAGGCGCAGATGGCCGCTATTGGGTGCTGGACTATAAATCGAACTGGTTAGGCCCGGCTGATGTTGATTACAGCCCGGAAGCCATGCAGCAGGTGGTGCTGGATAAACGTTATGATGTGCAGGCCGCGCTGTATTTACTGGCGTTGCACCGGTTGTTAAAGCTGCGCCAGCCCGGCTACCTGCAGGCACCGGAGCAATATATTGGTGGTGCGTTGTACTGGTTTATCCGCGCACCAGAGAGGGGACAACTGCTGCTAAATGCCGACATCAGGCTGCTGCTGCAGTTAGACGCCTTATTTGCCGGTGAGCCGGTAGCGGCGGAGGCTGACAATGCAGTTTGATTTATTCTCCGCGCCAAGTACCACGACTAACAGCGTTCTGACGGATTTATGCCAGATGCAGGCACTGCTGCAACGCTGGACAGAGCGGCGCTGGCTGCGCGCCTTAGATGCGCAGTTGCCGCAAACCCTGCACCAGTTGGCGGCCGAGCCTAACCCGCTGGTGTGGCTGCTTAGCGCCTTGTTGTGCCATCAGTATGGCCGTGGCCACAGCTGCATTTTGCTACAGGATCTCCTGAACGATCCGGACGGCTTGCTCAGTTTGCCGCCACAAAATCAGTTTTTACAACGCTTTATCGACAGGCCTTCGGCCATTTTGCAGGGCTTAACATTGCAGGATTACCGCAGTGCACTGAGCCAAAGTGCCTGGCTGCAAGGTGAGGGCGGCGCGCCTTTGGTATTGGCCGATGAGCGTTTATATTTAAACCGGCTATATCAGGCCGAGCAACTGGTAAAACAGCAAATAAGCCAGCGCGTGGACGCTGTGCTGCCACTGGAAGCGGCTATTGGTGCTCAACTTAATGGGTTATTCCCGCCAACCTCTCACACTGAGCCAGACTGGCAAAAGCTGGCCTGCGCTATGGCATTGCAACGCCGCTTTGCCATTATTACCGGCGGCCCCGGCACGGGTAAAACCACCACCGTAGTAAAACTGCTGGTGCTGTTGCAGCAAGGGGCTGATCTTAACCAACAGCGTGAGCTAACGATAAAACTGGCCGCGCCAACCGGTAAGGCCGCTGTGCGCTTAACCGAGTCTATCAGTGGCGCACTGGCTAAGCTTTCTGAGCAACTATCACCTGAGCTGCTACAGCGTATCCCGACCGAAGTCACCACCTTGCACCGCTTACTGGGTGCACTACCCAACCGGCGTAGTTTTAAACACGACAGCGACAACCCGCTGCAACTGGACGTGCTGGTGGTAGATGAAGCCTCAATGGTCGATTTAGAAATGATGGCAGCGCTGCTGGCTGCTTTGCCAGAGCAAGCGCAACTGGTGTTGCTGGGCGACAAAGATCAGTTATCGTCGGTGGAGGCAGGTTCAGTATTGGGTGATTTATGCCGGGGTGCCGATCTTGGCGGTTACAGCAACGATACCTTAGCTTTACTTACGCCTTTTAGTCGTGTTCCCCTGAAAAGCTGGCAGGGCGACGGCAGTGTGCTGAATCAGGCGACGGTTATGCTGCGCCATAGCCACCGTTTTGCTGCTGATTCCGGTATCGGTCAATTGGCTGCTGCGGTTAATCGTGGCGACAGCAGTGCCACGGCATTATTTACGCAGTTTACGGATATTGAACTGTTAGCCGCAGATTCGCCCGTGGCAATAAAAACCACCGTGGTGGCCGGTTACCGCCACTACCTGCAACTGATGCAGCAACCACAAGCTGATCGTGAGCAGTGGGCTGCTGCGGTACTTGGCGGCTACAGCCGTTTTCAGCTGCTGTGTGCCCTGCGCAGCGGTGATTGGGGCGTAGAAGGGCTAAACCAGCAGATTGCTGCCTGGCTCAGCAGTGCAGGCCTAATTGATGCACGCCAGCACTGGTACGCCGGCCGGCCGGTAATGATGCAGCGCAATAACTACAGCTTAGGCTTAATGAACGGCGATATTGGCATTACGCTGCAAGACCCACAAAGCAACCAGTTACGGGTAGTGTTTCAACTGGCCGATGGCAGCTTAAAGTGGGTACTGCCAAGCCGTTTAACTGAAGTAGATACCGCCTTTGCTATTACGGTGCATAAATCGCAGGGCTCGGAGTTTAACCACTGCTGTTTAGTGCTGCCACCTGATAACAGCCCCTTGCTTAGCCGTGAGTTGCTGTACACCGGCATTACCCGTGCCAAACAGCAATTTACACTGCTGTGTGCCAATCCGGCATTATTGCAACAAGCCATAGCAAGGCGCGTCGCACGTAGCAGTGGTTTGTAGTATGCAAATCAGTGGCAGTAATCCAGGTTGGAAGCTTTAAGTTTGCGCTGGCGCAGTCAAATAGTCCAACTGCTGATGTGTCGAAAAATAAAGAAAGTATCGACATAAAATCTTGTTATGTCGATAGCCTCGACATAAACTGCAAGATATACAGTATATGTCGAAAGTTGCCGGGTATTTGAACATGACTTGGAAAGCCGATCAGCCACATAATCACTTGCCTCTTTTACCTCCCGCAGTTGGGCTTATAGAAACCAAGGTGGTATTAAAGGCGTGTATTCCTGCCCGTGCTGCGCTTGCTGAATTAAAACAGGCAGGAGCGTTGTTACCAAACCAAGGTATGTTAGTCAACTTACTCCCTCTGCTGGAAGCAAAAGACAGTTCTGAAATTGAAAATATCGTTACCACCACTGACCGATTGTTTCAGTATGCACAAGAGGACGCAGGGGCTGATATGGCAACAAAAGAAGCTCTGCGCTACAGAACTGCGCTGTATCAGGGTTATATTCAGCTTAAAAACAAACCTTTATGTAGCGCCACCGCTATTGAAGTATGCAGTACTCTAAAGCACAGCCAGATGGATATTCGCAAAATGCCGGGCACTGTTATTGCTAACCAAGCCACAGGTGAGATTATCTATACGCCGCCAGCCGGAGAGAATACCATTCGTGATCTACTCAAGAATTGGGAGCAGTTTTTACATGCAGAGGACGATATTGATCCTCTGATCAAAATGGCTGTTGGTCATTATCAGTTTGAAGCCATTCACCCGTTTTATGACGGCAATGGTCGAACCGGGCGCATTTTAAACGTCTTATATTTGTTACAACAGAACTTGCTGACATTACCAATTTTATATTTAAGCCGTTACATTGTGCAGAATAAGCAGGATTACTACCGGCTGCTGAACCAGGTAACAAGTGAGCAAAACTGGGAAGAATGGCTGCTTTTTATGTTGCGGGGTGTAGAGCAAACGGCGATTTGGACTTGCGGTAAAATTGCTGCTGTTAAGATTCTGCTTGAACTGACTACAAGCTATATTCGGCAGCAGTTGCCTAAAATATATAGTTATGAGCTCGTACAACTGATTTTTGAGCAACCTTACTGTCGTATCAGTACTTTGGTCGACAGCGGGATTGCACGGCGACAAACAGCGTCAGTTTATTTAAAGCAGTTGGTCGAAGTGGGTGTGCTGAAAGAGCTTTCCGCAGGTAAGGAAAAATTGTTTGTACACCCAAAGCTAATGCAGCTGATGACTCAGGACAATAATGACATTAATCCGTATTAGCTGTGGGTATACAGTCGTCATAACAGCAGAATGTATCGGTGTTGCCCATACATGGGTTCTGACTTTGCTATTGCATAGCGGTGTGTAACTGCAATAATGCCGCAGCAAGTTCAGCGCTATCTGGTGGGTTACAGCCCTGACGGGTGATATTTAAACTGGCAGCAAGCATGGCCTGTTGCAGGCACTGGGTTAACTGAGCGGTGCTGATTTGCTCTGCTGTTGGCAGGCCCAGTTGTAGCAACGATGCCAGCAAATTAGCCCAGAAGGTGTCACCGGCGCCTACGGTATCAACAAAAGGCGTGGCCGGAAT
The DNA here is from genome assembly GCF_024809855.1 of Rheinheimera pacifica. GTDB lineage: Bacteria > Pseudomonadota > Gammaproteobacteria > Enterobacterales > Alteromonadaceae > Alishewanella > Alishewanella pacifica_A. The sequence goes on from NZ_JANUEM010000009.1 coordinate 136,448, forward strand.
AACCGGCAGGCTGATCCGGTGCTGTTGCCAGTACAGCGTAGCGCCTTTGTCGCCTTCAGTTAGTGCTACTAAAGCAGTGGGGGCAGTGGCACGCAAGGCGGCAAGGGCATCGCTGGTGCTAAGTGTGGGATACAACAGTTGCAAATCTTCATCACTGGCTTTAATAAACTGGCTTTGTGCAGTAACTTCAGACAAAAAAGCCCGGTAGGCGGTAATATCTGATACGGCATTAAGCCGCACATTAATATCAACGCTGATTAAAATATGCTGCGCCGCAGCCGCTTGTAACACCATGCGGATACGCGGTGCGTCTTGTGGCTCCAGCGCCAGCGATCCCAGGTGTAACAGTTTGCAGTTGCCTGGTAAAGCAGCAATTTGTTGTTCTGCACTGACAGCCCGGTCAGCAATGCCGTTGCGATACAGGCTATACTGAGGCTGTTGCTGAGCATCGACACTGACCATGGCCAGTGAAGACGGTGCACTGCTGAAAAACGGCAGACCATAGCGGGCGCCGTTGTCGGTTAGGTAACGGGCAAACTGCTGGCCAAAATGGTCTTGCGATAACGGAGATATATAACAGACGTTGATAGCCCGGCGGGCAGCGCCTATTACCACGTTAAATGGGGAGCCACCAAGATATGGCCGGTACATACCGTGTTCTGCTGGCATTATATCGACTACATTCTCTCCAATTACTGCAAGCATAGGGTAATCCTGTTATGTTAAGTGGTCGGGTTTGTGGTGGGCAAAGGATAGCCGTAAAACATCGCAATTAACGCAAAATCATATAACTTAATCAATTAAGATGATAGCAAAAATAACAACAATGACAACGAAACTAACCCTGAAAAGGGTCGCCAAAACCTTAGGTGTTTCTACTGCGACGATCTCTAATGCTTTTAACCGGCCGGATCAGCTTTCCGTGGCGCTACGGGAGAAAATACTCGCCGCCTGTAATGAGCTGGGCTATTTAGGCCCGAATAAGGCGGCACAGTCGTTACGTACCGGCAGTTCCGGCATAGTGGCAGTGATTTTGTCTGACTCGTTGGAATACATGGTGAGCGATCCGGTAGCCAGCCAGTTTTTGCAGGGAGTGAGCCGCGAGCTGGAGCGCCATCAGCTGCATTTGCTGCTGTTTTCCGGCCAGGCCACTAATCTGGAGGCGATCAGCGATTTTGTCGATGGTTTTATTTGTTATGGTGCACCACGTAATACCGCTTTAATTGAGCAGTTACGTCGATCACATAAGCGGGTACTGACTGTCGATTTTGACTTACCCGGCCGCCCGTCGGTAAATATTGACAACGAGCAAGCTGCTTTTGACAGCGCCATGGCTGTGCTGCGGGGCAATGATATAGTTGCCGTACTGGGCTTACGTTTAATTGATGCTATTACCAGCCGGCCCGTGGGGGATACGCCAATGTGGGATAACCAAAGCTCTATAGCGCACCGCCGCTTAGACGGTTACCAAAGGGCAATGCAGCAGCACGGCTTAACATTGGCTACAGGTTATTTGTGGCATATTCCGGAAAGCAATCAGGATTATGCCAGCGAGGCCGCCAAAGCCGTGTTGGCGATGAACCCGAGGCCGACAGTTTTGCTGTGTATGAGTGACCTGATCGGCTTAAGTGCAATGCGCGAAGCGCTGCAATTGGGGCTGAGCATTCCAAAGGATATCCGGGTAGTAGGTTTTGATGGCATTGAAGAAACACAGCGCTACCACCCGACGCTTACGTCGGTGTGGCAGTTTAGTGATGCTAAAGGCGAGGCTGCAGTTCGGGCATTTTTAAGTGCGGACGACAGCTCACAATTGTTACCCTACCAGCTGCGCCTGAGTGAGAGCAGCTAGTTAACCCTCCTCAGCTATAAAACGCTTTGGTACAAAGCATTCAGGCTCTGGCTTTGCGCGGCTTCACCGGCCGCTTGCCAGTGTACAGTGGCGTCTAAGCTGGCTAACTGAATATGCAAACTGGCGCAGTGGCCCTGATAGTGCCACTGCAACTGGTAAGTTTGCTCTGTCAGTTGCTGGCTAAATGTACCGTTAAATGCCTGCATACTGCGGCGCAATTTAATCAGTTGGCACAGAGCCTGTACCACCGGCTTTTGCAACGCTTGCTCTACTTTGGCGGCTGTTAAATAAGGCCGGCCAATATCGCGGCCTACCCGGCTTTGTTGTAACAGTTCAACATCGTTTGGCATGGCCAGCAAACCAGCGTAGTAAATTTGGCTAATGCCGGGGCAAAACAGCTGAATGGCGCGGGCCAGCAAGTATTGTTGGTCATTCTGGCCCAGCGCATCGTAAAAGCTGCAGTTCACCTGATATAAGTCAACATTGTTAGCGGCATTGCCGGTAGCCAGTTTTGAGCTGCCTTTGCTGTTGGCATGAATGGTTTCTACCAGGCTGTCTAATTCTGGATCGGTGAGCAGGCCCGGTTGGCCCTGATAATCGGCGGCGTCAACAATACCAATGCCATCGTGAGTATCCAGTACCGTTATGCAGTTGCGTGGTGCGATATCCAGCCAGTGCTTCAGTGCATCGGCATTGCGGTTGAATAAGGTATGCAGTACCAGCGGCGGCAGGGCGAAGTCGTATACCAGATCACAGCGGCGGGCGATCTCAATCTGGGTTTGGTGGTAGCCATGTATTTCTACCAGACACACCATGCCGCGGGCTTTGGCTTGTTCAGATAACGCCGCAATAAACTCGAAGGTTTCCGGCAGCATAAAGCAGCGGGTACCGGCTTTTTTAATGGCGTAACCGGCGGCATCCAGGCGGATATATTTCACACCGTTTTCAGTAAAGCGATCTAAAATGGCCTGCAGATAGGCTTTACCGGCAGTTGAATTAACATCAATATCAATCTGGTTGGCGGTAAAGGTGGTCCAAAACGGAATTTTCCGGCCATCGTTTAAAGCGATATCGGTAAAAAACGGTGTTGGCCTTGGCCGGTATACGGCAGCAAGCTGCTCTGCCGGGGCATCAGCAGCAAACACTTTGTCACGGGTTAAAAACAGCGGCCAGTAAGGCGATGCTTCGCCCTTTTCCAGTACATCGGTAAATTGCGGTGACTGCGCCGACATATGGTTAACAATCATATCGGCCATTAGCGGGTAGTCTTGGGCTAAAGTGCGGATGTCGTTCCAGTCGCCCAGCCTGCTGTCTACTGCGGTATGATCGGTAGGGTCAAAACCGGCGTCTTCGCCGTCTATCGGCGGATAAAACGGCAGTAAGTGTACGCCATCAAACAAGCCAGCCAGCGGGCCTTGCAGCATAGTATGTAAATCTTTGATTTTTCCGCCGCTTAGCCGGTCTATGTAGGTGATCAGCTGGATTTGGTTAGCGTTGTACTGACGATTCATGGCAGATATCCTGAAAAAAAATTTGCTTCTTAAACGATTAAGATATAGCTTTAAGCCAACGGACAACTTTGTCAACCCCCCGGTTAATAATAAAAGCGGGTGCCGGTGCCAAAGTGTATCGTGCCAATAAGCCTTTGCAGAGCGGTGCGCTTACACCCACTGTGAAAGGTGATATAAACGGGGAACACTATGCTTACTACGCAAGCGAAGCGTCAGGCTGTCGGGGCAGCTGTGACGTTAGATCGCGCCGTGGGTTTGCAGCGCCAGGTGCGCTGGATGACCTACCTGATGTTTTTTGTCTTTGCCATGACCACCGATGCGGTGGGCGTGATCATTCCGGAGGCGATGGCGGAATATCAGTTAACGATGTTTCAGGCCAGTGCCTTTCACTACGTACCCATGTTGGCCATTGGTCTGGCCGGTTTATTCCTTGGCCGCCTGGCCGACAAACTGGGCCGCAAAAAGCTGATTATCGTTGGCCTAAGCCTGTATGCGGTATCTTGCTATGTCTTTATGGCTGGTAACAGTGCACTGTTTTTTATCTTATTAATGGGCCTGTGCGGCCTGGCAATTGGTATTTTTAAAACCGCTGCACTGGCGTTAATTGGCGATATCAGCCCTGACAACCAAAGCCATACCCGAACGATGAACACGGTAGAAGGCTTCTTTGCTATTGGTGCTATTGTTGGCCCCGCCTTGGTTGGCCTGATGATAGCCGCCTCTATTCACTGGACATCGTTGTATTTACTGGCCGGTTTGTTATGCACCCTGTTAGTGGTAATGTCGGCACGGCTGCCTTATCCGCCGTATCAGGCAGTGGCAGAGCAGGTATCACTGCGCCGTTCTATGTTGTTATTAAAAGATCGCTATGCACTGGGTTTTTCGCTGGCAATAGCGCTGTATGTTAGCTGTGAAGTAGCAATATTTGTTTGGTTACCCACCTTACTGGCCGGTTACGATGGCCGCTGGAGCTTATTGGCCGCGCAAGCTATTACAGTATTTTTTATTCTGCGTGCGCTGGGGCGTTTTCTCGCCACCGCTATTTTAAACCGCTTTTGCTGGAGCAGCGTGATGGCAGTGTTTACGTTGTGCATTTTTGTCTGTTTTGCTGCCAGTATGCTGGGCGGTAAAGACGTTGCAGTATGGCTGATGCCACTGTCTGGTTTGTTTATGTCGATGATTTACCCCACGCTGAATTCTAAAGGTATCAGTTGTTTTACCCGACAACAGCATGGTGCTGTAGCAGGGTTAATTCTGGCTTTTACTGCGTTGGCTGCGGCGGTAGCCCCGGCGTTAATGGCTGTGCTGGGTGATTGGGCTAACGATGTTACTGCCGGATTTTATCTGGCCACGCTGTTTTCTGCCATGTTAGCGGCTGTCATGCTGTACAACTGGTTGAAACAACCAGCGAAAGCCCGGTTAGAGCAAATGGCCAGCTAACAGGCTTTTTCAGTTAACTAAGCTTAAACGATTAAGATTATATAAAAGACTATCGGAATATATACCCAATGGATTTCGACATGCACGTAGGCGGCAAGGCCGGGCATCCCCATGAGCTTAGCTATTCTAAGTGATTGGGGTGAACGGGCGTAGCCAACAACCGTGCATTTTGAAAGACGACGGGTATACAGATAGCCATTTCAACACGGGAGATAGACAATGCAAAAAAATAAACTAAAACCAGCTTTAGTGGCTGCAGCGGTAAGTGTGGCGCTGGCAAGTACATCGCTGCTGGCGCAACAGGTTGATAATGCAAGTGCAGGCGAAGCACCTGCACAGGCAAATAGCGAAGCCGCCGGTTTGGGCTTTGAGCGTATCGTCATTACCGGTGCAGTGTCGCGTAACCAAACAGTAATGCAGTCCAGTGTGTCGGTTAGCAGCCTGACGCTGGATGATATTGCCGTGGCTACGCCGCGTAGCACCGCCGAGATATTCCGCATGCTGCCGGGCGTGCGCAGTGAAGCCAGCGGCGGCGAAGGTAATGCCAATATTGCCGTGCGCGGTTTACCGGTAGCGGCGGGTGGTGCTAAGTTTCTTACCCTTCAGGAAGACGGTTTGCCGGTAATGCAGTTTGGCGATATTGCCTTTGGGAATGCTGATATTTTTCTGCGTGCTGATGCCAGCCTGGCACGACTGGATGTGATCCGCGGCGGCTCGGCCAGTACCACTGCCAGTAATTCTCCGGGCGGTATCATCAATTTTGTCAGTAAAACCGGCGAAGAAAACGGCGGCAGCATCGGCTTTACTACCGGGCTGGATTACGACAGTTTCCGCACCGACTTTGACTACGGCGGCGATATCAGCAGCGACATGCGCTTTCATCTGGGCGGTTTTGTCCGCCAGGGCGAAGGCGTACGTGACCCAGGTTATCAGGGCGAAAAAGGCTTTCAGTTAAAGGGTAACCTGACCAAAGAATTCGATACCGGCTATGTGCGGTTGTACGTTAAGCATTTAAACGACAAAGCTACCAGCTATATGCCGATGCCAATGTATGCCGATGGCAGTTCGATACCCGGTTACAACGCAGGTTCTGACACACTGCAATCGGTATATTTAACCCAGACGGTGCGTTTAAACGGTGCTAACCAAATCTCCCGCGGTGATCTGCGTGATGGTATGAACCCTAAAGTTAGCAGTGTAGGCGCAGAAGCGGTGTTTGATCTGGCCGAAGGCTGGACACTGGAAAACCGCTTCCGTATTAACGATGTCAGCGGTAACTTTAATACGCTGTTTCCGGCAGAAGTAGGCAACGCACAAGGCATTGCCGATAGTATCGCCGGTGCTGGTGCCAACTTAACTTATGCTGTAGGGCCTAATGCCGGTGAAGCCTACACGGCAGAAAACGCCATGCGCATTCACACCTTCGATATTGAAATAGACGATTTTGGCTCTATCGTTAACGACTTAAAGTTGTCGCGCCGCTTTGGCGAGGTTGATGTGAACCTGGGTTACTACATTGCTGATCAAAGCATCAGCATGTCGTGGTTATGGAACTCGTATTTAATGGCATTAAAGGGCAGTAATGCTGAGCTGCTAAATGTTACTGCTGCAGATGGTACGGCATTTTCCGAACAGGGCCTTACCGCCTATGGCGTACCGTTTTTTGATAACTGCTGCCAGCGCAACTACGACACCGACTACAGCATTAAAGCGCCTTATGCCGGTGTAAGCTGGGCTTTTGGTGATTTGTCGCTGGATGCCAGTATCCGCCGCGATATCGGCAGTGCCTCTGGCACTTATGCCGGTGCGGTGCAAAGCAGCCGCGATATGAACGGTGATGGCGTCATCAGCCAGGTAAAGCAAAGCGTATCGGGTATCGACTTAGCCAATGCCAGCATCGTTAACTACAGCTGGGGCTATAATTCTTACTCGGCCGGTGCCAATTATCAGTTTAATAAAGACTGGGCTATGTTTGGCCGCATCAGCAAAGGTGGGCGTGCCAATGCCGACCGCTTATTATTTGGTAAAGTGAATGCCGATGGCAGCGTTGCCAGAGAAGATGCCGTAGATGAGGTTACCCAGTATGAGCTGGGCAGTAAAAGCCGGCACGGTAATTTAAACCTGTTTGCTACCTTGTTTTTTGCCGAAACCGAAGAGCAAAACTTTGAAGCTACCAGCCAGCGCTTTTTCGACCGCACTTACAAAGCGCACGGTATAGAGCTGGAAAGCAGCTACCGCATCGGCGATTTTGATATGCGTGGCTCTGTTACCTGGACCGATGCCGAGATCAGCAAAGATGCACTGAACCCGGAAGTGGTAGGCAATACACCACGGCGCCAGGCCGACTTCGTTTATAACCTGCTGGCGCGTTACTTCTTTGAGCAAGCTCAGTTTGGTGTCAGCATTATTGGCACTACTGCCGCCTATGCCCAGGACAATAACGATTTGAAATTCAGCGGTTATACTCAGGTAAATGCCTTTGCCAGCTACAATCTGGCTGAAAACCTGACAGTGTCGCTGAATATCAACAACCTGTTTGATGAAATTGGCCTGACAGAAGCCGAAGAAGGCTCTGTGCCTGGCAACGGCATTATCCGTGCCCGCACCATCAATGGCCGCAATGCATCTCTGGGCTTAGCGTATCGGTTCTGATCCACCAGCCTGATACTAAACGGCGGGCCTTTGCCCGCCGTTTGTTTAATTTGCGGTTCACTTCAATATGCTAACATTCACTGATATTCTCAGCTTAGCGGAGTGAACTATGCAGCCGAACATGCAACAGCTCAATAAAACCCTGATTAAACAAAGCTCTTATATCAACGGTAGTTGGTTACAGCATACTGATACTTTTGAAGTGGTTAACCCGGCCAACCAGCAGTTACTTGCTAAGGTTGCTATTGCTGGTGCCAACGAGGCTGAACAAGCCGTGCTGGCAGCCAACAGTGCTTTTACCGGCTGGGCAGCAAAACCGGCTGCAGAGCGCGCGCAGCTGCTGCAAAGCTGGTATCAGCTGGTAATGCAGCATCAGGACGATTTAGCCCGCCTACTCACGCTTGAACAAGGCAAACCGCTTAGCGAGGCCAAAGGCGAAATAGCCTATGGCGCTTCTTATTTACAATGGTTTGCCGAAGAAGCCAAACGCTTATACGGCGATACCATACCGGCACCCTCCAACGATAAACGCATTATTGTGCAGCGCCAGCCAGTTGGGGTAGTGGCCGCGATAACACCCTGGAACTTCCCCAACGCTATGCTGGCACGTAAGGCCGCCGCTGCATTGGCAGCAGGTTGTACCTTTGTCGTTAAACCTGCACACCAGACACCGTTATCCGCGCTGGCGCTGGCTGAATTAGCCCACCAGGCCGGTATTCCGGCCGGAGTATTTAATGTGGTAGTGGGCACAGATGCCAAAGCCATTGGCGAGGTATTTACCGGGCACACTAAGGTAGCTAAATTCAGCTTTACCGGTTCTACCGCAGTGGGTAAACAGTTGGCAAAGCAATGTGCCGACAGCGTAAAACGGGTAACCATGGAACTGGGCGGCAATGCGCCCTTTATCGTATTCGACGATGCCGACTTAGACGCCGCTGTGCAGGGGCTGATGGCGGCCAAGTTTCGCAATGCCGGCCAAACTTGTGTTTGTGCTAATCGTATTTTGGTGCAGCGCGGCGTATATCAGGCCTTTGCCGATAAGCTTGCCATTGCTGTTACCCAGCTGAAGGTAGGCGATGGTTTAAACAGCGATAGCCAAATTGGGCCATTAATTGATGGCAAAGCGGTAGAAAAAGTAGAAAAACTGCTGCAAAGCGCGCTGGACGATGGCGCTAAAGTGCTACTGGGCGGTCAAACCCACAGCGCCGGTAAGCAGTTTTTTCAGCCGACTTTACTAAGTGATGTCAGTGCGGATATGGCCATCAGCCGTGAAGAAATCTTCGGCCCGGTAGCGCCGTTAATGGCGTTTGATACCGAAGCTGAAGCAATAGCGCTGGCCAATAATACCGAATATGGCTTAGCGGCCTATTTTTACAGCCGTGATATCGGCCGGGTGTTTCGTGTAGCGCAAGCGTTGCAGTTTGGTATGGTGGGTATTAACGAGGGTATAGTGTCCAACGCCGCAGCGCCCTTTGGCGGCATTAAACAATCGGGCTACGGCCGCGAAGGCTCTAAATACGGCCTGGATGATTACACCGATATAAAGTATTTGTGTTTGGGTGGCCTGTAGCAGATCCATCATGCGTCTATACCTTGATAAAGGGAATATCGGCTGCCTGTGCTTTTAAGTGGGTCCGGTAGGGAGTTATCAAGATAGTTGTAGGCAACTTCCGGTGTATGCTGATTATTTAGTGGCAAATGCGGTGAAATGGCAAAACCCTGTTGTTGCCACTGCGGCGCATAGCTAAGTTTTAATAAATTGGTGGCGTTATCCAGTGCCAAGGTGGCTATGACATCATCACCATAAGTTACCTTGAGTTGGTATGCGTCGATTTTTGCCATCATCAAATCCACTTCCTTTCACCTGAGATGGAAGTCGCTGCCGACGCCAGCTCTTTTGAAGTCAGTTTAATGCCCAAGCCGTTTAACACGGAGAATACCGCAGCTAAAGTGCAATTCGCGTTGCCGTTTTCAATACGTGACAAGGTGTTAATGCCAATCCCACACAGCGCCGCACAGTCGGCCAATTTAATGCCAAATTCTGTTCGCTTCGCTTTAATCAGCTGCCCTAATACCTCGGCGTTTTCGATAAATACTGAATCAGGCATGTCTGAAGCCGTTACTTTTTTAGCCATGATAGGAGGGGGCTTCCTGCTTTAATAATCACCATAGCTGGTGATTATAGTCAGGCTTTGAGATATTTCAAATATAATCACTGATAACGGTGAATATAAAGATGCGGTGCAACGGCTATTTAAAAAATAACCGATAATGGTGATTAATTGTTATGTTGTATTAGAAAGAGCCCTGTATCTGCAGGTAGTTAACAGGGCTCTTAGCTGGTCGTTAAAGAAAGGAAATCTATTCCACGTTTTGGATCTGCTCGCGCATCTGCTCAATTAACACTTTAAGCTCCACTGCCGCATTGGTAATGTCGGTGCTGATGGCTTTGGATGACAGGGTGTTTGCTTCGCGGTTAAATTCCTGCATCATAAAATCGAGGCGCCTGCCACAGGCGCCGCCTTTTTTCAGCGTGTGGCGGGTTTCTTTAATATGGGCATCAAGGCGGTCGAGCTCTTCAGCCACGTCTGATTTTGACGCTAAAAACGCCATTTCCTGCTCGAGGCGGCCTTGGTCTAAATCGGCTTTAATTTCATTTAAACGGTTGGTGATACGGTCGCGTTGCCATTGCATGGCCTGTGGCAGGTGGCTGCGTACAAAGGCCACTTGCTCGCCAATGGCAGTTAAACGCTGCTGAATCATCTGCTCGATAGCATCGCCTTCGCGGCCCCGGCCGGCGAGAAAGTCTTGCAGGGCGGCGTCAAAGCCAGCCAGCAGTTCGCCTTGCAGGGCGTCTAAGTCTTCGGTTGGCGTTTCCATTACACCGGGCCAGCGCAGAATGTCGGCAATGTTTAATTGTGCTTGCGGAGCTTTTTGCAGCAACTGCTGGGCTTTTTGCAGCAATTGTTCGGCAAACACGTCGTTTAAGGTTAACTCACCGGCGGCCTGGTTGGCATGGTAGCGCAGGTTTACTTCTATTTTACCGCGCTGCAGGCTGTTACGGAGTTTGTCGCGCAGCAGGCTTTCTAAGCCGCGAAACTGCTCCGGCAAGCGGAAGTACGACTCCAGATAACGCTGGTTTACCGAGCGGATCTCCCACTGGGCGGTGCCCCAGCTGGCTTTGGTTTCGTGGCGGGCGAAGGCAGTCATACTGTGAATCATAAGGGTTCCATTGGCTTCTGACGAACATCTTTAGGGGCTAGTTTAGCATTGATGTTAACGGCATACACGCTTGCTAATGACAATTAATGTTTGAGTCTATTACAAGTTTTCGGCACACTCAAAATGTGTCGGTATGCCGCTTTAGCCAGAAACACCAATTTAAGGATTGGATTATAGTATGAGCTTATTAACCCGGTTTAGCCTGTTTCTGTCGTTAACTACCTTTAGCTATCCGCTGTGGGCTGAAGCTTCCGGGCTGGAGTTTTCCAGCTTTGAGCAACAGCTTATGAGCACCATACTTAATGCTGAGCAACCCCGTGAACAGGTATTCCGGCAGCTTAATAATATGCAGGCACAACTGGCAGAGCAGCCTCTGGCTAATCAGGCATTGTTGTATTTTCATTTGTGCCGGATGGCTCCGCGGTTAAAAGAGCCGGTTGAACCCTATTTTCAGTCATTAACACAGCTGGAGGCGCAGTTACCTGCGTCGCAAGGGCTTGCTGCGCGTTATCTTTGTGAGACTAAACGCGAGCAAAATATTGAAAATGCTGAGCGTATTACTGAGCTTACACAGCTTGCCTACCAGCACCTGGCACCAAACGATGCACCTGCCTTTGTGATGTGGATGACGTATGATCATGCCGAGCGTTTACTGGAGCAAGGCGACTATGAAACCGCTTTAAACGTGATTTACCGGTCGTTAGAAATTGCTGAGGTTAATCATCTGCAAGAATGGCAGGGAGAGAGTTTAGGACGTTTATCGGTGATACAGAGCGCGTTGGGCTTGCAAGCTGAAGCATTGCAGAACAATCAACGGGCTCTGGATCTGGTGTCGCGCCCTTATAATGTCAGTAATTTGATGCTTCATCGCGGCTATATCTTAATGAAAGCGGGCGACCGTGAAACGGCAAGTATGCATTACCATCAATTACTGGAAAGTACTAAGGATTCTGATCCGGAAACCTATATTATTGCCGGTACAAATCTGGTGAACCTATACCAGCAGTTGGATAAGTATGAACAAGCTACCACACTTGGTAACGAATTGCTGAACAGGGCTGCTGACTATGGTGACGAGTATTATCTCACCTATGTCAAAATTGCGCATGCGCCAAACTTGTTGCATGCAGACGATTTGGCCGCAGGTACAGCGCTTTTTGACGAAGCGGTGCAGTGGCTTGAGCAGGGCAGTATACGGGAGCCGCTACCCGACTTGTTGCAGCGTTGGGGGCAGGCACTATTTGATGAAGATCATCCGCAACAAGCTTATAGTGCCCTGAAGCAAAGCATGGAAATTCAGCGTGAACTTGACAAATTGCAGCGCCAAAATGATGCGCTACTTGCTGCCGCACGTTTAGCGACAGAGCAAAGCCAGCGGGCGCTATCGCAAAGTCAGCGTGATAAAGAACGTGTTGATGCCGAGTTAGAGCGTAACCAATTGCACAATAGATTTATTCTTACTGTTTTGCTTGCCATCATAGTATTAAGTGGTGTTATCGCATTTTTTTACTGGCAAATGCGTAAGGCGAACCGCTTGCTAACTTATGCCAGTACTCATGACCCTTTGACCAAGGTCCACAACCGGCGTTTTTTCGATACTGTGGTGGCACCACAAGTATTAGATGGTAAACCCTTTTTGCTGGTTTCTTTTGATATTGATCATTTTAAAAAAATTAATGATACCTACGGCCATTTTGTTGGTGATGAAGTATTAATTGCTACCAGCAGCCGGTTACGCAATTCAATACGCCAGAATGACTACATTATCCGCTGGGGCGGTGAGGAGTTTTTAATGTGCCTGCGCCACCCGTCAAACTGCGGGCATGCAGTAGGTTTTGTCGAGCGGATGCTGAATGATTTCTCCCAATCGACAATTACAACCTCTAAAGGGCCGTTGCAGGTTACTGCTTCTATTGGCTTCAAAGTAGCGCAGTGCCATAGCTTAAGTGAGCTGGAGGGGTTACTCAGTGACATTGACCAGTACCTGTACCGCGCCAAAGAACATGGGCGAAACCGAGCCTTTGGCCAAACTGATATGCAAGAGGCTGTCATCGAAGTGCAATTGTCGTAGCAAACAATGGCCGCAACATTTCAGTGCCAGCTCTGGTATAATTGCCAACTATTCACTCATTCAGTAAAAAAGGATCTCCTTATGCGTCCAAGTGGCCGTACAGCTCAGCAAGTTCGCCCTATCACTTTTACCCGTCAATTTACCGCTCATGCTGAAGGTTCAGTATTGGTTGAATTTGGCAATACCAAGGTGATTTGTACCGCCAGCGTTATTGAAGGAGTGCCACGCTTTATGAAAGGCCAGGGTAAAGGCTGGGTAACGGCTGAATACGGTATGTTGCCGCGCGCCACGCACACCCGTAATGACCGCGAAGCGGCACGGGGCAAACAGGGCGGCCGCACCATGGAAATTCAGCGCCTTATTGGCCGCGCACTGCGCACCGCAGTGGATTTAAAACTATTGGGTGAAAATACCATTACTATCGATTGTGATGTGATTCAGGCCGATGGTGGTACCCGCACGGCTTCTATTACCGGTGCTTGTGTGGCGTTGGTAGATGCACTAAACCATATGCGTGCCAAAGGCATGATTAAAACCAACCCGCTGAATTTTATGGTTGCTGCGGTATCGGTCGGTATTTATAAAGGCACAGCGGTAGCCGATTTAGACTACGCCGAAGACTCAAACGCCGAAACGGATATGAATATCGTGATGACTGAAACCGGCAAAATTATTGAAATTCAGGGAACTGCCGAAGAAGCGCCGTTTAGCTTTGAAGAAATGCAGCAGATGATGGATTTGGGCAAGCATGCCATCCGTGAAATTATCGACGAGCAAAAGCGCGTACTGGCTTAAGGCTGATTTAAGGTTTACAGGTAAAAATCTTTGAAGGTAAAGATCAGGCTATGAAACAATTTCAAATTGATTTTATTGAATTTGCGCTGTCGCGCCAGGTGCTTAAGTTTGGCAGTTTTACGCTGAAATCCGGCCGTACCAGCCCGTACTTCTTTAATGCCGGTTTGTTTAAAACCGGCAGTGATCTGGCCAAACTCGGCCGTTTTTATGCGGCTGCGCTGCAGGATAGTGGCCTGGAGTTTGATGTACTGTTTGGCCCGGCTTATAAAGGTATTCCTATTGCCACAACTACAGCGGTAGCATTGGCTGATCATTATAACCGTGATGTGCCGTATTGCTTTAACCGCAAAGAAGCCAAAACCCATGGTGAAGGCGGTAACTTAGTCGGCTCGCCGCTAAAAGGCCGCATTATGCTGGTGGACGATGTCATTACCGCTGGCACGGCTATTCGGGAATCGATGCAGTTAATTCAGGCGCAGGGCGCTGAGCTTACCGGAGTGCTAATTGCGTTGGATAGGCAAGAGCGCGGCCAGGGCGAGTTGTCGGCGATCCAGGAAGTGGAGCGCGATTTTAATACTAAGGTGATCTCGATTATCAGCCTGCCGGATTTAATCAACTACCTGGCCGATAAACCGGAACTGGCAACGCATTTAGATGCCGTGAAGGCGTACCGTGCGCAGTATGGTGTGAATGCTTAAGGATAGCCGGGCTTAACAGGTGGCTGCTATGAAAGCGCACCAGCCACTCTGTTAACAGTCCGGCGTGTTATTCAGGAAAATAGAACCTGTTGTAGTTGTGTCCACTGATTAGCCCAGTGCTGAGTGGGCAAGCGGCTAAAGCCGGAGCGGACAAACTGGCTAAGTTTACCCTCTACCGTGGCTAGCAACAGGTTAGCCAGTTCGCCTTCGTCGATACTAAAGCCCTTACCTTCACGCAGCTTACGCTCGCGCAGGCATTGCTTTAACTGGGTTTCCAGTTTTTCAAATAACTGGACAACGCGTTCTTGCAGGCGTTCCTGCTCACCTTGCAAGGCATCGCCGGTTAAAATACGGCAAATACCGGGATTACGTTCGGCGAACACTAATATCAGCTGCAGAATAAGCTCGGTGCGGCTGGCGGTGTCTTTATGTTCGTCCAAAATGCCATTAATGCGTGATAGCAGCGTATCTTCAATAAACTCAATTAAGCCTTCAAACATCCGCGCTTTACTGGGAAAGTGCCGGTATAGCGCTGCTTCAGATACGCCGACTTTTTCTGCCAGTGCCGCTGTGGTAATACGCTGGCCGTTATTGCTTTGCAGCATGGCCGCCAGGGCCTGCAAAATATCTTCTTTACGATTACTGCGACGAGGTGCCGGCATTGCGTGTCCTGTAAAAAGTAACTTATAGTCTGGTGCAGGCGCCTGCAGCCGGAAATACTTATTTCGCCGCCTTTAGGAGACATCCCTGTGCCCTCTCAGGCTGCGCGGCATCCATGCCGCTGCTGCATAAGTACACCGGCCTTCGGCGCAAAGTGTGTTAGCTAGTTAAGCTTTGCCGGAATGGCCAAAACCACCTTCGCCGCGCGCTGTTTGCTCAAAGCTGTCGACAATATTAAATTCTGCCTGCACTACCGGCATAAACACCAGTTGGGCAATGCGATCACCCGGCTCAATATTGAAGCTGTCAGTGCCACGGTTCCACATAGATACCATCAGCGGCCCCTGATAATCAGAATCAATTAACCCCACCAGGTTACCTAACACAATACCGTGTTTATGGCCCAGGCCAGAACGGGGCAGGATAGTGGCGCATAAATTGGCATCACCGATAAAAATAGATAAACCGGTAGGAATTAATGTCGTTTCACCCGGTGCCAGTGTCAGCGTGCTGTCTAAACAGGCGCGTAAATCTAACCCGGCAGAGCCCGGTGTGGCATAGGCCGGTAACGGAAATTCTGCACCAATACGCGGGTCAAGTATTTTTAAATCAATGGCTTTTTTCATTTACGGCTTAACTCTTATTTTATTAATCATTAGTTTTTTATGGGTAATTAGCTGGCAGAAAACCGGGCATAAATATGCTGTAGTATGGCTTTAGCTAACTCAACTTTGGGCCGGGCCTCTAGTGCCTGCTCGCCATGCTGCCATACCAGGGTGACAGCATTATGATCGCTGTTAAAACCCAGTTCTGTGCCTGATACATCGTTGGCGCAAATCATGTCCAGTTTTTTGCGTGCCAGCTTATCTTTGGCGTATTGCACTACGTTTTGTGTTTCTGCAGCAAAACCTACGGTAAAGGGGCGCTGTGTAGTTAAGGCGGCAACGGCGGCAATGATATCGGGGTTTTTTACCAGCTTAAGCTCAATGCTGTCGCTGGCGGTTTTCTTCATCTTTTCAGTGGCAACTTCTGCTACACGATAATCTGCCACTGCGGCGCAGCCGATAAAAATATCGCTTTGTACTGCCTGCGCCAGCACGGCGTTATGCATCTGCTCTGCGGTGATAACGTCAATGCGGGTTACGCCTGCCGGGGTAGCTAACTGCACCGGGCCGCTAATCAAAGTTACCTGTGCACCCATTGCTGCGGCAGCTTGCGCTAAGGCAAAGCCCATTTTGCCGGAGCTGTGGTTGGAGATATAGCGCACCGGATCAATAGCTTCGCGCGTTGGTCCTGCGGTAATTGTGATTTTAATGTTATTAAGTTGCTGTTCAGCTAAAAAATGTTTTTCTAGGGCACTGACCAGCTCTAATGGCTCCAGCATACGGCCTGAGCCGACATCACCACAGGCTTGTTCACCCACACCAGGGCCATAAATGTAAAAATTATGTGCTTTTAAAGTGGCTAAATTATTTTGGGTAGCTATGTTTTTATACATCTGTTGGTTCATTGCAGGCGCTACAGCAACAGGTGCAGCAGTGGCTAACACGCAGGTTGTCAGCAAATCGTTGGCTAAGCCATGCGCTATGCGGGCGATGATATCGGCACTGGCCGGGGCAATTAACACAATGTCAGCCCATTTTGCCAGCTCGATATGGCCCATGGCAGCTTCAGCTGCCGGGTCCAGCAAGCTGGTACTTACCGGGTTGCCGGATACAGCTTGCAGCGTAAGTGGCGTAATAAAGTGCTGGGCGGCGTCGGTTAAAATAACCCGTACATCCGCGCCGCGTTCTTTTAAGCGGCGTACTAAGTCTGCACTTTTATAGGCGGCAATACCGCCACTGATACCTAACAAAATGTGTTTTTGGGCAAGGGTTTGCAACATAACAGAGACACCGGAACCGGAAAAAACTGGCGATAAGATAGCATGGAAACACAAATTCAGCATCAATTCAGGGAGGGATAGCATGAGTATTCGTCACTGGCCGGCCACAGAGCGGCCACGGGAAAAATTGCTCGACAGAGGCGCGACAGCACTGTCAGACGCCGAGTTACTGGCTATTTTTTTACGTACCGGCATAGCTGGTACCGATGCTGTAACGCTGGCGCGGCAGTTGTTAAGTCAGTTTGGTTCGTTAAGGCGTTTACTTGGTGCCAGCCAGGCTGATTTTTGCTCGGCCAAAGGCCTGGGAGAGGCCAAGTTTGTGCAGCTGCAGGCTGTGCTGGAGCTGAGTAAACGCTATTTGCATCAGCAAATGCAACGCGATACCGTGTTTACCGAGCCTGCTACTGTGAAACGTTATTTGCAGCATGCTATCAGTGGCGAGCAGCGCGAAGTTTTTCTTTTACTGTATTTAGACAGCCAACACCGGCTGATTAAAGCCGAGCCATTATTTGCCGGTACTATAGATGCCTCGCCGGTGTATCCGCGTATTGTAGTTCAGCAGGCTTTAGCGCATAATGCCGCCGCTGTTATTCTGGCGCACAATCATCCCTCTGGCGTGGCTGAACCAAGCCGGGCGGACAGAGCGATTACTGAACGATTAATTCAGGCGTTAATGTTGGTAGATATCAAGGTATTGGATCACTTTATTGTGGGCGACGCCGATGTAATCTCCTTTGCAGAGCGCGGCTGGCTGTGAAGATCCGCTGGGATCCTTGCCGGATCTCTGCGCGCGGGCGAAAGATTTCGCTTGAATAAGGCGGCTTATTCGTGTATAAATTGCGCCCTCTTGTTTTGGGGCAACCTTCTTGGCCAGAAGGGTGATGACAGCTCGAGCTGATGTAATTTTGGAGAACTATTGACATGTCTAGAGTGTGCCAAGTAACTGGCAAAGGTCCGATGGTGGGTAACCGTCGTTCGCACGCCAACAATGCTACTAAGCGCCGTTTCCTGCCTAACCTGCAAACTCACCGTTTCTGGGTTGAAAGTGAAAACCGTTTTGTTACATTACGTACTTCTACCCGTGGTATGCGCATCATCGATAAGAAAGGTATCGATGCGGTATTAGCCGAAGTGCGTGCTAACGGTCACAAGGTGTAAGGAATAAAAAATGCGCGATAAAATCCGTTTAGTTTCTTCTGCTGGTACCGGTTTCTTCTATACAACAACGAAGAACAAGCGCACCATGCCAGAAAAAATGGAAATCAAAAAGTTTGATCCTAAAGTGCGTAAGCATGTGATTTTCAAAGAAGCGAAAATCAAGTAATCGAACACAGAAACCCGGCCAGCGCCGGGTTTTTGCTTTTTAAAGCCTACCTAAGTTACTATGCCGCAAAGCTTTTGCCCACAGGTATGGTTATGTTAAAACTATCCCGCCGTAACTGGAACAATGTACTGATTTTTGCAGTGCTTATACTGATGTTTGTGCTGTACGGTATACCGCAGCGTTTAGCGCAGTTTAATACGCCTGAACACAGGTTGATCCCCGCTGATAGTGAATTACTGATGGTAGCTTTTGCCAATACGCGCCTTGTTAAAGCCGGGCCGGTATGGCAGCTACAACCCCCTCTTGGTAAGCCACTGGATGCAGCACAATTGGCCGTTGCCTGGCAGCATAGTTTGCTTACACCGGTTGAGGTGAGTGCAGATAAAAGCCGTGTACCGGTAGCACAGGCCAGCGTGCAACTGGTAGGGCAAACGGCACCGCTGATTTGGTTATTGTATCCGGCGCCTGATACCGGTAACGGCCGGTATTTGCTGCAACAGGCCGGACAGCGGCAGTTTTACCAGTTAAGTGCTGCCCAGGCTGCGCAATTGTTTTTAATCGATACAGTGGAGTAACCGTGCCTGAATTACCGGAAGTTGAAGTATCACGTCAGGGCATCAGCCCGTATCTGGAAAACCAGCAATTAGTTAACGTGGTGGCACGCCAGCGCCAGCTGCGCTGGTGGGTGCCGGATGAGGTGCTGGCCCAATTAAACCAGCCGATTTTATCGGTAACACGGCGCGCCAAGTATTTGCTTATTCAGTTGCCTGAGGGCGATATTATTTTGCACCTGGGTATGTCGGGCCATTTAAAGGTTATACCTGCTGATACGCCTGCAACTAAACACGATCATATTGATCTGGTATTAGCCAGCGGTATGGCACTAAGGTTAAATGATACCCGCCGTTTTGGCGCGGTGCTGTGGCAACACAAGGGAGAAACCCACCCGTTACTGGCCAGCCTGGGGCCGGAGCCACTGAGCGATAATTTTAATCTGGCGCATTTAACCGCCGCTTTTGCCAGGCGGGGCAGTGCAGTAAAACTGGTACTGATGGATAACCATGTAGTGGTAGGCGTGGGTAATATTTACGCCAACGAGGCTTTATTCAAAGCCGGTATTTTACCCTCTAAACCAGCTAAATTGGTAACAGCACAACAACTGAAAAAACTGTTGCCGGTGATCAAAGACACATTGGCAGCAGCCATTAAGCAGGGCGGTACTACGTTAAAAGATTTTAGCCAGGCTGACGGTAAGCCAGGCTATTTTGCCCAGCAATTGCTGGTGTATGGCCGCAGCGGCCAGCCTTGTTTAACCTGTGGTACGGTATTAAGTGAAATTCGTCTTGGCCAGCGCAGTACCGTGTTTTGTCCGAAATGCCAGAATTAACAATTCAAACGGCTAGTTGAGTTTAGGCGAAAACCGGTTTGCCCACGTCAACACGCCGTGAACCCATCCGTGGGGGCTCGATTATAAACTTCATCCATGAAGTTTATCCTGCGAATCAGCAGAGCTGTTCAAATTCGCTCCCTGCGAATTTGTCGGCCATCCTGGCCTGCAACGGTTGACTTAGGACAAGCCGGTTTTCGTCAGACAACTGAGAACTAAAACCGTTTTTTCGCAGTAACCCGCCACTGCCAGGCATCCAGCTCGGGGTTGTCGCTAAAAGGATGGGTTAAATCAATATGGATCATCGTGCCACGGCTGGAGTGCGAAGACAGCAAACGGATACCACCACCGACGCCAAACAACACACCATCATCGATATTGCTGTCAAAATCCTGCTCTGCGCCCCAGCTGCGGCCGGCATCAACAAAGCTGGCAAAGCCTACGTCCAGCAATTGTAATATTGTCCAATCGGTAAAGTAGCGGTATTCGGCAGTAGCAACAATACGGCTGTCACCACGTTGGTAGTACAGCGGAAAGGCGCGCAGGCCGGTGTCACCGCCTAAGTACAAAGCGTTATCCTGAAACAGCTGACGGCCAAATTCAGCGTTAATAATGCCAACAGCACTACTGCTGTTGTTTAACTGATGTACTAACTGCAGCTGATTACTAAACAAATGCTGGTTCATTTCTTTTAACCATAGCGCCTGATAGCGGCTGTTACCCAGCAAGAAGGTGTCACTGTTTAGCTGCCATACCTTGGCCAGCTCAGAATCCAGTTGCCAGCCGGGGTTGTCTGCACTAAGCCATGACTGCAAGCGGCCAATACGTAAGCGCGCCTGCCAGCCCAGGTTAATATCTTCTACCCGGTTAAACTGGTTAATGTTAAACAGCTTTTTGTAGTCAGTTTGCAGCATCTGATATTCCAGCCAGACAGAAGACAAATTGCGATCTTCCGGTACGGCATACTGGGTTTCATCGATATACTGAAATTTGGTATCGTCCAGCGTTATACCCACGTTAAGCCGGTGAATGCGGTTACCTTGTTCTGCAATTTTAAAACCGGCGTAGGTTTCAAACCATTTTTGTTTGCGGTCATACAGGTTAACTTCATCGCCTAACAGATAGTCTTTAATTTCTTCTTTTTTCTGTTCTATATCTAAACTGAAGGCCCAGTTGGACGATAGCCGGTAAAAAGGCCGTGTCAGCGTAAAGTGATAGCTTTCGCCGTCTGAGTTATCGGCGTAGCGGGTGAGGGTATTCCAGTGTGTGCCGAAGATATTCGGCGAGGCGAAACTTAGCAGATAGCCGCTGCGTTCACTGTCTTTAGCGTAATCCAGCTGTAACTGATTACCGGTACCCAGCAGGTTATCGTCGGCAATACCTAAGGAGTAGTCGGTCTCACCGCCTTCACTGCTAAAATCTACTTTGGGCAACAAAGACCAGTTGTCCCAGGTTTCTACCAGTACATCAACGCTTTGTGTATCTTCGCAGTAGCGGATCACATTGACGGAGGCTTCACGGATATAGGCGCGGCTGCGTAATAAGCGCTCGGTTTCTTCCAGATCATTTAAGCTAAGGGGCTCACCGGGCAGAAACAGCAGGTCGTCCTGTACGGTGGGCTCTTTAGTTATAATGTGGCTGTAGTTAGCAAAGCGGTGCAACCAGAATGTGCCTTTCTCGTTCAGATCGAATACGTTATTACGTTGGTACTCGATATTACCCACGATAACGCCTTTGGGCAGTGCGGTATTACTTTGCGGGCTGATGTCAGTGCAATCAGCCCAGCTGGTACAGCAAAAAACAGCGGTTAATAAGCAGCTTAGACTGCGAAACATAAGCCTGCTCCCCTGGCTGACGATAAGATAGTATCTGTAGCAATAGTGTTACCAGTTAACGTTATTTCGGCGCACTTAGCAAGTAAAGCCTATGCCGGCTTGTGCTGTTTTACTGAGTCAGCCGCCTCTGTTTGCAATGGTGTAGCCTGTTGCGCCAGATAAACGGTGCGCTGTGGAAACGGAATTTCAATACCCGCTTTATCAAACGCCAGTTTAATTTCTTCCTGCAGACTGTTGCGCAAATCGCGGAAGTTTTCCCGCTTGGCCCACACTGAAAATTGAATATTCAGCGATGAGTCGCCAAAGCCGAGAAATAAAAATGCCGGGCCGGGGTCGTCCAGACATAAGGGATTATTGTCAGCAACGTTCTGCATGATCTGGCGTACCTGTGAGATATTTTCTTTGTAAGCAACGCCTATTAAGAGATCAAAACGCCGGATTGGAAAGCGTGTCAGGTTGGTCATTTCGCTTTTAATCAGGCTTTCATTTGGAATGCGTACATAAAGATTATCAAAGGTACGCAGTTTTACCGACAGTAAATCTATTGATAATACTTCACCTGTGGTGTTACCCACTTTAATGGTATCGCCCAGTTGAAACGGTTGTTCGCCAATTAAAAATAAGCCGCTAATCAGGTTAGATGCCGAGGTTTGTGAAGCAAACCCCAGCGCAACCGACAGCACGCCTGCGGCGCCAAGTAATACACTAAGCGAAAAGCCCAACTGTTTTAGCGCCGAGGCTATAAACAGCGCCAGCAATAGCCAGTACACCAGGCGTTTAAACAGCACGACATGATGCTGCGAAAAGTTCGTACTCAGAATACGGCCAATAGCACGCGACGCCATGCTTGCGATAACAAAACCGGCGAGGAGTAAAATTGTGGCTCTTAACAGATGGCTGGCTTGTTCTGATTCCAGCCAATGCAGTAGTTGTTCAGTCATATTGCCTCTGGGTTATTCAGCAAAAATATGGGTAAAGGCGCGGATCAGGTTATGTTTTTCCGGAACGGCCCGCGCCGGGCTGAGCAAGGTTGTTCCGCTGGCATCAGCGGCCGACAAGGTGCCGGTTTTAAAGCGGGCCAGGCTGTTGGCACCTTCGTGTTGCAACGTTATCGGGTCGGTCCACAAATTGCCATCAGCTGAGCTATATACAGCCAGGTAAGGTACTGGAATGCTGATCTTACTCAATGACAGCATTTGCTTTGACGAGTTTTGAATAACCACCGGTGTAATGGCACGATGTGGCCGCCGTGGCAGTTCGTTTTTATTGTAGCGGGCATGGGTTTTGTCGGCATAGCATAATTCGCCCACCTGAGTAGAAGGGCCAAACCAGGTATCGGATAAACGCGTTATGGCAATTTCTTGCAACAGGTATTCCGGTTGTTGCAAAGACACCCGTACGCTTACCGGAGAGCTGATATACAAGGTAGTTTGTTCAGTTGGTGCGATATGCACAGGCTGCATTGTTTTCACCACGACGGGCCTGTCCATTAGCACGGGTTTCAGGCACAATGCTGCCGGGCTTTGACGAAACATATAACGTTCAGCTTTTAGCTGCGGTGGCATACAAATAGCTGCGGAGCTACTAAACAGTTTGCGTTCGCCAATGCTGCCGGTGCGTTCATATGCCAGCAACCACTGTTGCTCCTGGCGTTTAAAATAAATACTTAACGGGCCTATGTCAAAGCTCCAGCAGCTGTCAGCGGCCAGTTCAACCGGTAGCCACCAGGCATTATCAGCTGAGTTTTTTGTTGTCATATAGTTTGCTCAATCATGGTACTGCAGCAATCTTAGCAAGAAGACTGTATAAGTCCTATCGGCGTTTTGGCAATATTCAGTTGAGATTCACTGCTATGCTTTATAAAATAGCGCAATATTTTGCTTATTCAGCAACAGGTTAATTAACTTAGCCGGAGATTTATCACCCTTATGGACGTGCCCAGTAGCAGGCCTTGCCTGCCAACACCCATTTTTTGCAATTGTTTCGCCAATTGTGCTGCTTAGTGAGGTAATCTTCAGCCCTTACTAAGCTTGTTTAGTAAGAGGTTGCTATGGAATTACCTGCGCTGATCAACACGCTGCGCACCGCGCTGGAATCAGATACTGTACATTTGCTGCGTGAGCGGCTGGACGATGTGCACCCCGCCGACCTTGCCAGTGCACTGGTTGAGTTTGCGCCTCAGGATCTATGGACGCTGTTAACAGTGCTGCCAAGGGCTGAGCAAGCAGAAGTATTTGGCTATTTACCGGCAGAAGAACAGGTTAAATTATCGATTAGTATCAGCCGCCGTAAACTGGCCCCTATCATCCGCCAGATGTCATCTGATGAGCGCGCCGATTTATTCAACCGCTTAAGTGACGAACAACGTGAAACCCTGCTGCCGGCACTGGCGCAAGCCGAACGTGAAGACTTATTGCGTCTGACGTCGCATGAAGAAGGCACCGCTGGCGCCATTATGACGTCTGACTACGCCATTCTTGCCGCTGAACTGACAGTGGCACAGGCGCTGGATTCACTGCGCCGTGAAGCGCCGGACAAAGAAACCATTTATTCTGCTTATGTGGTAGATGCTGCCCGTAAATTAATCGGTGTGGTGTCATTGCGCGATCTTATTCTGGCACCGCTGCATATGCCGATAGAAGAGCTGATTAACCACGATCCTATTTATGCCAGTGTTGATATGCCACAGGAAGAAGTAGCCTCGTTAATCGCTAAATATGACTTACTGGCCCTGCCTATTGTTAACAGCGAGCACCAGATGGTGGGTATTGTAACCTACGATGATGCGATGGACGTTGCCGCAGAAGAAGCCACAGAGGATTTTCACAAAACTGCCACCATCGGCAAGCTGGAAACCAGTGTAAAAGACGCCGGTATCGGCCTGTTATACCGCAAGCGGGTGCTTTGGCTGGTGATCCTGGTATTTGGCAATATTTTCTCCGGTGCCGGTATTGCTTATTTTGAAGGCACAATATCTGACAACATCGCCCTGTTATTCTTTTTACCCTTGCTGATAGGCAGCAGTGGTAATGCCGGTGCACAGTCAGGCACCCTGATGGTAAGGGCACTGGCCACCGGCGAAATTAAACTGCGTGACTGGGGCTATTTGCTTGGTAAAGAATGTCTGGTTGCCGGTTTGCTCGGCCTGACGATGGCAGCTGCGGTTGTAGGGCTTGGCTGGTGGCGAGGTGGTTACGATATTGCTGTGGTGGTATCGCTTACGATGATGCTGGTAGTATTGGCGGGGAGTTTAACGGGCCTATCACTACCGTTTCTGCTCAGCCGTTTTAACCTTGACCCGGCTACTGCCAGCGGGCCGTTAATTACCTCTCTTGCTGACGTTGCCGGTGTAGTACTGTATTTCTCTATTGCGACCTGGTACCTGGGGCTTTAACCAGGCAGCACTGCGTATATAACGCAGTGCTGGTAAGGCATAATTACGCAAATGCCAGATAACCGCTGTGGCAGTAGCCATCGGCTAAACCGTCACCCTGAATATCTATCTGGCTCCAGTCGCCACTGGTATGTATTACCGTAATCAGCTGGCCACTGCGTAATGTGGTTTTAACATCAAAACTTGTACCCGGGCCTGCCCGCAGGCGTAAACCATCACGGGCTATTACTGTAGCGCGTTTTAAACCAGCTTGCGCCAGCGTACTGTTTGTTTCAGGTTCTGGCGCATTAGCTGGCAACGGTGGGCGATCAAATTGCGCAGCCGGTAACGGTGGAGCCAGTGGGGTGCCGTGCCAGCTAACAATAGCTTGTTGCAGGTTTTCTGCCCAATCGCTATCGCCATTTGGCGGGTAGCTGCCACTGCGCAGTTGTGCCAGCTGCATACCCTGCATTTGTAAATGCGGCAACTCCCAGCTTAATGGCTCCAGCTGCTGCAATTGCGCCAGTTTATGCAGCGTTTTCCACCAGGCTTTGCGCTCGCCGCTGTCATCCCAGCTCCATTTACCGTCAATATAAAGTACAAAATCGGCAGCAACGCCATACTGGTGCAATGAGCTCCAGGCATCGGCATTGGTAACTTTGGCGCCGGGGCGTGTGCGGCCCTGGCTATACAACTCGCGCTGGCGCTGTGGCGAGCGAAAGCCCTCAAATAATCTGAAAGGTAAGTTTGCACGGGCAAGTTCCTGCAACAGCAACTCGACTTTTTGCCGGAAAGTCGGATGCAGGTGTTCCATCACCATATCTCTGGCCATAGTAAAAGCTCCTCCGTTACCCCGGTGTTAGCGGGTTAGCCGCAGCTTGCGGCTGGTATGAAGTATAGCTGCTACATAGAGACTGCATGTTTGTCAGTGCTTTCAGATAACACCGTTTATGTTGATATTGTTTACCATATAAAAGTCTTTTCATTTTTAAACTAATTTCATATTTATATATTTACATGTGTTTTTTTATGTGTAAGATTTCATTTTTTTTGCTGGGAGGTAAGCATGTTTTTCAATAAAGTTAATTTTATAGTTTTTTTTACGGCGTTACTGGGAAGCACTTCTGCTTTTGCAAATTGTGAGGCATTGAAATGCGAGGGTGTAACTAATACTTTTGTGCACTCTCTTAAAACAACTGGGCAAGATATATTCTTAACTTTTCCTGCCGGCGTTAATGCGGCTTTAAGCTGTGAGCTTCGTAAGGGGGTTTACGCCAGCCTTGATACGACATCACCAAACTTTAATAGCACGCATTCCTTACTCTTAACCGCTATTGCCTCGAATGCGCCATTAATTGTTGAGTTTGATGCATCAGACGCATTTTGCGCGGTGTCTTCTGTAGAAATTCTGGTTAGTGAATAACGCTTTAAATTAACAAGGTGGTTTTACGTGAAAGGGATCTTTAAGTTAATCTTTGCTATTACGTTTTTCGTCTATACAGTTTACGCTAACGCTGCAACAGATATCGCTGATGTTTGGGTTGATGATAGTGGCAACTATTATTATGCAGTGCCTGTAAAGCATGTTTTACTGACTGATGACATGGCGCCAGTAGTAAGGCTATTTAACGATTTTCCTTTTGTTAAAGTCATACCTGATAAAGACGGATTTCTTGTTGAATCACTATCAAAAGCTGATTTTGATAAGATTAAGCACTTGCTACAGCTCCATGGGAAGCGTTTCAAAGGCGACTTTGATGGAGATGGGCAGCCTGACATCCTGCTTCAAACCAACTCAGGCCTGGATATTCTGATAACAAAAAGAAAAGGCGGAATTTATACAGCTCGCTCTTTTCCGGTAGGTCAGACTTTATCTTCTGAATCAGTATTGAAAGATTTTAATGCAGATGGTCGCACAGATATTCTTAATAGTGCCGGTATGGTCTCTTATGCTTTGGATACAGGGTTTACGCCACAGTATGAAAGGGGGGATTATGTTGGTAGCTTAGCGGGTGAACACAGCGTAACGCCTAGTGGCGAGTTTACTTACTCTTTACCTATTACCACAGCTCCTGCAACAGGTAACCTTATACCTGGTGTTGCTTTAACATATAGTTCTGCTGCCCCTAATGGCCATTTGGGCAGAGGCTGGTCTATTGGCGGGCTAAGAATTATAACCCGGTGCGAACAGAATCTGGAGCTAAATGGCAATATCAGCAAAGTTGATTTTTCTGCGACAGATCGTTTTTGTCTGGATGGTCAACAACTGATAGTTAAGACTGGTCAAACATATGGTGCAAATAATGCGGAATACCGAACGGTACAGGACTCATTTGAAAAAGTAGTATCTAAAACTAGCTCTGGCGTGAGCGGGCCGGTAAGCTTTGAAGTGAAAGATACTCAGGGAAACACTTATTATTTTGGCCGTCACGGCAGTGAAAATGATGCGTTAGTTTTAACAAATACCAATGCAGCTTTTATCTGGGCGTTAAAACGAGTCCAGGATGCGTCAGGTAATTTTTATACTTTTCACTATGCCAAAAACAGCCAGAGTCTTGAGTTTTACTTAACTGCAATAAAATACAGTGGTAACAGCAGTATTGCTCCGACAAATGAAATTATTTTTAGCTATGATGATTCAAGAACAGATAAGGAAACTACTTATCTTGCTGGGCAGGCTATAACGCTTACTAAGCGGCTGAATACAATTACTTCAAAAGTGAACGGAGTGGTATTACGCAATTACACCCTGAACTATGGCGGTTTTTTATCCAATGACGTTTTAGTTAGTGTAAAAGCGTGCGATAGCTCCAATAAATGCCTTACTCCAACGATATTTGCGTGGAACTTGCCTTCTGGATTTGGGGAATACGGTGGACAGTTCTCCAGAAACAGCAGGTACAAAGGCCATCAGATGTGGGATT
Source organism: Rheinheimera pacifica (assembly GCF_024809855.1). Classification (GTDB taxonomy): domain Bacteria; phylum Pseudomonadota; class Gammaproteobacteria; order Enterobacterales; family Alteromonadaceae; genus Alishewanella; species Alishewanella pacifica_A. Next base: position 164,074 of record NZ_JANUEM010000009.1, read on the forward strand.
ATAACGGTGATGGTTTGTTGGATATCGCTTATGTCCGCAATGATCGGGGAAGTTCGACAGATCATTTATTTCTTATTCAGAATACAGGTTCTAATCTTGTTCAAACTCATACCTATAATGACATCGCCAGTAAGTCGTTTCGTAATACATGGAAAATTGTTGATCTTGATAAAGATGGTAAAGATGAAATTATCTACCGTGGAGCTGGTGGTTTCTGGTACCAGATAAAACAAAATGGCAGTGGGTTTACGAATACTAAATTAAATATTACTGCGGCAACCAGTGATGCTTATTCACATTATGTGGATATGGATGGCGATGGCTTGCCGGAGTTATTGCATACCGTGAATAACAAGCTTTCAGTCCAAAAAGGTACTAAAACAGGAGTGGAGAGTACTTTCAGAGAAGTAACAGTTAATCTTATTAACCCTGGAGCAAATTACACTGTAGCACTGGTACCATTTGATAAAGAAGATAACACTTTGTCTGCCACCGATTTTAATGGTGATGGTAAAGCCGATTTTATCGTACAGGTACGACAAACTTATACCGATCCGAACCCTGATCCTTGCGCAATACGGGGTAATTGCTGTGATCCAAATCAGCCCTGGTTATGCCAGAATCCTCTGTCTGTGGGCACCATGTCCAAACATGCAACAATATCTGACAGCAGGCACAGCTTACCTATTACGGCGGCAGTAGAAGAAACACAAACAGCAGTTGCGCATTATGTTGAAGAGCCTGTAGTAACAGAATTTATGCAGCAATCGGACACACAGGAACAGGCTGTTAGTGTCATGAACAGTTCCTATAGTACAGTGCAGTGGAAAATACTGGTTTCTAACAGTGCCACCTCGTTATCGGAATATGCCACTATCGGGACAGTCGCTCTGATAGATAAAGTAATACCAGTCGATATTAATGCCGATGGATTAGCAGATATCGCTTACCGGCAAGCCAGTAACAAAGAATGGTTTATTCGCATTAATAACGGTACAGGTTTTAATGCGGCGGTATCTACCGGAGTGTTTAACGAAGACACACTGAAGTTCTATGGCACTGAAAAATTGAGTATAGTGTATAAGAATGGCATTCAGTTTTGTCATAAATCCTTGCAGGGAAATACTTTTGTCCACGGTGGCTGTTTTGGTTATGACGGTATTGACCGTGAGTACTGGAGCACCAACTTTCTTGATATGAATGGTGACGGAGCGCCAGATATGCTGGACTTCCATGGCCGTTATCATTTGAAGTTCTTACCCGACAACGGGTTTCGACGTATCACTAAAGTTACCAATGGCTTTGGTGAGGAAACCATCGTTGGTTATTCAAATTTAAATGATCCTTCTGTGCATATCCGTAAAAATGACGGTCCGTCCAAGAACTGGGGCAACGGTCATTTGGTCAGGGATATCAAAGGAGCAATTCCGGTTGTCCGTACTATTAAAACCGGTGCTGATGCCCTTACTTATCATTATACCGGCGGAAAAATGCAGGTGGGTCGTGGCCTGCTAGGCTATGAAAAGGTACAAATAGAAAGTTTTGCCAGCGGCACCCGCACCACAACAACCTATAGACAGGACGGAGATTATCGCGGCAGTGTGGCGGAAACACTGGTTGAAGTGCAGGTTGGTGAATATTCACCCCCTACAAACCCCTGTGATGAAAGGCCCTGGTTATGCCAGCCTCCACCGTGTTACGACGGGAGGATTTGTGAGCAGCCAAGAATGCTGCAAAGCTATAGTACTACGTCGTCAACTCCGATATGGCGTTTACAGAGCAAAAGTACGGCTAGCTATCTGTTAAAAGCCAATACCAGTTTCAGTACCAATAGCAATAAAACCCAGGCGCGTTTTGTCTATCCTGCCACTATTACTACCTGGCGTTATGATACAGATAAAAGCACTGCTGAAGTACTGACAACGCAAACACAAAGTATTACCAGTATTGACAGCTTTGCTCAGCCATTAACACAAGTAGAAACTGTGTCTGATGCTTACACCATTGCAAAAACAACTACAACCAATACCTATAGCTACAATGACACCGGCCTATATGGTGGGCGTTTAACTAAAGCAGTGGTTAGAAAAGAGCGAACCAATAATGTAGCAGGGAGCAACTACACGCAGCCTGTGATTACGTTAACTAACAGTTTTGCTTACGATGGTACCGGGCGTCTAACCAGCCAAACATCAGATAGCGGCATTGTAACTACTTATATACTCAACTCGTTTGGATTGATTGCGGAAGAAACAGTATCCGTTACTGGTATGACAAGCCGAAAAGTTACGCGAAGCTATGACGCCAATGGCCGGTATTTGATGTCTGAAAGCAATGCTTTGGGTCAGACCACCAGCTATGACTATACAAGTAAAGGGCTACTTAATTACACCCAATATGCCAATGGCCAAAGGGTATATCTGGACTACAACAGCCTGGGCCGTTTAATTACTGAAACTACCACACCAGGTAATAACACCAGTAAAACGGGTACTACAGTATTAAGGAAAACCAAAACCCAGTATTGGTGCGGTACCTTGCTATCAGGGGTATGCCCGCAGACAGCTTCTTACTATGAAAATGAAACTGCCACCGGGCAACCATCCAGAATTACGTCTTATGACAGCCTTGGCCGGGTTGTACGAACTGCATCCAGAGGGTTTGCAAATAATTGGATCTGGGTTGACACAGAGTACGATGGCAAAGGCCGTAAAATCAGTGAAACCGTACCCTATTTCTCTGATGCTTCCGGTAGCCCGGCTAAAAGCCAGATATTTTACGATATGCAAGGCCGCGTAAATCGTATGGTCAAGCCAGATAATTCTGCGTGGCTGACTGCCTATAATGGCCTTGCCGTAATTAGTACTGCACCAAATGGCAAAGCCCAGACAGAAGTAAAAAACAGCCTGGGTGATTTAGTATCAGTTACTGATGCGGATAATAAAACTGCCTGGTACCAGTACGATGCCAATGGTAAAAGTGCTGAGCTTATCGATCCCAGCAATAACAAGATTGTTGTCACTTATGACAAATGGGGTAATAAAATACGCATTACCGATCCGGATGCAGGGGTAACTCACTACAGCTACAACAAATTTCATGAGCTGATAACTCAGTCTGACGCCAATGGCAATGTCATTACTTACACCTATGACATACTGGGCCGCCAGAAAACCATGTTGCGTAAAAAGCCGGGTGGCGTGATAGAGCATAACGTTGAAACTATCTATGACAGCGGCGCCTATGCTATTGGGCAGGTAAGCTCGGTAGAAGACAAGAAAACCGGTTATAAAACCAATTATTACTACGACACCTTTGCCCGGGTGCGCCAGCAGGCTACCCGCTTTGACGATGGCACTGTATATAACCAGCACTGGGCTTATGACACCCTGGGGCGATTACAGACTGAAACCGATGCCACCAGCGGCGGCGTGGTTTATAACTACAATACCAATAACTGGTTAAGTAGCATTGATGATAAAGATATTAAAGACGCTGCAGGTAATGTGCGCCGTCACTGGCAGGCTAATGCCATTGACGCCTTTGGTAATGTAACCCAGGACAAGCTGGGCACTTATATTAGCCGTAGCCATACGTTTGACCAGAATACCGGTTTAATTAAAACCATTAGTAGCTCGGCTTCCGGCCAAAGTTCCCTGCAAAATTGGCTATATAACTGGGATAATCTGGGTAACCTGAATTATCGGCATGACTATATAACAGGCAACCGCGAAACCTTCACCTATGATGTGTTAAACCGGGTAAAAACCAGCCGTATTACCAGCGCGAAAGGTAATACCAATACTGATATTAATTATGATGCTTTGGGTAATATCACCAGCAAAACCGGGGTAGGTAATTATACTTACGGCAGCAGCCGGCCACATGCAGTAACCCGTGTTACGGGAGCCCGTGCTAATACTTACCAATACGATGCCAACGGCAATATGGTGCAGGATAACCAGCGCCGGTTAAGCTATAACAGCTTTAATAAGCCTACATTAATTACCAAAGGCAGCTATCAGGTTGAGTTTTACTACAACCCGGCCGGAGACAGATACAAACGGCTGGAGTTTGGCGGTCGCCAGGGTAAGTTAATCCCCATTATGATGGGTGATATCACGACCTTTATTCCACTGCATACCGAAACCCGCTATGTGGGTAACGTAGAGTTTGTGCGCTATGGTGGCAGTGAGTGGGTACAAAAGCGCTATATAGGTGATAAAGCGGTGGTTAGCCGTGTGGCGTCTCAGAGTGTCAACCAATCTACAGTACGTTATTTGCTGGCCGACCATCTGGGCTCTACCCATGTAATAACCAATGCCAATGGTGTAAAAGAAGACAGCATGAGCTTTGATGCCTTCGGTGCACGTCGCGACGCTGAAAGCTGGGCTATGAAGCATGAAGAAGCCAGTAGTGGTTTGTTGACCAGCAATATTACGCTACGCGGTTTTACCGGCCACGAACAAATAGACGAAGTAGGCTTGGTGCATATGGGCGGCCGGGTATACGACCCGATATTGGGGCGTTTTTTACAGGCCGACCCGTTTGTGCAGCAGCCGAACAATATTCAGAACTTTAACCGCTATAGTTATGTACTGAATAACCCGTTGAATAAAACCGACCCGTCGGGCTACTTCTTTCAGATGTTAGTAGTATGGGCAGTGCAGTATGTTGCCGCCGCTAGCGCGACAGCAGCAATAGGCACTGCGTTAAGTGTCGCGCTAACGGCTTATCAATACTATGGCTATGCGCAAATGGCGATAGGCGCCATTAAAGCGATAGAAGGCGGGGGCACCGCGATGGCCAACTTCGCCGGCGGTATGGCGAAGGGGCTAGCTAAGAGTTTTATATTCCAGGCTGTTATGGGCGATGCTGCGGCACTTGGTAGCAAGCATGCTGCAAGTGGTAAAATTAGTGATGCACAGGGAGGTACAGCAACAGATCTTGCAGCGGTAGAGTCCTCTACTTCTGCTGAAACCTATGCTGCTTCTAAAGGTGAAGGCTGGACTGAATACGGCTCTAGTGGCTCAGTCACGGATGTTAGTGGTTTGGGGCGTATCACTGTTATTCAGGATGCGTCGTGGTTTTACGAGCCAGCAGGTGATGCGTATGCGTTTAGCTTGGATTCACTGGCGTCAGGCGCAATAGATCCGGTAGAGATAGAGGGGATTTTTAATCCTGCGGGTTGGGCTAGGTTTGCTCTGAAAAAGGCAGTTACAAAGAGTGTGACGCCAAAAAATGTCCAGCAATTCGAGTCGAAGAGGGCCGCCTTTCGAGCTGCAAAACGAGATGCAGGGATTCCCACAAGTCAAACGCACACAACACATACTAAAAACCTGAAAGCAGATGGATTAGATACGCGTAGAACAGCTACAGAATATGATTTTGGAGGAGGTAGGAAAATCCAAAATCATCCAGCAGGTCATAAGTTTCCTGATGGCGGCGTTTACAACAAATCCCATTTCAACAATCACGGAACAGGTGGTACAAAGGGGCATTATGAGTACTAGTGCGATGAGCAAATTTTATAGCGAATATGTGCCTGATGTAAAAGGCAGTGACTACGAGTTTAATCGATTTGATAAGGCTGATCTAAAAAACGTTGTGAGCGTTTTGAAATTGTTTGTAACTACCGTAAGCTATTCCAATTGGAGTGAGGCAGCAGCTGTTATTCACGATGCTATTGCTAAAAGGTTTTCATCAAGTGCAATTGATGTTTATTGCTTCATCGCTAGCCCATACTGGAAAAAGGGTACCCATATCGTAAGGCATTATGGATTAGGTGGAGCGTTAGAAAAGGACTTCGAGGTTGGACCACTAGGCTTTTTGTTTGAGAAAGAAATCGTTAATGATAATGATGTGATTTTTTATGGTGTAGTGAAGCTGACCTCAGAAAATGCGAGGAGTATATTTAATTTACTATCAATAAGTGAGAACGGGGTGTTGTTTTCTAGCCAAGGTCCAAATGATCCCAGTTTTAGTTTATTAGTTGAGGAGCTGGCTTCGATTGTAGCGGTAAAACCTAAAAGCCTAACCTTTAATTTGAATATCGTTGAGGCGATTAATTTCATATTGGGGAAAGGTTTGGAGGCTCTCTTTCCTTATGCATGGGAGGAAACTGGTGAATATCACTTGGATATATTCGAAGGTAACTGTGTGGACAGGTTGGCTTAAACGGGATAAGTCATTGCACAATCAATGGGTCAGAGTCTGAGGGATCCCCACGAATTTAGCCTTCGCATTCAATGTTGTAACTCGCCGTATCCAACAAGTGTTTACAGTGGCGCAAGGTATT
>NZ_JANUEM010000010.1 GCF_024809855.1 Rheinheimera pacifica
ACGTTGATAGGTGAGGTGTGGAAGCACGGTGACGTGTTAAGCTAACTCATACTAATTGCCCGAGAGGCTTAACCATACAACGCCCAAGATGTTTTGCGCGAGAAAGCGCTAAGAAAAGTACAGTGTGTAAGAGTTACATCAGCCTGCCAAATTAAAGATGGAACGACAGTTTTAATTAAATGTTGTTCCTGACACGTTTTTGCCTGGTGGCAATAGCGCTGTGGAACCACCTGAACCCATTCCGAACTCAGAAGTGAAACGCAGCTGCGACGATGGTAGTGTAGCATTCGCTATGCGAGAGTAGTTCACCGCCAGGCTCCTCATTACACAAAGCCCTTCTCAATGAGAAGGGCTTTTTGCTTATAAATATCTTCCGATTTATGTAAATAGCCTGCAATAAAAAGCCCGCATTACGCGAGCTGGTTTTTACCGTAACTATTACTGATTACGCTGCAAATTACCGTGTACATCGTAGCGCCAATCGGCACTTTGCAAGGCTTCCAGATGGGCAGAAGCTTGTTCTTCCTCTAATGCATTAATAAAGCGGCCATTTTTGTCTAAAAAGATCAGCCACTGCCTGGTTGTTTTCTCAATATCAGCATTGCTGACAGAAATATGCATGCCCAGATAGTGGCCAATATTACCACGCCACCCGTGCTGCACTTTAAAAACATAGCGGCCTTGATAGTCGGGGTGCAGGTAGTTAGCCTGTTGCACTGCGCTCAATTGCTGCCTGTCCGCGACATTGACCCAGGCAATGGCATGGCTGCTTTCTATCAGAGCCTGTATTTGCTGTTGTGCCTGCTTGGCTTGCGAAGCGCTAACCGAGCTTTTATCACGAAGAGGTTTACTCAGTGGCGTGGCTATTTCAAGTGAAAATAAGGCTAAGTCATAGCTATCCTGCAGCGCTTGAAATGCTGCTACGTCAGCACAATCTTTTAGCTTTGCTATGTTTTGCTCAAGATCTGCTGTTAGCTTTGGGTCTGCATCAAGTAAATATTGGATATCTGTACTACTTACTTTTTGTTGCAGTAGCTGCTGTAATTTTAAACGCTCATTATCCGGGTTTGCTATCACAGCTGCCAGATCCGCATCAGCTTGCCGGCACTGCTGGTAGAAACGGTTAATTTCCTCCAGATAAAGTGCACTGCTGATAGCGGATTGCAGTGTTCTGCGCTCTGAACCAGAAAAGCCTGATGTAGCGACAGGCATGGATAAAACGCCCAGCAGCGGAATAATAGCGATCATACAGAATAAGTACCCATTACAGAATGGTTGCACCTTAGCCTGATTAGCCGAAAAAAGAAAGTAATGGCAGGGTCGATTAGCTGTCGTGGCTAGGTTGTTATAGATATCAGTTCTGAGATATGTTGGCGAAACAGTGTAAAAACAGCATTTTTTTTGCTAAAACCATACTTTGTTAGCAAGTCAGGCCAACTGATATGTTGCCAGTAAAGGCTGCACAGTGGTGCTGCTAACTGCGGCGGTAATACATAGTAATGTTTGCAAAACCAGCGTTGCAAAATAGGCTCAATCAGCTCATAAGGCCGCTGGTTACGACAAAAAAGAGCCAACTGCTGCAATTCAGCCTCTGTTAGAGGCGGGATATCTGGCAAGGGTGTAGCCAGCTGCAGTGCAAGTTTGGCATTTAGCAGCGGATACTGGCCTGATAATGTCAGAAACAGGTTATAGCCAAACTGCCGGTTAAGCTGTTGTACTCTCTCGCTACCTGCATCACTATCTGCGGTCACACTTTTTAGCATCAGTATGGAATATTCTGCACTGGCTTTATCTGAGCTGATCCCGAGGCGAAGAGCCTGGTAGCCATTACGTTGCCAGAACTGCAATAACTCGCTGCTAAGCCCAAAGCTGGTGCCAAGATAGCGAATATTTTGCTGTTTGGCCTGCAGGCTAACAAACTCCAATAGTTTTGTTCCGAGGCCTTGCTTTTGTAATGTGGGCTGCACAGCAATACGCATGATGCGCCATAAGCTTAAACTGGCAAGTTCAGGCTGAGCGAGGTGAAACGCGAGGCTTTGTGCCAATAAATGGCCTTGTACGCGTCGTTCACCAAGGTATATCTGATACGCCAGTTCTGGCGGAATATCGCCCTCAGTGCTGATTAACACACAAGCCAGCACCTGGCTATCTTGCTCTATTGTAACGACCTGCAGCCGGGGGTTATCCAGCAGCGCAGCCAGATCTTTAATCTGAGTCTGGTAATGTGCCAGGCTTAACAAGCCAAATACCTGTTGCAGCTTGTTGGCATTATTCAGCCAATCTTTCGCCTGATAAGTCAGCATGCTGATTTTATCGTTCGGCGAATATGCCGGTTCATTAATATTTTGCCGTAGCAGAAAACAATTAAAGATTAATTGCTCCAGTGGATCAGCCGGTTGATAGCGGATTGGCTGCTGTATTTGTAGTTTGCGCCAGCCGGGGCATTGTTGATTAAGATATTGCTGGAAGCGTAGCTGAAAGCCGCGGCCGGTGCCTTCGTAGCCATGCTCAGTGGTAGCAAATACTATGCGGCTAAAGCGTTGTAGTAAGTGTTGCAACACCGGTGTGGGTATAGCGGCCGCTTCATCGACTAACAACAGGTCGGCAGTTTTAGTGCTGCGTAACAGCTCGTCAAAAGGAATAAACTGCAGATTATTATGTTGTGATGGTGAAGCAAGCTGTAAAAAATGCGTTAGGACTGTCCCTGCAGCTTGTGGCGAAGGCGCTGTTATCAGCAGTTTTTTATTTTGTGCTGCCAGTTGTGCCGCGGCAATGCCCAGTGCTGCTGATTTTCCCCGGCCACGATCCGCAGTTAATACCAGTGGGCGGCGGCGGTGGCCACTAACAACGCGTAAAATCGCCTCAACCGCTTCTTGCTGCTCTGTTGTCAGGCAAGGTGCCGATGCCTTATATGGTTTGGCCGGAGCTGGCCAGTCCAGCGCCTTTTCGATGTGCAGTTCATTAAGAAAACAGGCGTTTTGTTGCCGTAACTGCGTTACCAGGAACGATAAAAAGTTGCCCTGATGATTGCTGGCATCTAAAGGGTAAGGCAACAGACTTTTATGTGCCGGATTCGCTTGTTGTTGCCATGTTGCAAAGGGTTGGCAGAGCAGAAGCCAGACACCACCGGCTTTAACGCAGCCAGCTGAAGCGGCCACCAGATCAGCATTAAAACCGCTGAACGCGTTGATCACTAAAATATCGCATTCGCTGCCCAACAACTGATAATTTTGCTTGCCGGTGAAGTTAACGGCATCGGCAGGCGCTTTAGCGCCAAGCCAATATAGCTTATCGTAGCTAACAGTATTGAGTAGTGCTGCGGTGTGTGACAGCAGGGCTTCTTCCATGCCCTGCCAGATAACCGGCAAACGGATGTGCAACTGCGCGGCTTGTTGCTGCCATTGCTGTAGCTGAGCCAGCAGCACAGTTAGCGGCATTTAGCCAACTGCCTGTAGCCGGGCATAAGCCGTTACCAGCCATTTACTGCCCAATTCATCAAAGTTAACCTGAATGCGCGACTGGCTGCCGGTACCTTCATAGTTAAGTACTGTGCCTTCGCCAAACTTATCGTGCAGTACACGCTGGCCCAGTTTAAAACCGGTATTTTCAAAGGCGACATGCGAGGCAGCACTGCCAAAGCGGTTAAACTGGGTTGGCCGGCTAACCTGAGTAGTCAGGCGGATTTCTTCTACGTATTCAGCCGGAATTTCACGGATAAAACGTGACGGCTTATGATATTGCTCCTGCCCGTATAAACGGCGGTTTTCGGCATGGGTTAAATACAGTTTTTTCATTGCCCGTGTCATGCCGACATAACATAGCCGACGCTCTTCTTCTAACCGGGTGGGGTCGTCACCACTTTGCTGGCTGGGAAACATGCCCTCTTCCAGGCCGCAAATAAATACCAGCGGAAACTCCAGTCCTTTGGCACTGTGCAGCGTCATTAACTGTACCGCGTCGGAATGCTCTTCTGCCTGATACTCACCAGCCTCCAGTGCAGCCTGGGATAAAAACGCTGCCAGCGGCGTCATATCCTCAGCGCGGCGCTCATCAAAATTCTGACAGGCCGTAATAAGCTCGTTTAAGTTTTCAATCCGCGTTTGCGCTTTTTCGCCTTTTTCTGCCTGGTACATAGCATACAAACCGGATTGCTTAATGGCATGTTCGGCTTGCTCATGTAGTGGTAACTCTGTTACCTGGGTATCTAACTGCTCAATTAACTGCATAAAGTTATCAATAGCAGAGGCCGCGCGGCCGGTAAGCTGTTTTTGCGCCAGCATTTGCTGTAGGCTTTGCCACAGTGTTTGTTGCTGCGCTCGCGAATGTTCGCGTACTTTATTTAAAGTAGTATCGCCAATGCCGCGCACCGGCGTATTAATAACGCGCTCCAGCGCGGCGTCATCCTGGCGGTTATGCAGCAGGCGCAGGTAGGCCAGGGCATCTTTAATTTCCTGGCGTTCATAAAAGCGCAGGCCACCATAAATACGGTAGTGCAAGCCTTCCTGAATTAACGCCTCTTCCAGTACCCGTGACTGGGCGTTGTTACGGTATAAAATAGCGGCTTCGCTTAAACGGTCGCCTTGTTTGTGCCAGTCACGGATACGGCCGACAATAAAGCGTGCTTCGTCCAGCTCGTTAAAAGCAGTGTACTGCGATATTACTTCGCCCTGTGCGCCGTCGGTCCATAAGTCTTTACCCAGGCGATCGGTGTTATTGGCAATTACCGCATTGGCGGCTTTTAAAATGGTTTCAGTAGAGCGGTAGTTTTGCTCCAGCCGCACGGTTTCTACGTCGGGAAAGTCTTTTAAGAAGGTTTGAATGTTTTCTACCCGCGCACCACGCCAGCCATAAATAGATTGATCGTCATCACCCACAATCATGACTTTAGCTGTGCTGCCAGCTAACAGACGCAGCCACTGATATTGAATAGCGTTGGTATCCTGAAATTCGTCTACCAGGATATGGCGAAAGCGTTGTTGATAATGGCCGCGTACTTCGTTGTTTTGTTTTAACAGCTCAAAGCTGCGCAGCAGTATTTCGGCAAAGTCGACTAAACCGGCACGGTCGCACATATCCTGATAAGCAGCATAAATTTTAACCATCTGCTGCAGGCTGAAATCACCTGCGGCATCTATCATGCCAGGGCGTTGGCCATCGTCTTTACGGGCATTAATAAACCACTGAATTTGCTTTGGCGGCCAGTGTTTTTCGTCCAGATTCAGCGTTTTTAATACCCGTTTTACCAGCCGGTACTGATCGTCGCTGTCAATAATTTGAAAGCCCTGTGGCAAGCCAGCTTCCTGATAATGTGCGCGTAGCATACGGTGCGACAAACCATGAAAGGTGCCCATCCATAAGTTGTTTAAACTCACGCCTATGGTGCTTTCAATCCGGCCGCGCATTTCCTGCGAGGCTTTGTTAGTAAAGGTTACCGCCAGCAAGCTGTAAGGTGCTACCCGTTCTACCTGCATTAACCAGGCTAAGCGATGCACCAGTACGCGGGTTTTGCCGCTACCGGCCCCGGCCAGTACCAGCATATGTTGCGGTGGTGCTGCCACCGCGTCGCGTTGTTTATCGTTTAGCCCGTCCAGCAGGTAAGATACATCCATCAGAGAGTCTCGCTAAGCATAATGGCTGCCATTATAGCAGCCCTGCCGCGCAGGCCAAGCGTAGTTAGTGGATATATAACCAGTTAGTCAGGCGAGGCCGTTGCACGCTGTTCCTGATAGGTATTAGCAAAAGTTAGAATTGCCATACTGATACAGCCAAAAATAAAGAAACCTGCAGTTACCGGAATAACAGTACCGTTATACATCTGGCCTATAACTGTACCTATACACATCGACATAATGGAAGAGGTAGAGCCGATAATAGCGGCAGCTATGCCTGCCACATGACCCATTGGCTCCATCGCCATGGCGTTGATATTGCCAAACACCAGGCCAAAACAAAAAAACAGCACTGCAGCATAGATTAAAAACATCCACAGTTGTATTTCAACGGCCAGATGCAGCACTAAAAACAGTGCTGAGCTGGCGATAATACCCCATACCGCGCTGCCGGATAAACGCTGCATACCCCACTTTTGTACCAGACGCGAGTTAACCAACGAGGCTGCGCCAAACACAATAGCCAGCAAGCCAAAGTACAAGGTGAATAGCTTGCCCGTTTTAAATAAGTCCTGAAAAATTTGTTGTGACGAATTCAGATAACCAATAAAACTGCCGAAAAATAAGCCCATACAAATCACGTAACAGACAGTGGGTACATTGCTAATAACTTCTTTAAAGCCCTCGGCAAAACCTTTTTTGCTCATTGGGATACGATGTGGTTTAGGCAGGGTTTCTTCTAAACGCCAAAAAATCCACAGCACTATTAACAGTGCATAAAACACATAAAGCAGAAAAATATCACGCCATGAACCAACCCATAGTACTACCTGTCCCAGGCTTGGCGCTAAAGCCGGCACCATGACAAAAATCATCATCACCAGCGACATAATACGCGCCATATCATTGCCGGAATATTTGTCGCGAACGATAGAGATAGCCGAAACATAAGGGCCTGAAACGCCTAAACCCTGGATAAAGCGGCCGAATAACAAGGTGTTAATATCATTGGCAAAATAACAAACCACTGTGCCCACTAAAAACAGCGCTATACCGCCATTTAACACTTTCTTGCGGCCGGTAGCGTCTGACAAAGGGCCGCAAATCAGCTGGCCTATAGCCATACCAAAAAATAACGCACTAACCACCAACTGCGCCTGATTCGGATTATTCATCACAATGTCAGCGCGAATAGCATCCAGTGCAGGCAGTAAGGCATCAATAGAAATGGCAACAACAGACATCATAAGTGCAACCAGTAAGGAAAACTCACCGGTAGAAATGCGCGATTGTGGCGCGTGGGCAGAATAGTCAGACATTCACTGTATTCCTTGTTAAATCACAACAGCGCAGATAATTGCTGCACATTAGTCAGCCGGATATGTGGTAATACCGTAATCGCACTTTGATAATGATCCAGCCATGCTGCCTGGCAGCCGGCATTTATCGCGCCCATTACATCGGCGCGGTGGCTGTCGCCAATATGCAGTATTTGCCCAGGCGCTACCTGCAGGCGTTCTGCGGCGGTGGTAAATAAATCAGCATAGGGTTTCATCCGGCCATCAGGCCCGGCTTGCAGGCTGAATTCGAACAGCTCACCAATACCCATTTTGTGAATACAGGCATTACCATTGGTAATGGCGATTAAACGATACTGTTTTGCCAGCGCAGAGAGTAGCTGCGTTACGTCGGGTGACACGGTTATCCTGGTGCGGGCATCAAGAAAAGCTGCATAACCATATTCAGCAATGCGCCGCGCCTCAGAGCGGGGTAAACCCAATTCAAGCAGGCCAGCCTCAATACCAAGTAAACGCCAGCGCCCAATATCATGGCGGATCTCAGGTTCAATACTGGCCAGCTTTAATCGCTGTTGCCACCAAAACTTACTGTCTGTGGCTTTGCTGGCTGGGGCTTGTTGTGCCAAAGCGCTCAGCATAGCCTGTTCGGCTGCGTCGATAACCGGTTTGTTATCGTACAACGTATCGTCTAAATCAAACGACAAAACATTAACCGGGCTTAATGCTTTAAATAACTGCATATTCGCTACCATATTGTTGGTTGAAACACCTGCTGCCAGTTTACAGCCGCTAAATGCTGACTGAACCAATTTAAAGCCTGGCCCTGACTTTGCTTTTGCCAGGCCAGATACACCGGAACTTTATCTCTGGGTATACTGCAGGCTTTGGCGATGAGTTCACCGCGCGCCAGCTCTTCAGTGATCAGATGGCGCGGTACAAAGCCAATACCCAGGCCTTGCTTTTGCGCATCTATTTTTGCCTGCATATTACTGACAATAACGCGCTGGCGGGTGTCGAATAAGCCGGACGAGCGCTTGGGCGCGTCCAGCGCGGAGTCAGCTACAACAATAGCGGCATATTGCTGTACATCTTCAATACTGACGATGCGATCCAGTGCTGCCAATTGATGAAGCGGCGCCACTGCAAATACAAACTCTGCTTCGCCCAGTGGTAGCAGGTTAAACTGGCCCTTGGGTAAATCGCCGGATACTCCTACTGCAATATCAGCACGGCCGGTTTGTAATGCTTCCCAGCCGCCAGCCATTACCTCTTCTTTTACGGATACCTGAGTAATTTTACCCAGTTGCAAAAACTGACTAATCACATTCAGCAACGGTGCATTGGGAATAATGCTGTCTTTGGCAATCATTAACTGGGTTTCCCAGCCGGTATCCAGCTGCTTTACCGCATTTTGCAGCTGGTTAGCGGCATGCAGCAAGGTGCGGCCTTGCTCCAGCAGCAACTGCCCGGCCGGGGTTAACTGCGCCCGCTGCTTGCTGCGGTCAAATAAAGCTACGCCTAAATCTGACTCCAGTTTAGCAATGGTGTAACTCAGGGCTGAAGGCACCTTATACAGCGCTTCAGCTGCGGCGGCAAAACTGCCTTTGCGCTCTATGGCATCCAGTGCGCGTAAAGCGTCTAAACTCAGTACGTTATGCATAGCAGGCTCATTTAAAACTAAATTCAAATATTTTGAATAGTGTAGTCAAATCATTGCGCTTTTGCCGTAAAAATTATTTGGCTATAGTAACTACATCGACGCACAGTATGCTGTCGAGAGGCAGTAAACTTAACTTTAAACAATTTGACAGGTGATATTATGGCTACTTCAATCGTACAGAAAATTTTAAGCTCAAACGCCGGTGTTGCCGCTCTGGCACTGCGGGTTCCGGTGGGTATTATTTTTGCCGCACATGGTGCACAAAAACTGTTTGGCTGGTTTGGCGGCTATGGCCTGGCGGGTACCGGCGGCTGGATGGACAGCATAGGTTTATCGCCAGGTATCGTGATGGCGTTTTTAGCCGGTGCCGCAGAGTTTTTCGGTGGTATCGCGCTGGTGCTGGGCCTGTTAACCCGCCCGGCAGCACTGGCACTAAGCATTGCTATGGTGGTAGCAATAGTGGCCGTGCATCTGCCAAACGGTATGTTTATGAGCAATAACGGCTACGAATTTGGTTTAGCCCTGTTAGCCGCCAGCGTATCACTGCTGTTTAGCGGCGCCGGTAAAGCTTCGGTAGATAACTTACTGGCTAAGCGTTTTAACTAAGACTAAGTAACAAACAAAAGCGCCCGGTTCTGCCGGGCGGCTATTGTTATTCGATCCTTTTGTAAGCATCATGTAACATAAAGCGAGTTTCGGAAAAGGAAGCAGTTTTATGAAGCTAAATGGATGGCAGCGAATTTGTTGTGTTCTGGCTCTGACCTGGGTCAGTTATGTAGCAATTGGGGCATACAAAGATGTATATGAGTTAAGTAACAATATTGAGAAATATGAGCAGCAAATTCTGTTGATTGAAGAAAAAACTTTTGCCGAGCGGGATCAGCGGATTGATTTTTTGCATAACGTGATTTCTGAAACCGAAGACAAAAAGGTGTCGACAATTATAGCGGCAGTATTCGCTGGAGTTGCTCCGCCAGTATTTATTTACCTTATTCTGATATGGATTATTGCCGGGTTTAAAGTGGCTGAAGTCTCTGAACCGTAAAACGTCAGCTTTTTTTCTTAGCCCTCGGATGAGCGCTATCGTATACCTTGGCCAGATGGGCGAAATCCAGATGGGTATACACTTGGGTGGTGCTCAGGTTGGCGTGGCCGAGCAGTTCCTGCACAGCGCGTAAATCCTGACTGGATTCCAACATATGGCTGGCGAACGAGTGGCGCAGCATATGCGGGTGTACATGCTGATTTAAACCCTGCTGCTTGGCCCATAACTGTACCCGTTCGCGCACATGGCGGGTGCTGATGCGTTTATGCTGTTTGCTGATAAACAGCGCATTGGCATCCTCTTCCGGTAGCTTTGCCGTAAACGCTGGCCGCTGTTTTAACCAGTCTTTTAATGCTGCTAGCGCAATTTTACCCACGGGCACAATCCGCTGTTTACTGCCTTTACCTGTTACCCGCAGCAGTTGCTGTTGCCAGTCGATATCGCTGACATCGGCATTAACCAGTTCTTCCAGCCGTAAACCGGAAGAATAAAACAGCTCCAGCATGGCTTTATCGCGGCAGGCGAGAATATCGTCATTGCTGTCGGAACTCAGCAGGTGGTTGAGCTGGTCCACATTAAGGTTTTTTGGCAGGCTGCGTGCGGCCTTGGGTACCGATAAATACTGCGCCGGGTTATCGCTGCGTTTAGCCTGCGCCTGCAGATAGCGGTAAAAACTGCGTAGCGCTGCCACTTTTAACGCTATGGTCCGAGGTTTGGCACCGCTGCGGCGCAGGCCGACAATATGTTGTTTTAACTGATCTTCTGTCAGATTAAGCCAATGTGTACCTGCATCAGCGATACTCAGCGCCAGTTGTTGTAACTGGCGCTGATAGCTGTCCAGCGTTTTGCTGCTGTAGCCGCGCTCAAACTGTAAATACTGTAAAAACGCCTGCAGCGGCTGTTGCCACTGCGGCGCTAGCGGGGTGTCAGGCTGCGTCATAACCTGGTAACAGCTGGGCTAAAATGCTGGCCAGGTGGCTGATGAACAGCTTGTCCATTGATGGCTGGAAGTGGTCGTCCTGCTCGCTGCCAAAGGCCAGCAGAGCCAGCGGTTGTTGCTGACTGCTAACCAGGATCAGTGCTACTGAGTGGATATGTGGCGCAAATAAACCCTGTTGCTCTTCTTTGTTTAACCGGCCCAAATAAATGCCGTGCTGGTTTAGCCGGCGTGATAGCAATAACTGAAACGGGCTGCGGCTTTGCTCATCACTAAAACGCAATAAGCGGCATTCGTGTACATAAGGCATAGCGGCAGTAAATTGTTGCAGGCTGCTTTCGGCGTCCTGCAGGCTGGTGGCCTGGTGCAGCTGCGCCTGCAGCTGGTTAAACGCCAGAAATATCTGTTCATTTTGCCGTGCTACTGACATTAACCGGGTAATGTCGTCTTCCAGCGCCTGGATTTTTTCGCGCTGTAGTTCCAGTTGCCGCTCTACCAGCGACACACTGCCACGTTGCTGATGTGGTAGGCGTAAACTGGCCAGCAGTTGCGGGTATTGCTGAAAAAATTCCGGGTGATCCTGCAGGTAGTCGTACACCACATGGGCGGCCAGCAGGTCTTTGTCCTTGGTAAGGCTATCTGTCATAGCTGTATTTGTCCGTCATAAACATGTTCTGCCGGGCCGGTCATTTTTACCGGTTGGCCCGGGCCGTTCCAGCGAATTTGCAGGCTGCCGCCGGGTAAATCTACCCGTACCTGCTGCTGTAATTTTTTTTGTAACTGGCCTACCACCACGGCAGCACAAGCGCCGGTGCCGCAAGCCAGGGTTTCGCCAGCACCACGCTCCCATACCCGCAGTTTAATATGGCCAGGGGCGACTATTTGCATAAACCCGATATTAGCCCGCTCGGGGAAGCGTTCATGGCGTTCAAACAATGGCCCCTGCTGGTGCACCAACGCGGTGCCGACATCCTCTACTTCGACTACCGCATGTGGGTTACCCATTGATACTACGCCACAAAGAATAGTGTGTTCTTCTGCGCGCAGTATGTAGGTTATTTCCTGCTTTTGCGCTTTAAACGGCACTCGTGCCGGGTCCAGCTGCGGCACGCCCATATTAACGGTAACCTGGCCATCGGCCTCAACATACAGCATTATTTTGCCGGATTTGGTGCTAACGCCAATTTTATGCTTATTGGTTAAACCCCGGGCCCGGACAAACTTAGCAAAACAACGTGCGCCGTTACCGCATTGTTCTACTTCCGAGCCGTCGGCGTTGAAAATACGGTAGTGGAAATCCAGCTCCGGATCATAGGGTGGTTCAACCATTAACAGTTGATCAAAACCAATGCCGGTATTGCGGTTCGCCAATGCTTTAATCTGCTCTTTGGTCAGAAATACATTCTGGCTTACCGCATCGACCATCATAAAGTCGTTACCCAGGCCGTGCATTTTGGTGAAATGTAGCAACATCAGCGCCCTTAGTTAGTCGGTAATGATCTGTTCGCCACGCCATAAATCCTGCCATTGTTCACGGGCGCGGATTAAATGCACTTTTTCGCCGTCTACCAGTACCTCGGCGGCACGTGGGCGGCTGTTATAGTTAGAGCTCATGGTAAAGCCGTAGGCACCGGCTGAGCGCACCGCCAGCAAATCGCCTTGGGCTATCGCCAGCTCGCGGTCTTTACCAAGAAAATCACCGGTTTCGCACACCGGGCCAACAATGTCGTACAACGCAGGCTCTGCTGCGGTGTTTACTTCCAACGGCACTATCGCCTGCCAGGCACTGTATAGCGCAGGGCGGATTAAATCGTTCATGGCGGCATCAACAATGGCGAAGTTTTTTTCCTGCCCCGGCTTTAAAAATTCTACTTTGGTTAGCAATACACCGGCATTGGCCATAATGGCGCGGCCTGGCTCCATAATCAGCTCAAGATGTGGGTAGCTTTTTAGCCGTTCTACCACTTTACCCAGATAATCGGCTGGCGAGGGTGGGGTTTCTTTGTCGTAAGTCACGCCAAGGCCACCGCCGATATCAATATGCTTTAACGCTATACCATCACTGGCCAAATCATCAATTAATGTCAGCAGCTTTTCCAGTGCGTCTAAAAACGGTTGGGTTTCAGTTAACTGCGAGCCAATGTGGCAATCTACACCGACTACTTCAAGGTGGCTGTAGCTGGCGGCCTTGCGGTAAATGTCGCGGGCCAGCAGTATATCAATACCAAATTTATTGGCTTTTAAACCGGTAGAAATATACGGATGGGTTTTAGCATCAATGTCCGGGTTAACCCGGATAGAAATGGCCGCTTTTTTATCAATGCGGCTGGCGACCAGTTGCAGGCGGTCCAGCTCAGCAATAGATTCTACATTAAAGCATTTAATACCCAGCTCCAGCGCAAAACGCATTTCGTCTTCTGTTTTGGCTACACCGGAAAACACCACCTTTTTCGCATCGCCACCGGCGGCAATCACCCGGCGCAACTCTCCGCCGGATACAATGTCAAAGCCGCTGCCCAGTTTGGCCAGCAGGTTTAAAATAGCCAGGTTGCTGTTAGCTTTTACCGCGTAGCATACCAGGCTGTGCGGATGCTTTGATGCTGCACTGGCAAAGGCCTGATAGTGCTGGGCAATGGTAGCGCGTGAGTAGACATAGCAGGGCGTGCCAAATTCGGCGGCAATGCTACTTAAAGGTTGATGTTCCGCAAACAGGCGGTTTTGCTGATAATTAAAATGGTCCACGTTGTTCATCCGTTTGTTGGGTTGGATTAGCGTTGTTTTGCTGAGGTTCTGCCACTTCAGGTGCCGGTTGTGGTAAGGTAAGCGGGCCTTTTTGACCACAAGCACTCAGCATGCTGCACAGCATAATAGCGGCAGCAACAGTTAACAGCGGACCTTTGGTTGTAAAAGCGTGCATGATGTTATTTTTTTATGGTGATTGCGCTCTATAATCGCATCCTTAGCGATAAAAGCAAACAGGTGAAGCAGATGAATGACCTAGAATATGATGAATTGGCCGACAATACCTTGTTGGCAGTAGAGCAGGCAGTAGAAGATGCCGATGCTGATCTGGATTATGAATCGCATGGTGGCTTGCTTAGTATCAGCTTTGCTGATCACAGCAAAATTATTATCAATAAACAGCCGCCGTTGCACCAGTTATGGGTAGCAACTAAATTTAATGGCCATCACTTTGAATGGCATGGCGATAAGTGGATTGATAACCGTACCGGTGCGGAATTCTGGCAACTGCTGAATGATGCCGCTGCTAAGCAGGCGGGTAAGCCTCTTGATCTGGCGCCCTAAGCGCGCCGACGTTTTGGAATGGTGTAATGGCGTTACTTCCTTTTGTTGATGTTAAAGCGCAGGGCGATACCCGCTCTGCTGTAGTATGGCTGCATGGCCTGGGCGATTCCGGCCATGGTTTTTCGCCTATAGTACCCGAGCTGCGGTTACCGGCAGATGCCGGTGTGCGGTTTTTATTTCCGCACGCGCCAGAGCGCCCGGTTACTGTTAACGGCGGCATGCGAATGCGAGCCTGGTACGATATTAAAACCATGGATTTAACTAATCGCGCCGACGAAGATGGCGTGCGTGAGTCGGCCGTTGCAGTACAGCAATTGCTGGATAAATTGATTAGTGATGGTATCAGCAGCGAGCGTATTATACTGGCCGGTTTTAGCCAGGGCGGCGTTATAGCTCTGCATTTATTACCGCGTTTGCCGTACAAGCTGGCTGGTGTAATGGCGTTATCTACCTATATGTGCGTACCGCAAAAGTTAAAAGAAGAAGCCAACAACATTAATAAAGCTACTCCGGTTTTAATTGCGCATGGCAGCCAGGATCCGGTAGTGCCTATGGCGGCAGGGCAGCAGGCATTTCATACGCTGAAAAACGCCGGTTTTAACGTCAACTGGCACGAATACCGGATGCCGCACAGCGTATGTCCGCAGGAAGTAGCTGATATCAGCAGCTTTATTCAGCGGCGTTTACTGAACCCGATAGCAGGTTAATATGAACAACATTCGTATCGCAACGCGCAAAAGTGCGCTGGCGCTGTGGCAGGCTGAGTATGTTAAAGCTGAGCTGTTGCGCCATCATCCGCAGCTGACAGTTGAGCTGGTGCCCATGTCGACGCAGGGCGACAAAATTCTTGATACCCCGCTGGCCAAAATTGGTGGCAAAGGCTTGTTTGTTAAAGAGCTGGAGCAGGCCATGCTGGAAGGGCGCGCCGATATTGCTGTGCACAGTATGAAAGATGTGCCGGTGGAGTTTCCCTCCGGCCTGATGTTGCACACTATTTGCCCGCGGGAAAACCCGCAGGATGCTTTTGTTTCTAATCAGTTTAAGAGCTTAGAGCAGCTGCCACAGGGTGCTGTGGTAGGTACATCCAGCCTGCGCAGGCAGTGCCAGATAAAAGCCATGCGGCCCGATCTAACCGTGCGCGATTTGCGCGGGAATGTTAATACCCGGCTGGCGAAGCTGGATAACGGTGAATTTGCCGCTATTATTCTGGCCGCAGCCGGTTTGATCCGCCTGGGGTTTGAGCAGCGGATAGCCAGCTTAATGCCGGTAGAAACCAGCCTGCCAGCCAATGGGCAGGGTGCAGTGGGTATTGAATGCCGCAGCGATGATATAGCCGTGCAGCAACTGCTGGCACCGCTGGAGCACGCGCCAACCCGCAGTTGCGTGCTGGCTGAGCGGGCCATGAACCGCAAACTACAGGGCGGATGTCAGGTACCTATTGGCGCTTTTGCCGTGATAGAAGGCGATAGCCTGTGGCTGCGAGGCCTGGTAGGCGCGGTGGATGGCAGCGAAATTATCCGCCATCAGTTGCGTGGTCCGGTTGCACACGGCGAGCAAATAGGTGCCGAACTGGCAGAGTACCTGCTGTCACAAGGTGCAGACCGTATTTTACAGGCGGTATATCAGGCTGCGCCATGACGGAGCATACTGCAACAGAGGCCATACCATTTTTAATTACCCGCCCGGCCGGTAAGGCAGATAATCTGCTGGCCACGCTGGATGAAAGCGGTATTGCCTATTTGTATCAGCCGCTGATAACCACCGCGCAGGTAGCGTTGAAACAGCAGGATCAACAGTTTTTACAACACGCTGATATACTGATCTTTGTCAGTGTTAGTGCAGTAAGTTGTCTGCAAAACCAAACTGATACCGCTTTGCTTAAAGCACCGTTATTTGCCGTAGGCCAAACTACCGCATCAGCTTTACAACGATGGCTGGGGCGTGAAGTAATAGTACCTGAAGATCAGCGCAGTGAAGGCTTGCTGCAATTATCCCAGTTGCAGCAGGTGGCGGGCAAGCAAATAGTGGTTGTGCGTGGCAATGCCGGGCGCGAACTGATTAAACAGGGCCTGCTAGCCCGTGGTGCAACGGTACGTTATGTGCAAAGCTATAAGCGTGTGCCGTTGCCGCTGGACGGTGCTTTACTGTGCCAGCAGTGGCAGCTGGCTGGCATTCGATGTATTGTGGCTACCAGTAATGAGATTTTACAGCAGTTATTCAGTGTGATCAGTGCAGTGCATCACCATTGGTTGCAACAGTGTGATTGGGTGCTGGTTAGCCCACGCATGCAAGACAGCGCTTTAGCGCTTGGTATTGCTGCTGAGCGTATTACGCTTGCCGATAATGCCAATGACTGTGCTTTACTGGCTGCAATAAGCCAGCTTAAGAGGGAATATCAATGAGTGACACCTTAGAGCGTGCAACAGAAGAGCGCGCAGCAGAAATGGACGCGCCATTGCAGCAGTTAAAGCAACAAATAGAAACCGAGCCTACAGTGCGCAGCAAGGGTAGCTTTACTGGTGGTTTAAGTTTATTGCTGGTACTGGCACTGGGGGGCGGCTTAGCTGCAGGCGGTTACTACTGGGCATGGCCGCAATGGCAAAATTTGCAGCAGCAAACTCATATGTTGCAACAAAATCAGCAGCGTTTAACTGATCAAGGCCAGCAACAACAAGACAGCAGCAAGCAGTGGCAACAGCAGTTACAAACAGAGCAACAGCAGCGTTTGGCCCAACTTGAGCAAAATCTGACACAACAACAGCAACAATTGGCAGCACAGAGTCAGGCGCAAATTCAGGCATTGCGCCAGTTAGTGCAAGAACGCGACAGTGCACCACCAAGGCACTGGTTATTGGCAGAAGTAGAATATCTGCTGCAGCTCGCAGCTCAGAAGGTTTGGTTAGAGCAGGATTTCGCCACCGCCCGTTCATTATTAGCCAGCGCCGATGAAAAGCTGGCTAACCTGGACGACCCATCACTGCTGCCTGTACGCCAGGCTATAGCGGCAGACAACGAGCAACTAAGTCATATTACCTTGCCGGATTTAACCAAAGTACATATTCAGCTGCAGCAAATGCGTAAAGCAACCATGGCGTTGCCGTTAAAACAGCAGGATAAAGCCGCCCAGCCAGAGCTTAAACCCGACACCGATATCCAAAACTGGCGCCAGACACTGAGCTATTACTGGCAGCAAAGCTGGAGCAAATTAATTCAGGTACGCTCAGCGGTACCTGAGGATTACTTTAGTTTAACCACCGAACAACAACTGATGCTGCGGGTAAGTTTAAACCAGCAACTGCTGCTGGCAGAGTTGGCGGCAATGCAAAGGCAGCCGCAGGTCTACGCTGCAGCATTGCAGCAAGCCAGTGATCAGCTGCAGCGTTATTTTAGCAGTGAAGATGAAGCTGTTGTGCAGTTAAGCCGGCAACTGGCCTCGCTGGCTGCAGTTGACGTTGCCGTGCCGCAGGCATCGCCTTTAACCAGCCTGGCGCAACTACAGCAATATCAGCAGCAACTGACGGAGAGCGGCTTATGATCCGCTGGCTATTGCTTATTCTGGTGCTGGCAGCCGCAATGTTGCTGGGGCCTGCATTGGTAAACAACCCCGGCTATATCAAAGTGATTCTGGTCGGGCGGGTATTTGAAATGACCGCGCTGGGTTTAGTTGTTGCGCTGTTACTGGCTGGTATAGCCGTGTGGTTGTTAAGCATGCTGCTGCGCAAAATATTGCGCTTGCAGCATCTGTCGTTTAATTTTTTGCGCTGGCGCCGCCAACGCAAAGCTCAACAGGCGTTTGAACTGGGGTTGCAGGCCTATGCCAAGCAGCAGTGGCAACTGGCCAGCCAGCATTTAGGCAAAGCCTGTGCCGATGATTTTATGCATAGTGAGAAACGCCTGATGGCCGCTTATGCTGCGTTTTATGCCGGTAATGTCGCTTTGGCCAACAGCCATATTGAAACCATGGATGAAAACAACAGCAGTACGGTTTTTATTCAGGCAGATTTATTGTTGCAGCAAGGCCAGGCCGCGCAGGCATGTGTGCTACTGGCCGAAAAAGTAACGGCAGATACTGAAGATAAAGGCCTGGGCCAGCTGTATTTATATGCACTGCAGCAAGCCGGGCAGTGGCAGCAATTATTGCAAATGGTACCGGCGGCAATTAATCAGCAATGGTTTGATAAAGATAAATGGCAGCAGCAGCGCTTTAATATTTATCCGGCAGCAATAAGCCAGCTAAGCCAGCAACAGCGTTTTGATGAAAGCGCAGAGTACTGGCAAAATTTACCAGTCAAAGAGCGCAAGTCTACCGCCGCGAATATTGGCCGCGCCTGGGCCCTGGCGCAAAGTGGCCAGAATGACGCGGCTGAAAAGCTACTGCTAAGCCATTTACAACTGGCAGAGTTGCCGCAGTTGTTGCCTTACATTCGACAAATACCGCTGGGTAAGTCGGTGCTGAAATTACGTAAACAAACCCAAAGCTGGTTGCGTGATCACGGCAGCAATGGCTATTTATATGCGCTTTTGGCTTACCTGGCACAGCAGGAAGGTGAGATGGAGCAAGCCGGGCTGGCGCTGCAAAAAGCGCGGCAGTATGAGCCCAAACTTGGCTGATCGCTAATGGCTGACGAAGCTATCACCGGGCTGGCTGCACTCAGCCCACCACAGGCCAGGGTATTGCTGCTGGGCAGTATGCCTGGCGCCGCCTCGCTGGCGCAGCAACAATACTATGCCCACCCGCGTAATCTGTTCTGGCCGATAATGGCAGAGCTGGCCGGGTTTTCTGCTGACTTGCCGTATCAGGAAAAAGTGCATGCGCTTAACGCCAGCGGCATTGCATTATGGGATGTGATCGCCAGTTGCCAGCGCGCAGGTAGCCTCGACAGCGCCATCCGTGATGAGCAGGTAAATGACTTTGCCGGTTTTTTTGCTAGCCAGCCCAATTTAGCTGCAATAGGTTTTAATGGCGGTAAAGCCTGGCAAAGTTTTAAGCGCCATGTTTTACCGTTACAGATTGTACCTGCGGGTATTAAGTTGATTACGCTTCCCTCTACCAGCCCGGCTCATGCAGCGCTGGGTTTTACTGAAAAACTACAACAATGGCACCAGCTTAGCCCTTTTTTGCTTAACGTAAATTAACGCTTTTGCCTCGGAATTAATTATTGCCTACCGGGTCTGATATTAACTTAACCACTGCTGTACGGACGGCTGATTTTTGTCAGGTGTTACTTCTGCTATAAAACGCTGGGCTGCCGATTATGCCGGTGCTGCGCTGTTGGCTTTGCTGCTGCATGCATTGCTGATGGCCTGTTTGTTACGGCTTGAATTTACTCAAATGCCGCTGCCAAAACCTGCTGAGCCGGTAGTGTCGTATTTATATCAGCCACCACCAGTACCAGCTGTTGCAGCGCAAGCCGAAAATACTCCACCTGAGCCAGCGCCTGCGGCGTTGCCTACTGAACTATCCGCAGCAGCAAAGCCGGAAGTTTCTGCGCTGGCCAGCGTAGCTAACCCAGTTACTAAGGCCGATGTTTTGAGCGAAAAACAGCCTGCAACGCTTGTAGTACCTTCTGTGGCAGAGCCGGAGCAGCACAACAGCGGGCTGGCTCAACGTGCATTAAGCACTGCAGCAACGCCGTCTGCCCGTGCTATAGAGGATGCCGCAGCGGCCAGTTACCAGCAGTTTTTACAGGCACAGCAACAGCCGAAAATGATAGTAGAAAAGCGGCATCAGGAGTTGAACGCTGATCCGGCACAGCAGATAGTGGCGCAATTAGATGATGGCAAACAACTTATTCGTACCAAGGGCGGTTGTCGTATCGCTGATCCAACTAAAGATGGTTTTGACGGCCTGATGGCCGCAAGGATGGTGCCATGCGGCGATGAAGCAAATACCAGCGACCTGCTTAAACAGGCGCTGGAGAAACATCTGAAACGGTGATTATTGCTCTGCGATATGTTGCTCTAAACGGGCTTTCAGCTCACCTTCAATGGCCACTGCTTTACCGGTTTTCTGATCCAGGCAAACAAAAGTAACCTGTGCATCAGCGGCAATAGCATCTTTACCGGCAATGCACACTTCCTGTGTTACTACCGCACTTTTGCCGCCGACTTTGCTAAAGCGGGTGAATACTTCCAACTGATCGCCCATCGTCGCTGCCACACGGTAGTTAATATTGATGTTTACAATTACCCAGGCCAGGCCATGTTTGGCAAACCAGTCGATATCACCGCTATCTTCTAAATAGCCCCAGCGGGCTTCCTCTAAAAACTCCAGATAACGTGCATTGTTTACATGTTGGTAAATATCTAAATGGTAACCACGTACTTTAATCAGGGTTTTGTGTGTCATGCTCAGCTCTGTTGTAATTGCCAATACCGGATTGTTGCACAATCATACTGGACAAACCAGTTTAGATGTAGGCAAAGGCATCGGCAAACATATGTTCGTGCTGGGCACCTTGTTCAATAAAAGCACTGCGTACTACACCCGCCATGGCAAAAGGCCCGGCTACGTAGATATCGTAAGCTTCCAGTGAGACAAAATCATTTAACACGGCTTCGTGTACCATACCGCTGCGGCCCTGCCAGCTGTCATCCGGGTTTTGTATTACCGGAATAAAGCGGTATTTACTGTTTTGTGCAGCCCAGGCCTGCATAATATCGGCATGATATAAGGCGCTGTGCTCACGCACGCCCCAGTACATAAATACCGGCCGGTCCAGCCCGGCGGCGGCAATAGCCTGTGCAATACTGTAGATATAAGAAAAGCCGGTGCCACCGGCCAGCAAAATAAGCGGCCGCTCACTGTCGGCACGAAACTGTGCATTACCTAAACCAATTTCAGCCTGCACCGGTTGTTGCAGCTGATGTTGTTGCATCAAATGCGCCAGTGCCTGGCTGGCGTAAGGATCGGCCACTGCGCCACCAATATGCAGCTCCAACTGGCTTTGGCCCGGTATACTGGCGATGGAAAAAGGCCTTTTGTCGCTCTCGCTTAAACACAACTGTAAATACTGGCCACTGGCAAAACTTACTGGCTGTGACGGCCTTAATAACACCCGGTTTACGGTTGGGGTGAGGGCTTCAATTAAATCTACGTTACAGGAAATTATTGTCATAGTGCTCTTCGCAATGGCCTTACGGCTTAGCCACGGATAAAAGGGTGGTGTAAAACCAGATCAGTTTTTGGGTAGGCTAAACAACAGTAGGTAAACTGCTGTTGTTTGTCCAGTTCGGTAAGCGGTTGTGGTTCGTTGTAGCGCACCTCACCACTTTTTAGCTTACAGACACAGCTTGTGCATACGCCCTGACGGCAGCGGTTAGGAAAATCTATTCCATTACGCAGCGCTGCAGCAAGGATAGTTTCATCTTGCTGCACGGCAAAGCTTAGTTGCGCCGGTGTTATGGTAACCAGATAACTCACGGTAATGTGTCCTTTAGCGGCAATGTAATGCCCAGTGTGTGCCAGATATCATCTATGCGTTGTTTTACGGCCGGGTCCATTACTATGGGTTCTCCCCATTCGCGCGTAGTTTCGCCAGGCCATTTATTGGTGGCATCCATACCCATTTTTGAGCCTAAGCCCGATACCGGTGAGGCAAAATCGAGGTAGTCAATTGGCGTGCTTTCAACCAAAGTTGTGTCGCGCGCCGGGTCCATCCGGGTGGTAATGGCCCAGATCACGTCTTGCCAGTCGCGGGCGTTAATGTCGTCATCACAAACAATGACAAACTTGGTATACATAAACTGGCGCAGGAACGACCAAACCCCCATCATTACGCGCTTGGCGTGGCCGGGATATTGTTTTTTCATGGTCACAACAGCCAGCCGGTACGAGCAGCCTTCGGGCGGCAGATAAAAATCGGTAATTTCCGGAAATTGCTTTTGCAGTATTGGCACAAAGACTTCATTTAGTGCAACGCCCAGAATTGCGGGCTCATCTGGTGGCCGGCCGGTATAGGTGCTGTGATAAATAGGATCTTTGCGCCGGGTTATATGGGTAACGGTAAATACCGGAAAGTTATCTACTTCATTGTAGTAACCGGTATGATCGCCGTAGGGGCCCTCTGGCGCCATTTCGCCTGGCTCTATGTAGCCTTCCAGCACAAACTCAGCGCTGGCCGGTACCTGCAAATCGTTGCTGATACATTTAACTACTTCAGTATTATCGCCGCGTAGCAGGCCGGCAAAGCCGTACTCTGATAAGGTATCCGGCACCGGTGTTACTGCGCCTAAAATGGTGGCAGGATCCGCGCCCAGCGCCACCGCTACCGGAAAACGCTGGCCAGGGCTGGCTTTTTGAAACTCGTAAAAATCCAACGCGCCGCCGCGGTGTGACAGCCAGCGCATGATCAGTTTGTTTTTACCCAATAATTGTTGGCGGTAAATGCCAAGGTTTTGCCGCTCTTTATGCGGCCCTTTGGTAACGGTTAAACCCCAGGTAATTAACGGCGCGGCATCGCCGGGCCAGCAGGTCATAATAGGCAGTTGAGTTAAATCAACCTCGTCGCCGCTAAGTACAACGTCCTGGCAGGGGGCTTTTTTTACCTGTTTGGGCGACATATTCAGCACCTGCTTAAAAATAGGCAGCTTGCTAAAGGCGTCTTTTAGGCCTTTTGGCGGCTCGGGCTCTTTTAAAAAAGCCAGTAATTTGCCTACTTCACGCAGTGCAGAAACCTCTTCCTGGCCCATGCCCAGTGCTACCCGCTGCGGGGTACCAAACAGGTTAGCCAACACCGGAATGTTACTGCCTTTGGGGTTTTCAAATAAAATAGCCGGGCCACCGGCGCGCAGGGTGCGATCGGCAATTTCGGTCATTTCCAACACCGGATCTACCTGTGCTGCTACCCGTACCAGTTCGCCACGTTGTTCCAGCTGTGCAATAAAATCACGTAAATCTTTATACTTCATAGCGGCCTTTTAATAGCAAAAGGGCATAGTTACGCCACAAATGCCACTTAGATCAGAATGATGACATTATACAGCTCTGTGCTGCTCATGCCAGTTTTAGCCTGTTATGCGGCTGAATGTAATAGCACTGTTAAGCGGTGGCAGAAAGCCCGTATTTTATAATCTGCTTGAAGAAAGGCGCCCGAAGGCGCCTTGGTTTTGTCAGAACCTGTGTGATCAGAAGTTGTAGCTGATTTTGGCGTAAATTAACCGGCCGGAGCGGCCATAGGGCGAGTAGTTAGAGTACGGCGTATTACCGGTGCTGTTTAATGACACCGGGAAGGCTTCAGGGTATTGATCAAAGATATTATCCATACCTACCGCCAGCCGCCAGCTGTCAGTAACGTCAAGCCGGCCTTCAATATCTACCAGTGTTCTGGCTCCCAGCGTAAAGTCAGTTGCTGCTGTAGTACCCGGTGTTAACACTTCACCATAACGGGTGGCCCTTAAGGTAGCGCCAACCCGCTCGTGGCTCCAGTTTACAATGGCCCCCAGTTTGTCTTTCGGGTTACCTTTTTCAAAGGTAAGTACGTTTACGCGGCCGAATAACTCCGGTGCCGGGTCCAGCGCGGCCAGCTCTTCGGTTTGCGGTGTACGGGTAACTTTGGTTTCGTTGTAGTTAGCTACGAAAGTTAAATCAAAATCGCCCAGCGCTGCGGTAGGTAAGGCCCAGTTTACAACCAGGTCGATACCTTTGGTTTCGGTGTCTACGCCGTTAATAAAGAAGCGGCCGCCACCTATGCCAATAAAACCCTGATCAGTAAGATAATCGCGCACATTAGCTGCGGTGAGGTTTTCTGACAGCACGATACGATCGTCAATATCAATCTGGTAACCATCAATAGTGACTGATACATCGCCAACACGGAACACGGTACCTAACGACAGGTTAACTGACTTTTCTGCGTCCAGCGACCGGGCGCCTAATGCTACAGCAACCGGGTCATTAACCGGAAAGGTTGTGATATCAAACGGTACACCGTTGATAAAGTTGGTTGAGGTACTGGTAAAATATTGCTGTTGCAGCGATGGAGCACGAAAGCCATTTTGCAATGAACCACGTAGTGCAAAACTGTCGGTAATATCATAGCGCAGCGCCAGTTTGCCGGTAAGGTTACTGCCAAAATCTGAGTAATCTTCAGCCCGTACGGCAACCGAACCTAATACGTTGTCAGTAAGGTTGGCTTCCAGATCGACAAAAACGCCAACCGACTCGCGGCTTTCATTTACCTGATTAGCTGGCCTGAACCCCGGAAACACCTGCGCACCCGACTGCGTAGGTGTGCCGTTGGGCAGCAATACACCGCCGTTGATGTAAGAGCCCGGCTCGCCGGCGAAAATGGTGTAGCTTTCACGGCGCAGTTCTATACCTGTTGCCAGGTTAACCGGTGAAGCAAAGGCCGGTACATCAAATGACGTTACGGCTGAAAAGTTACCGACAACCTGATCATAGTTAAAGCCACCGGCGTCAAATTCAGTTGCACTGCTGGGGCCAATAGAGCGGTTAACGGTGTTTTCAATGGTAAATTCCATTTCGTTAAAGCCGTATACTACTGAAGCATCAAAGCTCCAGTCGCCCATGTCCCACTCATAACCAATGGCTGAACTGGTATCGGTGACATCGGGGGCAATAATCGGCAGAAAGCCGTCGGGGTGTACTTCAATAACGTTGCGATCGTCCAGCGCCCGGCGAAAGAAGCCGCCGGATTTTGCCGCTCTGTCCTGATAACTCAGCCAGCTATAAAATTTGCCGGGGCCTATATTAATTCCGGCGTTAACAAACAGGGTAAACTGCTGTACTTCAGGCTCGCCATACCAGGCGTTAAAACGCTCTATTGTTTGTTCACGCGGGTCAAACTCACCGTTTATCAGTGGGTATTGCTGGCGATGATCGTAACCACCTCGTTCGGTGCGCTCAGCATCTTTATATTCAACCGCTACCGTAACAAAGCCCTGATCGGCCAGGTTAAAGCCTTTCCAGCCGGATAAATTCACCGTTTCGCCATCGCTGACACCGCGCTCTATCCGGTCCGGTGCACTCCAGGTGGCACCAGCCGGTGGTGGGGTAGTAGGGGTGGTGTAGTTAGTTTCACGGTAACCGTAAGATGCGGTAAAATTGCCGCCTTCACTGGCCTCACGCAGGCGCACGTTTAATACCCCGGCAATAGCGTCTGAGCCATACTGGGCTGAGGCACCATCGCGTAGTACTTCAATAGCACTTACTGCACCCATCGGAATAGTATTCAGATCTACCGCCGATGAACCGCGGCCGACAGTACCGTTTACGTTAACCAAAGATGCCGAGTGGCGGCGCTTTGAGTTAACCAACACCAGCGACTGATCCGGGCCAAGGCCGCGTAGTGTTGCCGGGCGGATAGTGTCAGTGCCATCAGCAAGGCCGGGGCGGGGGAAGTTAAATGAAGGTAAGGCTACCGACAGCGCCTGGTTCAGCTCTGTAGTGCCGGAACGCTCCAGTGTCACCGCGCTGACAATATCGATAGGTACGGCAGTATCGGACACCGAGCGGCCGGCTACACGGGTACCAGTTACCACAATTTGCTCTATTTTTTCGTCTTCTGCACCGGCAGAGCCGGTTTGCTGCGCAGATAACCCCGGGGTAATCAAAACTGCAGCAATAGCCAGTGTTAATGGTGTAAGGGTAAAGTTGCGCATCTGTTTTTCTCCTAGTTATTTTCAAAACCCTAGATGTCGTTGTAACCTTTGTCAAACAAGGCTTAGTGAATTCCAGGGCGGGCTACACGCTTCAGCAAATTACTGCAGCAGACGACAAGCGTTTAACCTTATGGCAATATAGCAGCTATATTGCAGACATCCAGAAGTCTTTATACCCGGCTTAAATTGAAATGGTTTACTGACAAGGGCAGAAAAATGAAAAAAGATACCCGGCTTATTCATGCCGGCCGCAGCAAAAGCTATACCGGCAGCGTAGTAAACCCGCCAGTGGTGCGGGCCTCCACTATAGTGTTTGATACCTTTGCACAGTTAAAACACGCCACGCAAAACCGTGGTAACCGGGTGCCGTTTTATGGCCGCCGTGGCACCGACACCCATTTTGCCTTGCAAGAAGCCATCTGCGAGCTGGAAGGCGGCGCCGGTTGTGCACTGTATCCATGTGGGGCTGCAGCCATTAGCGGAGCCTTACTGGCTTTTTTAAAAAATGGCGATCACCTGTTAATGGTCGACAGCGCCTACGAGCCAACACGTAGCCTGTGTGACAAGCTGCTGGCCGGGCTGGGAATTGACATAACCTATTACGATCCGCAAATAGGTGCGGCGATTAGTAGCTTAATTAAACCCAATACCAGAGTGATTTTTCTCGAATCGCCAGGCTCGCTAACCTTTGAAATGCAGGATATTCCGGCCATTACCGCTGTGGCGCGCCAGCACAATATCGTGACTATTTTAGATAATACCTGGGCCTCGCCCATTTTATGCAAACCATTTGAGTTGGGGGTGGATATCTCTGTGCAGTCGGCCACCAAATATATTGTTGGCCATTCTGATGTGATGCTGGGCACCGCCAGTGCCAATGAAAAACACTGGCTGCAACTGCGTGAACACAGCTATTTAATGGGTTACTGCGCCTCAGCCGACGACGCCTACACCGCACTACGCGGATTGCGCACCTTGTCGGTGCGGTTAAAGCAGCACGGGCAAAGTGCGCTTAAAGTAGCCAACTGGCTGGCGCAAAGGCCGGAGGTTGAAACCGTACTGCACCCGGCACTGCCCACACACCCGGGCAACAGTCTTTTTCAGCGTGATTTTAGCGGCAGCAACGGCCTGTTTTCGTTTGTGTTAAAACAGGGTAGCCAGCAGCAGGTAGAAGCCTTTGTTGAAGGTATGGCGCATTTTAAAATGGGTTTTTCCTGGGGCGGTTATGAAAGCTTAATTACCGCCACGATGAAAGTGCAAAACCTGCGCAGCGCCACCACCTGGCCATACAGCGGGCCGTTAATCCGCCTGCATATCGGCCTGGAAGACGTAGAAGATTTACTGGCAGATTTGGAAGCAGCGTTTAGCCGGTTTAATCAGGCAAGCTGAGATAGTGCTTGCACCAAAAACTGGCCGCTAACGCGGCCAGAAAAAAGCATCATCCCCTCGGCTTAATACTGCAAAACGACTTGAATTACATCCTTTGTGACTACTCTCAAGGCGCTGAATAGTTTGAACGTTAAGCTGACAGTTGCAGGATTACCACATTGTTTCTTACCCAAAAATACGTAGGCTGCGATACCTAACGAAGTAAAGGAGGCTTCTTGTTGGAGCTCCAACGGAGGCTGTGAGCGGCAATAGCTATTTGTTAGTTATCCTCTTTCCTTGGGGCGGAGTAAAGCCAATTTGTGAATTTATATATAAAATGAAAGAGGGTCATAAAAAGAACCAGATGCAGCACTAGCTCTTTTAGTGTTGAAAACTCTTCCAAAATTGGAAAACTTGCTTCCAGCATACTTTTTGTAAGTCCAGCAGCAATAAATGTTAAAAACATTGCTACGCCATGTGAGAAGGCATTAAATTCCCTTTCTGACTTATTTTTCACGCAATTTCTCCCAAATAGTGTTTTTACGCAAATTTCGCGCAACGGCAGTTAAGAGCGCAGCCAGCACTTTTTGCTGGCGATAAAATTTGATTTATTTGTCTGCAGATTCGTTGAACAATATCCTGTTTGAAAATGGGGCCGTCACGGTAAAGCAATGATCGCCCTAGGGCGTATCTTCGATGCTGGGTTTATTGTATTTATATGGCTTAGAAGTGATATGAGCAGCGATCTTATCAAGATCGCTGACGTTCACAAAACCTTACCGCCTGGAATACAATCACCAGAATGTTCGCTTAAGTGCAAAACAAAATTACCAAGTGAAACTTGCATGTAAATAGGGGAGCCATCTTCAAATCGATGTTCCCATTACAGCTTCAAGCCAAGAAAGCCAAGGTAAAACTCTTTGGCTTTATCTTCATCGAAAATCCACATAGTTGGGATTGTCTGAAACTCCATGCCATCTACTATATCACATAGACCTAATGACTCCCGACAAGGTGCTGAC
Source organism: Rheinheimera pacifica (assembly GCF_024809855.1). Lineage (GTDB taxonomy): Bacteria > Pseudomonadota > Gammaproteobacteria > Enterobacterales > Alteromonadaceae > Alishewanella > Alishewanella pacifica_A. Next base: position 27,868 of record NZ_JANUEM010000010.1, read on the forward strand.
CTTCGGGAGCTTGGGTTAGTTTCGCAACCTGAGCCATACTAAAGTGCAATGTAAGGCTCAAGATCATCAGCCGAAGAAGTAAGAACTGTCCATATACAACGATCAAGCGCATCCGCCTTACCACCTTCATTCGGGCTCATTGCTTTAAGTAATCCGTCAAATCCAGATTGAGTCCAACTCATTTTAATAGCCTAACAGCTTAATAGTTTGGAGCTTCTACGCTTTCATGCAATGAATGTTTCCTTTTATCTTATTGTAAATAAAATCAAGCTAGCCAACAACATCTCATTAATCAACTGGATTTTAGCTGCTCGGGTGTGAGTGGTGATGAGCAGGCGGCACTGCCGCCTGCTGCTTTGGTTAGAAACTACATTTGTTAACGCCGGCGTTGGCCAGTACATGGGCTTTTACCTGGTTGGTGGGCAACAGGTTAAAGCTGTAGGACAGGTTTAGCACGGCTGTTGGTTGTACATTTGGCCCGGCGATAATGCCGTCGCTGGGGTATTCCTGCCAGGTAATATTGCTAAAGCTATTACCGCGGGTGTCCCAGTAGCCGTAACCGCTGGAATAAAACGACACTATCGGGTTTTTCGCGTTTTCAAACACATTGTTTTCAATACGAATTACCGCGCCCATGCGGCTGTTAATGCCGGTGTCCTGAATGTCGTTGTAATAGTTATTGTAAATATGGCCCTGGCCAAAACGGAACAACGGCAGGCGTGAATTTACCTTATGCCAGTGGTTATGGTGAAAGGTAATACGGCGATTGTAGTTGTCGGAATCACTGCTGCCCCATAATGAGGTTTTCCAGCTGTCGTGCAGGTAGTTGTAGGATATAGTGACGTTATCTACGTCTTTTTTACCGCTTATAAGCTCGTCGTAAAAATCCTTACCCACATTCAGGCTGTTATAGATTTCGTTGTGGTCAATCCAGATATTACGCGCCGGGCCTTCAATGGTAATGGCGTCTTTATCACCGGTGTTAACATAACGCATTGTAAGGTTACGGATAATAACGTTATTGGCCCGCCAGATTTTAATACCGATGCCGTCGAACAACGCATTGTTGCCTACACCGATAATGCTGACATTATCCATATCTTTAATATCAAACTTGCTGACACCGCCGGAATTGCCCGGTGTGATAGTGCCATTAACCCGGATTGTGAGCGGCCGGTTTAAATCCCGGTTTTGTAGCGCCGATACTATTTGGGCGCCGGTGCTTACTGTTACCGTTACCGCGTTGCTGCCACTGCCGCCGGTTGTGCCACCGTTAAGCGAGGCATAGCCCTGTGGTGAAGCGGCACAAGAAGTTACCGGGCCTGGTTCCGGGTCAGTAGGGTCAGTTGGATTTGGCGGGTTGCCGCCATTGGTATTCAGGTATACTTCAAACTCAGCAATGCGCGGCGCACCGCTGGCGGTCAGTATTTCCAGATTGAGTTTTTTCGTGCTTACAGTGCTGAAGTTAACCGTTCTGTTGCTGCCAATACTGGTACCGGTAGCCAATACTGCGCCGTTGTCATTATTTACCAGCCGCCAGCTGGTTACATTGCTACCCTGCTCACGCAGTATTACCTGATTAGCGCTGATAGCGCTGCTCCACTTAACCGACACTCTTTGGCCGTTATTAGCTGACGGTTGCCAGTAAGTTTGCAGGTTGGCGTCTTTTACATCGCCGTAGCTACTGCCACTGGCTTTGCTGGAGCCATCAGCCCCGGCTCCGGGGCCGGTAATTGCCAGGTTATTTGCCTGTGCCAGGGCACTGAATGCCAGCGCTGTAGTCAGTGCCGACAAGCGTATTAATTTGCCATATTGCATTTGCCTTATCCTCTGTTGATTTGTTTTTGTAGCACCGCAGTTATCGCCAGTGCGTGTTAAGCCTGCAACAGGGGGTTAATACTGGCTATTCCATATCTGGAAGCTGCGGCGGATATCAGAATTTTTTTACAGTGATATAACCAACGCCTTGATCATAAAAGGTAAATTAAAAGTAATTTTTGGCATGTAATAAATTTATCAGACAAGTTTTTCTGCTGATACAGGCTATTGGGTAATTGATCTGTTGATTGACTGACATACAATGGCGCAGCGATTAAATTTGAGGTGCAGCATGAGTAGCGAAGTTGTAACAACAGTGCCGTCGGTACGCCAGCGGTGTAGGCATTTTATTGAAAACAATACCGTGCAGCGGTTGTTGCTGGCATTGATCCTGATCAACGCTGCCACACTGGGGCTGGAAACCATGCCGGGTGTAATGGCTGTAGCCGGACCGGTAATTTACCTGCTGGATAAAGCCATTCTGGGCATTTTTGTGCTGGAAATTGCGTTGCGGTTGTATGTGCACCGGCTGGCCTTTTTTAAAGATGCCTGGAGCCTGTTCGACTTTATTGTGGTGTCTATTGCGTTGCTGCCTGCCAGCGGGCCGTTTTCGGTATTGCGGGCGCTGCGTGTGCTACGGGTACTGAGGGTGTTAACTTTTGTGCCGTCGATGCGCAAAATTGTCGGCGCTTTGGTGCAATCACTCAATGGCATGTTGTCAATTGCTATGGTGCTGGGGCTGGTGTACTACGTAGCGGCAGTTATGGTTACCAAGCTGTTTGGTGAAACGTTCCCAGACTGGTTTGGCAGTTTAGGGGCATCACTTTATACGCTGTTTCAGATAATGACACTCGAAAGTTGGTCGATGGGGATTGCTCGGCCTGTGATGGAGCAATTCCCTTATGCCTGGCTGTTTTTTGTGCCCTTTATTCTTATTGCTACTTTTACCATGCTTAATTTGTTTATCGCGGTAATTGTTAATGCAGTACAAAGCATGCACGACGAAGAACATCAGGCTGAACACGATGCCGATAAAGCGACCCAGCAGCAACTGCTGTTACAGATGCAGCAGTTACAACAGGAACTGATCGCGCTGCGGTCGCAGTTAAAAGCGCCTACTGCAGAATAAAATCTTCCAGCGACTGGCCGGTTAATTTACCAATTTGCCGGAAAATATACCAGATGGAGCCCAGCAGCATAATCATGCTGGGCACCACTATTACCGGGTAGCTAAGCCACGTCATCCGGCCCAGCTCTTCAGCATAAGCAGTGGTGCCGGGCTGACTTACCACTATGGCTTTGGCCAGCACATAATTCAGCGCAGAAGACATAAAGAACGATGCCGCAACAATATAACCCGCCCGTGCCATACGCCGGTCAAACTCTGCACTGTTATTCTGCGCGGCTAAAGCCTGCTGCAGCTTGTCGGTATCCAGCAGCTCGGGGTTAATCAGCAGTTTCTTCACTAAAGGATAGGGTGTGTATTGGCTTACCAGCACAATAATGCCAATTAAACCGGGGATCAGTGCTTCTTTAATGGCAATATAAGAGGGGTCGAGCTGCAGTAAACTAATGCCTCCGGTCAGTAATACGCTGACAATACCCAACACTGAAAAAAAGTTAACCTTGCCGGCTTGCTTTAACTCCCACATACCAAACAGCAATGGAAAAGCCAGCGCCACGACTACTGCCCATACCGGGCCCAAGGCATCTTCACCGCTCAGGCGGCTTAACACTACCGCCGGGATCACAACGTTAATTAATAAATTGCTAAGAAAGCCAGATTTTTTCTGTCTGGCTGGTGCGGTTGTATGCTGCTCTGTAGTCATTGTACTTACCCTAATCTGTGTTGCCGGCAGTATAGCAAGGTTTTACTCTTTGCCAGATGTAAAACTGTCAGGCTATCTGACCAAACAGTTCGGCCAGCGCTGCCCGGTGGCGGCGGGACATGGTAAGCAAAGTACCACACTTTAACACGACTTCGGCATCGCCCTTATCGCCGGGGCGTAATTCGATAATATCGCTTTTGCGCACGATAGATGAGCGGTGAATACGGGCGAAAACAGCCGGATCAAGTTTGCTTTGTATCGCGGCCATAGTATCGCGCAGCAGGTAGCTTTTTTGCTGTGAATACACATGAATGTCGACATAGTTACCGGCGCTTTCAATCCAACTGATATCGTCAACTTCAACAATACGCAACCTGCCCGGATCACGTATCGTTATACGATCTATGTAATTGTTGCTTTGTTCCGCTTTTTCACTACTACGGCCCAGCGTATCAATAATTTTGCCACAGGCTTTAAACAATGCCTGCTGAAACCGCTCGGCACTAAAGGGTTTAAGCAGGTAGTCCACGGCACTTAGATCAAAGGCGGTAACGGCGTGCTCGGCATAGGCGCTGCAAAAAATAACGGCTGGTTTATTCGCCAGTTGTTTAAACACATTCAGGCCATCCAGCCCCGGCATTTGTATATCCAGAAAAATAATATCCGGCTGATGCAGCTCTGCCAGGCGCAAAGCATCGGTGCCGTTGTCTGCTTCAGCAGCAACTTCAAATTGCTGCTGCTGACTTAAAAGGTGTCTTATGCCAGCCCTGGCTAAAGGTTCGTCGTCCACTATTAAACAGCTTAGTTTCATATCCGACTCGGGAAAATTAACGGCGTGGAACAGCTCTGACCAAGTTGATAAGCGTCAGTTCCCTGTCCCATGGGGCTTAAAGGGCGCGCAGTGTAGCAAAACAATGCCGATGGTTGCACTGTATTGGCAGTACAAAAACGGTGTTTCATCGCATGGCAGTTAACACTTTTACACAAAACATTTTCTTGTTTCGTGAATAACCCCTTCCGTCACTAAAAAGCTCGCCATTGTGTCATTGTGGTTGATTTGGGTACTTGGTGAGGCTAGCGTCAACAAGGAACTGAAAAAGTTCCGTATTAATAACAATAAATTACGTAAATGCTGTTTTACAGGCATTCAGAGGGACAAAATGAGAACGAATAAACTGACACACGCTGTGCGCATTACCCTAATGACTTCGCCGCTGCTATTATGCGCAACTCCGGGGACTGCCGCTGCTGAGTTGGAAGCACAAAAGGTTGAACGTATCGAAGTAACCGGTTCGCGCATTAAGCGGATTGGTGAGCTGGCGCCAACGCCAGTAACCGTTATTACCGGACAGACTATAGTGGAGTCAGGTGTAACTAACGTTGCAGACTTACTGCACAAGTTACCTGGCACTTCTGTAGGTTTAGCGCCGGAAACTACCAACAATACTATTTTCGCCAGTGGCTTAAATAACACTGATTTACGTGGGCTAGGTAGCAACCGTACTTTGGTATTGGTTAATGGCCGTCGCTTTATTGCCGGTGCTCCGGGCTCCAGTGCAGTAGACCTAAACAACATTCCTACCTCGATGATTGAGCGTATGGAAATTACAACCGGCGGTGCATCAGCTATCTATGGTTCTGACGCTATTGCGGGTGTAGTAAACATTATTACCAAAAAAAGTTTTGACGGTGTTGAAGTTGATATTTCTACTGTGAGAACTGAACAAAGCGGTGGCGAAGAAGAGTTCGCGTCTTTCACTTTTGGCTCTGACGTGGGCAAAGCCAGCTTCATTACTAACGTAAACATTAGTCGACAGCATCAGTTACGCGGCGATCAGCGCGACTTTATGTTAAACGGGCCAATTACCATTGCTAACCCGGCGTTAGTCGGTTACACCGGTGATGATGTATTACCTGGTCGCGTTGTTTGGCGCACCGGTACTACCTCAATCCGTAACTGGAGTAAGACTGGTAACTTTGCAGTTGCCGGCCAGCGCTATACTTTTGATAAAGACGGTAATCTGAAGCCGTTTGCTGAAGGTGAGCTGCCTCCTGCGGGCATTCCGGGAACGACCAACCAAAACAACTATTTAGGCCGTGACGGTGACGGCTATGATAGCATTTCGCATACTTACCTGAGAACGCCATTAAAGCGCTTAAATTTTGCTACCGTTGCTAATTATGAGTTTAACCAAGACCATAGTATGACGGTCGATGTTAACTTCTCCCGCACCCGTGCCTACGGTGAAAGCTCTCCGGCGTTTCTGGCGTTTTCTGTTTCGGGAGAAAATGCGTTTTTACCGCAGGATGCCCGTGATCTGATCAACTCAACCGACAATAAGAGTGTTAACTTTAACTATCTTGCGGCAGATTTTGGTAACCGGGTATACGATCAGGATCGCACTCTGGCACGTGTGGCCGTAGGTTTTGAGGGTGCTATTAACGATTCATGGAGTTACGACGCTTACCTTACTACTGCACGTGTACAAGCCGATTCTACCTGGTATGGTGAGTTATATGAGCAGCGCTTTTACGATGCAATTGATGCTGTAAATCTGAACGGCAATATCGTATGTGCTGATCGTGCTGCTTTTGACTTTAGCCGCGAAATTGACGGTGAAACAGTTAATTACAAAAAGGGTGATGTAGTCGGCGCGAAAGCCGGTTGCACGCCATTGAATATCTTTGGCCAAGGTTTATATAGCGAAGAGGCTTATGCTGCCATCTCTACTGATGCGTCACGCCGTTCTTCGATTGGTCAAACTGTGGTTGGTGCTTCAGTAAGCGGTGACATTATTGAACTGCCAGCAGGTTATATGTCAGCAGCATTTACCGCTGAATATCGTGACGAGCGTGCTTCAACCTTACCTGACCCGGCAATGCGTGCAGGCGAGTTGTTTGGTAACCGCTCAGAGCCGTTGGATGGTGATTTTAACGTTGCTGAAATCTCTGCTGAGTTCTCGGTACCATTAGTCGAAGGCGTGTATCTGGTTGATCAACTGACTTTAGATGCGGCCATTCGCTACATGGACTACTCCACATCTGGTTCCGACAACGCTTGGAAACTAGGTTTAAACTGGGCAGTAAATGATGACTTGCGTGTTCGTGTCGGCAAATCAAAATCAGTACGTGCGCCAAACATCAGCGAACTGTATGCGCCACCAGGCCAAACCTTCCGCGCGTTCAGAGATCCATGTGCAGCCAGCGAGATTGCTACCGCTAATGCCACTTACAAAGCCAATATTGTTGCTAATTGTGCGGCGCTGGGCATTCCAACAGACTGGGAACCGTCAGATACCTGGAAGCAATCAAATAACTCTGGTTACATTCGCGGTAATGAGAACTTATTTAACGAAACGGCACATGATATCACCGTTGGTTTTGTTTACACACCGTCCTATATTGATGGCTTAAGTATCACTGTCGACTACTGGAAGTTTGATATTAATGACATGATCCAAAGTTTTACCGGGCCGGACGTAGTGCGTTACTGCCACCAGGGAGATAGCATTAATAACCTGTATTGCGATTTGATAGAGCGTAATACTGATACATTTGAAATAGACAATTACTTTGAATCGCCAATCAACTCGGCCAGCAGCAGAACCTCTGGTGTTGATATTGAAGCTGCTTATGGCTTTGATTCATCCATTGGTAAAGTGGATTTCCGTTTAATCAGCACCTATCTGGAAAAGCGTGAATTCAATTCCACCGGTGTGGCAGAAGATTTAGTCGTGTCTACCGGTGAGCAAGGCCGTCCGCGTTGGCGTCATCGCTTTACCACGAGCTACAATTACGGAGATTTCTCTGCAGTATTAACAGTAACGCACCGCAGCAGTACCGTTAATGACAGAGAGTGGACACCGAGCCAAAACAATTACAACGACATTGCTTCATACACGCAGTTCGACTTAACCAGTCGCTACAATGTGACTGACGATTTACAGCTAAGGCTGGGTGTGTTGAATATGTTTGACCGTGTACCGCCAACGTCACCATTTGCCTTTAACAACAGCAATGGTTACTACGACTCGTTAGGCCGCCGGTTAACCGTAGGCGTTAATTACAGCTTCTAATCAGCTGTGGTTTTAATGTTCAAAACAAAGGCTTCCCTGCGGAAGCCTTTTTACTGGCTTGCACAAATAAATACAGTTTATACCGCAAAATACTGCTTACCCTCCGCTTAACCCTTAATGCATGACTGCCGCGTATTTGTGCTGGTATTGGCAACAAAAGCGCAGTAGCGTCAGCGCCGGAAAAACCACCACTTATAACAACGGTAGCCTCAGCGAAGGCTTCCAGGGGGAATAACATGCAAAAATCTATCATTGGCAAAGCAGTACGCTTTGCTTTGCTGGCTGCGCCAGTATCTGCCGTAGGCTTTAGCTCTGCTGCCGTAGCGCAGGAAGAAACTGCCAAGGTTGAACGTATTGAAGTAACCGGTTCGCGCATTCAGCGTCAGGATATGGAAACGGCATCACCTGTTACGGTAATTGATGCTGCGGCTATCCGTATGGAAGGTTTTACGTCGGTTGACCAATTATTACAGGCGCAAACCTCTATGGCGGGCGCTGCAGTAGGTTCAACCACCAACAACGGTGCTGACGGTGTTGCTCAGGTAGACTTACGCGGTATGGGCTCACAGCGCACGCTGGTATTGCTGAACGGCCGCCGTATGGTTAACTCAGGTTCAGGCGCTGATAGCGCAGTAGACTTAAACTCAATTCCGGTTGCGATGATCGCCCGGGTTGAAATTTTAAAAGACGGCGCTTCTGCGGTATATGGTTCTGATGCCATTGCCGGTGTGGTAAATATTATTACCAAAAAAGATTTTGAAGGCTTTCAGGTAGATTTAAACGGCAGCAGCACAGACAAAGGCGACGGCGAAACCGGCGAGCTAAGTGCGTTATATGGTTTTAGCACTGACCGTGGTAACTATACCTTTGGTGCGGCGTATTCAGATCGTAAAGGTGTTATTCAGGCAGATCGCGACTGGACTGAAGCAGGTAGCAGTTCATTTATTCCTACCGGTACTTTAGGTGGCAAAGTGCAGAATGCCCAGGGCCAGTGGGTAGATCGCAGCACCGGCTATGATTTTACTCAAGACAGCTGGTATCAAACACCAAGCAAGCGTTACAGCTTGTTTGCTAACGCTACGCAAGAGCTGGGGAACGACCTGGTGTTTACTGCCGATGCGCTGTATACCAAACGTAAATCAGACCAGCAACTAGCTCCTCAGCCAGGCGATATTATGCTGGATGTATGCGGTGCGCCGGGTGCTGATCTGGTGCAATGTATTACACTGACACCCGCGATGACTGCAGGTGGCCTGGCAGCAGACGAAACCGGCCGTATTAATTACCGCCGCCGTACTAATGATGTTGGCCCACGCGTATATGAGCAAGACACTGACACGTTGCGTTTATCTGCCGGTTTAGCCGGTACGCTTGACGTACATACCGGTATGAACTGGGATGTATCTTACACCTTTGGTAAGAACAAAGCCGACACCTCAGTAGCCAATTCAATTAACGCTGTAAATATGGCTGATTCTGTTTATGCTAATCAGGCTGCCTGGTTTAGCGGTGCGCCATTAACGCCGGCAATTGTTGACGAAATTGGTTATCTGGAGCAGGCCAACGGCGGTAATAAACAGCATATCGTTGCCGGTGTATTAAGCGGCGATTTATTTGATTTAAGCGCTGGTGCTGTGGGTTTTGCTGTTGGTGCGGAGTACCGCCGTGACAGCGGCTACTACAACCCAGACCCGGTAATTGTGGCTGGTGAAGGTACTGCGGCTCAGCAAGATCCTACCAATGGCAGCTACGATGTTGTGTCGTTTTATCAGGAAGTGAGTGTACCGTTCACTGAAAAACTAACCGGTGAATTTGCGCTGCGTTTTGATGATTATTCTACTTTCGGTAAAGCCAGCACCTGGAAAGTAGGTTTAACCTATGAACTGTCTGACGAAATTATGTTCCGTGGTGTAGCCGCTACCGGTTTCCGCGCACCGAACGTTAGCGAGCTGTTTGGTGGTAACACAGGTTCTTATGATTACCTGGACGACCCATGGGGCAACGAGCAAGACCCGCAAATTCTGGTGAACTACACCTCAGATGCTAACATTGAACCGGAAGAGTCAGAATCTTTCACTGCCGGTGTGGTGTTATCACCTGCGCAAATTGAAGGCCTGTCAATGACAGTAGATTACTGGCGCTTTAAAGTATCAAACGCTATTACGCGTTTAGATGCACAAGCCGGTTTAAATAACTGTTTTGCCGGTGACGTTACTGCCTGTGAAACCTTTAAGATTACGCCACAGGGCGATTTATCTAACTTCACTAACCCGTTAACCAACGTAGGTGATCAGGATACCAGCGGTATAGACGTAAACATTGCCTATCGTTTTGAAGGTTTAGGCTTAACCTGGAATATCAATAACGACACCACCTGGTTACTGAAGTTTAAGCAAGATGGTCTGGATTACACCAATACTATCGATGGTAACTTCGGTGGCTATGCTGAACTGCGTAATAACTTCAGCATTCAGGCAGGCCAGGGTGACTGGAGCGTAACTTACTTTAACCGTTATATCGGTAAAACAGAGTACTTAGCCGACGGTTCACGTATTGATGCCGTGCTGTATCACAATATTGCTGCCAGCTACTTTATTACTGATGGCCTGAGTGTGTCGCTGGGTGTGAAAAACCTGACCGACGAAGAGCCATCACGCGTTGCCAACGGCAGCGATGGTGGCACCGTGCCGGAAGTATTCGACACTATCGGTCGTCAGATCTACGGTGGCGTAACGTACAAGTTCTAAGTTTTGTTGTAATACTGAACCCGCCGTGATGGCGGGTTTTTTGTTTTTAACTTTGTGGTTATTTGGTATTACCAATTTCGTAGCCCATTTTGTAATCAATCATTGTTGAGTACCTGAACATAACGCGCTAGGGTGGTGCAACATGGGTAACAGAGGCAACGAGAATGGATCATTACGCAGCACTGAAAGCCAATGTTGGCTTACTGGGAACAAAGCTGGGCGACACTATTCGTGGTCAGCTGGGCGAGGCTGTACTGGAGCGGGTAGAGCAGATCCGGTTATTATCTAAGGCAGCGCGCCAGGGCGATGAAACGCAGGCAGATAAACTTAAACAGGTACTACGCAGCCTAACTGATGACGAGCTATTGCCGGTTGCGCGGGCTTTTGCGCAGTTTTTAAATTTAGCTAACCTGGCCGAGCAACACTATACTGTCAGCCGTATTGGCCATGCCAGCATTGAAAAGCCAGAGCCACTGGATGAGTTGTTCAGCCTGCTGCAGCAAAAGCAGCTGGACCAGGCCAAAGTTGAGCAGGCCGTAGCCAGCTTATCAATAGAACTGGTGCTTACTGCACACCCGACCGAAGTATCGCGCCGTACCCTTATTCATAAACTTACCGAAATCGCCGCCTGTTTAACGCAGCTGGAGCAAGAATTAAGCACAGCGCAGCAGCAAAAAGTAGAACTGCGTTTAAGTGAGCTGATTGCCCAGGCCTGGCACACTAATGAAATTCGCGAGCAGCGGCCAACGCCGGTAGATGAAGCCAAATCAGGCTTTGCCGTGATTGAAAGTTCATTGTGGCAGGCCATACCGGACTTTTTGCGTGAACTGGATACCAAATTAGTCGATGCCACCGGCAAAGGTTTGGCACTGGATGCAGCACCGGTAAAATTCTCGTCCTGGATGGGCGGAGATCGTGACGGTAACCCTTTTGTTACCGCAAAAGTTACCCGGCAGGTGCTGTTGCTCAGCCGCTGGAAAGCGGCAGACTTATTCGCTAAAGATCTGGATATGCTTGGTAGTGAGCTGTCTATGTACCAGGCTAACCCGGCACTGCGCGAAGCTGCAGGCGAGGCCAGTGAGCCTTATCGTTATATCCTGAATAAACTGCGGGCTGGTTTACTGCACAGCCGTGACTGGTTAACCGAAGCATTAAAACATGACCGTTTACAGCGGCCGCAGGATTTAATCTGGCACAATCAGCAATTACTTGAGCCGTTACTGCTGTGCTACCAGTCATTACTTGACTGCGGTATGGCGGTTATCGCTAACGGCCGGTTGCTTGATACCATCCGCCGTGCTTATGCTTTTGGCTTAACCCTGCTGAAACTTGATATCCGCCAGGATGCAGGCCGTCATGCACAGGTGTTTTCTGAATTAACCCGGCACCTGGGGCTGGGGGATTATGCCGCCTGGGATGAAGGCGCCCGTCAGGCGTTCTTGCTGGCCGAGCTGGCAAATCGGCGGCCGTTGTTTCCGAAAAGCTGGCAGCCGTCAGCTGATGTGCAGGAAGTGCTGGATACCTGCGACATTGTTGCCCGCCATGGCAGCGAAGCACTAAGCACCTATGTTATTTCTATGGCCGGTAAACCGTCAGATGTGCTGGCAGTACAACTGCTGTTAAAAGAAGCCGGTATAAGCTTCCCGATGCCGGTAGCGCCATTATTTGAAACGTTAAGCGATTTGCAAAATGCGCCGGATTGTATGCGCAAGCTGCTCAGCATCGACTGGTACCGTGGTTATATTAACGGCAAACAGGAAGTGATGATTGGCTACTCCGATTCAGCCAAAGATGCCGGGGTATTCGCTGCAGCCTGGGCGCAGTACAGTGCTCAGGAAGCGCTGGTTGCTATTTGCCAGCAAGCCAAGGTGCAGCTTACGTTGTTTCACGGCCGTGGCGGTACTATTGGCCGTGGCGGCGGCCCGGCGCATGCCGCTATTTTATCGCAACCGCCGGGGTCACTGGCCGGAGGCTTGCGGGTAACCGAGCAGGGCGAGATGATTCGCTTTAAGTTCGGCCTGCCCAAATTAGCTGAACGCAGCCTGGCGTTGTACGCCAGCGCCGTGCTCGAAGGTATGTTATTGCCGCCACCGGTGCCAAAACAAAGCTGGCGCGATTTAATGCAGCAACTGGCAGATGACTCCTGCGAGGTTTACCGCGGTGTGGTACGGCATAATAAAGAATTTGTGCCCTATTTCCGTGCTGCCACGCCCGAGCAGGAGTTGGGCCAATTGCCGCTTGGCAGCCGCCCGGCCAAACGTAACCCTAGCGGCGGTGTGGAAAGCCTGCGGGCCATACCGTGGATTTTCGCCTGGTCGCAAAACCGCTTAATGTTGCCCGCCTGGCTAGGTGCGGGCGGGGCTTTAGCCAACGCTGCCAAGCAGGATAAAACCGCTTTGCTGGATGAAATGCAACAACAATGGCCGTTTTTTGCTACCCGTATGTCGATGCTGGAAATGGTATTTTTAAAAGCCGACAGTGAAATAGCAGCTTATTATGACAAAGTGCTGGTGCCAGACGATCTGAAGCATTTAGGCCAAAGCCTGCGCAGCCAACTGGCTGATGATCGCCAGTTGCTGCTCAAGCTTATTCACAGTGATACGTTAATGGCAAAAGAAAGCTGGATTAGAGAGTCGATCATGCTGCGAAATACTTATGTAGACCCGCTGCATATTCTGCAAGCTGAACTGCTGCACCGCGTGCGGCACCAGCCTGAGCGGGTAAACCCGATGATTAGCCGGGCGTTAATGGTGACTATCGCTGGCATTGCCGCCGGTATGCGAAATTCAGGCTAGAGACTCTCGTGTGTTACCAGAAAAACCGGCATAATCTGCCGGTTTCTTTAGCTCAGGGATAACATTTACTCACACTGACACGCCGTAAATCTTATCCCTCCCAAGCAACAGGTTGTCGTTACGATGGGTTTATACGTTTTTCTCGCGTTGGTATCAGCAGTAGCGATGGCCAGCAGCGGTATTATTGCCCGCTTTAGTGGCTTAGCTGCAGCAGAGCTGACTTTTTATCGTCTATTTGTCGGCGGCTTGTGTTTATTGCTGTTTGTTACGTTTACCGGCAAGCTGGCTGCACTAAAAGGCAAGCCCGACTGGCGTATGGCGGTTAACGGCGTGCTGCTGGCTGGTTTTATGCTGAGCTTTTTAACGGCTATTGAATATATCAGCCTGGCTAATGCCATTATGCTGGTGTACCTGGCGCCACCCTTGTCGGCTTTTATTGCCCACTGGTTGCTACAGGAAAGGCTCGATTTACCCGACAGCAGCCTGATTGTGCTGTCATTTTTTGGTTTTGCCATGTTGCAGCAATTTAAATTTGATCTGGTGTTAGACGCCGCTCAGCTGCCGGGCCTTATTTTTGGCTTGCTGTCGCTATTTGCTTACAGCGGTTTTTTACTACTAAACCGCCGCGCTTTGCCTGCGCATTCACAATTGCAGCGCACGTTTTACCAGCTGATGATAGGGGCCTGTTGTGTGCTACCACTTCTTACCGGCATAAGCTTACCCAAGCCGGATGATATTATCTGGATAGCCCTGGCCGGTATTTTCCCCGGTTTTATTGCTATTTACTGTGCCATCATTGCACTACAGCATTTACCCACCCGTGTTTATGCTACGCTGGCTTATCTGGAGCCGGTTACGGTTATTCTGGCCGGTTGGTGGCTGTTTAACGAAAGTTTAAGCACACTGCAACTTGGCGGTGTGCTGTTGATTATTATTACCGGTTTAGCACTGGCACTGCGGCATAAGCCAGCTAAGGCGGTAGTGGCTGCTGCTGAGGCTATCCGGCTTTAATTAGCTGCGTGGCACAAAATCCAATACCGTTGCGTTAATGCAATAGCGCGCCCTGCCATTTGGGCCGTCGTTAAATACATGGCCCAAATGAATACCCGACACTTTGGCGCGAATTTCCGTGCGGTGCATGCCGTAGCTGTTGTCCGGTTTCTCAATTACTGCGCCGTTTACTGCTTTGGTAAAGGACAGCCAGCCGGTGCCGGAATCAAAACGGTCGCGGGTGTCGAACAGAGCCGCGCCGCTTAGCTTATCGGTAAAAATACCATCTGGCGTATTTTTAAAAATTTCATATTGCTGGCAAAAGCGGTTGTCGGTGCCTTTATCAAACGCGACATCAAAAGCCTCGGTGTCGCCCAGCTTAAACTTACCCAGTAACAAATAAAACTCGTCCGGGCTTAAGTAGCCCTGGCGGCCAAATACTTCTTTGCCATCTTGCAGCAAAATAATAGTAGGTGTAGCCCAGGTTGGGGTTGTTAGCGTTAAGCCATTGACGGCGTTAGCATAGCGAAAATGCAGCGGGATATCACCCTGATAATGGTTTGCTACCTCAGCCTTAAATTTTTCACAGTACGGGCAATAGTTTTCAGAATCTATTACCAGTATGTGTTTGCCGCTGAGCAAAGCGCTGTTATCCATCGCGGCAGTTTGGCTGTTATTGTCGCTGGCAAAACGTACGCCGGTTGAGTGATCGGGGCAGTAGCCGTTGGGGTTTTTGGCGATATAGTCCTGGTGATACTGCTCGGCCGGGAAAAATTCACGTAGCGGTTTTATTTGCGTGGTAATGGCACCGTAACCGGCTATGCTCAGTAATAACTGATACGCGGCTTGCACCTGTGTTGCGGTGTCAGCCTGTGCCTGGCTATTGGTAAGAATAACAGAGCGGTATTGGGTGCCAATATCATTACCCTGGCGGTTTAGCTGCGTGGGGTCGTGCATTTCAAAGTAGTGTTGCAGCAAAGTATTCAGGCTGATTACGGCCGGGTTAAAGGTAATTTGCACCACTTCGGCATGGTTGTTGGGGTTATGCTGGTTGCGCTTTTGGGTAATGGCGCGGTAGGTGGGCTGTACGCCATTACCATCGGCATAGCCGGATACGGCATCTATTACGCCTTCCATAGCTTCAAAGCGTTTTTCTACGCCCCAGAAACAGCCGGCACCCACAACGATAGTGTCGCTGTGGTTTGTGGCCGGTACAGTGCTATCCTGCGCCTGTGCGGTGCTGCCAAGCAGCATTAACGCTGTAAAGAGTTTTAATAACGTGGATCGGGCCATAATTACCTCTGCCTGTTGTTACGTTTTACTGCTTACGTAACAGACAGGCAAAAGGTGCATTTGCTTTCAGATTGGAGGTTAAGTCAGTCTGGCGAAATCGGTAACATGCTGCAGGGTTTGTTCAATATCGTCGCTGCTTATTTGTAAATGGCACACCCAGCGTACGCGTTTAATAGCACCGTTGGTACTTTGGTAATTGCTGCTGGTAAGCCTGATGCCGCACTCTGCCAGATAGGGTAGCAACCGATCTGCCAGTTCAAGGCTGATGTCGGTAAATAAAATATTGCTCTGTACCGGCAACACGCGAAGTTGGCCCTGCAGTGCCGGTAGCTGCGCTGCTAATACGGCCAGGCCATCGGCCAGGCGTTGGCAATTGGCGTGATCGTCTGCCAGCCGGTTAATATTGTTTTCCAGCGCATACAGGCCAGCGGCGGCCAGAATGCCGGTTTGGCGCATACCGCCGCCCAGCATTTTGCGCACCCGTTTTGCCCGTGCGATAAAATCAGCTGAACCCAGCAATAACGACCCTACCGGGCAGCCTAAACCTTTAGATAAACATAGCGATACCGAATCAAACCCCGTGCACAGCTCGCGCGCCATTTGTTGTGGCGTTACATTATGTTGCGGTGCCAGCACTACAGCGGCATTCATCAACCGGGCCCCGTCTATATGGCAGGCCAGGCCTTTATCTTTTGCCAGTGTTGCCACACTGCGCATATAGCTAAGCGGTAATACCTTACCGCCAACGGTGTTTTCGATAACAATTAAGCGGGTGCGGGCAAAATGCGGATCGTCAGGTTTTATGGCTGCGGTAATATTGCTTAGCAACAAGGTACCGTCGTTTTGCAGTTCCAGCGGTTGCGGCTGAATAGAGCCCAATACGGCCATACCACCGCCTTCCCATTTGTAGGTATGCCACTGCTGGCCAACAATGGCCTCATCACCACGTTGGCAATGGCTCATCATGGCAATAAGGTTAGTTTGGGTGCCACTGGGCGCGAACAGTGCGGCTTCAAAGCCAAGCATGTCGGCAGCGTAACGTTGTAGTTCCAGTGTGGTGGGGTCGTCGTTAAATACGTCATCGCCTAAAGCCGCGTTAAACATACGCTCTTTCATGGCAAGGGAGGGTTGGGTTACGGTATCGCTGCGAAAATCCGGCATTTTATGCTCCGCGGTAACAGAAGATGCTCAGCGTAAAACGATGCTGCCGCTTGTGCAATCAGAACAGGTTAAAGCGCAGGTTTTTTCGCCGGAAAGGAGTGACTAAAAGCAGAAGCAAGCCAGAAAGAATAGTACGAACCGGCTTGCCCACGTCAACGCGCCGTAAACCCTTCCGTGGGGGCTCGACTATGAACTTCATCCTGAAGTTCACCCTGCGGGCTAGCGGAGCTGTTCAAATTCGTTCCTGACGAATTTGTCAGCATCCCTGCCTTCAACGGTTGACTTAGAGCAAGTCGATTCGTACTAACTCAGCAATTAATAAAAGCTGATTTTAAAATCGACACCAAAGGTTCGTGGTTCGTTAACAAACCCTGTAAGGTTGCTAAAGTCGATAGCACCTTTCAGGTTGTCCTGATCAGTAATATTGCGGCCAAACAGGCCTACTTCGTAATTACTGTCGTAATTAACATAGGCTATGCGTAAACCGGCTTCGTAGTTATTGTTTGATTTAAACTCGGCTGACTCATACAAAAACAGGTTGGTTTTACCCTGTAACTGATAATCGCCGTAAATATAAATCTCACCACCCTGTACCGGGAAATCATAGCGTGCGTTTAACGTCAGAATAGTTTCTGGCGCCTGCGGGAAGGGGTTACCGTTAATTAAGGCTAAATCCTGCGCGTTACGTGGGTCCAGCACGGTACACAGGCCAGAGCCGCACGGTGCTACAGTTAAACTGTCGTCTTTCAGTTCAGTTTTATTGTAGCTAAAACCACCGCCTAGGCTCAGGTTGGCCAGTACGCGGTAATCAAAGTCAACCTCAAAGCCATAGCCTACACCTTTGTCGGCGTTAATCAGCTGGTTGCCCTGGGTTTCACCACCAATGGCAGATAACTGAATATCGTCAATGGTGTAATAAAACACCGCGCCGTTCAGACGCAGGGTGTTGTCCAGTAAGTCTGATTTAGCACCCACTTCAAAGGAGGTGATGGTTTCTGAATCGGCGACTGATGGCGGTGCTTCAAATGCCACGTCACGGCCCTGAATAGACTGGGCGCGAAAGCCTTCAGCTACGCGGGCAAATAAACTGGTTTTATCGGTTAAACGATAGTTGGCGCTTAATTCCCAGCTTATTTGGTCGTCAGATACTTTGATCGGGTCATACTGCTGAATTTGTGCAGCACCAATAACCAGAGCAAAGCCGTCAACGTTCTGCTGGCCTACCGAGAAGGTTTTTACATCGTCGGTATAACGGATACCGGCAGTAACGTCCAGTTTATCGGTAAATTTATAGGTGGTTTGGCCAAACAGCGCCCAGCTGGTATTGCCGTGGAACACCTCGGTGGCACCAAAGAAACCGTCAATACTGTTTACGCCAAAGGTTGAATCGAAGTAAAAACCACCGGCTTGCCAGCTCAACGGGCCTGTTGTGTCGCTGGCCAGCCGTATTTCCTGCGTGTACTGCTTTAAATCTTTTAACTGATCTTCAGTTACTGCGTTATCAGGGTTAGCAGCACCGGCCTGACCGGGGTTGCCGCCGTCAATATCACCGATGCCGCCACCATCTGCACGTTCCAGCGCTGAAATACTGGTAAGTGTCATGCCATCAAAGCGGAAGTCAAACTTCAGTGAAGCACCCCAGGCGTCGTAGCTCTGGCGGTTGTAGCCGGGCGCATCATAAGCCACAGTATCGCGATCGTAATTTTCGTTTAACTTGTCGCTGCCCGGTGTCAGTATATTTTTGCGAAACAGGCTGGAGGTACCATCGTAGTTACGGGAGTGTACATTTAACAGCGCATCGAAGTCGGCTGTTTCATATAAAAACTGCAACCGGCCGGCGCGCTCATTGTAGCCACCCATAACGTCGCTTTCGCCGGTGTAGCTGTTGCTTACCCAGTTGCTACGGTGTTGGGATAACAAAGAAATACGGGCAGAGAGTTCGTCGGTTAAACCGCCACCGGCCGCTCCTTCGAGGTTAAACTGGCCGAGGGTGCCGGCAGTGGTTTTCACATAGGCATCAAAATCCTGGCTTGGCTTTACGCTGTCAAATTTAATAATACCGGCCGTCGTATTACGGCCGAACAGTGTACCTTGCGGGCCGCGGATCACTTCTACCTGCTGCACGTCAAACAGCGGGAAGCTTTTTAAAATCACGTTTTCCATCACCACGTCATCCATAATAATGGATACCGGTTGTGATGCAGCTAAGTCAAAATCGGTATTACCTAAACCACGGATATAAAAACGTGGTGCAGCACGGCCGTTAGAGGTTTCGGCATACAGGCCCGGCACCTTAATGGCCAGCGCGGTAATGTCATCACCGGAAGAGAAAATGGTGTCAAACTTTTCGCCGGACAGGGTGGCAATAGAGATTGGCACTTCCTGAATACTCTGGCTGCGCTTTTGCGCGGTAACAGTAATGGTTTCCAGTTCCTGTTGTTTGCCGCCTTGGTCTTTGTCACTTTCCTGTGCCAGTAACACAGGAGAAAAACCAACAGCTGCACTAAACAGGCCGGCCTGAATGGCCGCTGACAATACCGACTTAGTAAATAGCTTCATTAAGGTGAACCTTTTATTGAGGATTACGATTGTTTTGTATGCGTGTTGTAACGAACACTTTGCTGGAGTGACCACAGCATTTGTTGCGTTTATACCGGCTTAATATAGCATTTTGTCGCAAAAAATACTCAACTTAGCGTAGTTTGGCGGTTAATTTGTCGGCAGTTTGAGCAAAAGCCGTGTAGGCTCGTATCGATACACAGATGCACTATGTGAGAGCGATATATATGAGAGAGCTATGCAAGAGAACATTATGCGCAGGGTAGTTTTGTTGTTGTTTTACTGTAGTGTACTGATCAGCAGTATGCTAACAAACGGGCATGCAGCAACCACTGGCTGGCAAACGGCAAAACACCTTAAAGCTGAACTGGTCAGTGAGTATCAGCAGGTAACGCCAGGGCAAACGGTGCGGCTGGCGCTGCGTTTTGTGCCGGATGAACATTGGCATACCTACTGGCAAAACCCCGGCGATTCCGGCCTGGCGACCAGTTTAAGCTGGCAACTACCCGATGGTGTAACAGTTGGCGATATTCAATGGCCAACCCCGCACGCTATTGCCATACCGCCGTTGGTAAATTATGGCTTTGAAGGCAGCACGGTTTTGCTGTCAGATCTTAGCATTGCAGCTGATTATGCATTGGACACTATCGCTATTCAGTTGCAGGCCGACTGGCTGGTATGTGAAGAAATCTGTATTCCGGCTGAAGCACAATTTAGCCTGACACTAGCCGTAGGCAGCGACGCTATTTTAGCCGATGAGCAAAGCGCTTTATTTCGCCGGGCAGAGCAGCAACTGCCACAGCCGCTGAATATCAGCGGCCAGTTTGATACCTCTGGCGGGGCTTTTTCTGCGCTGATTAACTGGCAGCAGCCGACAGGTATAAGCGCTTTTTTTGTGGCTGCAACAGAGTTGGTTGATCATGCGGCTGCACAGCAAATCAGCCAGCAGGGGACACAGTTGTTGTTGCAGCAACCGCTGAATACCTATTTTTCCGGTGTGGCTGATCAAATTGAACTGGTATTGGTAAGTGCAGATACTGCCTACAGCGTGCAACTGACAAAAAGCGTACAACCGGCAGGTAATGGGAAAACTGCAGCTGAAATTCTGGTAACCCAGGGCCAGCAAAGTAGCACGCCGCTATGGTTAATTTTACTGATGGCAGTTGCCGGCGGCCTGATCTTAAACTTAATGCCGTGCGTATTTCCGGTGCTGTCGCTAAAAGCGCTGACTATTGCCGCCAACAGCACACAACAGGCACAGCAAAAGCGTGATGCATTATTTTACAGTGCTGGTGTGGTACTCAGTTTTGTTGCCCTGGCGCTGCTGCTTATTATGCTGCGTGCCGCCGGAGCCGCGATTGGCTGGGGTTTTCAGTTACAAAGCCCGTATATGGTGGCGTTGCTGGTGTATTTGCTGTTTGCGCTGGGGTTAAGTTTATCCGGCGTTGTGCAGTTTGGCCTGGGGCTGATGAATACCGGCGGCGCACTTGCCACGGCTAAAGGTAGCAAAGGTTCGTTTTTTACCGGTGTACTGGCAGTAATAGTCGCCAGCCCATGCACGGCTCCTTTTATGGGCTCAGCTTTGGGTTATGCGGTAACCCAAAGTGCACCAGTGGCACTGTTGGTGTTTGCTGCCCTGGGGCTGGGTATGGCATTGCCGTTCTTGCTGCTGGCGTTTATACCGGGCTTTGCCGGCATTTTACCCAAGCCCGGTGCCTGGATGGACACCTTAAAGCAGGTACTGGCATATCCGTTATATTTAAGCGCTGTCTGGTTGTTGTGGGTTTATAGTCGCCAGGCCGGTGTTGATGCTCAGGCATTGCTGTTAATTGGCCTGGTGTGTGTGGCCGGCGCATGCTGGTTATGGGGCCGCAAGCAACTGGCTCAGGCGGGCCGGGTTGGTGCAGGTATAGCGTTATTACTGGTATTGCTGGCACTGGCGTTACCTGTACTGGCGCCCAAACCGGCAACACAGCAGGCGCAAAGCAGCGCTACGCAGCACTGGCAGCCGTGGTCTGCCGCTACACTTAAGCAATTGCGGGAGCAGGGTAAGCCGGTGCTGGTTAATATGACAGCCGACTGGTGCATTACCTGCCTGGTAAACGAGCGGGTGGCGCTTAATACCGACAGCAGTAAAGCCGCGTTGGCGCTGTACGATGTTACTTACTTAAAAGGCGACTGGACACTGCGTGACAGCGCCATAACCGAGTACTTACGCTTGTATCAGCGCGATGGTGTGCCATTGTATGTGCTGTACTGGCCGGGGCAGCCACCACAAGTGTTGCCACAGATTTTAACCCCAGACACTTTGCCGCAGACGTTAGCGCAGCTAAGTAGTCAACCTTAAAGGCCCTGCAGGCCCGTATAATAAAGGAGTAAACACTATGAAATTACGTCATCTGGTACTGGCTGCCTCGGCAGCTTTATTGTCGCTGGGCTTAAGCGCTGCACCGCAGGTGGGTGCACCGGCCCCTGACTTTATCGTAGTGGACACCAAAGGTAACAGCCATAGTTTAAAAGATTTTGCCGGCAAAAATGTGGTGCTGGAATGGACTAACCATGATTGCCCCTTTGTCGTAAAACATTACAGCGGCAATATGCAGACACTGCAGGGTGACCTGACAGCACAGGATGTGGTATGGCTTACTGTTATTTCATCGGCACCGGGCAAGCAGGGCCACGTTAGCCAGGCTAAAGCAGATGAGCTTACTGCCAGCCGCGATGCAGCACCTACGGCTGTGGTATTTGATGAAAGCGGTGTGGTAGGCAAAGCCTATGACGCCAAAACCACGCCGCATATGTATGTCATCGATAAAGCCGGTGTACTGCAATATATGGGCGGAATTGACAGTATTCCGTCGGCCAAAGTGGACGATATCAGCAAAGCAACGCCTTACTTTGCCAATGCCGCCAAAGCTGTGCTGGCCGGTGAAAAACCCGACCCGGCTGTGACCAAGCCTTATGGTTGTAGTATTAAGTACTAATTAGCAGCCTGCACGGTAACCACAGCCAGATAAATGGCTGTGGTTGTTTCATGTGACGAATAATAACTGACATACAGTGTATTGCCCTGCAGTACCATACCGGCGTAACTGCAATCGCCGCCGGAGGGCAGCGCCAGGGCCTCACTCAGCTTGCCGGTTTGCCGGTCAATCCAGCATAAACTGGTGCGTACTTTGTTATCGTATAAACGCACACAGGCCAGCAGTCGGTCATCGGGTAGTTGTACGCACTGCGGGCCACCAATACGACAGCCACTGTCTTGCCAGTGCCAACGGGTGTAGGGCGGCTGGCTGATGCCAAACAGGCCATGTTCCGGATCACGGCGCAGAAGGCACAGTGCCGTGCCATCGGTTTCAAATAACAGTGCGCTTTCGTTGGCATAGCTGCCGCTGTATATATCACTAACGGCAGTAAAGCTTTTGTGGTTCATACTATTATACAACCGGACAAAACGGGGCTGGCCCACCTTATAACCTATTGCATACAGCTTTTGCTGCCATGCCATGCGCCATAGCCAGATATTGGGCTCACCTACCGCTTGCGGCTCAGGCCAGTAAATACCATCGGCAGATTGCCAGATATATGACTGATGGCTGCAGCGGGTTTTATCATGTAAGGCTGCTGCACCCAACAGCAACAGAGAGCCTGCCGGGCTAACACTGAATTTTGCATCGCGTAAATCGGCGTTTGGCATGCTGATAAGTGCAACACTATGCCACTGAACAGCGTCGGTACTTTGTAAAATGCGAAAAGCACCATCGGGCGAGACATGGTCGCTGCCTTCGCGAAATACGCACCACAGCGCGCCGTTAAAGGCTATAAGATCCGTAAAGGCATTGTGTGCTGCCTGTTGCCAGATGTTTTTAACACTTTGCAGCATAAGCGATGTCATCTGGCTGGCTCCGCGGGTTAGTTTTGCTGGTATCGTACCAGTGTAAGCACTTGCTCTATACCGGCAAGCTCGTTGCGCTGCAAAATCAGTTCGCGGCCCAGTTTCAGCGCTTTGCGCTCGCTTTGCCCGCGTAGGGTATCGTCGCTGATACTGTCTAAATCGGCAACATGTGCCAGGCCAACAGTGCGGCGGATCAGCTCACACCCGGCATACCCCAGAGTATCGGTAAATACCTGCTGTATAAAGTGTTGCTGATACAGGCTGTTTTGCAGCGTGGGTTCGCGGCATTCATTGCTCATTAGTTGTTTAAACTGTTTCTCAAACTCCTGCCACAGGGTTTGCACCTGTGATAGCAGGTAGTCCTGATGTCGCTGGCGTGCGGCGGTATCCTGTGTCAGGCCAAAATGACCAAGGTAGTTAAGCAACAAATTACCGATCAGGCTACCAACATCAAAGCCAATAGGGCCATAAAAACCAAATTCAGCGTCGATCAGTTTACAATTATCATCGTTAATAAAAATGCTGCCGGTGTGCACATCGCCATGCAGTAACGCCTGGGGCTTAGACAGAAAACCGGCTTTTAGCTGCGCTACTTCGGCTTGTAGGGCTTCGTCATGCCATAGTTGCAGAGCATCGTTACGTATTTCACTGTGAATATTATTGCGCTCGTGGTTGCAGTATGGATCGGTAAAGAATAAATCCTCGGTAATCAGGCACAGTTCCGGGTTTAAAAACTGGCCAACCTGCTGCTTCTTATTCGGGCCTGTGAGTGCGAAATCGCTGGTGTAGTAAAGTGTATTTGCCAGATAGGTTGCCAGTTGTGGTGCCAGGTGTAGAAATTGGTTGCCAGCTATCAGCTCAGCACGCGCAATGCGGTAGTCTTTTAAATCCTCCATCAGGATTGCGGCAAGACCAGCGTCGTAATGCAGTACTTCCACAGTATGATCAGGGCACAGTTTGCGGTGTTCTAACAACACTTCGGCTTCAATACGGGCCCGGTCTACAGTCAGCGGCCAGCTTTCGCCTACACAGCGGGCATAGGGCAGCGCCTGTTTCACAATAAGGCTGGTGCCTTTGTCATTTTCAACCCGGAATACCAGGTTCAGATTACCATCACCGAATTCTTCACAGCTTAATTTACTGTGATCGCCAAACAAGCCGCTGTACTCATCGGCAAAGTGTATTGCATCGTCAGTGGTAAAGGTACGGTAGTCTGTCATCCTGGTTCTCATTGCTTGTGTTGAAAATAGCAGGGCTGCATAATCGCAAACCTTATAGACGTCTGCAACGCCAAACAGGAATAAGCTATGAAAAACTTAACAGCACTGAGCCTGAAAACGATACAGGGCGAGCTGTATGTGCTGGATCAGACTTTACTGCCACAACAACAAAAATGGCTGCCTTGCCAGACAGTTACAGACATGGTTGCCATGATTAAAGCGTTACAGTTACGTGGTGCCCCAGCCATTGGTATAGGTGCAAGCTTGTTACTGGCATATCGCGCCAGCATGGGCGACAGCCGTGAGCAGCTGCTGCTTGATGCCGAAGTGCTGCGCGCAGCCCGGCCTACGGCAGTTAACCTGATGAATAACCTTGACAGCATGATAGCGGCACTGCAACAAGCCGATTTTAAAACGGCCGCCATTGATTGTGCCGGGCAACTGTTTGCGCAAGATGTGCAGCTATGCCTGAATATGGCACACCATGGTGCCGCACTGGTACAGGATGGCGAACAGTTGTTAACGCACTGCAATACCGGAGGCCTGGCCACAGCAGGTGTAGGTACAGCGCTTGGAGTAGTTAATCTGGCTCATCAGCAGGGCAAAAATATCCGCCTTTGGGTAGATGAAACCCGGCCACTGTTACAGGGCGGGCGCTTAACTGCATGGGAATGTAGGCAACTGGGTATTCCTTATCAGCTTATTTGCGACAATATGGCGGCGATGCTGATGGCCCGAGGTCAGGTTGATTGCATTTTTGTCGGTTCAGATCGCATCGCTGCCAACGGTGATTTTGCCAATAAAGTCGGCACTTACTCGCTGGCTGTGCTGGCGCACTATCATAAAGTGCCATTTTATGTGGTTGCACCCCACACCACGGTAGATTTAGCCTGCGCAGATGGTAGTGCCATACCGATTGAGCAGCGCCATGCTGATGAAGTTCGCGGTGTTAGCGGGGCTTTTGGCACAGCGATTTGGGCACCGGAAGATGCGGCGGTATTTAACCCGGCGTTTGACGTAACGCCCGCAGCGTTGGTAACAGGCTGGGTGCTGGATACCGGCGTATATTCACAAGCTGATATCGCCGCTGGGGTGTTAAAGCAGTTTGCTTAATTACAGAAACAACAGCAACAGCTACAACACTCGCCTTGGCTCGTCACAGCAACTACTTCGGGCTTCCTGCCCTACGCAAGCCAGCTAAAGCTGTTCAAATTCATTCCCGACGAATTTGTCGCTCGCGCTGGCGCGCTCACTCAGACATTCTGTGACGCCCAATTCGAGGTTCCAGCTGTTCGCTATCGCGTAAATTCCGACGCAAAAAAAGCAGAGTTACACCGGGGAGTAGTAACTCTGCATACACGGGGGAGTGTAATCGTTGTTGCAGTGAACAGGCGCTTACTCTGTTTACTGCCGGGGTTCCTTACAGGTTAATGCAGGCGCTTACTCTGCAATAACCTTTGTTGCTGTTACATCGCAGAAGTTACTTACTCTGCTGACACCATCGCGATGTCTAAACCATTGTTGGCTTTGTTCAGTGCTAACTCTAAACGCTGCAGGTTGTGCAGGTTAACGTCGCTACGGCTTAACTCAGCTGCGCGGCTAAAATCAGACAGTGCGGCCAGGTTGTTGTTTTGCAACAGGCGCAGTACACCGCGGTTAGTCAGAGCGTAAGCACGCATTTCGCGCTTGTCGCTGCTGCTAACGTGATTAAACTGTTGAGCTGCTGATACCGCTTTGTCGCATGCACCTGATGCCTGCTCCAGTTTGCCGCTTTTGGTAAAGCCAACGCACAGGCTCATCTGGCGTGAGAAGTTATCCACTTCAGCATTGCTGTTTAAGGTTTCGCTGATACCCTGATCAAATTGACCAGCCTGTAAGGCGGCTACGCCAGGAGTATCTTCAATAAGTACCATTTTATAGCCATTGGTGTTGGCTGATGCGAGAAATGAACCCGAGGCCATCAGCATCAACGCCAAAGAACTGCCTAATTTAACTGATCTCGCTTTCATAGTGTGTTGCTCCCAATTTCCCATCCAGGCAGCCGCTATCGGTCTGCAGATGTAAGTTTGAGCAAAAGCACTAAACTTGACAAACGATAAAAAAAAATGCGACAGGTGAAAAAAATTCACCTATGAGTCGCTAATGTTTGTCATACAGCCTGAGATGGCAGGGATTTACTTATCTAAATGAAAACTCTGCAGGATCCAGTCAATTAATAACTGAATTTCATCGCGGGTAGGATCGTTATCGTGGCGAACCAGATAGTAGCGGTCTCTGCTAAGCAATTCTTGCTCGAATAAGCGCTGCAGGCTGCCGTTGGTAAACCAGCCGTTGCTGATAGGCAGCGGGATTAGCGCTACGCCTAAGCCCTGTTGTGCTGCGCGGGCGACACTGAACATACTGTCCAGCTGAATAATTTGTTTTGGCCTGAAATTGTGGTAACCGACGTGCTCTGCCCAGCGATGCCAGGCGTAGGGGCGGGCCTGATGCAATAGCAGCGGTACCTTTTCCAGAATGCGATAACCTTTACTGTGCCACTGCTGGTACTGCTGGGCATTACAGGCTGGCACATAGCTTATGGGGAATAAGTCGTAGGCGATGTTTTCTTCTGGCTTTTTGCCCGACAGGATAATCGACAAATCAGTATATTTCTGGCTGTCGCGGCGTGATTTTACCGTCTCCAGTTTCAGGTTAATGTTGGGATATTGCTCTGACCAGCCAATAAGCCGCGGCACAAACAATTCGCTGGCAAAAAATTCCGGCATCGAAATGCTGACTTCCTGCATGCGCTGTGCCTGGCTGAACTCGCCTATTGTAGCCGCCAGTTGCTGCATAAGAGGTTGAATAGACTGATAAAAGCGCGTTCCGGTTTCTGTCAGCACTATGGCGCGGGTTTGGCGTTCAAATAACTGCAGGTTGAGGTTGTCTTCCAGCTGTTTAATCTGGTGGCTTACTGCAGAGGGTGTCAGGTACAGCCGTTTTGCTGTTTCTTTAAAGCTTAAACAGTCTGCTGCGACACAAAAACAACGCAGGCCGCGCATGGGTGTATGCATTGGCATTATGTGGCACTCGATCTCATTTGGTATCGCTGGTTTTAGTAGATGAAGGTTGCATTATCATTAACAACACTGAATTCCTGCTTAATATACTGCATAAACTGCACCAAAGCGGATCATCAGTAAAATCATAGTTTAGTGATTTGCGATGGTTGCTGATTGCGCCAGTTTAGCGCAGCGGCTGCATTAAAATGCAGCTGCTGGCCATAAAAGATGTAGATAAATTGTTGTTTAAATCAGTATGCTGGCGCTGATTTATGTCAGTAACGGAAAGTTGCTGGCTAGGGTACTGCCGGTAAAGTTTGCTACCCAGCCGTCGGCATTATTAAACAGCCGGATGGCGGTAAATTCCGGCTCGCTGCCCATGTCAAACCAGTGTGGGGTACCGGCAGGTACGCTAATCAGATCGTTTTGTTGGCACAATACCTGATAGACCTTACCGGCAATATGCAGACAAAACAGACCCTGGCCACGGACAAAAAAGCGCACTTCGTCTTCACTATGGGTATGCTCTGCCAGAAATTTTTGCCTGAGCGCAGCTTTATCAGGGTGGCTAGCGCTAAGTGAAATGACATCAACCGTAACATAACCCCGTTCGGCTTTTAGCCGCTGAATATCTGCCGCATAAGCCTGCAGGATGTCTTCATTGCTGCTGTGTGCGGTTACAAGGGCGCCGGCTTGCCATTGTTCAAAGCGGATATCGGCTTTGGCCAGCTCAGTGCTGATATGCTGGCTGTTGTTGCTGTCAAACAATGGGTAAGCAGCGTTGTCGCTACTATAAACGGTGAGGCGGCTCATGACATTTGCTCCCGGATCTGATCAAAGCTATGGGCAACAGGGTGATTGGCTGTAGGCTGGCCCTCGCGGATTAACTGCACTGTGGCAATACCCAGTGCTCTGGCAGCATCAAGTTCGGCTACAACATCAGACAAAAACAACACCTGTTTCGGCGGTAGCTGCAATTGCTGCAAAATAGCGGCGTAAGATGAAATCTCACGCTTGGCGCCAATACGGGTGTCAAAATAGCCGTTAAATAATGTTGTTAAATCGCCATAATCGCTGTACTGAAACAATAATTGCTGTGCCTGCACGGAGCCTGAGCTATAGACATAAAGCTTAATACCCTTGCTATGCCAGTATTGCAACTGCGTGGCCGCATCGGCATACAAATGACCGGTAAAAGCCCCACTTTGGTAGCCATGCTGCCATACCATACCCTGTAAAGCTTTTAGTGGCGTCACTTTTTTATCGTCGGTTATCCATTGCAGCAACTTGGTAATAATTTGCTCTGTGCCAGCGGCAGGTTGCTGCATCAGCTCGCGGCAGGCGGTCAGTGCCGTTGCAACATCTGGCTGTGTAGCATTAGCCCGGATAAAGGCGGGCAATTCGCGTGCGGCATAGGGGAAGAGTATATCAGTGACAAAACTTATCCGGCTGGTAGTGCCTTCAATATCAGTAATAATGGCGGAATACTTCACGGTTTACCTTGCTAGCTTTAATCGTTCCAGCTCGCAGTTTATAAGAAACTCCCAGCCTTCTAAATGCCTTTTTGCCTGTTCCAGGCTGTAACCCCAAACATAGAGGCCATGGCCACGCACTAATAAAGCAAAATTCAGAGGTTGCTGTTGCCAGCGCTTAGCCACTTGTTGTGCCAGTGCCGGGATATCCTGGGTATTGTCAAACAGCGCCAGCGGGCAGGATGTTTCGTGGCTGCTATTCCCGCTAATGGCTTTTTGCATTTCGTAGCCCTGAAAGTCATAGTTGTCGTGGTTTATTAGCCGCGAAAACACGGTAGCGTGCACGGAGTGTGTATGCAACACGGCTTTAATCCGGCTGTCCAGCTGATAAAGCTGTGCATGCAGGGCTGTTTCGGCAGAGGGGGTACCCGGGCAGGTTAACTGGCCATTTAGCCAGCTAACAGGAAGTAAATCGTGCGGGCTTAACTCGCCTTTGTCTTTGCCTGATGCAGTAATCAGGGCACTGTGCCCGGTACTGCGAACAGAGAAATTGCCGCCGGTAGCAGGCACCCAGTGCCGGTTGGCGATCCACCGGCCTAACGTGCATAAAGCGATGGCATTGGGGTTAAGCTGATGCTGCTGCGCAGAGTCGTTCATTATTCTCAGACCTGGTTATTACACGTTTGAACGTTTAGATGTCTATACATAAAACGGGCTAAATGATAGCATTCAAGCCGGTTTTAGCAACTTTTTCTTGCCCGCATGACATTCAAAAGCAAACTGCCAACCGTTGGTACTACTATCTTCAGCCAGATGTCGCAACTGGCTGCGCAGCAACAAGCTATTAATTTATCTCAGGGGTTTCCCGATTTTGCCCCCGACAATTTATTGCTGCAGTACCTGAGTGATTACAGCCAGCAAGGGCTTAATCAATATGCACCGATGCCGGGTGTAGCACCGTTACGTGAGCAAATAGCCGCTTTGGTACAGCGTTGTTATGGCCGCATAGTATGTGCCGGGCAGCAGGTAACGGTAACCAGCGGCGCAACAGAAGCGCTGTTTGTTGCCATTAGTACCGTAGTAGCGCCGGGGGATGAAGTGATTGTGTTTGATCCGGCTTACGACAGCTACGCACCTGCCATTCAGTTAAACGGTGGCACAGCGGTGCATATTGCGCTTAATGCGCCGGATTACCGCATTAACTGGCAGCAAGTTGCTGAGGCAATAACCCCGCGTACCAAACTGATTATTGTTAATAGCCCGCATAATCCGACTGGTATGGTATTCAGTAACGGAGATTGGCTAACTCTGCAGCAACTGGTTTTAAAGCATAATCTGTACTGTATCAGCGACGAAGTGTACGAGCATATGGTGTTTGATGGCATGCCACAGCTAAGTGCCAACAATTTTGCTGATCTGGCACAGCGTACTTTTATCGTATCGTCTTTTGGTAAAACCTTTCATGTTACCGGCTGGAAACTGGGTTATTGCGTGGCGCCCGATGCGTTAATGACAGAATTTCGCAAAATTCATCAGTATGTCACCTTCTCCAGTTTTACTCCGGCACAGCATGCTATTGCAGGTATGCTGCAGCATCAGTCGCAGCAGGTTAGTGGCCTGGCGGCGTTTTATCAGCATAAGCGTGATCAGTTTGCCAGCCTGTTACAAGGTAGCCGGTTGCAACTATTGCCTTGTCAGGGCACCTATTTTCAGCTGGCCGATTATAGCGCTGTTAGCGATCTGGACGATGTGGCGTTTTGCCGTTGGCTGACTATTGAGCACAAAGTTGCGGCGATCCCGTTGTCGGTGTTTTATAACCAGCCCCCACAGCGGCGAATCGTCCGTTTTTGTTTTGCCAAACAAAGCAGTACGCTAGCCGCTGCTGCGGAGGTGTTATGCCGGATATAACAACAGCGCTAAATATTGCCCTGGTGCAAACGGCTTTGGTCTGGCAAAACCCTGTGGCAAACCGGCAACAACTGGCCGGGCAAATCAGCTGCATTCAGGGGGCAGATATCATTTTATTGCCGGAAATGTTTACTACCGGTTTTTCGATGCACAGCCAGCATATAGCTGAACCTGAAGGCGATACCCTGGACTGGTTGCAAGAGCAAGCACGGCGGACAGGCGCTGCACTGGTGGGCTCGGTGGCAACCCGCACCGGCAACGGCTGTGTAAACCGCTGCTATTTTGTTACGCCTGAGGGCGATGTCAGTTTTTACGACAAAAAACATCTGTTTCGCATGGCAGGTGAACATCAGGCTTACATTGCCGGTGAGCAGCGGGTAATAGTGAACTGGCGCGGCTGGCGCTTTTTGTTGCAGGTGTGCTACGACCTGCGCTTTCCGGTATTTAGCCGCAACCGCAACGATTATGATATCGCGCTTTATGTTGCCAACTGGCCAGCCGCAAGACGCCATGCCTGGCGTACATTGTTGCAGGCGCGGGCGATAGAAAACCAGGCCTTTGTACTGGGTTGTAACTGTGTGGGGAGCGACGGCAATAGCGTGGAATATAGCGGTGACAGCCTGATTGTCGATTACCAGGGGCAGATTGTCGCAGATCATGCTCCGGCACAAGCCGGTGTGCTGCGTGCTGCGGTAGACTATGCACAGCTTAAACAGTACCGGCAACTATTTCCGGCCCATCTTGATGCTGATGCTTTTGTGCTGAGCTAAGCTTTTACAGTCCTGCAGTATTTTCATTTACCGGTATTACCATTTACCGGCATTACAAGGAACGGCTATGTCGCGCTTACACCCCACCGCGGTGATCTTCAGCGGTTTTTTCTTATTGGGTAACCTGATTATTCTCTGGGGTATGCTGCTACCTGACATGGCCAAGGCGTTAAATATGGCTCCAGCGATCAGTGGCGTGTTTTTCAGCTTAATGTCGGCAGGTACTATTGTCGGTGCCATCATTGGCGGAAAATACGTGCAGAAGTTTCATTTTCTGCGCCTGTTTGCATTTTTAGCCATTACTGAATCGATTTTGTTAAGCCTGCTATCGGTGGTGGTTAACTGGCAGCTGTTGCTGCCACTGATTGTTCTGGTGGGGCTGACTTATTCGGTAATGTTTACCATAGGCCATACTCTTATAGCCCGGTTGTTTGCCAATAAACGTGCTGCCATGATGGGATTAATGGATTTTATGTTCAGCCTTGGCACCCTAACTGCGCCGTTATGGGTGGTGATGCTGTATTGGGTACTGGATGACTGGCGCTGGCCAATACGCATTATTGCACTGTGTTTACTGATTGTTGGCTTATACAGCTGGCAGGTTGCCAGAATGCAGCCTGTGCTGGCCGGGCGCAGCCCTGGCGGTGGTAAAAGCCTGTCTTATATTACTGTGCTGCGCCAGCCTGTTTTTTTATTGCTGTTATTGGTGATGGTTGGCTACGGTGCGGCAGAGTGGGGCCAGGGCAACTGGTTTGTTAGTTACGCGGTAGACGGTTTAGGCTATCAGGCTGAAAATGCCCGTTTACTATTAGCATGGTTTACCGGTGGTATGGTGTTAAGCCGGTTGGGCTTTGCGCTGCTGCTACGCTGGTTAAGCAGCGCCCGGCTAATGCTGCTGTTAGGTGCTTTTACAGTAGTTGGTGCTTTTGTGGTTAAGTTAAGCGCGGGTAGCGAATTGCTGGCACTGGGTAATTTTCTGCTGGGGCTTGGTGTGGGTGGTTTGTTTCCGCTGATGTTATCTACTGCCATGGATCTGGACAGCGACAACGGCCCTGTACTATCCGGTATTGCCAGTATCGGTAGCTCAATTGGTTTTCAGTTTGCCGGTTTGTTAACCGGAGTTTGGGCGCAGCAGGCTGGTATTGCGCAGGCATTTTGGCTGATACCGCTGGCCAGTCTCTGGTTATTTGGCTGTTTGTGGCTGTTTCAGCGCCGTTTAGTCAGGGCTTGACCACAGCGGTATTCGCAGTAACACTATACGGCCATAACCAACATGAGTTTAACCAGTGAGCGAAATTAACTGGGCTGCCCTGCAACAGGCAGCACAATACGCCGCGGCGCAGGCTTATGCGCCTTACAGCAAATTCCCTGTTGGCGTAGCAGTACTGGCCGAAAGTGGCAAAATTTATACCGGCTGCAACGTTGAAAACGCCTCATACGGAGGTACAGTGTGTGCCGAGCGCAATGCCATAGGTGCAGCTGTAGTAGCAGGTGAGCGTAAATTTACGGCTTTAATGGTGTACACACCGCAACAAATGCTAACGCCGCCGTGCGGTATCTGTCGTCAGGTGATCGCCGAATTTTTCAGCCCCAATGCACCTATAGCCAGTTGTAACCATTTGCACCAGCAACAAAACTGGAGCTTAGGCGAATTACTGCCAGCTGCTTTTACACCAACCTATCTGGCCAACAGCACTAAAGTTGGAGCGTAATAGATGATCCCGCAGGAAATTATTAAAACCAAACGTAACGGCGGCAATTTAAATCAGGCTGAAATTCAGCAATTTGTCCGCGGTTTAACCGACGATAGCTTCAGCGAAGGCCAGGTAGCAGCGCTGGCAATGGCTATTTATTTGAATGGCATGCAGACTGACGAAATTGTAGCGTTAACGCTGGGAATGCGTGACAGTGGCACAGTGCTTAACTGGCAGGGTAAGTTAAATGGCCCGGTGGTAGATAAACACAGTACCGGTGGTGTTGGTGATAAAGTTACTCTGATGCTGGCGCCGATGGTTGCAGCCTGTGGCGCCTTTATGCCCAGTATTGCCGGCCGTGGTTTGGGCCATACCGGTGGTACGGTAGATAAACTGGAAACGATTCCCGGTTATAGTTGTACTCAACCGCTGGAAAAAATTCAGCAGCTATTGCCTGAGCTAGGTTGCGTTATTGTCGGCCAGAGCAGCCAGTTGGCACCGGCCGACCGGCGTTTATATGCTATTCGTGATGTTACCGCCACGGTAGAATCTATTCCGCTGATCACCGCCTCTATTTTGTCGAAAAAGTTATCCGAAGGTTTAGATGCGCTGGTCATGGATGTAAAAATAGGTAACGGCGCCATTATGCGTAGTGTTGATGATGCTTCGGCACTGGCTACCAGCATTGTTAATGTTGCTAATGGTGCCGGTGTACCCACACGGGCATTGCTGACAGATATGAACCAGATCTTAGGCACTACGGCTGGTAATGCACTGGAGGTGATCGAAACGCTGGATTATTTAACCGGCAAATACCGTGAGCCAAGGTTGCATCAGGTTACGCTGGAGCTGGGAGCCAATATGTTGCAACTGGGCGGGCTTTATCAGGACAAAGCCAGCGCTATTGCTGCGCTGGAACAGAGCTTAAGTTCAGGTAAAGCTGCAGAGATTTTTGCCAGAATGGTGGCCGCTTTAGGCGGCCCGGCCGATTTAATTGAAAAACCGCAGCAGTATCTGGCCGCAGCGCCGGTGGTGCAGGATATTATAGCCCCACAAAGCGGCTACCTGAGTTACCACAATACTGTAGGCTTAGGTATGGCGGTGGTGCGCTTAGGTGGTGGCCGTTCGCACCCCAGCCAACAAATTGACCCCGCGGTAGGCTTTAGCCATATTCTGCCGGCAGGCAGCAAGGTGCAGCAGGGCGATGTGATTGCCAAAGTGCATGCTGGTAGTAAAGATGCAGCAACAGGTGCCGCAAATGAATATCTGGCTACACTGAGTGTGGCTACAGTAGCAGAACCCTATCCGCTGGTGCATCATACTATTGGTTGAGAGAGTGGCTGATTGACGTTGCGCCCCGTTATTGACTACAGTTAAACCAATCAATAACGGGGCGCATTCATGCTATTACGTTGTCTGCTTTTGCTACTGGCCAGCAGTGCATACGCCAAACCACAACTTACCTGGCTACAAACCGACTGGCCGCCACATCAAATCGTCAGCGGCCCGTTTCAGGATCAGGGTACTTTTGACTTATTGCAACAACACATCATGGCGGCGCTGCCGCAGTTTAGCCATCAAACCCGTTTGGTTAGTCTGCCACGATTAGAGCAGATTTTTCAGCAACCCAAAGCCGCTAGCTGTGCGCTGGGAACCTTGTATTCAGAAGAACGCGCGCAAAACCGGTTATTTTCTTTACCTATGGCTGTAGGGCCAGCGCTGGCAGTAGGTTATATTACAGGTAAATTGACGGCACACCCGGCTATGCAGGCAGATGGCGTTGATATCCGTATGCTGGCGCTGGATACATCGATCCGCGGTGCATTTCAACCCAACCGGCTATACCCCGATGTGATCGCGCCGCTGTTGCAGCACCCTGACAGTAATCTGAGCAGCTATGCTTTTACCAGCGAGATCAATGCCGCAGGTATGCTGCTTGGTAACCGGGTTGACTATGTGGTGGAGTATCCGGAGCGGATGCAGTATTACAATCAGTTACTACCTGAACCCGCTGATTTGGAACACCGGGCGATAGCGGGGGCCAATGTAGCCAGCGTATCTTATATTACCTGTAGTAAGGATAATGTAGGGCAAGCAGCAATTGAGGCAATAAATCAGGTATTGCCGGTATTGTGGCAAACTGCAGAGTATCAGCAGGCGATGCAGCGCTGGCTGGATAGCAGTGCCCAACGTAGATTGAGCACTGATCTGCAGCAAATGTCAGTGCAGCTTAAGCCGCGGCCGGACAATACGGTTGATACGGGCCACTAAGCTGACCACCAGCATTTTTATCCAGCCGTGCAGTGCTACCTGATGCATACGGTACAACGAAATATAAGCCAGCCGGGCAATACGGCCTTCTATCATCATAGCACCACCCACTAAATTGCCCATTAAACTGCCGACAGTACCAAAACGGCTGAGTGAAATGAGCGAACCGTGATCTTTGTAGTTAAAGTCGCGTAGCGGTTTGGCATTTAGCTCAGCCAGAATATTTGTTGCTACCAGGCTGGCCATCTGATGGGCCGACTGTGCCCGTGGCGGCACCCACTTATTGTCTGGTAACGGGTAACCGGCACAATCGCCAATGGCGTAAATGCGGTTATCCAGCGTGGTTTGCAGTTTGCTGTTTACCAGCAGTTGATTAATACGGTTATTTTCCAGGCCAGCTAAATTATGCAAAAAATCCGGGGCTTTAATGCCGGCTGCCCACACCATCAATTCAGCATCCAGATGCTCGTCACCCAATTGCAGCCCGTTGGCATCGGCTGCTGTTACTTTGGTGTTAGTGCGTACTTTTACACCCAGCTTTTGCAGTTCTTTTAAGGCTGCCGCGGCAATACGCTCCGGCAATGCCGGTAAAATACGGGGCCCGGCTTCTATCACACTGATATTTAACCGGTCTTTGCGTAAATCGGCAAAGCCATATAAATTCAGTTCAGCTGCGGCGTGATACAGCTCTGCCGCCAGTTCAACCCCGGTAGCGCCAGCACCTACGATAGCGATATTCAGTTTATCTTTGGGATGGCCGGGTGAATTCAGTTTTAAATAGGCGTCCAGCAAATGGCGCTGAAAACGCTGTGCCTGAGACGGGCTGTCTAAAAAGATACAATGTTCAGCCACACCTGGCGTATTGAAGTGGTTAGACACACTGCCAATTGCCAACACCAGGTAATCATAGGCCAGTTGGCGCGCAGCCAGTACCTCTTCACCATCATCGGCATATACCGGCGCTAACGTAACGGTTTTTTGCTGCCGGTCCAGGCCGTAAAAGCTACCCAACTGAAAATCAAAGCCATGGGCAGCGGCATGAGCCCGGTAACTAAGCTGATCAATTTCCACGTCCAGTGTGCCGGTGGCAACTTCATGCAGCAGCGGCTTCCAGATATGAGTGTGGTTGCGGTCAATCAGGGTGATATGCGCTTTGCCTTTACGGCCAAGTTTGTTGCCTAAGCGGGTTGCCAACTCGAGGCCGCCAGCCCCTCCGCCAACAACCACTATGCGCGGGCGTGTCATATGCGACTTCCTTCTGTGAAAAATAAAGCAGTACAACGTCTTGCTGTTAAACCACAGGCAAGAAAAAACCGGCAACAAGGCCGGTTTTCAGTTAACTTTTTTGCCGTTTCATGGCTTCGAAGAATTCGTCATTGGTTTTGGTCATCAGCAACCGATCTATCAAAAACTCCATACATTCGGTTTCATCCATCGGGTTGAGAATTTTGCGCAGGATCCACATTTTTTGTAGCTCTTCCGGCGACGCCAGCAATTCTTCACGGCGGGTACCTGAGCGGTTAAAGTCGATAGCCGGGAATACACGGCGCTCGGCAATTTTACGCGACAGGTGCAGTTCCATGTTACCTGTACCTTTAAACTCTTCGTAAATTACTTCGTCCATCTTAGAGCCGGTATCGACCAGCGCAGTAGCGATAATAGTTAAGCTACCGCCTTCTTCAACATTACGTGCCGCACCAAAAAAACGTTTCGGTTTATGCAGGGCGTTGGCATCAACACCGCCGGTTAATACTTTGCCTGAGCTGGGAATTACAGTGTTATAGGCGCGGGCTAAACGGGTAATAGAGTCAAGCAGGATAATAACGTCTTTTTTGTGCTCAACCAGCCGTTTAGCCTTTTCGATAACCATTTCAGCAACCTGCACATGGCGGCTGGCTGGCTCGTCAAAGGTAGAAGCAATAACTTCTCCTTTCACCAGACGCTGCATTTCGGTAACTTCTTCCGGCCGCTCGTCTATCAACAGCACCATTAATACGCAATCCGGGTGGTTAGCGGCAATAGACTGTGCGATGTTTTGCAGCAAAATCGTCTTACCGGCTTTAGGTGGTGCCACGATTAAGCCGCGTTGGCCTTTACCGATAGGTGAAGCTAAGTCCAGCACCCGGGCGGTGATGTCTTCACGGCTGCCGTTACCACGCTCCATACGCAAACGGGAGTTAGCATGCAGCGGGGTTAAGTTTTCAAATAAAATTTTGTTACGTGCCTGCTCCGGGCGGCCGAAGTTAACTTCGTTTACCTTTAACAGCGCAAAGTAACGCTCGCCTTCTTTGGGCGGGCGGATTAAACCGGAAATGCTGTCACCGGTACGCAGGTTAAAGCGGCGGATCTGGCTGGGTGAAACATAAATGTCGTCCGGGCCTGCTAAGTAAGAACTGTCGCTGGAGCGCAGAAAACCGAAACCGTCTTGCAGGATTTCCAGTACACCATCACCGAAAATTTCTTCGCCGTTCTTGGCGTGTGATTTTAAAATGGCGAAAATAATGTCTTGTTTGCGCAGACGAGCCATATTTTCCTGGCCCATAGACTCAGCCAATTCAACCAGCTCGCTAATTGGCTTCAGTTTCAGTTCTGTTAAATGCATATTGATTGGGTTTCTTGTTGATATATAAACAGGGTAATGCTTATCGGTTCGATAAAATAAGGTTTGGAAGTGGTTTTTTCGACAGACAAGCGTGGTTTAGAACGTTTAATTGGCTACACAATAGCAGTTGGCTACTGGTGCGTCCAGCATTGAAACAGAAAAAGGCGTATAAAAATACGCCTTTTTCAATTTTTTCAGATGTTACCGTCAAGAAACTCTTTTAACTGAGTTTTTGACAGGGCTCCAACCTTAGTGGCAGCAACCTGACCGTTTTTAAATAATAGCAGGGTAGGAATGCCCCGAATACCGAATTTTGGCGGTGTGTTCGGGTTGTGGTCAATGTTAACTTTGGCCACGGTTACTTTACCGGCATATTCTTTTGCCACGTCTTCCAGAATAGGAGCGATCATTTTACATGGACCACACCATTCCGCCCAAAAGTCGACTAAAACCGGTGCATCGGCTTTTAGCACGTCGGTTTCAAAACTATCATCAGAAACCTGTAAAATATTTTCGCTCATTAATGTCTCCGCTAGTACGATGCAGCCCGGCTGCAAAAAAGTGTTATCAATTTAAACGTGGCTGTTCCTTATTGCAAGCGTAACGGTTATGCTTAGCGCCGTATGAATAAAACACACTTAACTTCACATAAATTCGCCGATTTCGCATTGGCGCCACAGGTTCTTGACGCGTTAACTGCGCAAGGTTATGGCTATTGTACGCCTATTCAGGCTCAATGTTTACCACTCGCACTTGCCGGTAAAGATATAGCCGGCCAGGCCCAAACTGGTACTGGTAAAACACTGGCGTTCTTAACCGCGACTTTCCACCATTTGCTTACCCACGAGCCCAAAGGTTCTGGTCAGCCGCGTGCCATTATTATGGCTCCTACGCGTGAGCTGGCGGTTCAGATCCATCAGGACGCAAAAATACTGGCTGATAAAGCCGGTTTACGTCTTGGCCTAATTTATGGGGGCGAGGGGTACGATACTCAACGCCAGTTGCTGGAAAATGGCGTAGATATTTTAATTGGTACCACGGGTCGCTTAATAGATTATTTAAAGCAGGGCCTGTACGACTTATCCCAAATTCAGGTAGTGGTGCTGGACGAAGCTGATCGTATGTTCGATTTAGGCTTTATTAAAGACATCCGCTTTATGTTTAACCGTATGCCGCCGGCGACAGAGCGTTTAAGCTTGTTGTTCTCAGCTACCTTGTCTTATAAGGTACAGGAACTGGCGTTTGAAAAAATGAATCAACCGGTGCATATCCATATTGCACCAGAAGAAATGACCGGCAGCCGTATCAGTGAAGAGCTGTTTTATCCGTCAGACGAACATAAGCTACCGTTGCTGTTAACGCTGATGGAAGAAGAATGGCCGGATAAAGCCATTGTATTCGCTAACACCAAACATTGGTGTGAGGAAGTACATGCCTGGCTGGAAGCCGATGGCCATCGTGTTGGTTTGCTTACCGGTGATGTGATCCAGAAAAAGCGCCTGCGTATTTTGGAAGACTTTACCAACGGCAAGCTGGATATTCTGGTCGCGACAGACGTTGCGGCGCGCGGCTTGCATATTCCTAAAGTAAGCCATGTATTTAACTATGACCTGCCGGACGACTGTGAAGACTATGTACACCGCATTGGCCGTACTGGCCGGGCAGGTGAAAGCGGTAAAGCCATTAGTTTTGCCTGCGAGCGTTATGCGCTTAACCTGACTGCAATTGAAGATTATATCCGCCATCCAATCCCGGTAAGTCAGTACGATGCCAGTGCTTTGCTGGATGATATTAAAACGCCGAAACCGCGGGTTCGCCGCCGCGCCGGTCAGGCCAGAACCGGTAGTCGCAGCGGCCCGGGCGGACGTAGCAGTAATGGCGCAAGAGCTCCTCGCAACCGTCCTCGTTGATCCGGCACTGTCTGCCGACCAGTCACCGCATCAGGATATCTATGCGGTGATTGATCTTGGCTCCAACAGCTTCCATATGCTGATGGTCAAGGTTGTTGGTGGCTCGGTGCAGGTAATTGGCCGGGTAAAGCGCAAAGTACGCTTAGCTGCTGGTTTAAACGAAAACCTGGTACTTAGCCGCAAAGCAATGAAGCGTGGCTGGGAATGTTTAGCATTATTTGCTGAACGGCTGCAGGACATACCGCCGCAAAATATCCGTATAGTTGGTACCGCTACGCTGCGGCTGGCCAAAAATGTTAAAACCTTCCTTAAAGAAGCCGAGGCCATCTTAGGCCAGAAAGTAACTGTTATTAGTGGCGAAGATGAAGCCCGCATTATTTATCTTGGTGTAGCCCATACCTCAAATAGTGATAGCAACCGCTTGGTGATCGATATCGGTGGCGCCAGCACTGAAGTGGTGATTGGGGCTGGTTTTATGCCGCAACTGTTGTCCAGCCTGAATATGGGCTGTGTTACGTATCTGGAGCGTTATTTCAGTGATGACGAGCTAAGTGAAGATAACTTCAGTCAGGCTATAGCTGCAGCAGAGCATGAGGCCGCTTCTATTGCCGAACAGTACCGGCAAGCTGGCTGGCAACTGGCAGTAGGTGCATCCGGCACGGTGCAGGCCATGCAGGAAATACTGGTTGCCCAGGGCAAAGATGAAGTGATAACCCTAAGCCGGCTGGAAGATATTATGCAGCAGGCACTGGCGTGTGGCCGGATGGAGCAACTGACTATTGTTGGTCTGGCGCAAGAACGTAAGCAGGTATTTCCGTCCGGGCTGGCTATTTTAATTGCGTTGTTTCGTAAGCTGAATATTAGTGGTATGACCTTGTCTGGCGGTGCGCTGCGTGAGGGTGTGCTATACAGTATGTTACCTCAATTACAGCATACGGATGTACGTAACCGTACTGTGGCCAGTTTGATGGTGCGCTATTTTATTGATCAGCGCCATGCTGAGCGGGTAGCCGATATGGCATGTGAGCTGGCAAATCAGCTACAAAGCCGCTGGGACTTGCAGAAGTTTGAAGGCCACAGCATGCTCAGAAGTGGTGCTTTGTTGCATGAGCTGGGTTTGTTGATTGAATATAAAAATCACCATCATCACGGTGCTTATATTATTAACCATTCCGATTTACCTGGCTTCACCCGTGCCCAACAGCAGCTAGTAATGGCATTGGTGCACAACCACAGAGCTGACATCAGCCGCGAAATTATTGCCCGCCAGACCATGACATCAGTGCTGTTAACAGTACGTTTAACGCGTATTTTGCGTTTGGCCGTAATTTTATCTATGCGCCGGCGGCATGAAGTATTACCGCAGGTGAATATCAGCAGCAAAGGCGAGCAACTCACGTTGAAAATGCCGGATGGCTGGCTTGAACAACATCCGCTGATGCGGGCTGAGCTGGAGCAGGAAGTGCAATATCAGCAGCAAACCGGTTGGGAACTGATTATAAAATAGGCTGCTGAGCGGGTAAATATTACCGCGAAGTGTGTAATTTTTGCGCAGCAGCCCGCTGCCAAAAGTCAGCAAAACGGGCTGCTAAAATAAGCGCTGATCATTTTACAGTATGACACCGCATGCAATTGGGCTCCCGCTGTTGCCTGAAGGCGCTGTTGCGTAGTCATCTGCTTGCTGATGCACAACCAATGAGCGGTTTTTCAAGTCCTCCAGCTTCATCCGTCCGGCTGTTACCTGCTGTTGGTTACCACTGTTATCAACACGAATCATCGGTAAATCGCCGAGGTGGCCTTGCCCGTCCGGGCCAGCATGTTTACTAGTATCTGCCGGATCGAAATGGCTGCCAGCACTGGCGGCTGCCTGAGGTTTCCCGTCTTTTATTGCCGGCTCACAGCTGGGATTCTGATGGACATGAAAACCATGCTCCCCCGCTTGCAGGCCCTGTAGCTCTGGTTTAAATACCAAACCATCTGCTGTTTCAGTAACAGTAATAGTACCTGCACTGTCGCCCACTCCTTCAGCAGTAACGGTATTCATCCGTACTGTAATACTGTTGCCGGCATGCTGGCCTGCATTACCGGGCACGGGTGCCGGTGTGCTAATACTACCTGGCGCCGACGGTGGGTTTGGATCCGGGTTGCAGCCCAGTACCAGGCCGACAGCGAGTAATGGCAGGGGTAATATCCGCAGTTTCATAATATCTCCTTCAACATTAAGTAAATAACACGAACCTTCATTACCGGGCTGCAAATTTAGCGCCAATACTACAGGTTGCAAAAATGGCATGAGCTTTGCCTTTCTATAGAAACAGCAGATAGAGCAGCCAGCAGGGGATATGTCATGCCTTATGAAACGCGCAGCGAATTACCCGATAGTGTGAAGGACACTTTACCCGGCCACGCTCAGGATATTTATCAGGCAGCGTTTAACAATGCCTGGGATGAATATGCCGACCCGGATAAGCGGCGCGGTGATGACAGCCGGGAAGAGGTCGCCCATAAAGTGGCCTGGGCCGCGGTGAAGCAGAGTTATGAAAAGAATGAGGCTGGTCACTGGGTAAAGAAGTAGCAGGCATTAAATAACCTTTGAAGGATCTGTTATTGTGACATCAGACACTACGCAAAGCCGTAAAACGGCTAACAGCAATATAAAGCCTCGCGGCAAAATGTCGGCCCTGCTGGGTGTGGCCGGCAGTTTGTTGTTCGTAGCCGTAGTGCTGCTATTGCTGGTACATTTCGGTGTGCACAAAGAAGTGTTGCATCTGTTGGAATGGTTTAAGCAACAGGGCGCCTGGGCACCTGTGTTGTTTATGTTAATTATGGCCGCTGTAGTGGTATTGCTGTTGCCGGGAGCGCTATTTACCGTTGGTGCTGGTTTTGTTTTCGGTGTAGTGGCTGGTTCAGTCTATGTGTTGCTGGGTACCACCTTTGGTGCCGTGTTAGCGTTTTTGATTGCACGCTACTGTTTTGGCCAGCGCGCCAGAGAGTTTGTTATGGCGCGGGCGAAGCTAAAGCTGGTAAACGACGAACTGACGCCAAACGGTTGGAAGATAGTACTGCTAACCCGGTTGATCCCGTTTTTCCCCGGTAAAATTTCTAATTACTTTTTTGGTTTAACACAGTTTTCGCTACGGGGGTATATCGGTGGATCATTGCTGGGGTTTATTCCGTTTACTGTGCACAATGTTTATCTGGGCTCGTTGATCGCTGATATCTCCAGTTTTGATTTTGCCTCACGCGAGCGCTCAGTATGGGAGTGGGGGCTGTATGCCGGAGGTTTGCTGGCTGCTGTGGCAGTGATTATTTATCTTAACCGTTTGGCCAGCCGGGCACTGGCACAGTATACCGAACAAGATACGCAAAAGGAGCCTGACTGATGACCTGGCTAAAATGGCTGCCGTGGCGTTATGTGGTGCGCTATGTTGCGCACAAACATGGCTTTATAGACCCTGTGGCCTTGCTGGCGAGGTTGCATAACTTTGCCCAGCCGTCAGAAGTGGGCGAGCCGATTGAGCTGCTGCGGGCTGGTGTGGTATTTCATGCCCGTGGCCTTATTAACAGCCGGGTAATCCAGCATAACCTGGACTGGGTATGGCCGTACTGGATTGAGCGGCAATTTGACCCTAATGATATGTCGTTTATCCCGCGGGCTTTTTCCATTACCCATATTAACCTGACCCATCGTAACTGGACGGCGATAGGTTTGCCGGATTGCCCTGAACTGCCGATCGTTGATCCCAGAGGTTTGCTTACACCCTTTCTGGATGGTTGGTCGCTGGACGCCTGGATTATGCCACAGCAGGGGGAGTATTTGTTGCCGTCCAGGGCTGTGCAGTGCCAGCAGCAACTGCGGATGGCTGGCGATGTCAGTATCCGTACAGAAACGATATTGCAGGGTATGGCGCTGGTGAGTCAGGCATCAGTCGAGCTTGAAGACGGCATTGCCGTATGTAAATTGCGGTTGCGGGCAAGGTCTGATAAACCGGGTTATCTGGTACTGGCGCTGCGGCCACAAAACCCGGAAGGTATCAGTTTTATTCACCGTGTAAGGCTGAATCCAGAACGGACCGCCTGGCAGGTTGATGACAATAAACGGGTAGAGTTTAGCCGTAAGGCAGAGCGGCATCATGTTTCAACCTATCGGCAGGGTGATGTTTATATTCATCTGAACGATGCCCAGGAACAGATCGACGGTGTTTGTGATGTTGGTATGGTTACGGCTGCGGCGCTGTTTCCGCTGCCGGCTGACGAGTGGCAAGAGCTGGAAGTGTCTGTGCCGCTGGCAGCAGAGCGTAACGAACAACTGCAAGCAGATGTCTGGCGACAGGAGCAGCAGAAAACCTGCAAGCTGACATGCCCGGACGCACACTATCAATTTTTATATGACGCGGCTGTCACGTCGTTAATTT
Organism: Rheinheimera pacifica; assembly: GCF_024809855.1. GTDB lineage: Bacteria > Pseudomonadota > Gammaproteobacteria > Enterobacterales > Alteromonadaceae > Alishewanella > Alishewanella pacifica_A. The sequence goes on from NZ_JANUEM010000010.1 coordinate 72,334, forward strand.
TGCACTCGCCGGAAGATGTTTATCCTGGCCCTTATACCTACAAAAGATTCTGGTTCAGAGATGCAGCTTTTATTATTCATGCCTTACTGTGTGCCGGCCTGACTGAACGTGCCGAGCGGGCACTGAATCAGTTTCCGCCGCGCCAGACATTGTTGGGCTATTTTCGTTCGCAGGAAGGCGAGTGGGATGCCAACGGAGAAGTATTATGGATCCTCAAACGCTATTTTGATATGACCGGCCGCAAAATGCCTGCCGACTGGTATGGTCCGGTGCAAAGTGGTGCACGCTGGATTAGCCGTAAACGTTTGTCGGATAACATCGATGCTCCCCATGCCGGCTTATTGCCGCCGGGTTTTAGCGCCGAACACCTTGGACCAAACGATTATTACTATTGGGATGACTTTTGGGGGGTAGCCGGTTTACAGGCTGCTTCGGCTTTATTTGGCAGTGCAGAAGAGCTGCAGCAGCAACAGGAATTTAATCAGGCAGCTACCCGCTTTAGTGCAGCAATAGATAAAAGCCTGGCGCAGTGCGAAGCGCGCTTAAAGCGTCCCGGCATGCCGGCATCGCCTTACCGGCGGCTGGATGCCGGAGCTATTGGTTCACTGGCTGCAGGTTATCCTGCACAGTTATGGGCGCCTGACGATCCCCGCCTGCTCGATACAGTCGAATTTTTGTTACAGCGCTGCTTTGTTAAAGATGCTTTTTATCAGGATATGATCCATTCAGGGCTAAATGCCTATTTAACCCTGCATGTGGCACAGGTGTTGTTGCGGGCAAAAGACCCGCGTTATTTAACGTTAATGGATGCGGTAGCCGCACTGGCATCACCTACCGGGCAATGGCCTGAAGCAATTCACCCGGCTACCGGCGGCGGCTGTATGGGCGACGGCCATCATGTCTGGGCGGCTGCAGAGTGGTTGTTGATGATCCGTAACTGTTTTGTCCGTGAGGAAGAACAGCATCTGGTGTTATGTGGTGGTGTGCCTCAGCGCTGGCTGGCACCGGATGCACCTATCTACTTTGGCCCGGCCCCCACCAGTTTTGGCAGTATCAGTATAGAGATCACAACCAGCGCAGAAGAGGGCATTGTAGTGAAATGGCAAGCTGACTGGCATAACGGCAGTGTACCTGTAATGGAGATAGCTTTGCCTGGGTATCAGACAGAAACAACACAGGCTGTAGCTGGCTCTGTGACCCTAAGTAAACAGGAGTCGTAGCAGATGAATATTGCAATATTCACCAACACTTTTACCCCGCATGTTGGTGGGGTGGCGCGTTCAGTTGAAGCCTTTGTTGCCGAGTATCGCAAACTGGGGCATAAAGTGCTGGTGGTCGCGCCGGAATTTGCCGATATGCCCGAAGATGAAACGGATGTAGTGCGTATTGCTGCAATCCAGAATTTTAATGCCAGCGATTTTTCTGTAGCCCTGCCGATCCATGACCAGCTCAGTGCAATACTGGATGAGTTTGCGCCAGACATTATTCATTCTCAGCATCCGTTTCTGTTAGGTATGACAGCACTGCGTACAGCCCGGTACCGCAAGCTGCCATTGGTGTTTACGCACCACACTTTATATGAGCAGTATACCCACTATATACCCGGTGATTCGGTCACTATGCAGCGCTTTGCCATTGAGCTGGCAACCCGCTATGCCAATTTATGTGATCAGGTTATAGCCCCCAGCCTGAGCATTGCTGATATGTTGCAACAGCGGGGAGTAACCACGCCTGTTACTGTGATCCCTACCGGTGTTTGTATCGGGCGGTTTGCCAAAGGTAACGGTGATGCAGTACGACAGCAAAATGAGATCCCGGCAGATGCTTTTGTGATAGGCCATCTTGGGCGGTTGGCACCAGAGAAAAACCTGGAGTTTTTAGCCCACGCAGTGGCAAATGTTGCCGTTGAATGTGCGCCAGTGCATTTTCTGGTGGTGGGCCAGGGGCCGTCTGAAGAAGCGATACGGCAAGTTTTTACTCAGGCGGGTGTTAGCAACAAGTTGCATATGACAGGTATTTTACAACAGCAACAGTTAACAGATGCACTGCATGCCATGAACATATTTGCATTTGCTTCAGGCAGTGAAACTCAGGGCATAGTACTGGCTGAGGCTATGGCTGCCGGCTTGCCAGTGGTTGCATTAGATGCACCCGGTGTGCGCGAAGTGGTAAAAGACGGTCAAAATGGTTTGCTGTTGTATGACAAAACTACCGCAGCATTCAGTGCGGCGCTGCGCCGGTTAGTTGAAGCACCGGTACAGCAACTGACAGCACTGCAGCAAGCAGCCAGAGAAACTGCTGACGCTTTTTCCATGGCAAGTTCGGCTGAGAAAGCACTGCAGTGTTTTAATGCTTTGCTGGAAGAGCAGCCCGTTGCCGGCAGAGCAGAGCGGGATTGGGAGGATGTCCTGGAGTGGGTTAAAGCCGAGTGGGATATCTTGTGCAGTGTCGCAGTGGCTGGCACCGCTGCTGTCGGCAGTACCTTATTTGCTGACACTAAAGAGTAAAAGTGTTAGATAGCATTATAACCTGCTGATAAAAGGAGATTTATGCTTAGTCGTATCGAAGTTTGGTTCCGCTGGGCCAGGCGCAGCCTGAGCCGCAGTCACTGGCTGGCAAAGTTGTTGCAGTTACCTGTTTCAACCGGCTCAGGGGTACGGCCAGGACTTCTTATGTTGCAAATTGACGGACTATCTCAGCCAGAATTACAACGCGCTTTAGACCGGGGTGAAATGCCCTTTTTGCGCCGCTTACTAAAAAAAGAGCATTACACGTTACATGCGCATTATTCCGGCTTGCCGGCTACCACACCGGCGGTTCAGGCTGAACTGTTTTATGGTATTAAAACTGCCGTACCGGCATTTTCATTTTGCGACCACCGCTCTGGCAACAGCGTAAAAATGTTGCAACCAGATACTGCTGCCCGGGTGGAGGATGCACTCACGCAGAAAAGCGCTGCGGCACTGCTAAAAGATGGCAGCGCGTATTCAAATATTTATACCGGCGGGGCTGCAGAGTCGCACTTTTGTGCATCAGCTTTGGGGTGGGGGCCGGCACTGCGCAGTGCAAACCCTTTAGTGTTATTAGTGCTGATTATTACCAACTTATACAGCGTGCTACGAATTATTGGCCTGTTTTTCCTTGAGCTGGGGCTGGCATTGGCCGACTTTATCCGCGGTTTAATCAAAGGGCATGATTTTTTCAGTGAGCTGAAGTTTGTACCTACCCGGGTAGCTATTTCTATCGTGTTGCGTGAACTGTGTGTTATCGGCGGCAAAATTGATCTCAGCCGGGGTATGCCGGTAGTACATATCAACTTTCTTGGTTATGACGAACAATCACACCGGCGCGGACCGGCGTCTTTGTTTGCGCACTGGACACTAAAAGGCATTGACGACAGTATCGCCAGGTTGTGGCATGCGGCTAACCGTTCGCAGTGGCGCAAATATGAGGTTTGGATCTATTCCGATCATGGTCAGGCAAAGGTGCGGCCTTATCATCAGCTACGGGGTTATTCGTTAGAGCAGGCGGTTGAGCAAAGTTTTGCCGGATTAAATACGCAGCCTGCCAGGCTCACCGCATGGAAGGCTGGCAGCATTCAGACTCAACGGGCCAGATTACTTGGCGGAAATAAAGTACAGCGCTTACTTGCAGTGCATGGAAGCGATGCCCGGCACAACGCTACGGAGAGCGCAACGGCGAAGGCAGCGGAGGCAACAATTCAGGTTACTGCGCTTGGTCCGGTCGGGCATATTTATTTTCCTGTGCCACTGACAGAGCAAGACAGCCGCTTTGTTGCTACGGCATTGGCGACGGAGCATAAAGTGCCGCTGGTACTTCAGCTTGAAGCGCCCGACCGGCTCAGGGCAACAACAGATGACGGTGATTTTTATCTGCCACAGGATTGCGCGCGGCTATTCGGCGCTGAGCATCCGTTTCTGGACAGCCTCAGTGACGATTTATTGCGGCTGTGCCAGCACGCTGATGCCGGAGATCTGGTGGTAATGGGCTGGCGCAAAGGCGTAACGGCGCAATCATTTGCTGATGAGAATGGCGCCCATGCCGGTGCTACGCCAGAGGAAACCAATGGCTTTGCTTTACTTCCGGCAGATACGTCTTTAGTGTCTGGCAATAACAATTATCTGCGCCCGCGTGATTTGTATCATGCCGCTTTGCAATATCTTGGTCGTGCGCAACAACCGCAAACCTCCGGCCGTTCAGCACGTCCGGCAAAACAAACAGACACCTTACGGGTAATGACTTACAACGTGCATAGCTGTATCGGTCTGGATGGCAAAGTGGATGTTGAGCGCATAGCCAGAGTGATTGCGCAGGCTAATCCTGATGTAGTGGCGCTGCAGGAATTGGATGTTGGGCGTAACCGTAGCCAGGGGTTAGATCAGGCTCAGCTTATTGCCCGTTATCTGGAAATGGAGTTTCATTTTCACCCTGCCATGCATATGGAAGAGGAGCGTTACGGCGATGCCATTTTAACCCATCTACCGTTAAGATTAATTAAAGCGGGGCCTCTACCGGGGCTTGCTGACAAGCCGAAACTGGAACCGCGGGGGGCTATTTGGGCTGCAGTGCAGTTTAATGGGCAGGAAGTGCAGATTATTAATACGCACCTGGGGCTGCAACCCCGCGAGCGGCTGGCGCAGGTTGACTGTTTGTTGGGCAACGACTGGCTTGGTCATCCAGACTGTCGCGGACCAGTGGTACTGTGCGGTGATTTAAACGCGCAGCCCAACTCGCAAGTGTGCCGGCGTATTACCACCCAATTGCAGGATTCGCAAACTTTGCTGGCCCAGCACCGGCCAGCAGGTACTTTTCCCAGCCGGTTTGCTGCATTACGTATTGATCATATTTTTATCAGTAAGACACTGGTAGTAACTGCCATTGACGTACCCCGCTCGCAATTGGCTAAGGTAGCGTCGGACCACTTACCCTTGCTGGTGGAATTGCAGATCCCGTGCGATACAGGTGCTGCGGTCGATTAAGCTTGCTTTAGCCAGGTAGCTACTTTCTTGGCAAAGTAAGTCAGAATGCCATCGGCACCTGCACGTTTAAATGCGAGTAAAGATTCCATAATAACCGGTTGCTCCGCCAGCCAGCCATTTTGAATGGCTGCCATATGCATGGCATATTCGCCACTGACCTGATAGGCAAACGTTGGCACGCCAAATTCATCTTTTACCCGGCGTACTATATCCAGATAAGGCATACCGGGTTTCACCATTACCATATCGGCGCCTTCTTCCAGATCCTGTGCCACTTCGTGTAAGGCTTCGTTGCTGTTTGCCGGATCCATTTGGTAGGTTTTTTTATTGCCACCTTTTAAATTACCGGCAGACCCCACTGCATCGCGAAATGGGCCGTAATAGCTTGAGGCATACTTAGCTGAGTAGGCCATAATGCGGGTGTTAACAAAGCCTGCCTCTTCCAACGCTTCACGAATAGCGCCGATGCGGCCGTCCATCATATCAGAGGGGGCAATCACATCTGCGCCAGCTTGCGCGTGCGACAATGCCTGCTTCACCAGTGCAGCGGTGGTAATATCATTCATGACATAACCGTTGTCGTCGATAATGCCGTCTTGGCCGTGAGTGGTGAAGGGGTCCAGCGCGACATCGGTAATAATGCCCAGTTCGGGCACATGCTGTTTTAACAGGCGTACCGCACGCTGTGCTAACGCATCCGGGCTCCACGCTTCTTCCGCCTGCAGTGACTTTTTATCTGCCGCGGTAACCGGAAACAGTGCAATAGCCGGAATACCCAATTCGACCAGTTGTTTTGCTTCAGCCAGCAACAGGTCGAGGCTAAGGCGCTCAATACCTGGCATAGAGGCTATGGCTTCACGTTTATTATCACCTTCAATAATAAACATCGGGTAAATTAAGTCGTTCACCGTCAGTTGGTTTTCCGCCATTAAGCGGCGGCTGAAATCATGTTCACGCATGCGGCGTAAACGGCTGGCGGGGAAAAAACGGTTAGTGTTCATGTAGCTCTCCTGTACGCTCAGGGCTGATTCTGCGCTGCCCGGGCGGATAACTCTGTACCTGATTTCTACCGTTTGCTTTAGCGCTGTATAAGGCTTTATCGGCGAAATTTATATATTCGTCACAATCACTTTGTGTCGTCGGGATGGCACTGTAACACCCTGCGCTCACGGTAACTGCTGGCTGCTGTGTACTGTTGTGCAATTGCTGGCGAATGTACTCGGCTAACTCTGCTGCGCCATCCAGGTCTGTGTTAGGGAGTATCAGGGCAAACTCTTCACCGCCATAACGGCATAGTTTGTCGCCTGGGCGCTTTACCCATTGCTGAATTAACCGGGCAACGGTTTTTATCACCTGATCTCCGGCCAGATGGCCATGGTTGTCATTGATTTGTTTAAAATAATCAATATCCAATAAAACCAAAGCAAGTGGGCGCTGTTCGCGGCGGCTACGCTTCAATTCTGCCTGCATCTGCCGGTTAAAATAGGCGCGGTTAAATACGCCGGAAAGCGCATCAATTTCGGTTTGTTGCTGTAGCAACCGGTTTTTTTCTGCTAACTCTTCCAGGGTAATTTGCAGTTCGAAGCTGTGGCTGCGTAATTGCCTTTCCAACTCTGCAGCAGTGCGCTGCCAGCGTGTTAGTTTAATTGCGCCAAATATGCCGGTTATACCAATGCCGGTTATTATGCCTATAAAAAAGTACGGCAACAGTTCAGGCATAAGTAGTACTCAATCCGGGTTGAAAGCCAAACAAGCGCTGGCTGTTTTGCCAGGTCAGCGTTGCCAGTTCATCCATAGTATGGCCGGTTAGCTGCGCCACCATTTGTGCAATTACCGGCAGGTAGGCGGGCTCATTGCGCCGGCTTTTGGGTTTAGGTTGCATAGTACGGGGCAGCAGGTAAGGTGCATCGGTTTCCAGCAGCAGCCTGTCAGATGGTATGTAGCGTAGTGCATGTTGCAGTGTTTCACCGCGGCGCTCATCACACACCCAGCCTGTAATGCCGATATAAAGCCCCAGTTCCAGATAGGCTTTTAGCTGTAATACATCGCCAGTAAAACAATGCGCTACGCCATGGCTTATCTGTTGCTCTTTTAACATAGCAAGCTGAGTAGTAAAGGCGTCGCGTTCGTGCAGATAAATCGGTTTGTTAGATTGTCTTGCCAGTTGTAACTGTTCAGCAAAAACATGCTGTTGCTGCTCTCGGGATGAAAAATCACGGTTAAAATCGAGGCCGCATTCGCCAATCGCGACCACTTCAGCTTGTTTGCTTAATGTTTGCAACTGTATCAGCCAGTCAGGTTTAACATTAGCAGCCTGATGCGGGTGCACACCCGCGGTACTGAAACAACTATGGTGCTGCTGGCAAAAAGTAATATTTTGTCTGCTTTCATCAATATCGCTGCCAATCAACAACAATTGAGTTACGCCAGCCAGTGCTGCACGCTCAATTACAGCTACTCTGTCACTGTCGAACTGGTTGCTGAACAGATTGACACCGATATCACACCACATTACTGTTCGCGCCGGACACGAATGGTACGGTTGTTGGTGTCGTTACCGAGGAAAAAGGAGCTAAGCACGCCACGTTTTATATAGTGTTGTTCACCTGCGGCGATCTTATAATACTCAGTGCCGTTCTGACGCCAGATTTGGCCATTATCAAATTCGACAATCAGCTCTTTTCGCGGGCTGTACCGCACCTCTTTAACACTCAGATAAATTTGATTCGGGGCGTCTTCGTCTACTTTGCGATGTTCGATACCAAAGTCTGCCTCAGGCTGCTTTTGTGCTGTAGTGTTTGCGGCAGGTACAATTGCTGCTGGCGTTGGCGTAGCCGCTGCAGGCTTGGTGGTATTAGTTGTTGTTGCATTACCTGCTGTAACTGCCGAAATGGCGTCATAACAGGTTAAACGACGCAAAGCGTTTTGTTCAGCCCGGCAAAGCTCCAGCGCCTGATCTAACGGTATAGCGGCTACCGGCAGGCTGGTTACAGCAATTAAAGCAGCTAACATTAATTTCATAGAGAATCTTCCTGTTTTTCTTCTGTTTTTTCAATGGTGCTTGGTTGATAAAAGCGGCTCAAGGCGAGGCCTAGTTCAAATAGTAACCACATAGGTACCGCCAATAAGGTTTGTGACAGCACATCCGGCGGGGTTAACAGCATGCCTAAAATAAAGGCGCCAACAATAATATAGGGCCGTTTTTCTGCCAGCTCGGCACGGGTGGTGACGCCAGTCCAGACCATCAATAAAATAGCTACCGGGATTTCAAACGACAGGCCAAAAGCAAAAAACAGCTTAAGCACAAAATCAAGGTAATTGCTGATATCGGTAGCTACTGTAACGCCTTCGGGTGCAACACTGGTGAAAAAACCGAAAATAATGGGAAATACAATAAAGTACGCAAATGCTATACCACTGTAAAACAGGAGTGTGCTGCTTACCACCAGTGGTGCCATCAGTCTTTTCTCACGGCTATACAGCGCGGGTGCTATAAATTGCCATACCTGCAGCAGAATGTAGGGAATGGCAACACATATTGCTACGATGAAGGTTAATTTGAACGGGGCAAAAAAGGGTGCAGCGACATCGGTTGCAATCATACTGCTATTTTCTGGCAATACAGCCATCAATGGCTGTGCCAGCACGTGGTAGATATCCTGCGCAAAAGCTGCCAGGCAGGCAAAGACAATAATTACCGCTACTACGCAGCGCAGCAGACGGTTGCGTAGTTCGATTAAATGTCCGAGTAAACTGTCTGGGCTGGCATTAAGGCTCATTTTTATTGTCTTTACTGCTGGTTATCGAAGAAATAGGTGTGTTTACATCAGCTGCCGCTTGCTTTAGCTCAGCCAGTGCCGCTTTTTCCTGCTCTGTCAGGTTAAGCAGGCCTTTGGCTTCGGCATCTTTTAACTTCTGATGCAGTTCATGGGTTCGTAAATCTTCATTCAGCTCTGCCTGCATTTGTTGCCCAAACTGCTTAATACTGCGCACAGTTTTATTTACCGAGCGAATAGCTCCGGGCAGCCGTTCAGGCCCCAGTACCAGTAAGGCGACAACACCAACAACAACCAGCTCCCAGAAACCCATTTACACTTTGTCTTTAGTGTTGCCAGCCTGACCGGCTGCATTTTTATCTGTGCTGGTACCCGCTTTACTTTGTTCGTTCAGCTGTGCGGGCTGCTCTGTTGCTTCGTCGTCTGATGGTGAGTCTTTAATTGAACTGCGAAACCCCTTTATTGCCGAGCCCAGATCTGAGCCTATACCGCGCAGCTTTTTGGTGCCGAACAGTAAAACGATGATGGCTAAGACGATAAGTAACTGCCAAATACTAATATTGCCGAACATGCTGTTTCCTCTGATTAATGCCAGGCACTGTTTGTGTCTGGCGCAGTATATGTCGTTGTTATGACAAATCTGTTATCGCACTAACGCTTTAATACCAAAGCCCGCACCTACTGTCAGCAGTATTGCTGCCAGAGCGTGGCTGCCGAAACTGAACACTATACTAGCACTAATCAGTGCTGCCGCAGCAAAGGTTGCCGCAACTATTTGTTGCCTGGTTTTTTGCTGTTGCGCGGCCAGTTGCTGCAGCTGTTGTAACAGTTGCCTTTGCTGTCTGGGGCCTTGCTCCAGATACTGATGCAGCAGATTTGGCATCTGCGGTAATTTTTCTGCCCAAAAAGGCAGGTTATCTTTAACCTGACGCCATATAGCCGGTAAGCCAACCTGCTGCTTTACCCAGTTTTCCAGAAACGGTTTTGCTGTTTTCCATAAATCGAGTTGCGGATACAACTGGCGGCCCAGACCCTCAATATACAACAGTGTTTTCTGTAATAACACCAGCTGTGGCTGAACTTGCATATCAAAACGCCGCGCTGTGCTGAACAGGTTTAACAGCACATGGCCAAAAGAGATTTCGGCCAGCGGTTTTTGAAAAATAGGCTCGCATACGGTGCGGATAGCACTTTCAAATTCTTCTACCTTAGTATGGGCGGGTACCCAGCCGGAATCCACATGTAATTGGGCTACTTTTTTATAGTCGCGGTTAAAAAAGGCCACAAAGTTTTCTGCCAGATAACGCTTATCTTCGGCGTTTAACGTACCGACAATACCGCAGTCAATGCCAATGTATTTCGGGTTTGCCGGGGTTTCGCGGGAGACAAAAATATTGCCAGGGTGCATATCAGCATGAAAGAAGCTGTCGCGGAACACCTGAGTAAAAAATACTTCCACGCCACGTTTGGCCAATAACTCCATATCGGTGCCTTGCGCCTCAAGTGCCGCAATATCGGCTACCGGTATACCGTAAATACGCTCCATTACCATTACATTAGCGCGGCTGTAATCACTATAGACAAAAGGAATGTATAGCGAGTCTGAGCCTTCAAAATTACGCCGCAGTTGAATAGCATTAGCGGCTTCGCGCTGCAGATCAAGTTCATCCAGAATTGTTTTACGGTACTCCGATACCACTTCGCGTGGCCGTAATCGCTTACCATCAGGTAAAAAGCGTGCTGCCGCATCAGCCAGAGTATCCATCAGGGCTAAATCTGCCAGAATCTGCCGCTTAATATCCGGCCGGATAACCTTAATAACCACATCTGCCAGGCTGCCGTCGGCCTGCAGTAGTTGTGCAGTGTGTACCTGAGCAATTGAAGCTGATGCCAGCGGAGTTTGGTTAAAGTCAGCAAACAGCTGGTTAATGTTGTCCAGCTCCAGCGCTTGTTCAATCAGTTGCTGTGCCTGAACACCGTCAAAGGGTGGTACTTTGTCCTGCAGCTTGGCCAGCTCGTCGGCCAGTTGTGGCGGAAACAAGTCGCGGCGTGTCGATAGCATCTGACCGAACTTTACCCAAACCGGTCCCAGGCTTTGCAGTGCTAAACGCAGCCGCACGCCAACTGGCTGATCCGGATGGCGGTTACGCAGCCAGAATAAGCTGCGACGCAACATCCGCGCATACCAGGGCTGCCATTGTGCGGGGAGCAGTTCGTCCAGGCCGAATTGCAATAAGGTTTTCTGGATTTGATAAAAACGGCTGATACGCACTATAACTCCTGAAAGGCTTGCAATTGCTGTTGCATAACATCAACTCTGGCCGCCAGTTCACTGACGGCGCCACTAAACCGGGTCATCTCAATAGCTGTGGGGGTTAATTGCAATTCATCTTGCGCCATTTCAGCACTAAGTTGTTGCAAATCAGCTATCTTATCACTCAGGTACTGGTGTATATGGCGTAAACTCAGTGCAATCTTATGTGCGGCGGCATCACCAACATAAGCAGACAGAGTTTGTTGCCAGTCTGGATCCAGTTGCTGAAAAAAATGACTGTACTGCTGCGCTACCTGAATATCGCCGTCTATCTGCAGTGCATCGGCTTTTATCAGCCTTGTCAGTTGGCTGGGATCGCGTAGTAAACGTAAGCTGGCTAGATCAGTTGCTATAGCACAATCTACAGCTTCGTCATGCTGATTAAATAAAATGCCCTGTGCGCTGGCACTGAGCACCAGTGTAACCGGCCACTCCCGTAGCCGGAACGATAACTGCTTACCATGCAAGCGGTTAAGCCTGGTTATAGCTTGTGGGTCCATGGCAATTAATCTGGCCATGGTTTTTTCTGCCACGGCGCACAGCAGCTGGGGCAGCAACGGCAACATTAGAATTTATAGCCCCGGTGCAGTGCCACTATGCCGCCGGTCAGGTTGTGGTAGCTAACTTCGGCAAAGCCCGCGCCCTGCATCATGCTTTTCAGCGTTTCCTGATCCGGATGCATACGGATAGACTCAGCCAGATACTGATAGCTGTCTTTGTCGTTGGCAACCAGTTGGCCAATAGTAGGTAGTAGTTTAAATGAGTACAGATCGTACACTTTACTTAGCCATTGCTGTTCTGGTTTAGAAAACTCCAGCACCAGCAAGCGGCCACCCGGCTTTAATACCCGGAACATAGAGCGTAGCGCCGCGTCTTTGTCAGTCACGTTACGCAAGCCAAAACCAATGCTGATAATGTCAAAACTGTTGTCAGCAAAGGGCAGCGCTTCGGCATTGGCCTGCACATATTCGATATTGTTCACCAAACCCAGATCACGCAGTTTGTCTCGGCCTACATTAAGCATAGAGGCATTAATATCTGCCAGCACTACTTTACCGCCTGACCCGACCCGTTTTGAAAACAATGCTGTGATATCACCGGTGCCGCCTGCCAGATCAAGCACTTGCTGGCCCGGGCGCACGCCGCTGCAATCAATGGTAAACCGCTTCCATAGCCGGTGAATGCCAAGCGACATTAAATCGTTCATCACATCGTATTTGGCGGCCACGGAATGAAACACATTCGCTACCATTGATACCTTCTGCTCGGCGGCAACAGTTTTATAGCCAAAGTGCGTAGTGTTGGGGTTCTGATCGGTCATGCTGCGGGCCTGTTGGCGAAGAAATGTGGCTAGTGTAAAAGATAAAGCTGCATCAGCCAACTTCTCTGTTGGCTTTTATGACTTAAGCGGGCAATGCCAACATGGTTTCGCTGGCAACCTGATTACGGCCGCGCTGTTTAGCCAGCATTAATACATCGGTAGTGCGTGCTAAAAACTGATATAAGTTTTCGCTGTGCTGATACAAAGATACGCCCAGTGAAATCGTTACTTTGGGTAAAGCTTTCTTGCTGCGGGCTGAAACAAAACGCAGTTTTTCCACGCCGCGGCGCACTTGCTCGGCAATTTCACTGGCGCTGCGTAGATCGACATCCGGCAGCAGGATCAGAAACTCTTCTCCGCCTGCGCGCACCGGTAAACCACTACTTTGTACATAACTGCTGATTTTACGTGCTACTTTCGACAGGATAACGTCACCAATAGCATTGCCGTAATCCTGGTTAAAACGGCTGAAATGGTCCAGATCAATCGCAATAGCGGCCACACGCCGTCCAGGTTGCTCGGTAAACCATAACTCCAGCTGCTGCTGCATTGCCGAGCGGTTATATAAGCCGGTTAACGGGTCCAGTTGGCGTTGCAACTTAAGTTGTTCCAGCTCATGCCGTAACTGATGGCTTTGTTGATTAGCCTGCTCCAACTGTTGCTGCAACTGATACTGGCCGTTACGAAACGCCAGGGTTTGCTGACGCAGTTGTTCCACTGCCGGAAGGATAGTGTCGCCATTTTGCTGTTGTTGCAGTTGCAGTAAACTGAAATCCAGCTGTTGCAGGTAATCGGCAACCTGTTCCGCTGCCAGATCGGTATAACCGGTAAGGCGGCTAACGATGCCTGAGGCATCCTGCAGCAGTTGTTCTTGTTGTGGGTTCGCAGGTGTCAGATAGCGGCTATACAAATCCGCCATAATAAAATCGTCAAACGGAGTTTTTGCACTCAGCTTATGCTCAATGGCCGTGCATAACCCAGCGTGATGACCGCTGATATAGTCGTAGCACACAGCATAATTTACCGGATGAGCTGCAAGGCCGGCACGCTGTAAAAATACTTTTACCTGCGCCGCTTTCTCGCTGGCTTGCTCCAGTGAATCCTGATACTTCATAAGACCACGTATAACTCCGTTGACAGGCACACATTGAGGTTACCTGAATTGTTAACGAATAAATCGCTAAGCTCATAGTACGCGATTCTATGTGACAGGCAACAGCTCTGCCTTACAAAAAAACACAGCTGTCGAATTTAACATCAAATTGACCGGATTATCGACACCCGGCAGAGCATACTTTGGTAGTAAAAACGTTAAAAAGCAGCTTTGTCTGGTTTAGTTGCCTGTAATCTGTGATTAAAGCAGATACAATCGAAGCGTCTTTTTTGTGGGAATAACCAAAAATGAAAACCACTGTAAATATTAAATCACTGTTTTTAACTGTAATGTGTACAGTTTTGTTGTCGGCTTGCGCAACAACAGCACATAACAACGACAAGCAATTTACCGAACTGGCACAACAACTGTGGCAGGCACAACAGCAGTTAAATGAAACGCCGCCGGGTGAGCTGACCGATATGTCGCCGCAGGCACTGGAGCAGCGCCACCAACAGCGTCTGGGTTGGCAGGCTAGGTTACAACAAATTAATGTGAAAGCCTTGTCAGAGCAAAACCAGATTAATCACGCGATTTTATCGTATCGTCTGGCTGATCAGATTGATGAATACCGTTTTGGTGCGCATTTAATGCCGCTGACGTCAGAATCCGGTTTTCACACCAGCCTTGGCTTTATGGTGCAGCGTGGTAGTTTTAAAACAGCAGCAGATTATCAGCACTATGTGCAAAAACTCGCGGCTATTCCACGTTATATGCAACAACAAACGGACTGGATGAAGCTAGGCCTTGCTAAAGGTGTCACGCAACCTAAGGCTGTACTTAAAGGTTTTGAGCAAAGCATTATTTCCTATGTGCTACAGGACCCGACACAAAGCGTGTTCTACCAGCCGTTTAATCGTAAACCGGCATTTATCAGCGAAACGGAATGGCAGCAGCTTACCGCCCAGGCTGCAGAGCAGATTACACAGGCTGTAAACCCGGCTTATCAGGCATTTTATGATTTTATGGTAAATGAGTATCTGCCTGGTGCCAGAGAGACTATTGCTGCCAGCGCTTTACCAGATGGTGCGGCGTTTTACCAAAACCGGCTGGAGCATTACACCACGCTAAAACTGACTCCGCAGCAGGTGCATCAAACCGGTCTGGAAGAGGTAAAGCGTATCCGGGCACAAATGCAGCAGGTAATTGACCAGCTTGGCTTTACCGGCAGTTTTGCTGAGTTTATTCAGTATTTGCGTACCGATCCGCAATTTTATGCCAAAACACCTGATGAGCTGATGCGCTATGCCGCTTATCTGGCAAAGAAAGCTGATGCTGAATTGCCAAAGTTATTCAAAACCTTACCTCGCACCCCTTATGGTGTGGTTCCGGTACCGGCAGAAATTGCCCCTAAATACACCACTGGGCGTTATTCCGGGCCTAGCCGTGATGACCAGGCCGGTTTTTACTGGGTAAATACTTACGCGCTGGATCGCCGGCCCTTGTACGAAATGGAAGCTCTGACACTGCACGAAGCTGTGCCAGGCCACCATTTGCAGATTGCACTTGCCCGTGAACATGCTGAATTGCCGGATTATCGCCGCAGCTTTTACACCTCGGCTTTCGGTGAAGGTTGGGGGTTGTACGCTGAATATCTGGGGCTGGAAATGGGCTTTTATCAAGAGCCCTACAGCAACTTTGGCCGTCTGACCTATGAAATGTGGCGTGCTGCGCGGCTGGTGGTTGATACCGGTATGCATACTATGGGCTGGAGCCGTCAGCAGGCAATAGATTTTCTGGCGGAAAACACCGCCTTGTCTATGCATAACGTTACAACCGAAATAGACCGCTATATTAGCTGGCCGGCGCAAGCGCTGTCTTACAAGTTAGGTGAAATTACCATTAAGCAGCTACGCGCTGAAGCCGAGCAAGCATTGGGCGATCGCTTTAATGTGCGTGAATTCCATGACGTAGTGCTGAGTAACGGCAGTGTGCCACTGGCGGTGCTGGAGCAGCAAGTGCGTGCTTACATTGCCCGGCAGCAAAAAGTTTAGCAATACAGTCTGGCAGCAACCGGAACAAACAGGAAGTAAAGCCGCATGGTATGGATGTTGTTGATAGGCGTGTTAGTTTTAGTGTTGCTGTACATACTGTGGCAGATGGAGCTGATTGGTAAAACAAACAAAAGCCTGCAAATTAAGCTACAACAACGCGAGCAGGAGTTGCTGCGTATGCAGCAGGCTGTGTTTCAACTGGCCGAGCAGCAAAAAATGCTGCTTGAGCAGCGGCTGGGTAAGCTGGCTGAGCCGCGCTTAAATAAGCAGGAAATGGCGGCGATACAATTATTATGTCAGTTACTACCACTAGTTACCCGTGAGTCCTGTAGCAAGGCTGTACCGGCTCAACAAACTATTAAATTGTATTTACGCCAGCATAAAACGCTGGAGTTTGGTCAACTGGAGTTGATGATGGTAAAACATAGCCGCCTTACGATATTATGGCAGAACAACAGTCTGATATCGTATTTGCAGTTATGTACCGTTGCCGTGGCGCTGGCAGAAGAAACGCAGGCGCAGCTTAACAGCGCCTGAGTTCGTATTTAGTGTCTTAGAATAACGCGGGGCTCGGTGTCTATCTGCCCTTCAATATCAATAGCGGCTATTTTGCCACCAGCTGCCAGCACCGCAAGGTTACCTTCAGCCATATGGCGGACGAACAATAAATCGTAACCAAATCGCTGTAATTCAGCGACAGAAAACTTTTGTGCCAGATTCAGATCTTCCCAGAAATAATGTATATCCTTATCCATCTGGCGCCGTTCATGTGTCATGTCAGGCTCCAACTACCAGGGATAACGGGTTTCAGGTTACATCAGCTATGCGGATCAGACAAGCTGCATTATGGTTTGCCATTGCGCTGCGTTAACCGGCATAACAGAAAGCCTGCTGCCTTTTTGTACAACAGGCAACTCACTGAGCTTAGCGGAGCTTTTTAGTTTGTCTAGCGGAATTATCGCTGGCAATTTCTGTTCAAATATCAAATCAACTGCTACCCAGCGTGGCTTATCTGTTGAAGATTTACTGTCAAAATAGACACTTGCCGAATTGAACTGGCTGGGATCCGGATAACCAGAGCGTACTACTCTGGCAATGCCAGCTACTCCGATCAGTTTGCAACTGGAGTGATAGATAAACACCTTATCGCCTGTTTTCACACCGTCACGCAGCATATTGCGCGCCTGATAATTGCGTACGCCTTCCCATACTATTGCGGTGTCGGGGGCGTTGGCAAAATCATCAATACTGCATTCGGAAGGTTCTGTTTTAAATAACCAGTAGGCCATCTTTGCTGATCTCCGTAGTTTGCGGCAGAATACCATTATATTTTACCGCAACGGAACAGAAGGTGAGGCGATGAGTCAGGTATTACAGAATTTGCTGGCATTACTGAAACTGGAAACCATAGAGCAGGGGCTGTATCGCGGCCAAAGCCAGGATTTGGGTTTTAAAGCGGTATTTGGCGGCCAGGTGATGGGGCAGGCGTTATCTGCCGCAAAAGAAACGATGGCCGAAGAGCGCAAAGTGCACTCGTTTCATTCTTATTTTTTACGCCCCGGAGATGCCAGTAAGCCGATAGTATACGAAGTTGAAAATATCCGTGACGGCAAAAGTTTTAGTACGCGTCGGGTAAGTGCTATTCAGTTTGGTAAGCCAATATTTTATTTAACGGCGTCATTTCAGGCTGAAGAGAGCGGTTTTGAGCATCAGGACGCAATGCCAACAGTGCCGGGCCCTGAACAACTGGTATCCGATCTGGAGTTTTATCAGCGACATGCCGAGCTTATTCCGGATAGCCTGCGCAGCAAGTTTATTTGTGAAAAGCCCATAGAAATGCGCCCGGTGGATTTTCAAAACCCGTTTAAACCACAAGTAAGTGCTGCCAGGCGCTATGTCTGGTTTAAAGCCAACGGAGCAATGCCGGACGATTTACGTGTGCATAAATATTTGCTGGCTTATGCCTCTGATTTCAACTTTTTACCTACAGCACTGCAGCCGCATGGTAAGTCATTTATGGCGCCGAATATGCAGGTAGCCACTATAGACCATGCCATGTGGTTTCATCAGGATTTCCGCTTTGACGACTGGTTATTGTATGCGGTAGACAGCCCCAGCGCGTCAGGCGGCCGTGGGCTGGTTCGTGGCCAGTTTTTTAACCGCGATGGTGTACTGGTGGCGTCTACTATACAAGAAGGTGTGATCCGGGCTTACCCAACCAGCCGCTAACGCAGGCTGGAGGGTATAATACTGTGTATACTTTGCAGTACGTCGTTGCGCAATAAACGGCTGACGGTGTCTTTTAACCGGTGCAGTTGTGCGGTTGAGGTGACACGGCTTTGCTCATCGGTTTGAGTGTAGCCGTTGTCTTTTAGCGCATTGAGCAATGTACTAAAGAGCTGTTTGTCGTAGTATTCTGGCGCAGTAATACCATGCAGGTTTAACAGGCGTTGTGCCAGTTCATGGCTGTGCTTTTCCAGATCTGCGCGGCTTTGCGGGCCAAGATTTTCGATTAGCTGCAACACCATGGCATAGCGCTGTAATGTGTGCTCAGCGTTATTGGCCAGCAGGCTCAGCATAAAGTAGCCATTACTGTGCTGTGTTGGGGCCTGGTAATTGTCGCCGTCTTGCTCTGCCAGGCCGCCATCTACCATCTGTTGCAATATAGCTGTGCAGTACGCCTCAACTGAGCTGATGTTGAGAAACAATTCCTGTTGCAGCAAGGGATACAGCTGCTGTATCACGGCATTTAACTGCTGGCGGTTGATATTGCGCTGATGCAGAATACTGCAGGCAATAATGGCTGGCAGCATAAATAAATGCAGTACGTTGTTGCGATAATAACTGAGTAATATCGCATTGGCGTCTGTCAGGCCGATTAGCTGGCCAAAACTGTCATTGTGTTGCTGCACTTTTTGCAGGCTAAGCGCGTGATCGAGCAACTGCGCAGCAGACTCTTGTGGCAGTGTCACTTGTTTATGGTATGGCGCGTTGCGTTGTAACGACAGATAGAAATCAATTTGCTGTTCCAGCTCTGTGCGCGTTAGTGTGTGTTTGTCTGTTGCCAGTAGACACAGTGCGAGCAGATTGATGCTGTTCAGCGCGGCAGCCTGATTAATACGCTGCATCATATTATCGGCCAGTTGCGCCACTATCGGGTTTAGCCATTGCGGTTTTTGTACTTCCAGCGCATCGATATCCTGCTTCCAGTCAGGTACCTGCTGGTTCAGATAATTATTTAATGTTACAGGCTCGCCAAAATTGACGTAACCATAGCCGTAATCACGCAGGTTGCGGATGGCTTTGATTACACCCAGGGCTGATTCTTTCTGTTTACCTGAGCCTTTTAATTCGCGCAGGTAAGTGTTTACTTCCATTACATGCTCATAGCCCAGATAAACCGGTACCAGTGTTACCGGCCGCTCTATACCACGCAGCATAGCCTGTAATGTCATCGCCAGCATGCCGGTTTTCGGTTGCAATAAGCGGCCTGTGCGGCTACGCCCGCCTTCTGTATAGTATTTTATTGAATAGCCTTTACTGAACAACTGACACAAATATTCACGAAAGACCGCAGAATACAGTTTATTGCCGCTGAAACTGCGACGGATAAAAAATGCGCCGCCACGGCGGAAGATGGTACCGGCAGGCCAGAAGTTCAGGTTAATACCGGCAGCAATATGTGGTGGTGCCATACCTTGCTGGTAAATAACATAACTTAGCAGCAGGTAATCCATATGGCTGCGATGGCAGGGGATATAGACAATTTCATGGCCTTTTTGTGCCAGATCGCGCAGCATATCCGCGTTATTTACCTTAATGCCAGTATACAGCTTATGCCATAACCAGCGTAATACTCTGTCACCTACACGCAACGTTGATGCGCGGTAGTCTGCGGCAATTTCCAGCAGTAATTTCCGCGCTTCCTGGCGGGCGGCCTTTACCGGTATACGCTTGGCTTTGGCTTCATCTTCAATGGCTTTTTTCAGCGCTGGTGCTGCCAGCAAAGCATTAAACAACTGCGGGCGGTTAACCAGCTTAGGTCCGTTTGCCGCCAGGCGCTGACGATAAAAGTGAAACCGTGACATCCGTAATAGCTTGTGTGCAGTTTGCTCTTCGCAGCCAAACTGCGCCGCCATTTGTTGTAGCGATACCGGGCGGCTAAACCGTGCCAGGCTGTGGCGGCCAGACACCAACACAATTAATAACTTTGCCAGCCAGTTAGGCGCATGCGCTTCACCTATCAGGCCTTTAATGCTGTTCTCCTTACCCGGTGCCCGGCCCCACAATAATGATACGGGTACCAATTGTGCATTTAATGCCGGATCAGCCAGGTGGGCCTGCAGCAACGCCTGGCCCTGCGCCAGAGCAGTGGTTTTACCGCGTTTAAACAGCAGAGTATGGGGTTTTTCCAGAAATAAAGTCCGTGGGTGCAGGCTGCCGTTCAGGCTGACATTATCATTTGGATCCGGTAGTGTCAGCTTGGCACAGATACGCCTTATTGCCGCCAGATCTGCGGCAGATTCGGTGGTGCAGATATAAAACAATGGGCGGCTGGTATCCAGTGCCAGTTCCGCAACCGGATGCTCCGGCACAACTTTGTACTTCAGCAATGGCCACATCGGCCATTTTAACAAGGCAGCAAATAACTTAACTGGCCGAAACATACCTGCCCCCCCGGAAAAAAGGCGCTTAGCATAGCATGGAAGCGTTAGCGGGAAAATTGCCGGCAACAAGCCATACTTGCATTTGCACTTTGGCTGTATATACTGACAGTATTCACTGTACAGGTAACCAGCACTATGAGACCTCTGACACCAAGACAGGCAGAAATTCTGCAATTGATAAAAACCTATCAGCAAGATAGTGGCATGCCGCCAACCCGGGCTGAAATTGCCCAGCAACTAGGCTTTAAATCGGCTAATGCTGCTGAAGAGCACTTAAAAGCGCTGGCAAAAAAGGGTGTTATTGAAATGATGCCGGGTACATCGCGTGGCATTCGTCTGGTAGAAACTGATGAACCGGAGCAGTTGGGTTTGCCGTTAATTGGTAAAGTAGCAGCCGGCCAGCCAATTCTGGCAACTGAGCATGTGCAGGATTATTATCAGGTAGATGCCAACCTGTTTAAACCTCATGCTGATTTTTTACTACGGGTGCAGGGCATGAGTATGCAGGATATTGGCATTTTGGATGGTGACTTGCTGGCTGTGCATAAAACCAGCCAGGCGCAGCCTGGTCAGGTTATCGTGGCCCGGGTTGATGAAGATGTGACGGTTAAACGGTTTCAGCGCGACGGTAACACCGTATTACTGCAACCGGAAAATAAAGACTTTGATGTGATCAAAGTAGATTTACGCGCCCAGCATTTTGCCGTTGAAGGCTTGGCTGTAGGTGTTATCCGTAACGGCAGTTGGTTATAATTTGTACTAACCTCAATAAGTTATTTGTTAATAAGCGCTGGTATGACCACTGAGGTTTGCCGGCGCTTTTGTTATTTAGGGGTTTACACTGAAGCAGATTTGGATAATTCTTAGGCTGAAACTGATTAAAAAATAACAAAAGGTCAGTTTTTGGTTTCAGCGCTAGCCCCGAAACCATGGGTAATAATAACAATAATAAACTGATGAAACTTCATACATAGGTTCGGTGTGGGTGGGTAAGAACCGTGTAGTACTGTGTACTTAGTTTCTGCAGTTTGCTTTGCAAAATGACAGAGGAGAAGTCCAGTGACGAAAACGCGTAGTCTTCGTTGGTCGCTGCCAACCCTGCTTTTAGCTGCAACCGTTAATGCAACAGATATGCCTTTAAATATGACCAGAGGCGTAACAGAAATCAGTCAGCAGGTTTATGACTTGCATATGACCATTTTCTGGATTTGTTGTGTAATTGGTGCAGTGGTGTTCGGGATCATGTTCTGGTCTATCGTTCGCCATCGAAAAGCGCGGGGTGTGCAGCCTGCCCAATTCCATGAAAGTACCAAAGTAGAAATACTCTGGACCGCTATACCGGTAGTAATTCTGATCGTTATGGCCATTCCGGCTACTAAAACCCTTATTGCTATGGAAGATACCACAGAGGCTGATGTCACTGTGCTGATAACCGGTTCGCAGTGGAAATGGCATTACAAATACCTTGAGAATGATGTTGAATTTTACTCTTTGCTGGCCACGCCCAAAGAGCAAATTACCAACAGGTTTGCCAAAGGAGAAAACTATCTGCTGGAGGTTGACCGGCCACTGGTGATCCCCACCGGCAAAAAAGTACGTTTTCTGATGACCTCTGATGATGTTATCCACTCCTGGTGGGTACCCGCCTTCGCAGTTAAGAAAGATGCTAACCCCGGCTTTATTAACGAAGCCTGGACCCGGGTAGACGAGCCGGGCATTTATCGCGGCCAGTGCGCTGAGCTATGTGGCAAAGATCATGGTTTTATGCCGGTGGTGGTGATAGCCAAGAGCCCGGCTGACTACGAGCAGTGGGTTAATGGTGAGGCCGAGCGCATTGCAAAAGCAAAAGCCGAAGAGCAGGAACTGCTGGCAATGAATATGAGTATGGAAGAGTTGATGAGCGTCGGGGCGCGCACCTACACCGCTTACTGCGCTGCCTGCCATCAGCCTAACGGTGAGGGCTTGCCGGGTATTTTCCCGGCGCTTAAAGGCAGTGCCATGGCACTGAATGATAAGCCGGGCCACATCAATGTGGTGCTTAATGGTAAAGCCGGAACCGCTATGCAGGCTTATGCCAGGCAACTTAGTTTAAAAGAAATTGCTGCCGTAATTACCTATGAGCGTAATGCCTGGGGTAACAATACCGGTGAACTGGTGCAGGCTGCTGATGTGCATGCCGTCATGCAAGGTAAAGGGGAATAGCCGATGAGTGCAGTAGTGACAGATCATGAGCACGAACATCATGACCATAAACCCAGTGGCATAAAGCGCTGGTTATATACCACCAACCATAAAGATATCGGCACCATGTATCTGGTGTTTGCGCTGATTATGTTTTTTATCGGCGGCGCTATGGCAATGGTGATACGCGCTGAGTTATTTCAACCTGGTATGCAGTTTGTTGAGCCTAACTTTTTTAACCAGATGACGACAGTACACGGTCTGATCATGGTATTTGGTGCAGTAATGCCGGCTTTTACCGGGTTGGCAAACTGGATGATACCGATGATGATTGGCGCGCCGGATATGGCGTTACCGCGAATGAATAACTGGAGTTTCTGGATCCTGCCGTTTGCATTTTTAATTCTGTTGATGTCGCTGTTTATGCCCGGTGGCGGCCCCAATTTCGGCTGGACTTTCTACGCACCGTTATCAACTACCTATAGTGGCGACAGCACGGCGTTATTTGTGTTTTCAGTGCACATTATGGGTATATCCTCCATCATGGGTGCCATCAACGTTATCGTAACTATCTTTAACCTGCGCGCGCCTGGCATGACCTGGATGAAAATGCCATTGTTTGTCTGGACCTGGCTGATTACCGCCTTCCTGCTGATTATGGTAATGCCGGTGTTAGCCGGTGTAGTGACGATGGTACTGACCGATAAATACTTTGGTACCAGTTTCTTTGATGCTGCCGGTGGCGGCGATCCGGTGCTGTTTCAGCATATTTTCTGGTTTTTCGGTCACCCGGAAGTGTACATCATGATATTACCGGCCTTTGGTATAGTGTCGAGCATAGTGCCTACCTTTGCCCGTAAACCTCTGTTTGGCTATGCCTCTATGGTATATGCCACCTCCAGTATTGCGTTGCTGTCATTTCTGGTATGGGCGCACCATATGTTTACCACGGGTATGCCGGTCGCCGGGGCGCTGTTTTTTATGTACTGCACCATGCTGATAGCGGTGCCCACCGGGGTAAAAGTATTTAACTGGGTGGCTACCATGTGGCGCGGCGCTATGACGTTTGAAGTGCCAATGATGTTTGCACTGGCATTTATTGTGCTGTTTACCATCGGCGGTTTCTCGGGCCTGATGCTGGCGATTACCCCGGCAGACTTCCAATACCACGATACCTATTTTGTGGTGGCGCATTTCCATTATGTACTGGTAACCGGTGCGGTGTTCTCGATTATTGCTGCTGCCTACTACTGGTTACCCAAGTGGACCGGGCATATGTATGACGAAAAGCTGGGGCAATGGCATTTCTGGTGCTCACTGATTTCAGTCAACATGCTGTTTTTCCCTATGCACTTTGTCGGCCTGGCTGGTATGCCGCGGCGCATTCCAGATTACGCGCTGCAATTTGCTGATTTTAATGCCTTTATCAGCATTGGTGGTTTTCTGTTTGGTGCTTCGCAACTGATTTTTGTCGCGGTGTTGGTGAAATGTGCCCGTGGTGGTGAAAAAGCCACAGCGCAGGTATGGGAAGGGGCTGAAGGCCTGGAATGGGAAGTACCCTCTCCGGCGCCGTATCATACCTTTGAAACGCCACCGGTAATTAAGTAGGAGCGCGTTATGGCACTAAAACATAAACCGTTAACCTTTAAGCTGGCTGTAACCGCTCTGGCGATGTTTGGTTTTGGTTTTGCGCTGGTGCCGTTATATGACGTGTTCTGTGATCTGACCGGTTTAAATGGCAAAACCGCTGCAACGGCTGCCAGTGCAGATGCTGCACTGATTGATACCAGCCGTGAAGTGGTGATCGAGTTTATTGCCCGGCCAAACAAACAAATGCCCTGGGTGTTTAAGCCAGAGGTGCGCCGCATGACAGTGCACCCCGGTGAAATTCATATTATGAATTATCTGGCAGAAAACCCGACGGGGCGCATGATTGTTGGCCAGGCGGTACCGTCAGTATCACCCGGTCAGGCCGCCTTGTACTTTCACAAAATAGAGTGTTTTTGCTTTACCCAGCAACAGTTAGCGGGCGGTAAAAACATGCTGATGCCGTTACAGTTTTATGTCGACCCGGCACTGCCCAGCCAGTTTTCCACCATTACGCTGTCGTACACGCTTTATGACGTAACCAGCGCCTGGACCGGTGATACTGCTGCGTCGTCACAACTTGGGGAATAACATGAGTAAAACCTACGAAAAATATTATGTTCCCGCCCAAAGCCCATGGCCGATAGTCGGCGCTGTGGCGCTGTTTTTAATTGCCTTTGGTGCAGGTAACTATGTTAACGAAGTGACCAGACAACAACCAGGTTATGGTGGCTATATGCTGGCAGCCGGTTTTGTCGTACTGATTTTTATGCTGTTTGGCTGGTTTAAAAACGTTATCGATGAATCGATGAGTGGTTTATATAGCGCACAGATGGACCGCTCATTTCGTCAGGGGATGAGCTGGTTTATTGTTTCCGAAGTCATGTTTTTTATGGCGTTCTTCGGTGCTCTATTCTATGGCCGGGTCATAGCGCTGGATTGGCTGAGCGGTGGCAGTAATAACGCCATGACATTTGAAATTCTGTGGCCAAGTTTTGAAGCTATGTGGCCATTGCTGAAAACGCCGGGTGGCATTGAAACCCAGGCTATGCCCGCAACGGGCTTACCGATGATTAACACTGCCATTCTGTTGCTTTCCTCAGTTACGCTACATTTTGCCCATACCGGGTTGGAGCAGAATAAACGCAGCCAGTTAAAAATAATGTTGCTGGTAACCTTATTGCTGGGAGCTACTTTCCTGGGTTTACAGGTGTATGAATATATTCATGCTTACCGTGATCTGGGATTAACGCTGGCGTCAGGGTTTTACGGCAATACGTTCTTTTTGCTGACCGGTTTTCACGGTATGCATGTGACGCTGGGGGCTATCATTTTGCTGTTTGTGTTTTTCCGGGTGCTTAAAGGCCATTTCACGCCAGAGAAACACTTCGCCTTTCAGGCGGCTGCCTGGTACTGGCACTTTGTAGATGTAGTTTGGTTGTGCCTTTATGTATTTGTTTACGTGATCTGATGTTAGTAAGGTCTGGGGTTCTGATCTAAGAACCCCAGTGCCTGCGCGATAAAGATCAGGATCAACACCAGAGCAGAAAACATGACTCGCCGACCAAGATAACGTGACATTTTTATCTCTGGCTGAGGTTGGCGCAGCATTATCAGCCCTGCACGTACCAGATTAGCAATAATAAAAAGTAGTAGCGCTATGATAATAATTTTAAGCAACATGAGTAACACTCTCCGGGGTCGGCGTTATGCGCGTTAAACTGGCTAACCAGATTTTCGCACTTAATACGCTGTGGGTCATTCTCACTTTGACGGCTTTTGCCATTTTAATCAACTTGTCCTGGTGGCAGCTAAGCCGTGCCGCTGAAAAAACCGGGCAGCTTGCGCGTCTGGCGCAACTGCAGGCAGATGGTGCCGTTACGCCTGCGCAATTAACCCAACTGGCGGCTGCAGATATTGACGGCGTGCCGCTAAAAGGCCAGGCCAACTGGCTGGCGCCTTATATCTGGTTGCTGGATAACCAGATTGTTAATGGCAGAGTGGGTTATGACGTAATAGTGCCGGTACAGGCGGCGGGTATGGCCCGGCCATTGTTGGTTAATCTGGGCTGGCTGGCCGGGGCTGACAGCCGTGAAACATTGCCACAGTTTGATATGGCCAGCGAGGTTGAACTGGACGGTTTACTGCGTACTAAGGTAGATGGCCTGATGTTACTTGGCCAGAATGCTGAAGACCACGGCCAGTGGCCAATGCGTATCCAGCAGATAGATTATGCTGAACTGGCGCAGCAAAGTGGCCTCGAGCTTTATCCCGCTGTGTTGTACCAACAGCAGGCTAGTAATTTTATACCGCATTATCAACCAGTTGTATTATCACCGGAGAAACACCGCGGTTACGCGCTGCAGTGGTTTTTGCTGGCAGTTGCTGTAGTTGGTGTGGCGTTAGCCGCCAGCCATCAGGGGAAAGCAAAATATGAATAAGAAAAAATTCCTGCTGTTATTTGTGTTGTGCTGCGCGTTGCCATTGCTGGCGGCCAAATTGGTACTGGAGTTTGGCTGGTTTAATAGCGGCGTTTCCAGTAAAGGCGAGTGGCAGCAAAGCGAAGTGTTTCTGTTAAGTGCTACAAATGCTAAAGCGCACTGGCGGTTGGCTGTTGCCCCCAAAGCAGAGTGCGATAAGCCGTGTCAGCAGGCGTTATATACTATTCAACAACTTTATGTCGGGCTGGGGCGCAAACAGGTGCAAGTGCAACCGGTGCTGATCAGCGAACAGAGCCCGCCGAACGCTTACACCGCGTTTGCAAGGTACAGTGCTGCTCAGCCGGTACCTGAAACACTGCAAAACCGCATTTTACTGATTGACCAACAAGGGCTGGTGCTGCTGAGTTACCCGGTGCCGTCAGCACAAACTGAACTGGCAAATACCGCCAGGGCTATCCGTCAAGACTTACTTAAGCTGCTTAACTATGATCGGACTAGCGTATGAGAGGGAGCCAGCGTATGAAAACACAACAATGGCTGGCGACCATCGCCGTTTTTCTTACTATGGGCGTTATTTTACTGGGGGCCTATACCCGGTTGACAGATGCCGGGCTTGGCTGCCCTGACTGGCCCGGTTGTTATGGTTTTTTAAAGGTTCCCAAGCAGGAGCATCATATAGCGGCAGCTATGGAGGCATTTCCAGAGCGGCCACTGGAAGCGCATAAAGCCTGGAACGAAATGGTGCACCGCTATTTTGCCGGTAGCCTGGGGTTGTTAATTGCGGCAATATTTTTCGTCGCTTTACTGCGCAAACAAAGTAGTAAGGTCATACCCACTGCTTTGTTGGCACTGGTGGTGTTTCAGGCGGCGCTCGGTATGTGGACAGTAACGCTGAATTTACTGCCGCTGGTGGTAATGGGGCACTTGCTGGGTGGCTTTACACTGCTAAGTTTGCTGGCCGTGTACTGGTTAAAATTGCATCCTGATTACCGGGTGTATGAACCACAGCTTATATCACTAAAGCCTTTTGCGATGCTGGCAATTGCTGTTTTAACCGTGCAGATAGCCCTGGGCGGCTGGACAGCAGCGAATTATGCGGCACTGGCCTGTATAGAGTTACCGGTATGTGAAGCCGGCTGGCTGCAACGAATGAATATCAGTGAAGCCTTTGATTTACACCTGGGGCATGACGATTACGAATACGGTGTAATGTCGGCGGAAGCGCGCCAGACTGTGCATGTGTTCCACCGCTTTGGCGCTGCGATAACTTTAATTGTGTTGTCAGCTTTTCTGCTGCAACTGTGGCGCCATGTGACCAGCACATTATTAAAGCGGCTTACTTTAGCCGCAGCAGCGTTACTGCTGCTACAGTTTAGCCTGGGGGTACTCAATGTAGCGCTGCATTTACCGCTGGCTAACGCGGTGGCGCATAACTTTGTGGCGGCTAATTTATTAATGTTGCTGGTAATAATTTGCATGCAATTGCGTACAACTCAGCCTGCCAGCAAGGAGAGCTTATGACTGCCATTACACGTTCACGCGCGGGTATCAGCCGGGCACGCGACTATCTGGAACTGACCAAGCCTAAAGTTGTGGCCTTGCTGGTACTTACAGCCTGGGTTGGCATGATGCTGGCAGTGCCCGGCTTACCCGATTTAACCACCTTACTGGCTGCTACGTTGGGGATTAGTTTGTTATCTGCGGCGGCAGCTGCCATAAACCACGTAGTAGATAAACGTATTGATGCCCAAATGGCGCGTACCTACAGCCGGCCCGTGGCTAAAGGCCGTGTCAGTGGCGCCGAAGCTACAGCTTTTGCGTTTAGCCTGGCACTTATTGGCTTTGTGCTGTTGTATCTGACAGTCAATGCGCTAACGGCCTGGTTAACGCTGGCCAGCCTGTTTGGCTATGCCGTGGTATACACCATGTTTTTAAAGCGTGCTACGCCACAAAATATCGTTATTGGCGGCTTGGCTGGTGCTATGCCGCCGTTATTAGGTTGGACTGCCATAACCGGCGAGATCCACAGCCATGCTTTGTTGCTGGTGATGATTATTTTTGCCTGGACACCGCCGCATTTCTGGGCGCTGGCAATTCACCGCCGTGATGACTATGCCAAAGTAAATATGCCGATGTTGCCGGTAACGCATGGCATTGAATTTACCAAAAGTGTGATATGCCTTTATACAGTGCTGTTATTTATTGTCTGTTTAATGCCTTATCTGGTAGGGATGAGCGGCGCTATTTATCTGACAGGCAGTGCGCTGCTTAATCTGCGTTTTATGCAGTATGCCTGGAAACTGAAATTTAATGCCGATGCCGGCACTGCTATGGCAACCTTTAAGTTTTCTATTGTTCATCTGATGGTATTATTTCTGCTGTTATTAGTAGACCACTACTTTAAGGTATCGCCGATCTATGTTTCGTAAAGTGATTTATGTTTTGCTTGCCGTAGCAGCAATGGTTGCCGGTGTACTGTTGTATCAGTTTTCTCAGGCCAGTGCTGAGCCTAAGCTGGCACTAGTTTATCCGCAGCCCAGAGCTCTGGCAGACTTTGCACTGACCGATCAGCATGGTGAAACAGTGAACCGTGAGCGTTTGTACGGCCAGTGGACGCTGGCATTTGTTGGTTACACCTATTGCCCGGATATTTGCCCGTTAACCCTGGCTAAACTGGCTGGTGTGCAGCCCGAGTTAGCCGCAATGGTAAAGCAACCGCTTAAGGTATGGTTTATTTCAGTAGACCCAAACCGGGATACCACCGAGCAGCTGAATAATTACGTCAGCTATTTTGAGCAAGCCAATGTGCTGGGGATGACAGCAGGCCATGATCAGCTATTCCCTTTTGTACGCCAGCTTGGGCTGATGTATGCACTTAGCAGCACGACACAGGAAAACTATCTGGTTGATCACAGTGCGTCAGTGGTGCTGATAAATCCGCAGGGGCAGCTGGTGGCTATGTTTAAACCACCAATGCAGGTGGGGGAGCTGCCGGTTATAAACGCCGAGCAGCTGTTAGCAGATTTTCCGTTGGTGCTTAACAAACTTAACGCTAGTTAAGCCACGGCTGGGAATACCAGTAAAAATAGCCTTTTTTACTCAGCGACGGCGCGGTGCAGTTGTAACGGCTGCGGCCGCGGTTAAGCGCTTTGCCAGCGCTAACGCTAAAAGTGCTGTCGTCCAGCCACTGTGGTTGCAGCACTTCACTACCGGCAAAGCACTGCAGTTGGTTGCGGTTGAAATCTTCTACTTTTAATGACAGCTTCAGTTGGGGCGGGTTAGTGCTGATAACCGGGTTAACACCATGGTAATCGGTAATGTTAAACGCCAGGGTACGCAGTTTTTGCGCCAAATCTTTTAAATCAGCATATTGCCCTGCTGCCGGATAACGCGGAATACGGGTTAATACCGTATGGTTACCAACAGCGCCGGATTGCTGGCCAATACCAATAAAACCCAGTTCAGTAACCAGTTGTTCCAGTTCACGGCTGTATTCGCCATAAGGGTAGGCCAGCCATTGATGGCGTTGGCCGGTTACCTGCTCAATTTTGTCTTCTGCTGCCAGAATGCTTTGCTTCATCCGCTCACGCCATTGGGCCTGGCTTTCGCCCGTTTCTGGCCTGGCCATATGTTCATGCCGCATAGCATGGTTTGCTACCAGTACACCATCGTCCGACATTTGCTTTACCTGCTGCCAGTTCAGTAAAGGACCGTTGCCTTTGTCTATACTGCCGGGGCTGATAAAAATGGTGTACGGATAACCAAATTCCTGCAGGATAGGATGCGCCGTGGTGAAGTTGTTTTCGTAGCTGTCGTCAAAGGTAATCACTATGCTGTCAGGTGCAACCGGCTCACCTTTTTGCAGTTGGTTGATCAGTACGTCAAGGCCGATAACCTGCAGGTTATTGTCTTTAAAGTACTGCAAATGGCCGCGCAGTTCGTCGGCGGTAACACTGCTTACACGCGGAGTATCGCTGGCAACATGATGGTAAATCAGCATTACCGCGGCCTGTGCCGGCAATGTCAGGCTAAGCAGCAATGCAACAAAACAAAAGAGTTTTTTCATAAACAGGGCACCCGCATGGCAATAAAACGAAGCCGTTTTATAGCACAAGCGGGCGTTAAACGCAGCTTTAGTCAGGTAAGCGGCCTGGGATCAGTAGTAAGAGTGTTCGCCACGCTGGTGTTCGGTAATATCGCGTACGCCTTTCAGCTCACCGCTAAAGCGGTTTAGCAGTTCTTTCTCGATACCTTCTTTCAGTGTTAAATCAACTTGTGAACAGCCATTACAACCGCCGCCGAACTGCAAAATAGCTACGCCATCACTGGTTAGCTCCATTACGCTGACTCTGCCACCGTGATTAGCCAGTTGCGGGTTAATTTCGCTGTCAATCACGTACTGCACCCGTTCCATTAACGAAGCGTCGTCACTCACCTTGCGTACTTTGGCGTTTGGCGCTTTTAATGTCAGCTGTGAACCCATCTGATCGGTAACAAAATCAATGTCGGCATCCACTAAAAATGGTTGGCTTTCGCTGTCCACTACCGCATCAAAACCGTTAAAGTTCAGGGCCAGGTCGGTGTCTTCTATGGCGTCTGGCGGGCAGTAAGATACGCCGCACTCCGCTTGTGCTGTGCCCGGGTTAACGACAAACACCCTGATATTTGTACCTGCCGGTTGCTTTGACAGCAGCTTGGCAAAGTGCTGCTGTGCCTGTTCTGAGATCGTGATCATAATAGTACCTGACTAAATTACTAGGTTAATGGCTATGATACTCCTCCTGTTTCTTTGAAGCCAGCCCCGCTTGAGTTTTGCCGCCTGATCTGGCTAACTTAGCCGCAGCCAAAAGGATATCATTTATGAAATATTACATTACCCTGAGCGCTTTTCTGCTCAGTTTTTGCAGTGCCGCAGCTACTACATATGTGCCAGCGGTGACAGATTCAAGCCTGCCAGCACCACAACAGGTACTGGGGTTTCAGGTTGGTGAGTGGCATGCGCGCCATGACCAGATCCAGCGTTACTTTGAACAACTGGCAGCCGCGTCTGGCCGTGCCCAGTTGGAAGTAATTGGCTACACGCATGAGCAACGGCCTTTGCTGCAGATGATCATATCATCTGAGCGGAATTTGCAGCGGCTGGATCAAATCCGCCAGCAGCATATTGCCGCTGCGCGCCGTGGAGAAGCCTCTGGCAGCGATGCTCCGGTGATTATCTGGCTGGGTTACAGCGTGCATGGCAATGAGCCCAGCGGTGCGAATGCCGCTATTTTGCTGGCTCAGTATCTGGCTGCTGCCAATAATGATGAAGTGCGCAACTGGCTGGATAATGCCGTTATTTTGCTGCAACCCACACTGAACCCGGATGGTCATGACCGCTTTGCACTATGGGCCAATATGCATAAAGGTGCATCACCGGTAGCAGATCCACAGCACCGCGAGCATAACGAACCGTGGCCAAATGGCCGGCCCAACCATTACTGGTTTGACCTAAACCGTGACTGGTTATTATTGCAGCACCCGGAAAGCTGGGCCCGTATCGCCCAGTATCAGCAATGGCTACCCAACGTGGTGGGCGACTACCATGAAATGGGCACCAACAGCAGTTACTTCTTTCAGCCGGGTATTCCCAGCCGCAATTACCCGTTAACGCCTAAGCGTAATTTTGAGCTAACCAGTGTACTGGCAAAATACCATGCTGCGGCTTTAGATCAGGCCGGGCAGCTGTATTACACCGAAGAAAGTTTTGACGATTTTTATGTGGGCAAAGGCTCTACCTATCCTGATATTCAGGGCAGCGTTGGCATTTTATTTGAACAGGCCAGTAGCCGTGGCCACCTACAGGACAGTATCAATGGCCCGCTAAGTTTCAGTGCCACTATTCAAAACCAGCTTACTACCTCTTTATCGACTATCCGCGGTGCGGTAGAGCAACGGCGTGAGCTGTTGTCTTATCAGCAGGAATTTTATAAATCTGCGCTGCAGCAAGCGAAAAACAGTAAAGTTAAAGGCTATATGCTGACCGAAAGTGCGGATCAGACAAGATTGGCTGCACTGCTGGACATACTGCAACGCCATCATGTTGAGGTGTATCAGTTAAGCCGCGACTGGCAGGAAGACAACGAAAAATACCCGGCGTTCAGCAGCTACTATGTGCCACTGCAACAACCCCAATACCGGCTGATTAAAGCAATGTTCAGCACAGAGAAAAACTTCCCGGATAACACCTTTTATGATGTGTCGGCCTGGACTTTACCCCATGCTTATAACATAAGCTTTGATACAGTAAACCGTGAACCGGCGCAATCGGGTCTGAGCGAAACCTGGCAAACCCGCCCGGCTGAGCCAGCAGTGTTGCCCACTGGTGCCTATGCTTATGCGTTTAGCTGGCAGGACCAACAAGCACCTTTGCTGTTACATGCCCTGTTAGCTGAAAAGCTGGTAGTGCGCTCTGCCATGGCAAACTTTACTGCACTCAGTGGCAATGGCGAAGTTAGCCTGCCTGCCGGCACTATGGTAATTGCTGCAGGCTTGCAGCAGCAAGATGACTGGTTTAACCGTTTGCAACGTGTACAGCAACGTTTCTCGCTGCCGGTGTATGCCATTAATTCTGGCCTAACGCCGCAGGGCAGCGATTTGGGCAGCCATAATTTTGCGGTAGTTAATTTACCCAGGGTATTACTGATGGCCGGGCCGGGTATTAATTCGACCGAAGCCGGTGAAGTCTGGTACAACCTGGAGCGGCTGGCAGGCGTATCACCATCAATGGCTGAACCGCAGCAGTTAAGGCAATTAGATCTTACCCGGTATAGCCATATAGTGCTGCCGGATGGTAACTACAGCAGCTGGCGCGACAGTGAAGTGAGCTTGTTAAAACAGTGGCTGGATAACGGCGGTGTACTGTGGGGCCATAAGCGTGGTGCAGCCTGGCTGGCACAAACCGGTTTGCTTAAAGCTGATGTATGGCAGGGTGCGGAGATGAGCAGTCTTATTCCAGCCAACGACCTGAGTTACAAAGACAAAGAGTTGTTGGCAGGCAAACAACGTATTGCCGGGGCTATTTATCAGGCCGAGCTGGATTTAAGCCACCCGCTGACATTTGGTTATACCCGCACCACCTTGCCGGTATTTAAAAACAGCACCTTCCTGTTGCAGCCATCAGGATTCCCTTTTGTTAATGTGGCATTGTACAGCGCTGCGCCGCAACTGGCCGGTTACACTGCGCCAGAGTATGTACCACGTATTGGCCAGAGTGCAGTTTTGCTGGCGCACAATGTCGGCAAAGGCCGGGTGATAGCCATGTCTGACAATCCGGTATTCCGGGGTTATTTTTATGGCTCAAGCCGTTTATTGGTAAATGCACTGTATTTAGGCAGTAGTTTCAGCACGGCGGTAAATTAGTCTGCCAGCGTTACTGCTATGGTCCACAGGCTGATCTGCTTAGCGCCATGGCGGCGTAGCAAACGGCACAGCTCATTGGCGGTAGCGCCGGTGGTAATAACATCATCCACCAATGCCAGGTGGGCAGGTACAGTAAACTCAGGGTGCAGGGTAAAAGCATAACGCAGGTTAGCCTGGCGCTGTTTGCGGCTAAGGCCAACCTGAGCTTTTTGTTTGCCAGGGCGTTGCAATAACGGCAGCAGCGGTATGCCGAGGGTTACCGCCGCTGTTTTTGCCAATAGTTCTGCCTGGTTAAAGCCCCGTTTGCGCTGTCTGGCAGGGTGCATGGGCACATACACTACCGCTTCAGGCAATTGCTGGCACTGTGCTTTGTATAATGTCAGTAACGCTGCAAATTGCTGTTGCAACAACTCTGCAGCACCATAATCCTGTTGAAACTTCCAGCGCTGTAACCAGTGCTGATAAGGCTGCTGGTAATACCCAAGGCTGAGCAGGGTGTCAAACCCCGGTTTTTTCAGGCCTCTGCTTACCTGCGGCAGCCACAACAAATTAAAATGACAAAGCTGATACGGCAATTGCGGCAATGCTTGCTGGCAACAGTGGCAAAGCTGGCAGCCGGAGCTGTGTACCGGTAAACTGCACCACAGGCATGGCGAGGGCAGCAGTAGGTGCCACATGCGGCCAAACTGAGACAAAAGCTGCTTTAGCAAATCAAACTCCATTTTAATTTACAACTTTGTAACTATGGCAGGGAAAATGACTTCAGACAAACCGGTATTGGTATTGTTACATGGCTGGGGAGTAAACCAGGGCGTCTGGCACGGTGTAGTGCAACAACTGGAAGACCAACTGGACGACAAAATGCAGTTACTGACACCGGACTTACCCGGCTTTGGCTTATGCCGCGACTATCCGCAGCCTTATCAACTGGATGCTGTGGTGGATATGCTGGCGGCGCAGATCCCGGCGCAAAGTTATGTGTGTGGCTGGTCGTTAGGCGGCCTGCTGGCTATAGCGCTGGCGCACCGTTACCCGCACAAAGTAAAACAGCTGGGTTTAATTGCTGCTTCGCCCTGCTTTATGGCGCAACAAAACTGGCCCGGTATGGCAGAAGCCATTATGCAGCAGTTTGCTCATGCGTTAAGTGAAAACCTGCCACTTACCATTGAGCGTTTTCTGGCTATTCAGGCTATGGGCAGCAGCAGCGCCCGCGCAGATATAAAAGTACTGAAACAGGCCATAATGGCATACCCAATGGCAGATATCGCTGCGGTGGAAGGTGCATTGCAATTGCTTAAACTTGACCTACGACAGCAGTTTGCGGCATTAACCCAGCCTGTTGCAGGCTTTTTTGGCCGCCTGGATTCGCTTGTGCCGGTAAAAGTGACTGATTTACTGCAACAGTTGCAGCCGCAAGGCCGGTTTGTCGTGGCAGCTCATGCATCGCACGCGCCTTTTATTTCACATCAGGACGAGTTTATCCAATGGCTCAGGCTGTGGCTTAACTGAATTCTGTGGTACAGCTAAAGTGCTGTACTCAGGGCTGGCTTTCTTTTTAGCGGGTTTTGGTTAATAATTAACCATTATCAGCAGATGTTGCAGGAGTTGTACCATGGACATTCAATCCGCGTTGTATTCAGGCATGCAGGGGTTTCAGCGTGCCAGTGCCGGTGTCACGGATGCGACAATTGATATTAATCGCCAAACCCGTGCTAACCGGCTGAATGAAACTGAACAGGCCGTTACACCAACCCAGGCTACAGAGCAGCCGCGCCAGATACAAACCGCTGAACAACCCGGCTCACTAACCAGCAGCTTAGTGCAGTTAGGCCAGGAAGAGCGTAACGCTCAGGCTAATGTAAAAAGTATTCAAACCGCTGACGAGGTATTGGGTACTGTGATTGATATCCGGGTCTGAGCACAATGCTGGTATCACATTATCCTAATGTCAGTATTAACACCGCCAACCCGCCAACGGAGATGGCGCGGCGTGATGCTGTACGGCGGGATTTATTTGAGCCGGTAAAAGAAACTGCCAAATCCGGTGCAGAAAAACCGGCTGCTAGCGATGAAAAAGCCCGGCCCGGTGGTAGCAGCGGGGCTCAGGTTAGCCTGTACGACGCCAGCGGCAAAGAAACAGAAACGCAGCAGGCGATAGATGGTCGTGGTGAAAACTCTGATAGCCAGCAGCAAGACGGGAAAGGTGAACAGGCGCCAAAGCAACAAGCCGAACAGCAGGAACAACAAGAGATCCGCGAGCTTAAAGCACGGGATCAGGAAGTAAAAACCCATGAGCAGGCTCATGCGGCAGTGGGAGGCCGTTATGCCGGTGCACCAGGTTACACTTACGAGCTGGGCCCTGATGGCAAGCAGTATGCTGTCGGCGGTGAAGTACAGATAGACATTTCGCCGATACCTGGCGACCCTCAGGCAACAGTACAAAAAATGCAGCAGGTACGTGCTGCTGCCTTGGCCCCGGCAGAGCCTTCGGCGGCAGACAGACGTATTGCAGCAGAAGCCGCTCAGCGCCAAATTCAGGCACAGGCCGAACTGGTTAAGCAAAATTCTGCCACAGGGCAGAGCAACGGAGCTGAACAAACAACAACCGGTACCGGTTTTGCTGAACAGGTCGCGCAAACCGATATTAGCTACAGTGTGTCAGATGATAACGGTGGCAGCACCGCAGTGTACCCGCAGCGCGATACCCTGGCCAGCTCAGCGCAAATGCAACTGCGCCGTAATGTTATTGCCGGTTATTATCAGGCTGCTACCGAGCCGCAGATCAAACAATCTCTACAACAGGCTTAACCTTGCTTTATATTGCTAAATAGCTAAACCAAAACTTATAACCAATGAATTTCAAGATGCACGTAGGCGGCAAGTGAGTGAATCCCCATGAGCATAGCAATACTATGTGATTGGGGTGAGTGAGCGCAGCCAACAACCGTGCATCTTGAAAGACGAAGGTTATATAACCTTATGAATCATATCAAATAGATTAACAATAGATAATAAAACGGCTGAAAATAGTGCTGCTGACACTGGCTGTTGATTGTTCTGCCTGCCTTCTTACTTCATGCTGCCTGCCACACTGCCTGGCGATGTCTGTGCCTGCAGTAATCTATTTATCTGAGTACAACACAGGAAAAGACTATGGTTCGATGGATATTCAGTTTTATTATCATTTTCCCGGTTCTGGCATATTGCTGGTATTTGTATGACAACAGCATAAACCCCAATGAAATGCCTGCTTCCATTCACAATGAACCGGCAACGCCGGGCTTAAATACTGCTTTGGACGACGGACCCTATGCTTTTTTCAGCAAGAATGATCAACAACTTGAGCTGAAATGGGTGTGTAACGAACAACTGATTGAAAAAACACAACAGGTAACCGAGGTTATTAAACCTGTTTGTGCCTACCCCAGAGAAATCAATGTTCGTCAGCAATACGCGCTGGAGCCATTGTTTCGTTACAGTGCAGAGAAACTGGCAGTGATTAGCGATGTTCACGGCCAGTATGACGTTATGACACAGCTACTTACTGCTAATGCAGTAGTTGATAGCCAGCTGAACTGGGCGTTCGGTAATGGTCATCTGGTGGTGGTGGGTGATGTAATGGACCGTGGCGATAAAGTAACGGAGATTTTGTGGTGGTTGTATCAGTTAGAGCAACAGGCCGCAGCGGCAGGTGGCAGGGTGCATTTGCTGTTGGGCAACCATGAAACTATGGTGCTGTACAATGACTTACGCTACATCAATAAAAAGTATCAGCAGGTTGCCACGCGTCTGGGTACTGATTATACCGGGCTTTACAATGAAAACTCCGTATTGGGCCAATGGCTACGCAGCAGGCCTGTATTAGCACAGGTAAACGATATGTTGTTTGTACATGGAGGCCTGCATCCGGACTATCTTTCGCTGGGCATGTCGATGTCGGAAGTTAATGAGCAGTTCCGGCAATCGTTAGGCATTGCCCGTGATAAGTTGAAAGAGGTGCCGGTGCTGAACTTCTTATATGGTTCGTTGGGGCCCTTATGGTATCGCGGTTACTTTCGTGAAGAGAACGCCGTGACGGAGCCAGTATTAACACAACTGCTATCTACGCTGAATGTAAATAGAATAGTGGTAGGGCATACCTCAATGGATGGTGTGTTCTCACACTTTGGTGGCAAGGTTATCTCTGTCGACAGCAATATTAAACACGGTAAAGGTGGTGAAATATTACTGTGGCAAGCCGGTGTTTTACTACGTGGTACTGTGTCCGGTGAGCAATTGCCAATGCGTACTTTGTTGGAAAAAGACATTCAGGCTAATTAAATACCCCGTTTCCTTCTGGCATTTTGCCGCTGTTTATTTTGCAGTGGCATTTCTATCGTACTGATTAATAAGTGATAGATATTAAATAGAGTTAGAACTGGTGAAGAAAGGAGTTGGTTGTCATTGCATTGACATACACCAGAGAGATAAACCTGCTCAGAGTAAGCCGGTGGTTTTTCCGTTGCTGGTTTACCTGCCTGATAGCGCGTCAGGATGTTACATACAAAAATTCAGTGACAAGAACTTGGGAATAACATAATGAATAAAAACACACCAGTGGCTCTGGCCATTAAAACAGCAATGCTGACAGGGTTGTTTGGCAGTGTTGCTTTTACCGCCGGCAGTTATGCACAGGAGACGGCAGCAAATGCCGTAGAGCGTATTGAAGTAACGGGGTCCCGTATCAAACGTACAGATATGGAAGGCGTTGCACCTGTTACTGTTATTACAGCTGAAGATATGGAGCTCAGTGGTTTTAGCAATGTAGAAGAGGTGCTGCAGGCGTCTGTAGCCAATGCGGGCCGTACCATTGAAGGCAATGAAAGTAGCTGGACACAAGGTGCCACCACCATCAACCTGCGAGGCATGGGCGCCAACCGGACATTAGTGCTGGTAAATGGTAAGCGCGTACCACAATATCCGGCTGCAACAGGGGGTACGTCAAACTTTGTTGATACTTCTACCTTTCCGACCAGCGCAGTAGAGCGGGTAGAAATTCTTACCGGTGGCGCTTCAGCTATTTATGGTTCAGACGCTGTAGGCGGTGTGGTTAATATTATCCTGAAGAAAAAGTATGACCGTACTACTTTGAACCTACGCCATGATAACCCACAGCACGGCGGACGGGATCGCACTAAGGCATCGTTAACTTCTGGCTTTGAAACCCGGCTTGGCCAAACCATGCTGGTGCTGGAATACAGTGATGATGAAATTCTACGTGCAGGGCAGCGTAACTTTACGCAAAAAGGCGGCCCTGACGGTACAGACACTCACAGCTCTACTTCTGCTTATCTGCGTGATTACGACAAAGTGTTTCATAACGTTGGCGTGTCAGGCTCTGCGGCCAGCTACATTATGGCTAACCAGCAGCAGTGTGCAGACCTGTTTGGCGACCGTGGCATCTGGAATGACGAAGAAAGCCGGTACAAGTGCCGTTATGATGCAACAACGGACGACGGTCTGCACCCTGGTAAGAAAGAATACAATCTGGTATTGAACCAGTCTGGTGAGTTAAGCAGTAACTGGCAGTATAACCTGTTGCTGCAAGGCAGCGATAAAGAAACCACCCGTGGTAATGGCCAGAAAAGCGTTAGCCCGACCTTTTATATGGATCGGGATAATCCGGGCAACTACAGCTATAGCGCAACAGACTTTAATCGCACGCGTGAGTTCCGCGTTTACCGCCGGCTGGATGATTATGGCCAGATCCGCGATTACACCGGCAAAGAAAAGAATATGAACCTGTCGGCTGGCATTAACGGCCAGATCGGTGACTATGATCTGGAACTAAGCTGGGCATACGGTAAGAGTAAGTTTGACCGCTATGGCCGCAATCAGATGCGGGCAGACCGGCTGTTGGATATTATCAGCTTTAACCCGGCAGATTCAGCCGATCCGGATAAATGGTATCCGCTGGATAAGATGACACCGGAGCAAGCCGAGTATTTATACGCGGAAACACTGACGGATGCCGGATCGGGTATGAACCAGGTACAGGCAGTACTGACCGGTGATCTGCTGGATACCGCCAACGGTCCTATACAGTTTGCAGTATCTGCAGAATGGGCCCGTGACTGGTATTACGACAACAAAGACGAACATACGCTTAGCGGCAATTTGTTAGGCCAGGGTGGAACTCATGGCCGTGGAGAACGCAAACGCTATGCTGCTGCCGGTGAGCTGGCTATTCCGGTATTGGACCGCTCATCAGGTTTAGGCAAAATGGACGCCAGCATTGCCGTGCGTTATGACAAGTATGACGACAAATCAGATGTGGGTGGGGCTCTGACACCACAGGTAGGGGTGACGTATCAGCCGCATGAAGACTGGTTGCTAAGAGCAAACGCCGGTCGCAGTTTCCGGGCGCCGGATTTACACCGTATGTATGCAGGTGTCAGCCGTTCGTTTTCCAGTACCACTATTAAGGTTGACCCTAACCACCCGGTTGGCCTGGATGACAACTATGATTCTATCAGTGCTGGCAACCTGAATCTGTCGGAGGAAAAAGGCAAGTTCTGGAATATTGGCGTGGTAGGGCAGTTAACCGAAAGCATCAGCACTACAGTAGATTTCTGGCGTATTTCGCTGGATGGCGCCGTATACACTGAAACTGTTGACCGGATTTTGCAAAATCCTGCCTACGACATGACCGGACAAGCGTCATCTTGTAATGATCTGACGTCTATCGGCTATATTACACAGCAATTGCCGGGACAGGATTACCGCGATGTTTTATGCGTACGCCGCGGTATTATTAACAGTTCTTACGAGTCTTCTCAGGGTATTGACGGCGAGCTGGCTTACAACCTGGATCTGAACAGCTTTGGTAAATTCCGCTTAAAAACCAATTTGTCCTATACCATGAAAAAAGAGTATCAGGCATTTGATGGCGGCGAGCGGGTTGAAGAAACACAAGATGACTACCTGCCAGCATGGAAGAGTACGGTATCGCTGAACTGGAGCTTGCAAGATCTGAGCGTAAACCTGAGCTGGTATTATCTTGGCACTGCAGAAGGCTGGAGTACCTGGACATTGCCTGACGGCACTGGTAACAGCTATCAGGAGCGGGTCTGGAGTAAGCTGGATGCGAACAAAACTCTTAACCTGAACAGTAGCTACCGCTTTAGCCGGGACACCAAGCTTACATTAGGCATTAATAACCTGACCGACAACATGCCGCCAGTTTATGCCGAAGGTCACCCCAATCGTAATGATCACCCGTATTACCGCAGTAACATGGGCTACAACGTGATTGGCCGCACCTTCTATGCTGCATTGGAACACCGTTTCTGATTGTAAGCTGTTTGTTTTAGCCCCGGTAACGGGGCTTTATTCTTTTTAAGGTTAGCAACTGATGTACCGTATTGGGTTATTTTTATTTTGCTGCTGGTTTTTACCGCCAGCAGTTGCTTCAACATACCAGCAACCGGATCAGCGGCTGGTGCAACTGGTTGATGCGGGCTCCAGCATTGATTGGCAGGTATCGGCCAGTGGTAACTGGTTAATTCAAACTGAAACAGCGGTTAACCCGGCGTTGGAGGTTATACAGCAACACTCGGTTGGGCTGGCAGGGCTGCATATTAATCTGGCCCAGCTTAGTGCCGGTTTGGGCCGGGGTTATCAGCAAATCAGTGTGCAGCATCTGCAACAGCAAAAGCGCTATCAAATCGTGGCGCAAGCTCATCAGCGCTTGTTTAGCCCCCGTTTATCACCAGACGACAATTGGCTGAGTGTAGTAGTGGCAGAACAGAATGGGCTGTTTATCGAACTGCTTGAGCTTAAAAACGGTAAACGTAAACGGGTACGTCAACGGCTGAATGCTGTGTTGGGTATTCAATACCAGTGGTTAGCTGACAGCTCCGGCCTGATTGCGGCAGTGGCGCCATCCGCCAGTACACCAGCCGAACCTGCGCCAGGTTTGCAGCCGAAAGCACGGGAAACCACCGGTAAAAAAACAGCACTACGTACTTTGCAGTTATTGCTGCAGTCAGAAAGCGATGCAGCTTACTTTGAACAGTTAATTCAGGCAAAGCTGGTGCGAATTTCAACCCGCCTGAAAAGCACTGTTATTGCCGAGCTGCCGCTACACAGCTTTTCACTATCGCCGGACAACCGCTTTATTCTGACACAGCGTATTGTCAGGCCTTATTCCTATCGTGTGCGTTATAGCAACTTTCCGCGCCAGGCCGAGGTGTATAACCTGCGCGGTGAAAAAATAGCAGAGGCTGGCGAGCTGGCGTTGCATGAGAGCAGCAAAACCAGAGATGGGCGGCGTATCATAGCCTGGCAGCCTATGCAGCCTGCAACCTTATACTGGGTAGAAAAAAGTGATGA
This sequence comes from Rheinheimera pacifica, assembly GCF_024809855.1. Classification (GTDB taxonomy): domain Bacteria; phylum Pseudomonadota; class Gammaproteobacteria; order Enterobacterales; family Alteromonadaceae; genus Alishewanella; species Alishewanella pacifica_A. Next base: position 114,542 of record NZ_JANUEM010000010.1, read on the forward strand.
CAAAGCCAGCAAAGACGCGCTCTGGCAGTGGCCAGCGCCTTTTTCTGCGGTACCGCATAAGTTGTATGATACTGCCTGGCGTTTTCGGCGTGTTTTATGGTCAGACACTGCACTGGCTATTTTATATGAAAGTGATTCTGACACCGACCAGGAGCGAGCCTGGTTTTTTCCTGCCGGTTTTGCCAGTAATCCTCAGCTTTGGTATCAGCGCAATAGCAAAGATCATCAGGCTTTGCCGGGAGAGCCGGTAATGGCTAATAACCGCTATCAGCAGCGGGTAATTCAGCAAACAGACAGCGCTGCTTTTTTTGCCACACGGCGCAACAACGCCTTGCAGGCAGAGCTGCATACAGTGCAGCCGCAATCCGGTGAGCAGCAGCTTATCTGGCGCTCTGCCAGTGACACCGAAGACACTATGCTGCAAATGTTACCGCTCGGTGGCATCTTATTTACCCGGCAAACGCCAACACAGCCGCCGGAGCTATTTAAACTGGATACAGATGGCACGACATTAAAGCTGGTGGCCCGGCACCACCCGGCACCGGCTTATCAGCAGATAACGCAGCAATGGCTGGAATATCAGCGCTCTGATGGCGTTAAGCTTAGCGGCAGGTTATATCTGCCAGCCGGGTATGATGTCTCAATGGGGCCATTGCCGGTGTTAATGTGGGCTTACCCGCGGGAATATGCGTCGGCAGAACTGGCCGAGCAACGCACCGTGCCAGAACAACGTTTTGTCAGTTTCAGGCCCAGCAGTGCCCAACCTTATGTTGCCTTGGGTTATGCAGTTTTTGATCAAGTGAGCATGCCTGTTATCAGCAAAGATGCGGCTTTGCCAAATGATGATTTTTTGCCACAACTTACTGCAAATGCCGAAGCTGCCGTTGACACTCTGGTAAAGCTGGGGGTTGCCGAGCGGGGTAATATTGCCGTTGGCGGGCACTCGTATGGCGCTTTTATGGTTGCTAATCTGCTGGCGCACACCGACCTTTTTTCTGCTGGTATTGCCCGCAGTGGTGCATACAACCGCAGCCTTACCCCATTTGGCTTTCAGTCAGAAAAGCGCAATTTGTGGCAGAACACCGCGCTATATAATCTCATGTCACCGTTTTTGCACGCCGATCGAATGGAGGCGCCATTGCTGCTGATCCACGGTGAAGCCGATGCTAATTCAGGCACTTTTCCACTGCAATCAGAGCGGTTGTTTGAGGCTATGCAGGGGCTTGGCAAAGTTGCCCGGTTGGTTCTACTGCCCTATGAGGGGCACCATTACCAGGCCAGAGAATCGGTTTTGCATGTATTGTGGGAGCAGCAACAATGGCTGGCCAGGCATCTTACTGCTACGCCGGCAATGCAATTACTGCAGCCAGAAGCGCTGGCAGAGTAAGCCTGGCTGCTTTGTTAACAATGACAGCTGTTTTTCTGCCCGCCTGTGGTAAAATCCGGCGGGTAAACCTAAGCAGGAAAACCTGGATCGGGAAAGCATGACAACGCAGCAATCTTTTTATCTGGCTGAACTGTATGTTAATCCGGCTGAACTAAGCATTCAGGCCCCGGCGGGGCAACAAACATCTGTGCAGCAAAAGCCGATGGAAGTCCTGGCTTTTCTGGCACAGCAATACCCCGCACTGGTTAGCCGCCAGCAGTTAATTGACACTGTCTGGGCCGGTAATAACTATGTGGGTGAAAAAGCTCTGACTAACGCAATATGGCAGCTGCGCAATCTGTTTGAGCAACTTGCCGAGACAGAGCTTATAAACACGGTCAGAAAAAAAGGGTATCGCTTAGCAGTAGCGCCGGTTTATCAGCCCGGCGTTGTTAAAACCGCAGAGCCTGCTCTGGAGGTGGAGGAAGCTCATACTAGCAATACGCGCACTGTACGCCGTAGCTACAGCGGGTTTATGGTTGCCGGGCTGGTTATACTGGCCCTGATAAGCGTGGCTTTTTATTACCTCTTTAACCCGCCTGATAACACCGAGCCAGAGGTTTCTCTGCTAACCAAAGGCAGTGGCCGTGCCATGTTTCCGGCGTTGTCGCCGGATGAACGCTATCTGGTGTTTAGCTGGCGTAAGTTTGAAGCCTCCAGTGATTTATACCTGCTGGACTTGCAGGATAATAGCAAGCCGCCACGGCAGCTAACCTTTAGCATAGATGACGAGAGCCGCCCACTGTGGGCAAAAGATGGCAGGCATATTTATTATTCCAGCAAAACGGCTGTATATGGCGAATGCTACATTATGCAACTGGATATCATCACCTTACGCAGTGAAAAACTTGCTGCCTGCAACCGGCACAGTACAGTGTATATGGATATTTCTGCAGATGGACGTTATCTGGCTTTTAACGGCAGTGTAACGCCGGAAGGGGCCAGCCTGTATCAACTGGATTTACAAAACCCTGAGGCCGAGCCGCAGCCTGTGCCATGCCAGCATAATTGTCAGTACCGGGTCCGTGATTTGGCGTTTTCACCTGATGGCCGGTATCTGGCAATAACCCGTCGCGCTCACCGCCTGTCTGAAGAAATTTATCTGCATAATCTGGCAACTGGTGAAGAGCATAAGCTTACGTCAGGTGAAGAAGATATTATGGGGTTGGTGTGGCACCCCGATGGCAAGCGGGTGTTGTATGCTGCTTTACGGCATGGCAAACGGCAGGGATTTATCCTGAATGTGGCCGATACCACTACCGTATCACTTGATTTGGATGATTTTGCCTGGCCAAGCCGTATTACCGCCAGCGGTGACGTGTACTACCACAACAGCAGTAATGTACCGCAGCTGGGATACCTGCCATTAAACAAAGGTGTGACCGGCGCGGTGTTTCCGCTTACCGCCGCCGAATCCCGCTACGAAGCGCCGCATTACAGCAAGGCTCAGCATGCTCTGGCTTATGTCAGCAACGAGTCTGGCTATATGGAAATATGGCGGGCTGATGCTTATATGGAAAACCGTCAGCAACTTACGCGCCTGCATGGCATGGTTAAATATCCGCAGTGGTCTAATAACGGCCGTTATATTGCATTTGTTGGCCGTTTTCCGGCAGAAGAAGAAGATAAACTGATGCTGCTTGAGGTCAAAACCGGCCGGTTAACGCAACTGAAAACCGGCGCCCGCTGGCACGGCCAAATTAGCTGGTGGTATGACGATAGTGCAGTCATTTTCTCGCATGGCAGTAATTTGTTCAGTATTAATCTCAGTAGCGGCGATATCAACCAACTGACAGTAAAAGGCGGTATTGGTGCACAAATGCCGGCTGCAGATCGGTTTTATTTCAGTAAAGGCCGCAACCGGGGCTTATGGCAGCTGTTGCCCGATGGTAGTGAGGTGCAACTGCTGCCCGGCAGTGTGTTCAGCTCCAGAACGGCCTGGACTGTTGCAGAGCAGGGGATTTATTTTTTGCAGCAAAAGCCTGACCAGTTACTGGTAAGTTACTATGATACCGGCAATGGTCAGCTGCAGGATGTTATTTTGCTACCGCCTGATTTACTGCATTTGCTCAGTATTATGAGCTTTGATGCAGAAAATCAGCGGTTGCTGTTTGAATTATCTGTGCACCCGCGGGCAGATATTCATAAGCTTAGCCACCCGTTGTTGCATTAAATTGCAGCTCTGCCGTTATTAAGCAAAGCTGCTTAGCGGCAATATTATTTTTTCAGCTTGGCAAAGGCTTCGGCAAATGCATTGCCCATTGCTGCGTTATTATCTGCCGGTTTAGCCTGGCGCGGTGCGGCAGCTTTATTGTGCTGTGGGCGTGCGCCGGTTTTGTCGGTTGCTTTATCTGCATTTTTCGGCGCTGGTTGTTCGTCCATCCGCATGGTAAGCGCAATACGTTTGCGTTCAATATCCACATCCAGCACTTTTACTTTTACTACATCACCGGCTTTGACTACCTGATGCGGATCGCTGACAAACTTATCGGTCAGCGACGAGATATGCACTAAGCCGTCCTGATGCACGCCTATATCAACAAAGGCACCAAAGTTGGTAACGTTAGTTACTACGCCTTCGAGCAACATGCCGTCTTTCAGATCTTTTAATGTTTCTACGCCATCTTTAAAGCTGGCGGTTTTAAACTCCGGGCGCGGATCCCGGCCGGGTTTATCCAGCTCTTTTAAAATATCGCTAATGGTAGGTACACCAAAATGCTCGTCGGCAAAGGTTTTGGCATCAATACTTTTTAAGAAGCTGCTGTTACCAATGATCTGCTCAACCGATTTCTGATGCGCGCTGATAATTCTTTCTACCAGCGGATAAGCTTCAGGGTGCACTGATGAGGCATCCAGCGGGTTTTTACCGTTGTTAATGCGTAAAAAGCCTGCAGCCTGTTCATACGCTTTTGGCCCCAGCCGTGGTACTTTTAACAGCTCTTTACGCTCGTTAAAGCGGCCGTTGCTGTCGCGGTAGAACACAATATTTTGTGCCAGCGTTTTATTTAAGCCCGCGACACGGGCCAGCAGGGGTACCGAGGCGGTATTTAAATCTACACCTACCGCGTTTACGCAGTCTTCTACTACGCCATCGAGAGATTTCGTCAGCAGGCTTTGGTTAACGTCGTGCTGGTACTGGCCCACGCCAATGGCTTTGGGTTCAATTTTTACCAGTTCGGCCAGCGGGTCCTGCAGGCGGCGACCAATAGATACCGCACCGCGCAGCGATACATCTAAATCAGGGAACTCCTGCGCCGCCAGCTCAGAAGCAGAATAAACAGAAGCGCCGGCTTCTGATACCATAATTTTCTGGATTGGCTGGCCAGGCAGTGCTTTGATCACATCGGCGGCCAGTTTGTCGGTTTCACGTGATGCGGTGCCGTTACCTATGGCAACCAGCTCTATTTTATGTTGCTGACACAGCGCTACCAGAGTACGCACTGATTTATCCCACATATTTTGTGGCGCATGCGGAAATATAGTGGTTTGGCTAAGCAACTTACCGGTTTCGTCAATGGCGGTTACTTTAACGCCGGTGCGCAGGCCGGGGTCCAGTGCCAGTGTGTTGCGCATACCGGCAGGTGCGGCCATAAGCAGGTCTTTTAAGTTACGAGCAAATACTTTAATGGCTTCTTCTTCGGCTTTTTCGCGTAGCTCGCTCAGCAGGTCATTTTCTAAGTGCAGGTGCAGTTTTACTTTCCAGGTCCATTGTACTGCGGTGTGTAAAAACGCATCTGCAGCGCGGCCTTCGTCTTTAATATTAAAGTGGCTGGCCACCATTTGTTCGCACAGGCTGTGGGCCGTTTCTTCATTGGCATCGGGTACTAACTGCAGTTGCAGTACTCCTTCGTTGCGGCCGCGAAACATAGCCAGCGCGCGGTGCGACGGTGTGGTTTTCCAGCTTTCTGTATGGGCAAAGTAATCGCGGAACTTGGCGCCTTCCTGCTCTTTACCGGCAACCAGGGTACTTTTTAATACCGCATGTTGTGCCAGATGCTGGCGCAAGCGGGCCAGCAGGTTAGCGTCTTCGGCAAAGCGTTCCATCAGAATATATTTAGCACCATCAAGCACGGCTTTTACATCAGCAAAACCGGCCTCAGCATTGATAAACGCACTGGCTTCTGTTTCCGGAATTAACTTCGGATTGGCCTGCAGCGCATCAGCCAGCGGCAATATACCGGCTTCAATGGCGATCTGCCCTTTGGTGCGGCGTTTGGCTTTATACGGCAGATATAAATCTTCCAGCCGGGTCTTATTGTCTGCTGCCAGTATGTCTTGTTTTAACTCAGCGGTTAATTTGCCTTGTTCGTCTATGGTTTTTAAAATTACCTGGCGGCGTTCTTCCAGCTCACGCAGGTAAGTTAAACGCTGTTCCAGGTGCCGCAGCTGGGTATCATCCAGGCCGCCGGTTACTTCTTTACGGTAACGGGCAATAAAAGGCACTGTTGCACCTTCTTCCAATAATGCGATAGTTGCTGAAACCTGCTCTGGGCGGGCGGCAATTTCTGCTGCAATTTGTTTAACAATCATAGACATAAACAAGGAGTTCCTGATTAAAAAGCACCGTTAAGGTGAAAAGCATCAAACTAAAAACACGGCAATATTTGCCGATTGTCCACTTTGTGGGGCAAAAAATCCAATCCGGCGCTGTGGTGTGGCTATTATTTGTAGCGTATTTGGGTAATAAACCACAGTTTGTTGCCGGTTGGCGTATGTACCAGCACTTCATCATCTACCGCTTTTTTCAGCAGTGCCCGCGCCATGGGTGAGTCGATAGAGATATAATCTTTGCGGCCGTATATTTCATCCGGCCCGACAATACGAAAGCTCAGCTGTTCGCCCTGTTCGTTTTCAATTTCAACCCAGGCACCAAAAAACACTTTGCCATCCTGCTGTGGCGAATAGTCTACCACGCGCAGCACTTCCAGCCGTTTGCGTAAAAAGCGGATACGGCGATCCGTTTCACGCAGCAGCTTTTTATTGTACTGGTAATCCGCATTTTCACTACGATCACCCAGGCTGGCGGCCCAGGCCACTTTGGCGGTAACGTCGGGGCGTTTTTCCCGCCATAAATAATTCAGCTCATGTTGTAAGGCTTCAAAGCCCTCACGGGTAATTAAATCGGTGCGCATTGTGTTGGTGTCGTCCGGTAAAAGCAGGGCGGAATGGTAGCAGCTTTTGCCGCCGCCCTGCCAGCGATATGCCACTGTTGTACAGCAGACAAACTTTGTAACATAAAGAAGCGCCAAGGTTTTTCGCCGCAGCGGTTTTTTCGTTTATAGTGAAGCAAATATTGTGGAGGCTTCACTATGGCCAGTTCAGAAACCCCGAAAATTCTGGTAGTTGATGATGACATGCGTTTACGTGCCTTGCTGGAGCGCTATTTGGTTGAGCAGGGGTATATAGTACGCAGCGTAGCAAATTACGAGCAGATGCAACGCCTGATGGAGCGGGAAAACTTCCATTTAGTGGTGCTGGATTTGATGCTGCCGGGAGAAGATGGCTTGTCTATTTGCCGCCGCCTGCGCCAGCAGGAAAATGAAATTCCGATTATTATGCTAACGGCAAAAGGCGATGAGGTAGACCGTATTATCGGCCTGGAAATGGGTGCCGATGATTACCTGCCCAAACCTTTTAATCCGCGTGAGTTGCTGGCGCGCATCCGGGCAGTAATGCGGCGCAAAAGTAAAGAATTACCGGGGGCCCCCAGTCAGGCTGAAGGGATAGTGGAATTTGGCCCGTTTAAATTTAACCTGGCCACGCGTGAAATGCGCAAAGGCGAGCAGTTATTACCGCTTACCAGTGGTGAATATGCGGTACTAAAAGTGCTGGTAAGCCACCCGCGCGAGCCGTTATCGCGTGACAAGCTGATGAACCAGGCACGGGGCCGCGATTATTCCGCTATGGAGCGCAGTATCGACGTACAGGTATCACGCTTGCGCCGCATGTTAGAAGACGACGCCGCTAACCCGCGTTATATTCAAACGGTATGGGGCCTGGGGTATGTGTTTGTACCGGATGGCAGCGTCAGTTAAATGCGTTGCCTGCCGCGTAGTGCCTTTGGCCAGACTGTTTTCCTTATCGGCCTGTTGCTGCTGATTAATCAGTTAGTGTCTTATCTTTCGGTGGCGTTTTATGTGATAAAACCCACCACCCAGCAAATTAACCACCTGATTGCCAAACAAATTAAAGTGGTTTTTATTGATGTCGGGCATCAGCAGCCGGTGTTGTCCCATGAGCTGACAGAACGTTTTCGCGAAGCCACCGGCATTGAGGTGTATACCGAGCAGCAGGCATTACAGCAGGGCCTGGCAGAAGCCAGTTACTATGGTTATTTTTCTGATCTGATGTCGCGTGAACTGGGCGGTGCCGCTGAAGTGCGGGTAGCACAGGGCGAAACCTACGCCTTTTGGGTAAGGCCGCCACAGGCACCACACTACTGGGTAAAGGTACCACTTACCGGGCTGGATGAAACCGACTTTTCGCCGCTGACATTTTACCTGCTGATGATAGGTGTGCTCAGTGTCGGCGGCGGCTGGCTGTTTGCCCGCCAGTTAAACCGGCCACTAAAAAGCCTACAGCAGGCGGCATTGCAGGTCGGCGGTGGTGAGTTTCCGCCGCCTTTGCCAGAGCATAAAGGCTCTACCGAAATTATTGCGGTAACCAAGGCCTTTAATTATATGGCACGCGGCATCCGCCAGCTTGAGCAGGACAGAGCCTTACTGATGGCCGGGGTATCGCACGATTTACGTACCCCGCTAACCCGTATCCGGCTGGCGTCGGAGATGATGCAAGAGCCAGACAACTGGATTCGGGAGGGCATTATCAACGATATTGAAGATATGAACGCCATTATCGACCAGTTTATCGACTACCTGCGCCACCATAAAGAAGAGCCCGGTCAGAAAGAAAACCTTAATACCCTGGTACGTGAACTGGTGCAGGCCGAGCATTTACAGCAGCGCCATATTGCCACCGTGCTGGCAGATAATTTACCCGAAGTGATATTAAGGCGGATCGCCATAAAGCGCCTGCTAAATAACCTGCTGGAAAACGCCCTGCGTTACAGCGATGGCGATATTGAAATAACCACCGGTTACGAACGCAACCGCAAACGTATTTACCTGCAAATCCGCGATCATGGCCCCGGCATACCGGAAAACCAGATGAAAACCATGTTTGAACCCTTCACGCAGGGCGATGTGGCTCGTGGTAGCGGTGGTTCAGGCCTGGGGCTGGCTATTATTAAAAAAATAGTCGATATGCACCACGGCGATATAACACTGCATAACCATGCTTATGGTGGTTTGGTGGTAACGGTGTATTTGCCCGTAAGATAGACATTAAAAAGCCCTGCAATTGCAGGGCTGAATGGCGGTTACTGATTAGTATATTTCTTCTCGAGAATATCTAACCGCGCAGTACTGACCAGGCCAGATGAATTGATTTGCTCTACTAAAGCGAGCAGATCAACATCATTTTGCGGTTGCACGATATACACTCCAGAACTGCTGGCAGAACGAATTATTTTTAGCTGAAACTGCTGTAAAAGGTCGTTGATCTCTGCATTCCTGCTACTTAATACGCTGATATTGCCGGTAATTACGCCAAGTTCTCCAGTGATGGCATTACGCACCACCGCATTACGACGAAACTCTGCCAAGCGCTCAGTGTCAGTGCTGGCTGCTCGCGCGACCAGTGTCATATTACCAATGTCTTTTTTGCTGACTGAACGGTCTGCCAGTGCTTGTGGGACGGCAACTAACTCACTTTGTAGCTGGTAGGTGCCATATTGTGGAGATGTGCTTGCAGCCACACTGGCTTTCTCCTTCACATTTGGCTCCAGCCCAAGCAATTCTGCTTTGTTGTCCTGTGCATTGGCACTGTGCATAGTAAGGCAAAGGGTAGCCGCTAAAATTGATATATTGTACTTCATGGTTTATTCCTTTGTCTGTTAATAACCAAATACCCGGATGCCGACGCCCTCTAGCACCGAATCCTCAATATTGTTCTTATAACCCTCTGGCCACATGGCGTTGGTTACTGCGTAATCCGTCGCACTGGTGTCTAACAGACGTATTGTCCAGGTGCCTTTACCATTTTCACCATAGAAAGCATTAGATAAAAAGACAGAGTTTTTCAGTATATATCCTTCACTGTAACCTGCAGAAAAATCTACCGCTGGATCAGCGATTGCCTGTTTGGAGGACAACAATATACTGGTAGTTCCGCTTGGTGAGGTAACTTCAATTGCGAGATCGATACCTGCTGTGGTCTGGCTTGTCAGGGTATCTGATCTCAGCTCAGCATTGGCAACATCAAAAGCAAATTGAACACCTTCAATGGTAATATCATCAGTAAGCTCCAATGTCGTTACCGTGCCCCCTGCATTGTTATCCGGAATTGCCAGCGCCAGCGCAGGCTCATCCGCCTGAGTGCCTGCTGCTATCCATGGTGTGATTATTTGTGTTGGTAAGGCAACACCATAGTTTTTCGCCATTGCTACTGCAGCCCCTGCATTAACACGGCCAAAGCCATACAGATTGTTATGACTATAGCCTGCAGCATTTTCAACCCAGCCCAGATGCGCGGCAAATTTGTCTGCGCCTATTTCCAGCTCTACCACTGCATTGTCGGCATCAACTTTAGTACTGGTTTTTACCAGGATATTTTTGATATCACGGTAAGAAAGGTTCGGATTAGCACTGTGAATTAAGGCAATAACACCAGCCGCATTGGGTGCCGCTGAAGAAGTACCATTAAATGTACTGGTGTAATTGCAACTGGGGTTTTCCGGATGCCCGGGATAGTTAAACGGGGTGAAAGCGGCATCATACTCTGCCCAACCACCGGCATCTACGTATGGGAAACTGCTATAACCGCGTAGACAAGTCATCTGATCAGTGGTAACCATCGCTGGTGCCAGATCTCCATATTCTCCTGCCGGCGCTGAAATCAGCACATTCGCACCCGCCGTAGAGTAACTGGTGTGTTTGCCGTTAGAGTTTACTGCCGCAACAGAGAAATAGAATGGTGTATTTTGCGAAGGTTCAAAATTGCCATTCAAACAAGTAAGGCCCAGCTCATTGGCTGCAGTACAGATAGAGCCAACCCAACTATTGTTGCCGGGGCGCAGAAAGCTGTTACCACTGGATTTGGTATTTACGGCACCTAAACCAGAACGCAGTTGTGTAGCCGAATATTCCTGCACTGCCTCTTCAAATAAATCATAAGAAATAACAGCAGGGTAGCTGATACCATAGCTACGGTTGAAAACGGTTAAAGGCTCACTTTCAGTGATGCCGCTGCCTGGAATGCCGTGACTTAAAGCGCCATTTAAATCAGACTGAGCTTGTAAATAGTTCATGCCAATTAGCTTGGTATGCGGTGCAACGCCGCGTCCACCCAAGCCATTCCAGCCTTCAGCAGCTATCAATCCTGCAACACTGGTTCCATGATCACCCAAATTGCTCGTCGATGTCGGATCGGTTACGTTCAGTGAGCCTGGGATCAAATTCAGTGAACGATTGGGCAGAATATTTGCTGCCAAATCTTCGTGTGCAATTTCCAATCCGGAGTCAACTACAACAGCAATACTGCCCTCACCGGTAACACCTTGTTGGTAAGCCGCTACTACATTCATGTCTTCGCCCGGCACCAACATATCAGCATCAACTCTGGCAGCGATCCAATCGTCAGCAACCTCTGGTTCGAAACCTGCTTCGGCGATCAGAAACGCCCTAATTGCCTCCAGATTTAACGAGTATGCAGCCTGCCCGGTGTTGCGCAAATGCCATTGCTGATAAGCCAATGGATCTGATACCGGTGCAGCAATATTTAGCGATGCAGTAGCGGAAAGGCTACCGTCGCTGACCGTATATTGTATTGTGGTAGCTTCGTCGGCCAGTGGCAGGTAGCTAAACGTTGTGCCCTGCACAGTCAGAATGCCGTAACGTAAAGTATAAGTGCCTTGTGAACCAGTAACAGCTGCTCCGTTTTCGCTAATAGAGGTAATTTGCAGTGAGTCTTTCACATTCGCATCACTAACGGCAAAGTTACCCTGAACGGGGAGCCAGCTTTGAGTTGCATCAACGGATACATTCATGGCTTCGGGTGCAATATTTTTACTACCACCGCAGGCGGTGACAGATAAAGCTACGGCTACTGCTATACCGCTTAATCTGTATTTATTGGCGTTCAACATGTTCTTCCTAATTCATAAGGTGTATTTTTATTATTTTCCATAACACAATTTTACAGGTGTAAAAAAATGTGACGGTTTATCGAGCATATATTCAAAAGTAGGCTGTTTAAAGCATTTTCTTAGTGTCCACGTCATTTTTTTAGGTTTTTTTGTAAATTATTAATCATATTTTGATGATGTTGTGTATAAAAAATAGACGGTCCGCTTTGCAGGTAGATAAGGGTTTATTGTTATTCAGATAACAGAAAATGTGCTTGATCTAGGGTTACCTTGATGTTTTAGCCTCTGGTGCTGTTTTACTACTGCCAGCTTCTGGCAGGGGTTAAGCTAAACTGTTAGCGGCAATTTCAAGGTTATAGGGGGTAAAGTGCAAGCTATTATTCAGGTAAACAATTTAGGCAAAACTTATCCGTCCGGTTTTCAGGCGTTGCAAAACATTGAATTGGAAATCCGCCGTGGTGAAATCTTTGCTTTGCTGGGGCCGAACGGTGCTGGCAAAACGACTTTAATCAGTATTATCTGCGGCATTGTGAACCCGGGTGAGGGCACTGTACTGGTAGACGGCCTGGATATAGTGCAGCAGTACCGCAAAGCCCGCCAGCGTATTGGCCTGGTGCCGCAGGAGTTGTCGGTGAGTATCTTTGAAACGGTGTGGGATACCGTTAGCTTTAGCCGTGGCTTATTTGGTAAACCGGCTGATCCGGCCTATTTGCAGCAACTGCTGCGCGATTTATCGTTGTGGGATAAAAAAGACAGCAAAATTATGACGTTGTCCGGCGGTATGAAACGGCGGGTATTAATAGCCAAAGCGCTGGCGCATCAGCCACAAATTTTGTTTCTGGATGAGCCTACCGCCGGGGTAGATGTAGAGCTGCGCCGTGATATGTGGCAGATGATCCGCCGCCTGCGCGACAGTGGCGTGACTATTATTCTTACCACCCACTATATTGAAGAAGCCGAAGATATGGCCGACCGTATTGGCGTGATCCGGGCTGGTAAGTTGATCCTGGTAGATGACAAAACCAGCCTGATGCAAAAACTGGGTAAGAAGCAATTGCTGTTGCAATTAACCACACCATTACAGCAAATCCCGGCGGCGCTGGCTGGATACCAGTTACAGTTATCGGCGGATAATAACCAACTGATATACACCTATGATGCGCAGCAGGAGCAGGCTACTATCACCAGCTTGTTACGCCAGCTGAATACTCAGGGCATAGAGTTTAGTGATCTACACACCAGAGAAAGCTCGCTGGAAGATATTTTTATTGGCCTGGTAGGAGATGCCGCATGAATTTCTACGCCATTAAAGCCATTTACCTGTTTGAGTTAGCGCGTACCTGGCGCACGCTGATGCAAAGTATTGCTTCGCCGGTGTTATCTACCTCGTTGTATTTTATTGTGTTTGGCTCTGCTATCGGCTCACGGATGGTAGCGATAGACGGCATTAGCTATGGTGCCTTTATTGTGCCGGGCTTAATTATGCTTACGGTGCTGACAGAGAGCACATCGAATGCCTCTTTTGGTATTTATATGCCCAAATTCTCCGGTACCATTTACGAGATTTTATCGGCACCGGTGTCGGCGGTGGAAATTATTCTGGGCTATGTCGGCGCGGCAGCCAGTAAGGCGATTTTGCTTGGGTTAATTATCCTGTTTACGGCGCAGTTTTTTGTCGATTTCAGCATAATGCACCCGCTGTGGATGCTGACATTTTTAGTACTTACCGCGATTAGCTTTAGCCTGTTTGGTTTTATTATTGGCGTGCTGGCTAACAGCTTTGAACAACTGCAAATAGTGCCGCTGATGGTGATCACACCGCTAACCTTTTTAGGTGGCAGCTTTTATTCTATTAGTATGCTGCCGCCACTGTGGCAGCAAATAACGCTGTTTAACCCGGTGGTGTATTTAATCAGTGGTTTTCGCTGGAGCTTTTACGGCGTGGCAGATGTGAATGTTGGCTTGAGCCTGGCAATGATTTTGCTGTTTATGGCCAGTTGTATTGCAGTAATTTGCTGGATTTTCCACACCGGCTATAAAGTTAAGGTGTAACCCCGTGAACAGTTGGCAGTGCAGCTGCCAGCTGTTCACTCAGCGCTTTAACAATAGCGTGATCCTGCCAATACAGATTATGCGACAACGGATTCCAGCTGGCGGTTAACCAACTGAAAAAACCACCGCCGCTGGCGTTAATTTCAATATCGGTTACCAGGGCGGCATAGCCGTCTGATAACTCAGCCAGTGGCCAGCCCAATACATCGTCTTTGTCGTAATAGTTGTGCCAGATAAAAGTATTGTTGGGCTTAGGGAATGGAATAATTTGCTCCATGGCGTGGGCGGCAACAAAGATTGGAATATTACAGCCGGTGGTAACAAGGCCAACCAGACGATCACCGTGCAAGAATGCAATATCCTCATCAGTTAGCCGGTTATCGCCGCTGATAGCTGCCTGATAGCGCTTTATATCCCGCCAAATACCGGCTGCCGGTTTTAGCCCGGCTTTGGCTTGCTGCGCATCCCATAAATAGCATGACAATACATGGCAACCCAGAGAATGCGCCAGTAACATCAGCTTGCCGTTGGCGGTTAACTGCTGCTTTGCCAGATACAGTGCACGGGCTATTTTCAGCTGGCTGTAATGATACAAACTATGCGGTTGCTCTTTGCGGTATTCCAGCGCTGCGGCGTCGGCGAAGCCAAATAACATAAAGCGGCGCAGTTTGCTCCAGCGCAGGCGTGAACCGGTAGCTTGCCACACCCGCTGCTCGTTGTACTGCAGTAAGTCCTGATAATACACGGTGCCGCAGTATAACTGTGCAGTGGCAACGGCTTGCTGTAACCGGGTAAAGAGTTTGTCAGCATAATCTGGCTGTGTTTCGCCCATGCCATGAATCGTCACCAGTGCTACGGTTTTCATTGCTCAGGCCTGTTGTTGTATGCGCTGTTGCTCCAGATAGGCATACAGCTGCTCGGTAAAAAAGCCGTGCATTAAAAAGCGCTGGCCTAAATTCCACGGCCCGACCAAATAATGCGGGTATTTGTTATAGGCCATTTCACGCAAGCTGTTATCGCCAACCAAGTCGCCGATGCGGATAGCAATTGACTGATCGAGGTTAAAACCGTTAATGGCATCGCGGTATTCTTCGCGCGTTAGCAGCAGGCAGAATAAACACATAAACAGCGCATGGGCACTTTCAAAATCGAGCCATTGGGTGCGTTTTTCTGTAAATTCAAACTGCGCCATATCAATGCTTTGCCAGTGCTGCCAGTTAAGCTCACCCGTTTGTAACGGCTGTTTAGGGTGGTGCCAGCTGCCAAGCTCTGCGAATAAGCGAAACAGCTGTTGGTCGTGCTCAACAAAGCTGGCGTGTTGCATATCGGCTATGCATTTAGGATACAGCTGTACCGGGGTGAAACCGCTATTGGGGCTATTGGCAGCGAGAAAATTCAGTACATTAGATTCAGTCGCATAGTGGCGCAAAATCAGTAAATTGGCCTCTTTGCTGACAAAATGGCTGCAAAACCAGCAAATTAGCTTTTGCAGGCTTTTATGCGCGCTAAATTGCGGCAACGGCAGGCGTTTAAACAACCAGGTGATATGTAGCAAAATAGCAAAAATAAACTGCAGCAATGGCCGCACGCCCCAGCGTAGCGGGTTTTGTAAGTCTTTTAGCCATAAGTTCAGCGCTGCCTGTTCTATCGGCAGCGAGTTATCGTTGGCAATGGCCTTTAAATAGGCGCTTGAGCCGTGGCGGTTACTGGTGTGGTGTTCAGTACTCATGCTCTACCTCTTCCAGTTGCAGGCAATACAGCCTGGCGGTAACACGGGCGGTGCGCACTATGGCCGTGAGCTGCGCCGGGCTTTGGCACAGGCGATCTATTAGCTGATACAGCTTTTGCATATGGCCGTCATCGTTAGCGCCGTGGTAGCGCATAAAACGGGTGTAGCTGCCATCGCCGCCGGTCGTTTTATCTATTTGCGCCGCCCAGCTGTTAGCCATTTTCTGGCCCAGGCCTTCAATAATCCACATGGCACCAATTAAATCGACCGGATTTGGCTGGCTGGCGCGGTACATTAAAAAGCCGTGCAGTGCTTCAGTGCCAATATTACGTGGCGCGTTTTGAATGTCGCTTAAGCTGCCGCCGGCGGCAACATAATCGCGCTCGAGCATTTCATAGTCGCGGTGCTCTTCACGGGCGTGGCCAATAATGGTTGAGCGCACATCGCTGTAATCGCGGTCAAAACTTGAGGCGCAGCGGCTGATCCAGCGTGAGCCTTCTATGACCTGCTGGCGCCAGTGTTGCAGTAGCTGGCAGTAATCGGCTTTACTAAACTGGCCACGTTCTAAGCGCTGCAACAGCGGCACCCGGCCAAGCTGGCGCTCAAATTCAAACCATACCCGCATCAGTGCCTGTAAACATTGTTGGCCCTGCGGGCTTAATAGGTGCTCTGTCATTCAGGCCTCCACTACCGTTAGTTGCATATAGGCATTATTAAAGCGGCCGCTTTCCGGCACCATACAGATAATGGTATCGCCGGTTTTATAGTTTTGTGTGCGGCGAAACTCGTCCAGCATAATAAAAATAGAGGCGCAGCCGGTATTGCCGCGGCTGTATAAATTGCTGTACCACTTATGTTCGGCGATGCCCACCCCGGCGCGCTGCAGCATATCGAAGATTTTGCCGCGAAAATAATGCGAGGAATAATGGCACAGTACATGATCTACTTTGTCTGGCTGTACCCGACCCTCAGCAATTAAACGCAGGTAACCATCTACGCCCAATTTAACAATGTTTTCCAGCAGGCGTACATCCTGGCGGATAAGCAGTGCACCGGCCGCTTCGGCCTCGGCATAAGTGGCGTAATCCTGCCAGCTTTGGCTGTGGTTACTGTCTGTTGGGTAGCCTACGCTCATACATACCGGGTAGGCATCGGCATGTGAGAAACTGCGGATCCAGTCAATACGAAAACACCTGCCGCGCGGTTGGGTTTCCAGCAGCATGGCACCGGCGCCGTCGGATAACATCCAGCGCAGAAACTCAGCGTTAAAATCCAGTTCTGTGCCGGCGGCTTCATAGCGGCTGGCTTTAAATAAACGTGAGGTCAGCTCACTGGCTACTACTAATGCATTGGGCTGTTCGCCTGCTTTGAGGTTAATAAAGGCGGCTTTTAGCGCCATCATACTGGCAGAGCAAATACCGTGGCTGTTGTGCAGCTCTATGTCGTTTAGCCCAAGCTCAGCCTGCAGCATAGAGCCAAAGCCCGGCAGTACCATGTCGCCCTGGCTGGTGGCAGCACTTAACATTTTAATCTGCCGTTTGCCGATAAAGCTGCCGGTTAAGCAATGCTCGGCTGCTTTGGCTGCCATTTCGGCGTTAGAAAACAGGGTGTTGTGGCTGGCATCGATAGCGTAGTGGCGTGTATGAATACCGTTAGATTGCAAAATACGCCGCTTTAAACGGCTGGGTTTGCCATGTACTAAACCTAACAGCGGTTCCATTTCATCATTGCTTACGGGCGGGCCGGGTAAAAAGTGGCCTGTGCTGTTGATATACACACTCATGCGTGCACCTTGCGCTGCTTCAGTGCGGCTATCAGGCAGCGCAGGTTTTCTTCCATATAAGGCAGTACACACACAATGGCCATAAAACCCAGATAATACGGCAGGTAAGTATCGCCGCCATGGGCATAGGGCATACGCTGCAAATAAAACTCACCCTGCCAGTTAAAACTGACCAGTTTAATAAACACCGGGTAGTTAATTACAACGATTAACAGCAACATATACAGCGGCAAGGTGGCTAAATAATTATGTGCGTGCATCTCCCACACACTGATATGGCGCTTGGGTGCGGCGTAATGTACGTCATAGTGGGCTACGGCTTCATGTGCCAGCCAGGCGGCAAGGCAAATCAGCATAATCAGCACATTTACCTTAAACAGCAGGCAAAGCAAAATCGGCACTGCCATTTGCACACCCATTAACGAGTGAATAAGTGACTCTTTTAAGCCTGAGGTATGTTCAATGCGGGTAGCGCGGTGGCAGCACCAGTCAACAAAACCGGCGATACCCCAAAGTGGCAGAAACACATACAACATTAACTGAATAAGCAACTGACTGGTTTGCAACACCTTACTCCTGTTGGTGCTAATACTGCGGGTACTATAGCGCAAGGTTAATGATTTGTAGATTGTTTTATCTGCAGAGTGCGGTACCGGCTTAGCGGTAATTTAGCAACAGGCAGGCAAACACCACATTTTTATAACCGTCACTGGTTTTGTATTCGCGGTAACCGCTAGCCGGTGCTATTGCCAACAGATAACGCTGGCCGTTTATATTATATTGTTCGGTCAGGCTGCCTTGCAGCGCCCTTTGGTATAAGGCTGCCGGTAAAGGTAGCCGTGCGCCAATTTGCCAGTTGTCGTGGCTGGCAGAAATAATTTTGCCTGCACTGTCAACATAGCAGGCACTATAGCCTGCTTTAACGTCACCCTGCTCATTTTTGGGGAGAATATCAATCAGCATTGCCCTGAATTGGGGCGTGCTGTCAAACACCAGGCCGATACCGCCGATAACCTGCTCTGGTTCTGTCGGGTGGAACAATGGCGCATTATAAATATAGGTAGCCTGCTGCCGGTACAGGGCGCTGGGCACAAAAGCGCTGACACTGTATTGCTGCGGCTGGGTCAGTTGCAGGCAACCTGCGGCACCGGTGCTATCGTCAATGTTGGTAAGGTGGGCGGCGGTAGTGGAAATAGCGACTAATTGCAGTGCCGTGTTATACAGGTAAATAGTATGGTAAACGGTATATAAGCTATTGATGTAACTAAGCTCTGCTGATAATTTTTGCTGTTGTGTAGCATCTACAGTATTTTGGACTAAAGCCTGGCGAAAACTGGCATTTTGTGCCCACCAGCGGCAGTCGTTGGCACGCTCGTACAGGTTGCGATCCATAATGTCGGCCGCCAGTTCTGCCAGTGTGGTGAGCTCCTGTAGCAGGCTGTGCATAATGGTGCTGCCCAGCTCGTCGATAGACGAGGAAAACACCTGATAAATATTTTGCCCTATACCTCTTATGGCGTTGAGTACCGGAATAAACTCTATAGCCTCTTTGCGCGCCGCGGCAATTTCACCGTTAAGCACGATTAAACTCAGCTCATCATTAACCTGCATAGACTCACGCTTGATTGCCAACAGCGCCGGGAACAACTGGCCATCTGAGGGGCTGTCTGTATTGCTGGCGCTTACCTTACTGCTGGCCAGTCGCTGCAGTGGTGTCCACATTTGTACCTGCCAGCCGGGGCCCAAATACTGTTGATAACCGCGGCTGTTGGCAAAGCTCACCAGGTAGCTGTGCTGCCCGTGCTGCTGTAAGTTCAGAGAGTTTGCCAGTGTAACCCTGGTTTGGGCATCCAGTTGCGCCGGATCAGAGCTAAAAGCTACCGTGCCGTCAGCATGAACCAGCGCTAAAATACTGTGCCGGTTTGCTGCCAGTAATTTACTGAAAATGGTGTTTAGCTCATCTGCGATATTAAAACACAGGCATAACACGCCAAGTGGCTGACCGGCATCGCCGTATACCGGTTGTGAGTAAATCAGGCTTAAGCTTTTATCGGGTTGTAAATCGCTGTAGCGGCAGGTTTCGGTGTAATTGCTGCCGCGCTCAAGGCTGCGTTGCAGCAGCGGATCGGCCGAGCGGGTTTGGTTGTACTGCTGGTTTAGCCGTAGCAAAATAGTGCCGTCCAGGGCTAATAACACCACATCATCGTAAACAGAATAATTTGCCACATAATGTTGCAGGTGCTGGTGTAAGCGGTTTTGCAGCGCTTCGTCAGGCGTGGGCAGAGCCATAAAATGACAGATTTGCTGATCTGTCGCCAGAAAGCCAATATCGGCCGTGCGCTCAAACAGGTTACGTATTAACACGTCTATTGCCATCTGGCAGCAGGCATTATCGTGCAACAGCACTTTTTTAGTTTGCTCCTGCAGCAGGTTATCAATAAGGGTGTATTGCAGCTGATTAAAGCGCTGCTTTGTGATGTCCATACTGGTAAGAATGTCAGAGCCAAGGCGTAAACTGTTAATTTTGCCTATCAGGCTTACTTTTCCCCACCAGTCGTCCAATTGTTGCAGTTTTTGTTCATGTTCCAGCACGCCTTGCATACTGGCTTTAAGTATAGTTTTGTGTCGTTCTACAAATAGCTGCATAACCAGTTACTACTCCGGGCCTCTAGCCCTTTGGCTGTTCCGCTGAATAGTATGCAAACTGTTTGCCAGAGTTAAATAAACAGGGGCCCGCGGGCCCCTGTGACGGTGTTACAGGTATTGCTGCAGAAACTTAAGATAAGCCTGCTGGGCGGTAATGCGGTTACTTTTTTTCAAAAAGCCGTGGCCTTCATCGGGAAACAGTACGTACTCTACCGGTACGCTGTTAGCCCGAATGGCGGCAACCATTTCATCGCTTTCTACCTGCAGTACCCGCGGATCGTTGGCACCTTGCACGACTAATACCGGCTTTTTCACTTTGTCAGCGTGAAACAGCGGTGAAATACGGCGCAGGCGTTCGCCGTCTACTGCCGGATCACCCAGCTCAGCATACAGCGATTCACGGAATGCTTCCCACCATGGCGGAATGCTTTCCAGCGTGCGCACCCAGTTGGTTACACCAAAAATATTAATACCCAGCTTAAACTCGTCGGTAAAGGCCATGGCGGCCATAGTCAGGTAGCCGCCATAGCTACCGCCCATTACACCGATGCGATCTGCTGCTACCCAGTCGAGGCTTTGCAGATACTTTTTGCCATAAACGATATCTTGTAAATCATCTTCGCCGTGGCGTAAATCGTCCAGATGAAAGAAGGTTTTGCCATAGCCGGATGAACCGCGGTTATTTACGGCTAACACGGCATAACCCTGATTTACCAGATGCTGAACAACAGGGCTGTAACCGGTACGCGACTGGCCACCCGGGCCGCCGTGGATCCAAATCAGTGCCGGCACTTTGGCTGTGGCACTAGCCTGCTTCGGTTGATACAACAATGCCGGTATGGTTAAGTCGTCAAAGCTGTTGTACCGCACGACACGGCTTTGCACCAGATTGCTTTCATCAATACTACTGTCCAGTGCCTGGGTCAGGCGCTGGGCCTGGCTGTCGCCCAGTTTCCAGACATATAAATTTGACGGGCTGTTGTCGGCATTCAGGTAAAAGCTCAGGTAGCGGCTGTCGGCCGAAAACGTTATGCCGCGTAAATCGCCGGCGGGTAGTGGTGGTAATTGCAGGCTCTGGCCGCTTTGCTGCTCGGTAATGCTGATGACGGTAGAGGCATCGGCATTAATGCCCTGTACCTGATATTTGTTGTCATCACTAAAGTAAATAAAGCTGATATCCCAGTCGGCCTGGCTATAGGGGCTGGTTTCACCACTGGCCAGGTTGTACCGGTAAGCTTCAACAAACTCACTGTTGCCATCGGTACCAAACAGTAAAGTGCTGCTGTCCGGGGTAAAGCCATACACGTTATGCGAAATATTACCGTCGTGCTGTGTCAGCAGCGTAGCCGTGGGCTCTTTTGCCTGTAAGTCGAGTAAAAACAGGTTGTTGTCGGCGTTGTTGCGCTCTTTGCTTAATGCCAGATAGCGGCCGTTTTTACTAACGGCATCAATGCTGTAACCGTCGTTGTTTTCATACACCAGCTTGCGGCTGTAGTCGGTGGCGTTGTAGTGATATAAATCGAAAAACCGCGCATCGCGCTCATTACTGGTAATAAAAAAGCTGCCATCGTCGTGCCAGCCGGCAAAAGCGGCTTTAAGTTTGTCACCGGGGGTAAGGTCACGCACGGTGCCATCAATTTCACGCAGATAAATGTGGTTAAGCTCGTTACCACCCTGATCGGCGGTGTACAGCAGGCGATCGTCAGAGGGAAACCAACCGACAGGGAAGGCCGGATCGGTCTCCGACTGTGTTAACGGTTGCCAGTCTTTGCCGTCCAGGCTAACCCGGTACAGGTTAAACACACCGCTTTCGTCAGATGCCACCAGCAAAGCGCTGGCATTATGGTTAATGTCATTGCCCAGATAGGTTTTAGTGGCAAAAAATTGCTCTGCGCTGTACTGAGGTATAGCAGCACTTACGCTGAGTGCGGCAGTATTGCCGCTGGTGGCTGTGCTGGGTGGAGCTTTGTCGCAGCCGGTTAATATAACCGAGCTTAACAGCAAAGCGAGGGTAAGACGCGATAACATGATAGTGTCCTTATATCAGGTGAAACATAAGTCGCGACTGCCTGCTCTGCGACGGCTTATAACGCCGGTAACCGGCTCAATGCAGTAAAACCCGGTAGCTGCTAGCGCAAAAACTTCTGCACATAAGAGCAACTAGCCTGCAGCTGATACTGCTGTGCTTTAGCCCATGCCAAGCCATGGCGCACCAGCTTTTCTGCCAGGCCTTTGCCGCGAAACGCCGGTGGCACAAAGGTATGGTGGAAGTTAATCTGGCTGCCGGTTAACTGGTAATCCAGCACCGCTTCTGCACCATCGAGGGTTAGAACAAAACGCTGCTGCTGTGGCTGGTGAACAATAGTGGCCTCTGTCATGCGTCTTCTCCCAGCCAGGGTGTTTGTGGTAATTGCGCCAGATGAGCGGCATAACGCTCTAAATTAAAACTTTGCTGATGTTCAATCACATCAATCATTTCAGGTGCTAAGGCGCAGGCGATCAGCTCTATGGCTTCTTCGCGGCTGTGGCCGGTCATGCGCAGGCGCATTAAGGTTTCAGTAACTTGTTTCGGGTAATTGTCGGCCAGTTGGTTTTCTACCACTTCAAACAGCATGGCCTGATCGAGCAGCTCGTCGCTCATAAATGCCTCAGTATTGCTTTTGCGCATTGGATTATAGTTGCGCCAGTATGGAATATCTGCAGGCGCTTGCCAATTGGCTGCGGAAAAAAGCTTATGCCAGATAGTATTTAGCTGTGGCTTTGGCTAAGCTGGGGCGCACTGACGTTTGAATTAAGAACACCCCTATGCAACAGGAAAATTATGGCTGGCGCGGCCGTATACAGGCGCTTGGCCCCGGTATTTTAATGGCTACAGCAGCTATTGGTGGCTCGCATTTAGTGGCGTCTACGCAGTCGGGGGCGTTATTTGGCTGGCAGCTGGCCTGGCTTATTTTGCTGGTTAATGTGCTGAAGTATCCGTTTTTCCGTTTTGGGGTTGAATACACGCTAACCCGCAAAGAGAGCCTGTTGGTGGGGTATCAGCGTAAGGGGCGTGGCTATTTTTACAGTTTTATTGTGCTGAATATTATCGCGGCTGTAGTAAATACCGCCGGGGTACTGCTGCTAACCGCCAGCCTGTTGCAATATGCGCTGCCGGGTAATTTGTCGTTAACCTTATTGTGCTGGGGCATACTGGCCGCCTGTTTGCTGATTTTGCTGCTGGGCCATTACAAAGCGCTGGATAATGTGTCGAAGCTGATCATGATACTGCTGACATTTACCACGCTGATTGCAGCAGCGATAGCCTGGCACAATGGCGCTCAGGCACCGCAGGGTTATGTTGGCCCATCGCCCTGGACTCTGGCCAGTCTGGGTTTTCTGGTGGCACTGATGGGCTGGATGCCAGCGCCGATAGAAATATCAGCCATCAGCTCGCTGTGGTTAAAGGCCAAGCAGCGCCATACTCATATCACCCGGGCTCAGGGGTTGTTTGATTTTAATCTCGGCTATTGGCTTACCGCCGCGCTGGCGCTGGTGTTTTTATCTTTGGGGGCCCTGGTGCAGTACGGGAGTGAGCAACCTATTGCGCTGGCAGGTAGTGCTTTTGCCCAACAGTTAATGAATATGTATGCCAGCACTATAGGCGACTGGGCGCGGCCGCTGGTAGCACTGATTGCTTTTTTATGTATGTTTGGCACCACTATTACCGTGCTGGACGGCTATGCCCGCACTTTACATGCTTCTTTTGCCCAACTGGGCTGGATTAAACACCCGGCCGCGCTGAACTACTGGCTTATTGCTCAGGCCGCCTGCGGTATGGCAATGATCCTGTTTTTTAAAGCGGCTCTGGCGCCTATGTTAACTTTTGCCATGACGCTGGCGTTTTTAACCACGCCGGTATTTGCCTGGCTTAACTACAGCCTGATGCGCGGTGAGGGGGCCATAGTGCTTAGCTGGCCGCTAAGGCTGCTTAGCTGGGCCGGTTTATTCTATCTGAGTGGTTTTTCACTACTGTTTTTAGGCTGGTACAGTGGCTTACTGGGTTAACTGAGGGTGCTGGCCGATGGGGTTTAGTACAGTGTTGTTGTTTTTGTGCCAGCTAGTGCTGATTTTACTGGCTGCGCAGCTAATGGGGCGGCTGGCGCGTTTTATTGGCCAGCCCAAAGTTGTGGGCGAAATGATAGCTGGAGTGCTGCTGGGGCCATCACTATTTGGCTGGCTGGCGCCACAGTTGCAGCAAAGTATTTTTACTGCCGATACCCGCAGCTGGCTGTATTTTGGCGCCCAGCTTGGCGTGGGTTTGTATATGTTTCTGGTCGGGCTGGAATTTAACACCCGGCTGTTTAAGCACCATGCCAAAAGTGCTGTCAGTGTATCGTTAGCCGGGATGCTGGTGCCTTTTGTCTGCGCAGCCTTGCTGTGTTTATGGCTTACCGATACACCGGGGCTGTTTGCGGCTGATATTTCTTATTTTAACGCTGCCTTATTTATGGGCGCCGCCATTGCTATTACGGCCTTTCCGATGCTGGCGCGCATTATTTACGAGCGTGGCTTAGCCGGTACACCACTTGGCACCATGGCGCTGGCAGCCGGGGCCATTGACGATGCCGCTGCCTGGCTGGTGCTGGCTTTTGTGCTTGCCAGCTTTGGCGGTGGTACAGAGTTGCTGTTTAAAGCGCTGCTGGGTGGTGGTTTATATGCGTTTATCATGCTTACCCGGGTTCGGCGCTGGCTGCAGCCGCTGGCAGATAGTATTGCCCGCAATAACCATATGAACCTTATACAGTTTATTGGCATTATGCTGCTCTTTGCCGTGTCGGCTTACAGTATGGACTGGGTAGGCCTGCATGCGGTTTTCGGTGGTTTTTTACTGGGTATTGCTATGCCGCGCGGCGTAATAGTAGAACAACTGCGTAAACGGCTGGAAAAGTTTACTATTTTGCTGTTGTTGCCAATGTTTTTTACCTATTCTGGCCTGAATACGCAACTGGATGTGCTGGGCTCATGGCAGGTGTTGTCGGTAGCCCTGGTGGTGCTGGCGGTTTCTGTGTTTGCCAAAGGTGTAGCCTGTTGGGCTGCCGCCCGGCTAAATGGCGCCGATAACCGTACTGCAATGGCGATAGGTGCATTAATGAATGCGCGCGGCCTGATGGAGCTGATTATTATTAATATCGCGCTTAGTTATGGTGTTATCCAGCCAGCGCTGTTTTCAATTATGGTGGTTATGGCAATTGTTACTACGCTGATGGCATCGCCGTTATTTCAGTGGGTATATGGCAGGCATCAGGCAAAAGTAACGGCAACCTGAGGCTGCCGTTGGTATATGCTTAATGCCTGTTAAAAACTATAGCGCCAGGGTTTTTTCACCACGGGCTATGCCCGAAGCGCCGCTGCGCACTACCTCCATAATGGGCGTAGTACCCAGTGCCTGAATAAAGGCATCCAGCTTATCGCTGGTACCGACCAGTTGAATAGTGTAAGTGGCGGGGGTAACGTCGATAATCTGGCCGCGGAAAATATCGGCGCAGCGTTTTACCTCTTCACGCTGGTTGCCACCGGCTTTAACTTTTACCAGCATTAATTCGCGTTCAATATGTGCCGCTTCGCTGATATCTGACACTTTTACCACTTCAATCAGCTTGTGCAGTTGTTTACTGATTTGTTCAATAACCTGATCATTGCCATGAGTTACCAGCGTTAAGCGTGACAGGGTAGGGTCTTCGGTGGCGGCCACATTTAGCGAGTCAATGTTATAGCCGCGCTGGGCAAACAGGCCCACTAGGCGGGCCAAGGCGCCGGATTCGTTTTCCAGCAGAACAGAAATAATATGCCGCATGTTAAGTCCTCTCTGTTTTGCTTAAAAACATATCGTTCATGGCGCCACCCGGCACCTGCATCGGGTAAACGTGCTCTTTCGGGTCGATATGAATATCTAAAAACACCAGCTGATCTTTCAGCGCAAAGGCGCGCTCCAGCGCCGGTTGCAGTTCTTCCGGTGTGGTAACACGAATGCCAACATGGCCATAAGCTTCTGCCAGTTTGACAAAGTCGGGCAGTGAATCCATGTACGAACTGGCATAGCGCGACTCATAGTTCATATCCTGCCACTGTTTAACCATGCCTAAGTAGCCGTTATTCAGGTTAATAATTTTTACGCCTAAGCCGTATTGCTTACAGGTAGACAGTTCCTGAATATTCATCTGAATAGAGCCCTCACCGGTGACACAAACCACATCGGCATCGGGGTAATTCAGCTTCACCCCCATCGCAGCGGGCAGGCCAAAACCCATGGTGCCAAGGCCGCCGGAGTTAATCCAGCGGTTGGGCTTATTAAACTTGTAATACTGCGCGGCAAACATCTGGTGCTGGCCTACGTCACTGCAAACGTAGGCTTCGCCTTTAGTGATTTTACTAACCTGCTCAATAACATATTGTGGTTTTAACAGCGGTGCGCTGGTGTCGTAGCGGCCGCCATGTACGCTGCGCCACTGAGCTATTTGCTGCCACCATGCTTCCAGTGCGGCGCTGTCTGACTTTTTCTTTTTCTGCTTTAGCAGGGCCAGCATATTGCTTAGTACCGGTTGCACTAAGCCGACAATCGGAATATGCGCATTTACCGTTTTACTGATGCTGGCCGGGTCGATATCAATATGAATAATGGTCGCGTCGGGACAGAATTTTTTGGTGTTATTGGTTACGCGATCGTCAAAGCGTGCGCCTACCGCCACAATAACGTCGGCATGGTGCATGGTCTGGTTGGCTTCATAGCTGCCGTGCATGCCCAGCATACCAATAAACTGTTTATCATCGGCCGGGTAGGCACCTAACCCCATCAGCGTGTTGGTTACCGGCAGGTTCAGCAATTGCGCCAATTCTGTCAGTTCGTTTGATGCCCCGCCCATAATGACACCGCCGCCGGCATATAAAACCGGTTTTTTGGCAGCCAGTAATGCCGCAACGGCTTTTTTAATCTGGCCACTGTGGCCCTGCTGCTTGGGTTGGTATGAACGCAGGTTAATTTCCGCCGGGTAATGATACGGAAACTGCTGGTTTGGCATGGTCATATCTTTCGGGATATCCAGCACGACCGGGCCCGGCCGGCCGGTTTGTGCGATATGAAAGGCCTTTTTAATTAAATAGGGAATATCCTCCGGGCGGCGCACCGACATATTGTGCTTACAAATTGGCCGCGATATGCCCAGCATGTCGGTTTCCTGAAACGCATCACCGCCAATCAGGTGGCTCATTACCTGGCCGGTTAGCACTACCATCGGAATAGAATCCATATAAGCAGTGGCAATGCCGGTTACTGCATTAGTAGCACCGGGGCCCGATGTTACCAGTACGACACCGGCTTTGCCGCTGGCGCGGGCGTAAGCATCGGCCATATGGGTAGCCGCTTGCTCATGCCGTACTAAAACATGCTTAACTTTATTTTGCTGAAATAACGCATCGTAAATATGTAATACAGCGCCACCCGGATAACCGTACAGGTATTCGACACCTTCATCGGCTAGGGCACGTATTACCATGGCGGCACCGGATAACATTTCTGTTGCTCTGGTGGAGTCGGCTGACTTATCGTCTGGCTGGATCTGGCTGGTCATTATGCTATCTCATAGTTTGCTGTGGCAAATACAACACGCCACGGCTTTGCAGGCAAAGGCGCGGGTGAATTTTTCTAAAGCAGCCAAAGGCCGCTTTAATGCTGTGCTACGTGGACTGGTTGAACAGGATAAGCTGTTAAACTCAAACTATGGCGCTATGGTTATTTGCTGCTGAGCAGTCATTTTTGTGCGCTGCATTAATTTACGTGATAGACGGCCGGATGTCGATACTTTTTCCGTTGTTTCAGCGGCTCATCTCAGCACTTACGAGGCTTGCAAAGCCACGGCTGTGCCCACATAGTAAGACACAACTGAGTTTTGATCTGCCAGCAAGGATTTTCGTTTTATGCAACAGCCTATCATTGATGTTTCTATTAATAACGCCCGCGAGGTACTGGATGCCTCTATGCAGAAGCTGGTGCTGTTCCAGTTCTGGTCGGCCCGCAGCGAGGGCTGTAAACAACTAAGCCCGGTGTTGGAGCGCATAGTACAGCAATATCCGCAGCAGTTGTTGCTGGCCAGGGTAGACTGTGACAAGGAGCAAGATCTGGCGATGCAGTTTGGCGTGCAGTCGCTGCCAACCGTAATGATGATCAAACAAGGCCGGCCGGTTGATGGCTTTGCCGGGGTTGAAACCGAGCAGGCGATACGCGATAAACTGGCCGCCTACCTACCGAAACCGGAAGATGATTTGCTGGCGCAGGCTGAACAATTGCTGGCCAAACAAGACTACGCTGCTGCCTACCCGTTGTTAAAAGAAGCGTTATCTTTGGCACCTGAGCGCACCGAAATTAAACTGTGGCTGGCTGATACTGCTGTTAGCCTGGGCCAGCTGCCGCAGGCAGAAACACTGCTAAGCGAGGTTAAACTGGCCGATCAGGACGCCTTGTATAAATCAGTAGTTGCCAAGTTGGAACTTGCTAAAGAAGCTGCCGACACGCCGGAAATAAAAGCGCTGGAAACTGCTCTGGCAGCAGAACCTGCCAGCAATGAGCTGAAAGAAAAACTGGCCATACAGTATCAGGCTGTACAGCGTAGCGAAGAGGCTCTGGCGCTGTTGCTGAGTATTCTGCAGCAGGATTTAAACTACGGCAGCAGCAAAAAGCTGTATCTGGATATTCTGGCCGCGTTGCCTAAGGGCGACAGCGTGGCAACACAGTACCGGCGCAAGTTATATAGCCTGCTTTACTGATAGCAGAAAAGGCGGTGCTACAGATGAAAGTCGAGCCAGATCTGCCGGATCTGGTTTGATAGCGTCATAGGGTCAAACGGCTTTGCTACGACATCAGCAGCGCCCAGTGCTTTGTATGACGCAATTTCACTGCTTTGCACCTTGGCTGTCATAAATATCACCGGCACTTTGGTTAAATCGTACCGGCTTTGCAACTGTTGCAAGGTGGTGGGGCCATCCATGCCGGGCATCATTACATCCAGCAAAATCAGTTGTGGCGCCACAGTAGGGTAATCAGCTAATGCCTGCATGCCGCTGCCACAGGTATGCACGCTAAAGCCACCGACAGCCTCCAGTGCAATTTTGGCTACCTGCTGAATAGACGGGTCATCTTCTACGTGCATAATACGCTGTAATTCTGTCATTAATCTGTCTCCGGAAGTTCTGCTACGTTGGCCAGTGGCAGTAACACATAAAATTCACTGCCTTTATCTTGCTCTGACTGAAAGCCTATTTCGCCCTGCATGCGGCTCATCAGCTGTTTGCTGATAGCCAGCCCAAGCCCGGTACCCCCTTTGCTTTTAATGTCAGAGCTGTCAGCCTGAGAAAACTTGCTGAATATATAAGGTTTAAATTGTTCGCTGATACCACAGCCGTTGTCTATTACCCGTATCAGTGCCTTGTCGCCTTGTTGTTGTACGGTGATATTAACTACCGCCTGCGGTGGTGAAAACTTAGCCGCATTTGATAGCAGGTTGGCCATAACCTGCTGCAGACGCATGCTATCAATATTTACCCACATATCGGCTGATATAGCTTGTAGCTGATAGTAAACCTGATACTGCTGGGCATAGCTTTGGTTATCGTGTAATGAAGCTTCAACAACAGGTAGTAATGGCTGCGGTTGAATATCAAACAACATTTTGCCCGCGATCAGTTTATCCATATCCAGCAGGTCATTAATCAGCAGCTGCAATTTCTTCACGTTTGCCTGCGCCAGTTGAGCCATTTGAGCGGCTTGCTGTGGCAGCGGGCCAAATACTTCACCATGCAATAAGCCAATGGCGCCACTAATCGCTGTCAGCGGTGTACGCAGTTCATGGCTTACGGTAGAGACAAACTCATCTTTGAGGCGCTCAACTTGTTTTCGCTCTGTAAAATCGCTGGCAAAGCCATAAAGAATGACGCTGCCGTCTGCTTGACGCTCAGGTACTGCACGGCTGGTTACCCATATTATGTCCCCGTTGGGGCGCTGCACTCTGTGCTCTATTTTCCACAATGTAAGCTGTTTGGTTGCAGCGATAATACTGTCACGTACTGTTTGAGTATCTGCCGGGTGTATACGGTCGAATAAAGGGCCTGCATCATCTTTTACCTGTTCCGGTGTTAGATTAAATATATCGCGGATACCTTCACTGCAGTACATAAAGCTGTTGCTGCCATCGGGTTTCAGCAGAAACTGAAATACCATACCGGGTAACTGGCTGGCCATTTTACTCAGTTGCTCTGCCGCTTCTATTTGTGCACGCCGTTTTAAATTTTCAGATTGTTTGACTTCCTGCAATAAGCTCCTGATTAACCTTTTAACTTCTGAAAGCAAGGTTAACAACAGTAATTCACTGGCTAAAAAGGCCAGAGTCCAGCGCTGCAATACATCAGCTGTAGGGGTTTGCTGGTAACCACGCCACGCCAGATAGCTGAATAACAGCAATAATAAAATGCTACCAAGCCAACTGATAAAATTAATGGTTCTGCTAATGCGTTGATTTATCATAGCGGCCTTAATAGGAGCGGACTGCTTTACTATAAAGCACAAGCGTGAGCCTGGCAAAACGGCAGACAGATATTTATGAGCAACACAATAACGCAGCAATTTCAGCAACTAAGCAGGGTATTACAGCAGTACCGGCGGTACTGGCAGTTATTGCCATTTGCCTGTGACACTCTACCCTGGCCGGATGCTGAGTTGCAGCAGCTGTTAACAGGTATGGATGAAAGCCTGTTAAAGCAGATTGATCAAAGCAGTACGTTGCAGCAGCAGTATTTTGCTTCATTGTTTCCTGCATTATTTGCTTTGCCGGCAGTGGCGGTTGCAGTTGCTCCTGAACCCTTGCCCGCTTTGCCGTTCTGGTTGGAAAACGGTATTGGCGGGCGTAAACTGCAGCAAATTACGGCGTTATGCCAGCAGTGGCCACACAGCAATTTACCGGTGCTGGAATGGTGCGCAGGTAAAGGGCATTTGGGCAGGATACTGGCTCACCGTTTTACTGTGCCGGTAACCAGTGTTGAATGGCAGGCAACATTATGTGATGCTGGTGCGGGGTTGGCCGAAAAATATCAGTTACCACAGCACTTTGTTTGTGCCGATGTACTAAGCGCACCACTTGATACTGTTTTACAGCCAAAGCAGCATATCGTAGCGCTGCATGCCTGTGGCCAGTTACATATTTCTATGCTGCAACAGGCGGTACACGCAGGTTGCCAGCAGTTACAACTGGTGCCGTGTTGCTATCATTTAATTACGCAACCACAGTATCAGCCGATGTCGGATCTTGCCTTACAACACAATTTACAGTTAAGCAAAGACGATTTAAAACTGGTGGTGCAAGGCCAGGTAACGGCAGGTGATCGTGTTGAAAAACTCAGAGCGACCGAAGTACTGTGGCGCCTGGCCTATGATGAATTACGGGCCGACCTTACCGGGCAGCGCCATTACCGGCCGCTGGCGTCAGTTGGTAAGCATTGGTTTAGTGGCAGTTTTACAGCTTTTGCCTGTTGGGCAGCGGCGCAGCATCAGTTGGCGTTACCTGCCGTGATAGACGAAGCACTGTATCTGGCGCGGGCGCAACAGCGTGCAACAACTGTACAGCGTATTGAACTGGTAAGGCACTTATTCCGCCGGCCACTGGAACTATGGCTGGCGTTGGATAAGGCGTTATATTTACAGCAACATGGCTATAAGACACGCATCAGTGAATTTTGTGACTATCAGGTAACACCGCGCAATCTGCTACTGACAGCAACCCGTTAAGCCAGGCTTAACAGGGCAAGTGGCCGGGCGCGGGGGTTAATACCTGGGCCTGATTATACTGTTGTATCAGCTGATCTTTATGCTGCCAGCGCTGGTTAAGCCATAACTGAAAGCGTTCGCGAAACTGCTCGTCGTTAAAATAATCGCCAATAACCTGCTGATCTACTGGCAGAACTTCTACCTGTACTATCACCCGCTTTAACTTACCCATCAACATGTCCATAGCAACGTGCTGTGGGTTGTCGGGGTAGAGCAGGGTAAAATCCAGTATGGCGTTAAATTGTTCACCCATGCTGGCCAGGGTAAAAGCTATACCGCCAGCTTTAGGTGGCAATAGGTACTGAAATGGGCTGCGCTTCGCGGCTTTTTTTCTTTCGGTAAAACGGGTGCCTTCTACAAAATTAATAATGGTAGTAGGCACGGTTTTAAATTTCTGGCATGAAGCACGGGTCGTGGCGATATCCTTACCTTTTAACTCTGGCCGTTTTGCCAGCTGTGCTGTGCTGTAGCGCTTCATAAAAGGCATATCCAGTGCCCAGCAGCCGGTGCCTAAAAATGGCAGCCATTTCAGTTCGTCTTTTAAGAAAAACTTCGGCTCCGGTATACGGCTATGAGCCACTGTGCTGACAACCGGAATATCAAGCCAGCTTTTATGGTTTGAAATAAGCAGATACCAACTGGTTTTATCCAGCGTTTGGGCACCGCTAATTTGCCAGTCGACCTTATTAAACAGGTTAATTAAGGCTGTGTTAACTGCTGTCCAGCCGCGATAGCAGCCTTTACCCGCCAGTGCGGTAATGCGGTGCACAGCTTTAAACGGCAGCAGCAACTTGATGATGCCAAGCGGTGTAACCAAAATACCCCAAAACGCCAGATTTAACGCAAATAAGCTGAAGCTAACAGGCAGCAGCAGCCAGCCGGGTAAAAAACTTAGCATTATTGCTGTTCTCCCTGTTTCAGCGCAGTGAGTTGCTGATCTTTATGTTGCCACAACTGGTTGATCCATTGTTGAAACCGCTCGCGGTACTGGCTGTCGTTATAGTCGCCCAGCAGTTCGGGTGTTATAGGCAGTACCCGGATCTGCACGGTAATATCGCGCACTTTGCCGGAGATGTAGTCCCAGAAACTTGGAATTCCTTTAGGGTAATAGATAGTGATGTCGAGAATTTTATGCAACTGATCGCCCATAGCTCCCAGTACAAAAGCCACGCCACCGGCTTTGGGTTTTAGCAGATTGCGGTACGGCGATTGTTGCTGGCGATGTTTTTCCGGGGTGAAGCGGGTACCTTCGACAAAATTCATAATTGCGGCCGGTTTAAAGCGAAACTTATGGCACGCCTTGCGTGTGGTTTCGATATCTTTGCCCTGCAAGTGCGGATTTTTTTGCAAAAAGCTTTTGCTGTAACGCTTCATAAAGGGAAAGTCCAGCGCCCACCAACACATGCCTAAGAAGGGTACGTATAGCAGTTCTTTTTTCAGAAAAAACTTAATAAACGGAATATTGCGGTTAAATACTTTTTGCAGTACCAGAATATCAGCCCAGGATTGATGATTGGCCAACACCAGATACCAGTCTTTAAGTGATAGCGTTTCAAGGCCTGATACTTGCCAGCGAATACGGGTAAACAGCCGGGTAGTGAAGTTGTTGACACTGATCCAGGCCACGGCACAGGCATCCAGCAGGTAAGTCATCCAGCTTTGCCAGCGGGTAACCGGCGGCAATTTCAATATAGCCAGCAGCATAATGGGTACACACCAAAACAGCGTATTGACAATATAAAGCAGCATTGAAAGTGTGCCCGTTAGCGGGCGGGGTAAAAAATGTAGCATAACAACACCTGGTATTTGTGGCTGGCCGAAGTTTTCGGCTGCTAAAAATAATAACAGCAGGCGAGCCTGCTGTTAACATGTCCGATGAGTAGCTAGTTTACCTTAATCTTCAAAATAGGTGTAACCATAAACACCGGCTTTCAGTTCATCCAACAGTTCATCTCTTTTGCTGGCAGTCATATCAAGTTTGGCCAGCTGTTTGCTGTATGACGCTATCAGCTTATTCGCGTCAAACTGCACATAACGCAGTACATCAGCTACCGTATCACCTTTAATGATATTGGTCAGTTTATAACTACCATCGTCGGTTAATTCCACGTGTACAGAGTCAGTGTCGCCAAACAGGTTGTGTAAATCGCCTAAAATTTCCTGATAGGCGCCCACCATAAACATACCCAGCAGGTACTGTTCATCTTCTTTATATAAAGGCAGCGGCAGGCTGGGTTCAATCCCGTTACCATCAGCGTAGCTTTTCAGCTGGCCGTCTGAGTCGCAGGTAATATCCTGAATAATGGCGCGATGATCCAGCGGCTCATTCATCCGTTCCAGCGGCATTACCGGGAACAACTGGTCAATACCCCAGGCGTCGGGCATGGATTGGAACAGCGAGAAGTTAACGAATAACTTATCTGCCAGTTTTTCATTCAGCTCGTCGTGAATAGAGCGGTGCGAACGTGCTGTCATGTCCAGATTGGCTTTTACTTTGTTAATGGTAGCAAAGTAAATTTGCTCCAGCAGCGACCAGTCTTTTAATGTCAGCAGGCCATGCACATACTGGGCATGGGCGTCGGTAAAGTAGTGCACCGCATCGTGATAGGCTTCAATTGCCGTGCGTGGCGTAACATTTTGGTAAGCTTCCCACAGGCCAAGGATCACTGTTGGCGAATCTTCACTTGGCTCCGGTAAATTGACCAGGCCCGGTGCGCGCTCAATATCAATGGCATCGGTTACCAGCACGGCGTGGTGTGCTGTCATAGCCCGGCCTGATTCGGTAATAATGTTCGGGTGGGGCAGGTCGTACTCGTCACAGACTTCTTTTAAACCATTAACCACATTACGGGCATATTCGTACATGGTGTAGTTCATTGAACAGGCCGAACGTGATTTAGAGCCTTCGTAGTCAACACCCAGGCCACCACCCACATCGACAGTACTGATGGGCACACCTAAAGTACGCAGTTCAGCATAGTGGCGGGCACATTCACGAATGGCGTTGTGGATATCACGAATATTGGCAATTTGTGAGCCGATATGAAAATGTACCAGTTGCAACAGATCCAGCTTGCCGGCATCGCGCAGGACATCAATGGCCTGCAGCACCTGGGTTGCGGTTAAGCCAAACTTGCCTTTTTCACCGCCGGTGTTTTGCCACTTGCCTTTACCCACCGAATTTAAACGGATACGGATACCAATACGTGGTGCAGTGCCTAAATTATCAATTTCACGCAGCAGGGTTTTTAGTTCAGACAGTTTTTCTACTACCACGTAAACAGTGTGGCCCATCATCTGGCCGATAGTGGCCAAACGCAGAAATTCGCTGTCTTTGTAACCGTTGCAGACAATCTGCAATGGCTGATCAGTAACACCTAATATAGCCATCAGCTCGGGTTTACTGCCTGCTTCAAGGCCTACTTTATCGCTGTCGTGGCTGATAAGACGTTTTACTACTGAGAACTGCTGGTTTACTTTAATCGGGTAAACAGCAGTGTACTGGCCCTGATACTCTTTTTCTGCCTTGGCACGCTGGAAAGATTTAATCAGCGTATCCACCCGGTGTTGCAGAATGTCAGTAAAACGCACCAGCACAGGTAAGGTTAAGCCTTCCTCTTTAAAACGTGCAGTAAGCTCAGGAAAACTGATGCCTGTTTTACTGTGATCCTGATCCGGATAAGCCACCAGATTACCATCAGTATTAACATCAAAATATCCTTCACTCCATACCGCTACGTTATAGATAGAGCGTGCTTTTTCAGTACCCCAGTCGGCCATTGTCGTTCCTTTAAAATTAAGATGTGCATAGTTTAAGGCCAATACGGTAAAGCTGCAGCAAAAAACATCGAAATATTTGTCCTTGGCGGCGCAAGCAGGCAAAATATGCGGCTATTTTGTTTTGAGGGTAATACTATGTCTGGCGACAACAATTGGTTCACTGAAATTTTCGCCCCCAGCGGCAGCGCCTTTGGTTTGGCTATCACGAAGAAACTGGATGAGGTTCAGTCGCCGTTTCAGAAAATTGAGATGTTTGAAACCACCCATTTTGGTAACCTGATGGTGATTGACGGCGTTATTATGCTCAGCAGCCGTGACAACTTTCTCTACCACGAAATGCTTAGTCATCCGGTATTGTTTACCCATGCCAACCCGAAAAATGTGGTGATCATCGGTGGTGGTGATTGCGGCACCCTGCGTGAAGTATTAAAGCACCCCGGCGTGGAAAGCGTAACGCAAATTGATATTGATGAGCAGGTTACGCGGATGGCCGAAAAGTATTTTCCGGAATTATGTGCCTCAAACAACGACCCTCGCGCAACCCTGAAGTTTGACGACGGTATTAAATACATGCGTGAAGCAGCGCCGGAGTCAGTGGATGTTATTATTGTTGACTCTACTGATCCTATCGGGCCGGGCGAAGGGCTGTTTAACCGGGCATTTTATGACAGTTGCCGTAAAGCATTGCGCCATGGTGGTATCTTGGTGCAGCAGAGCGAGTCGCCACTGATCCATATGCCGTTACTTAAAGATATGCGTAGTGCTATGCTGGATGCCGGGTTTGATGCTTTGCAAACGTTGCTGTTCCCGCAAATGGTATATCCGTCTGGCTGGTGGACCTGCACTCTGGCGCGTAAAGGTGCTGCCTTTAATGGCTTTCGTGAGGCAGATGCTGCCCAGGCACCGTTTAATACCGATTACTACAATGCCGAAGTGCATAAAGCCGCGTCTGCTTGGCCTAATTTTATGAAAAAAGCCTTGCTGGATTAAAACGCAACAGAGGTAGACAGGAGTGTCTGAAAACGCACTACAGTAGTTTAAATAAATACCTGGCTTAACTTGCCTATTTGGCAAGGCTTTTGTACAACAAAAAATTGCTCGTACCGAGCAGCTATACAACGAGAAAATTGCCGCAGAAAAAGCCTCGCTGGCGGGCTTAGAACTAAAAGTCAGCCGCCTTGAACGGCAATACGCACAAAATTAATACATTACTCTGTTATGAAGAAGCCCCGCATCGCGGGGCTTTGCTATCAGATGCTATTAAATACTAAAGGATGCACGCAGATACCAATAACGGCTACCTGGCATATCATAGGTTGATGGGTCGTAACCGTTCAGTGAGCATGACAAGCAAATTGGTGGCTCTTTGCCAAACAGGTTATTAACACCAAAGCTTAATTGCATACCAGACAGTATTGCATCTGTACTCCAACTGACCTGCGCATCATGGTATGTCGTGCTGCCAAGACGGTTCTGGCCGGTAGACGGGTTGTTTCGGCAAACTGCAAAACTGGCTGCATCGCCACAGCTTTCTTCTAAATCACTGGTGTAACGCATTGTCCAGCTGGCTTGCCAGGCTTCATGTTGCCAGTTCAGAGCTAAGTTACCGCTCCACTCTGGAATGGCCGTATCATTCACTTCAATACCGACAGTTTTCGGCTGACGCTGGCCGTTGGCATCAAGCACTGTATAGTCTTCAACCAGGGTTGCTCTTAACCTGACATTGAATTGTCCGAACGCAGTTTGGGGTAATAACCAACCAATATCGAAATCCAGGCCGGAGGTTTCTATACTGCCAATATTGGTCAGAGTATTATTAAACTGATCAATCGCCCCCAACTGGTTACGGCCGATACCATCACAAAAGGTGTCAGACAGCGTTTGCACACACAAATTAAGCTGGGTTTGCGCGTCCAGCGCCTGAATGGCGCCTTTAAGTTCATGTTGATACCAACTGATACCAATATCTAAACGCTCTGACCAGGATACTGAGCTGGCGTATTCCGGGCTGTATACCATGCCAAGGTTGTAACTGGTGGAGGTTTCTGGTGCCAGCTCGCGATTACCACCGGTAACAACACTGATTTGCGGATTCGGCTGCTGATAGTTTGCTGGTACACCAAGTGCTGCACAGTTTGCTGCAACTGCGGCTGTTGGAGTGGAGCAGGGATCGGATAATACTGCATCATAGCCACTGGCGGCGCCGAATAATTCGCCGATATTAGGCGCACGGAAGCCTTCAGACCAACTGCCGCGAAACAGCAATTCATCTTGCATCAGCCAACGGAAACCTACTTTGCTGGTTGTTTCGCTACCAAAAGTAGAGTAATCAGAGTAGCGGCTGGCCAGGCTGAGGTCTAACTGTTTTGCCAGCGGCATATCGGCCAGTAAGGGTACGTTTAGTTCAACAAAGAGTTCGTTAACATTAAGTGAGCCTGAGGTAGGCGAAGATACTACGCCATTATATTCGCCTGCTACAGTAAGGGCATCCGGCATGTATTCGCCGGTGTATTTGCGATACTCCCAACCTGATGCAAAGCTAAGTGCTCCGGCGGGTAACTCTATAATGTCGCCGGTAATGTTGGCGGAATACAAACTAAGTTTGTTTTCGCTGGTATCGCGGACAACCGGTTGAATATAACCAAGCATATCGGTGGTGATGCTGCCAACCCCGAAGATATTTAGCGGTACACAAGCCGGATCCGCCTGGCAAGTTGCCAAAGGCCCCAGTGCGGTAGCAATACGCCTTGCATTGTAACTGCCGAAGTTATCCTGCTTGGCGCGGTTGGTGCTATAAGCAGCGTTGACATCCCAGTAATACAGGTTACCGGCTAATTCAAGCTGGCCTTCAATACCTGAGCCAATATAGAAGGTGTCTACACTCTGCTTAAAGCGTCTGGCTCCGCCTTCAAGCGGGCGTTTGCCTGCCAGTATCAGGTTGGGATCGTCGCCTGATGCTATCAGGTCAAAACCAAATGGGTTGTATGGATTGTCAGCCGCTATGGTCAAATTATCCATCCAGTAGTTGCTTGGCGAGAAAGTGCCAATAAACATAGGTTCAGCGGCTGCCTGATTTACGCTGCTGCGCTGATTGTATAAAGCGCGTAGGTACCAGTTGGTATCCGGTGTAAATTCATAACGTTGCTGAGCGTAAAGTGACACTCTTTTGTTCGGTGTCTGCAGCAGGTTATAACTGGAATAGTTAAAGCGATCTGCTGTGGTGAAGCAGTGAAAGTCATCGGTGCGATCACAGCTATCGCCGAGGGTGGGATCGTAATTCGGGCTGGTAATGCCGGCGTTTGGTACTAAATCTAATGAAGCGCCGGTATTGGGATCATTGATAATAAAACGGCCGCCAGGAATAGCTGAGCTGCCAAAAGCCAGGCCGGTGCCAGGTACTGGCAGACTGGATTGAGCTCTGGTGTCTGCAGCAACAGACTTTTGTTCGTTGTAGCTGGCCGCCATAAAATAGCTGTGTTTGTCACTTTCGCCGCCAAAACTTAGTTCAAAAGTGCTGGTATCACCATCACCTTTACTAAATTGGCCAAAGCTGGTGCTAACAGTTGCACCAACTGCTGAGCGGCGGGTAATAATGTTAACCACACCTGCTATGGCATCTGAACCATAAATTGATGAGGCACCGTCTTCCAGCACCTCAATGCGTTCAACAATTGCCAGTGGAATGGTATTTAAGTCTACCACGCCGCCCACCCCGGATGCTGAGCTTTCATTTACCCAGCGAATCCCGTCAACAAGTACCAGAACACGCTTAGCACCGAGGTGGCGTAAATCAACTGTAGTGGCACCGGCGCCAACTCCACCACCATCGGGCGGAAAACCGAAATTGCCGCTGGAGTTGAATTTAGTATTCAGCGCAGAACCGGAAGCGGTAATATTTTGAATAATATCGCCAATTGAAGATAAACCCGAACGGTCAATGGCATCGCGGTCCAGAATTTGTACCGGGCTGCGGCCTTCAAGCTCTGTTTGCTTAATCCGGCTGCCTGTTACCTCGATACGTTCAACACTTTTATCGGCTGTTGTGTCTTGAGCTTGAGTCGCTGTTGGTGCAAAGGTGATAGCACCAAGCACACTCAGGTATATCGTTGAATAGGAGCGCATGCAGTATTCCTTATTGTTATTTTTACAAATTACTACTGACAACATGGCTGGCTCGGTTTTCACCAGACAACTAGCAGGTACAGAACTCACCTTAAGATAAGTTCAGAGAGAATCTTAGCTAAGAGTAGTTATTTTGTAAAAAAAGTTTCATTAAGGTTTTTATAGTGTTTATTTTGTGGCTTGTAATCTTAGGGGGGCAGTTTAACAAGAAATCAGTAGGGAACTTATAAGTATCACAGACGAAAACAGCACCCTCTGGCGCTGCTTTATTTAAGCTTAAACCAGCTTGAGGGTGGTTGTTATTCTAGCTTGCTCAGGCAGAAACATTACTGTCAGTGTGCTTTTCATACAGAGTGTTAATAAGTTCATCTTCGTAAGCAAAGCGCTCTTCCAGTGCCTGGCCCAGTTCAGACAACTCACGATCAAATGCTGCACTATCTCTTGTACTCAGATGGTCAGCGTATAAATCATTAAAATTCAGTGCCAGATCAGTAGAAACAGCAATTTTCGGATACAGGCTGTCAGCCAGTTTGCGGCTGTCTGTGCCGTTTACCGCGCATTCAGAAACAATACGTTCATAAACTTCGAAATGTCCGGCAGATAAATAATCTACCAGCAGTTGGCAAAACTCCTGCACTGCGATTTGCGTAGGCAAAGTAGTGCGTTTGTTGTCAAAAGGCGGTAATGCAGCCAGCTTACAATAACTGACAATAAGTTGTTGGCGCTCATCCAGCCAGTTGTCTATGGCGGTAAGCGAACCACCCCATTTTTGTCGCGCGGTCTGCACACGGGTGTACATTGCCTTCTCCTTCAATGCAGCTTTTGCTGCAGTTAACTCTAATTAAATGAATTTCGCACGAAAGATCAACCGTTTTTTTATTGGTCAGCCCAGTGAACGGCATTATGATAGCGCGAACTACAGGGTACAGCAGAGAACCACTTATGATCAAACACAGTATCAGCTTAACGCCAAATCAGCACGGGCTCTGGTTTGTTGTGAATCGGGGCCGTATCTGGGTTAATGCTGCGCGTAAGCTCCCGCAAGGCAAGCTAAGCGCATTAACCCTTTCAGCAGAGCCTGAGCAGATATGCCGGCTTGGTGAGCTGGCAGGCCAACAAGCCTATTTGCTGGTTAACCATGACCATATTGCAGATGAAAATGATTGGGTATCGCCAAGAGACTTGCTAAACGAAGGAGAGCAATTATTCCATCTGGCAGCCAGAGCGGTGCAGGTAGCATTATTTTTACAAACCCATCGCTTTTGCGGCCAATGCGGCAGTGCTATGAGCCTGGTCAGTTGGGAGCTGGCAGCGTTATGTAGCAAATGTGGCCATCGCTGTTATCCCCGCATAGCGCCTTGTGTGTTGGTGGGTATTGTAAAAGACAAACAAATCTTGCTGGCGCGCTCCAGCCGGCACCGTAAAGGTTTTTTTTCTATTCTGGCAGGTTTTGTTGAATCTGCTGAAACGCTGGAGCAGGCGGCTGTACGCGAGGTAAAAGAGGAGGTAGGTGTTGAGATCACTAATTTACGCTATGTTGGCAGCCAGCCGTGGCCGTTTCCGCATTCATTAATGACAGGCTTTATTGCTGACTATGCCGGCGGTGATATTGTCTGCCAGCCACAAGAAATAGAAGAAGCGCATTGGTTTGATTTGGCTTCTTTACCAGAGGTGCCGCCAGTACAAACATTATCAGGGCAAATTATTCAGCAGTTGCAGCAAATTGCAGGCAAATAAAAACGTCCGGAAAGATTTTTAACAATGCAAAGCGGTGGCCCGAAGGGGGCTGCGCCATGAATGGCAGCAAATAAAAAAGCCACATAAAGTGGCTTAACTAAATGGTTTGCATGGTCCCGTTTAAACAGGCTTCTTGCTTGTTATTCTTCACTAGCGCAGCAATGTTATAGCAGATCGATTTGTTGATGACAAGCGCCTAGCATAAAAAACCTGAACGTAGCATTTACAGCGAAAACATGGTCGCTGCGGCTACAGAGTGTTAAAATAGCGCCAATCCTGTGAATGGCGGACAAACTATGCAATTAAAAAATGATAGGTACCTCAGAGCTTTACTCAAACAGCCGGTAGACAGAACACCGGTTTGGATGATGCGACAAGCAGGGCGTTATTTACCTGAATACCGTGCAACCAGAGCACAGGCAGGTGATTTTATGTCGCTGTGCAAAAATCCGGAGCTGGCGTGTGAAGTGACATTACAGCCGTTACGCCGTTATGCACTGGATGCAGCAATTTTATTCAGTGATATTCTGACCATTCCTGATGCCATGGGCCTTGGGCTCTATTTTGGCGAAGGCGAAGGCCCGAAATTCCAACGGCCAGTACGCGATTTTGTTGATATTGCCAATCTGCCTGTGCCGGATCCAGAGCAGGAACTGCGCTATGTGATGGATGCAGTGCGTACTATCCGCCGTGAACTGAATGGCAGTGTGCCGTTAATTGGCTTTTCCGGCAGCCCCTGGACTTTAGCTACCTATATGGTTGAAGGCGGCAGTAGCAAAACCTTTGGTACCATCAAAAAGATGATGTTTAGCGAGCCAGAGGCCTTGCATCTGTTGCTGGATAAGCTGGCGCAAAGTGTCGTGTTATATCTGAATGCGCAAATAGCTGCGGGTGCTCAATCGGTGATGATTTTTGATACCTGGGGCGGAGTGTTAACGCCGCGTG
Organism: Rheinheimera pacifica; assembly: GCF_024809855.1. Lineage (GTDB taxonomy): Bacteria > Pseudomonadota > Gammaproteobacteria > Enterobacterales > Alteromonadaceae > Alishewanella > Alishewanella pacifica_A. The sequence goes on from NZ_JANUEM010000010.1 coordinate 156,814, forward strand.
ATTACCAGGAGTTTTCGCTGGGCTATATGCAGCAAATAGTCAACGGTTTAACCCGTGAAGCAGACGGCCGTAAAGTGCCGGTAACGCTGTTTACCAAGAATGGTGGTATGTGGCTGGAAGCCATTGCTAATACCGGCTGCGACGCGCTGGGGCTGGACTGGACCATCAATATCGGTGATGCAAAAGTTCGTGTTGGCGATAAAGTGGCGTTGCAAGGCAATATGGACCCGTCAATTTTGTTAGGTTCACCAGAGCGTATCCGTCAGGAAGTGCAAATGATACTGGATGGTTTTGGTCAGGGAACAGGTCATGTGTTTAATCTGGGCCATGGCATAACACCGGATGTAGATCCTGAACGCGTCAGTGTCTTTATTGATGCTGTTCATGCGTTTAGCCGCACATATCATATGAATACTGAGTTGGCTGAATAAGCAGGATCCCCCCGGTATTAAGCCGGGGGGATCTTAACATGCTAAAATATTGTTAGTTTGTGCTGGTTGCGACAGTTTGGTAATCGGCGAGTAAATCTTCATAATTTTCAATGCTCCAGTTACGCCGTTTTGCTTCTTCTATTGCTTGCTTGAGCATTGATTCGCCACGGCTTTGCTGGCCCAGTTCAATAAACGCAATACCCAGAATAGACAACAGAGTTGGGTTGGCTGCATCTGCAGTACGGCCTTGCTCGGCCAGTTTGATGGCTTTTTCCGGATCCCGTAACGTAGGATCATCAGACATCGCCAGCAAAGAGGCATACTCGGTTATTGCAGGTATGTAATGTTGCTGTGCGGCGCTTTCCAGATAACCGGCAGCTTTACGCGGGTTATAATTAACGTTATTACTGTCCAGCAGCTCCTGAGCCAGTAAATAGGCCGCTTTTGCATCGCCGCTGTCTGCCGAAATCGCCAGCCAGTTCAACGCTTTGCTTGGGTCTTTATCACAGCCATTGCCGGTAATTAAGCATTGCGCCAGACGATACTGGGCAGGCTGGTACCCGTTAATGGCAGCTTGCAGATACCAGTTAACAGGGGAGGGGTCGGTAACAATATTATTTTCTGCCAACACTGCGTGCAGGTACTGATATTTAGCAGATTCAGCTTTAGCTGCGGCCAAAATGGCATCGGTATACTCCTGGCTGTCGCGCTGAAATTTGCGGGCTTGTGCCCCTGCAGAGCTTTTTACTCTGAAGGTATGTGATTGTAATTCCATCCGAACGGGGACGCCGTATAAATCTTTGGGCGGTTCAAACCGCCAGCTTTTAATAGCATCCAGCACATATTCATTAATCCCATCAATGGGAAAACTGGCAACTACATTAGCGTTTTCTATTGTGCCATCTTCTGTCACATCGTAATGGACCACAGCCCATGCGGCGACACCTGCGCGCTCGAAATAAGATGGATATTTAGGTTCTGGCTGATGCAGTATTTTTAACCTGCTGCTGGTATTGACATAACGGTTGGCACTTGGATACAGGTTACCTGACAGAGCCTGTTTGCCGTATTGGTTGTTTAGCGCGATATACACTTCTTTACCAGCCAAGCGTGAAGGAAGTTTGGTGCGTAGTTCCTGATATTGTTTATCTGCTAACGGGTGTTTAGCGTCACGGGCAATCAGGGTCCAGGCGTAGGCGAGTTTTATATCTGCATCTACACCTAAACCCTCAGCATACATTCTTGATAATAAATACTGGGCCTCCAGGTGGCCAAGCTCTGCCAGAGACTCAAGCTTTGGTTTGGCCTTTGCGTATTCCTGTTGCTCGAATAATGCTTTTGCTGTGGGGAAATCAGCCTGTACCTGAAATGAAATTATCAGCCACAATAATGCCAAACTATACCGAAGTTGCAGCATAAAACTTTCCCGTAAACTATTTGTTTAATTATTATGCAATTGAGTTTACAACGATTTATCAGGCAAAACAAAAATATATATAGCAACGAAATTAAATTATTTAGTCATTAAATATCATTATGTTATGGCTAAAAAAGCCGGTTAAGGCCATTCAGTGCTGCTACCCGGTATGCTTCTGCCATAGTGGGGTAGTTAAAAGTAGTATGCACAAAATACTCCAGAGTATTGCCGCCATTTTTCTGCATCATAATTGCCTGGCCAATGTGTACAATTTCTGCAGCACGTTCACCAAAACAATGAATACCAAGTATCTCTAAGGTATCGCGATGAAATAACAGTTTTAAACTGCCCACACTGGTATTGGCAATTTGCGCGCGGGCCAGATGTTTAAACTGGGCGCGGCCTACTTCATATGGAATTTTTGCTGCAGTAAGTTCCTGCTCCGTTTTGCCAACAGAGCTCATTTCCGGGATGGTATAAATACCTGCAGGGATGTCGGCAATCAAGTGGCCATCCAGGTTGCCTTTAACAATGGCTTCGCCTGCTAAACGACCCTGATCGTATGCTGCACTGGCTAAGCTGGGGTAGCCAATAACATCGCCAACGGCATAAATGTTATCTATGCTGGTTTGATACTGTTTATTTACTTTAACCAGGCCGCGGCTGTCTGATTCCAGGCCTATTGCAGCTAAATTCAACATGTCAGTATTACCGGTGCGGCCATTGGCAAACAAAAAACAATCAGCTTTCATTTTCTTGCCGGATTTTAGGTGCAGTACTACGCCGTCATCTTTACCTTCAATGCGATCAAATTCTTCGCCATGGCGGATAGTCATACCAGAGTTCCAGAAATGGTAACTTAGTGAATCTGAAATCTCGGTATCCATAAACGACAGCAACCGGTCACGGGTATTTACCAGATCTACCCGAACACCTAAGCCGCGGAAAATCGAAGCATATTCACAGCCTATAACCCCTGCGCCGTAAATAATAATATGCTTGGGATCGTGTTGTAATGACAAGATGGTATCTGAGTCATAGATCCTGTCGTGGTTAAAGTTGACTTCCGTAGGCCGGTAGGGGCGTGAGCCGGTGGCAATTACAATGGTTTTGGCACTAAGCTCAAAGCAACTGCCATCATCACTGCTGATACTCAGATTGTGGTTATCAATAAAACGGGCTTCGCCCTGGTATATTTTTACCAGATTACGGTCATAAAAACCGGTTCTGAGGCGTACTTGTTTGCGGATAACGCCGGCGGCATGTTTTAAAATTTGCGAAAAAGTAAGTTTGGTATGTTGTTCATCCAGTTGAAACAAAGGGTTTTCATTAAATTCTATCAGACGGCTAACCGAGTGGCGTAGCGCCTTTGAAGGGATAGTACCCCAATGTGTGCAACCACCGCCGACAGCATGGTAACGCTCAATCGCCGCTACTTTAAGCCCGCTTTTGGCCAGATACATGGCCGCCCCTTCACCACCAGGGCCGGTACCTATAACAATGGCATCAAAATCAAAGCTGGCTTTTTTCGGGGTCGTTTTTTTTGCACTCACGTGGATAATCTCACTGATTTAACTGACTTAAGTCTGAGCATATCAGGTATTAGATACAAAAAAAGAGACCGAAGTCTCTTTTTTGGTTAAGCAAAAGCATCTACCAATCGCTGCCAGTGCTGCTGCTGTTGCTGTAAATGTTGTTTGAATTCATTATATTTATTTTTAAAATCAACAGCTTGATACTGTGCTACCAACTTGTCTTTGCGTTGTAGCAATAACTGTTTCTTTATACTGTAGTAATCCTGCATTCTGGCCAGTAACAGTTCATACTCATGCTGTAATAACTGTAGCAATTGTTCTGCATTTGGCCGCTTACGCACATTATCCTGTGCCCGTTTAAGTTGCATTTGCAATCTGGCTTGCTCAATCCTTTCTTCAGGAACAACCCTAAGGTTGGCCGTTAACTTTAACCAGGAAGCTGATTTGATAAACCATTTTGTTGGGTCAAATTGGTACCACTTAATACCATTACGATAATCATACTCAAAGATATGATGGAAGTTGTGATACCCCTCACCATAGGTAACAAAAGCCAGTATACCGTTATCGCGGGCAGAATTTTTTTCTGTGTAAGGCTGTGAGCCCCAGATATGCGCCAATGAGTTAATAAAGAAAGTAAAATGATGGCTTAATACCAGCCGCAGCACACCGGCTAGTAATAACATGCCCAGAATATTGCCACTGATAATACCTAGTAATAATGGGATACCAAAGTTAGTTACTATCGTCAGCCACAAGTAGTTGCGATGTTGCCACATTACAATCGGGTTTTTCTGCAGATCACGTACATTGTTGTAGTCTGGTTTTTCTACATTTTCATAATCACGCAGCATCCAGCCAATATGGCTATACCAGAAACCACGGCCGGCAGAGTAAGGGTCTTTATCATTGTGATCGACATGACGGTGATGCACGCGATGGTCAGCCGACCAGTGCAGCGCACTGTTTTGCAGGGCAAAAGCGCCGCCAATAGCATAGAGCCATTGTAATGCAGGATGCGCGTCATAAGTTTTGTGGGCCCATAGCCGGTGATAGCCTGCGGTGATAGACATACCGCAATAGCCTAAGCATATAATGGTGGCAATAATCTCGAACCAACCAAAACCAATAGTTAATGCATACCAGGGCACACCGATGGCAGCAATCAGGGTTGTGATGGAAAACAGCAGAACGTTAGTCCAGATAATGGGCGCTTTTTTCATAAATTCCACTTTAGCTTACAACTGTTCGCTCATTCTACTGGTCACAACCCCCGGGTCAAGGTATAAAATAGTGCTTTTCGCTGAATAAAGGAATATCTGTGTCCAGAGCCGAGCAGAAAGAGCGCACCCGCCGCGCTATTATAAATGCCGCTTTTTCTCAATTGAGCGCTGATAAAAGCTTTGCCAGCTTAAGCTTACGTGAAGTAGCACGCGAGGCGGGTATAGCGCCTACATCGTTTTATCGGCATTTTGCTGATATGGATGAATTGGGCCTTACCCTGGTAGACGAAGCTGGTTTGATGCTACGCCAGTTAATGCGCCAGGCGCGGCAACGTATTGAGAAAAACGGTAGTGTTATTCGCACCTCTATTGAAACTTTTATGGAGTTTGTTACCGGCAACAGTAACGTGTTTCGTTTATTGTTGCGCGAACGTTCGGGTACTTCTGCTGCATTCAGGGGCGCAGTGGCCCGCGAGATCCAACATTTCGTTGCTGAACTTGCCGAGTATTTGCGTAAGGAAACCACCTGCCCAGACGAGTTAGCCAGAGCACAGGCAGAAGCCATGGTAATATTGGTTTTTCATGCCGGAGCTGATGCACTGGACGCACCCCCAGAGCAGTATAACTATTTAACCAGCCGCACCATTACCCAATTACGTTGGCTTACCCATGGTGCCGCTGGCTCAGGACGTAAGTTTAAAACCTGATGTGCAGCGGATTTGCTCAGCTCTGGCGTTTATGCAGCCAGACACCGCTTTCAATATGGTGGGTGTAGGGAAACTGATCAAATACGGCCAATTGCACTATGTCGTGTGTTTTAGTCAGACTTTGTAAGTTATGTGCCAGCGTTTGCGGGTTGCAGGAAATATAAATAATATCGTTAAAGCGGCTGACCAGTTGTTCGGTGCCGGTATCCAGGCCTGCACGTGGTGGATCTACCAGTACAGTATTCAGTTGCATGTCTGTTAAATCCAGTTGTTTTAGCTTAGTGCCCTGCAAGAGCGCTGCGGCTACATCCTCAGCGGACATTTGCAGCACCTGTAAATTATCTACGTTGTTCAGCGCTATATTATACTGCGCCGACTTGATCGAGGTGCGGGAGATCTCAGTAGCAACCACCTTATTAAAACTGGGTGCCAGAGCGATAGAGAAGTTACCGTTGCCGCAATATAGCTCCAGTAAATCTCCGGACAGTTGCTGAGCGATCTTTTTTGCCCAGCCCAACATATGCCGGTTTACTTCACCGTTAGGCTGAGTAAAGCTGCCCTCTACCTGTTGATACTGTAAAAGCTTGCCATTAAAGTCGAATTGCTCCGTTACGTAGTCGGTGCTTACCATCAGCTTTTGCTTACGCGAACGGCCAAGAAACTTCACATTATATTGCCCGGCCAGTTTATCCGTCAGTTGCTTAGCCTGCTCCAGCCAACTGTTGGTTAATGGCCGCTTATAAATAAGTGAAACCAGCAACTCGCCGGACAGGGTAGCTAAATAATCTACCTGATATAGTTTATAGCGCAGCTCGTGGTTAAACTGAATATTTGCCAGCAGCACTGGCATAAAATCGGCAATAGTGCGGCAGGCTACCGGAAAATGGTCAATACGTACCTTGTCGCGTGTTTGCGAGTCAAACATTGCATGATAAATATCATCACCGTTGTGCCAAATGCGGAATTCTGCCCGTAAACGGTAATGATCAGCTGCAGAGCGGAAGATTTCTGCTGCTGGAGCACTAAAATCGGATAGCAACTGCTGTACAGCGGTAACTTTATCTTCAAGTTGCTGTGAATACTGCTCGGGGAAAACCTGACCTACGCTCATTTATCGCTCTGCTTAACCAAAACGGCTATTTTAAGACACGGAACCGTTTGAGCCAACCACGAATATTCGCAGGGCGCTAATTAGCATTAAAAAAGGGAAGCCAACGCTTCCCTCGTCTGATTACTAATGCTTACTCTTCAGTGTCGTCAGCATCCTGACGTTCTTTTGCTTCACGCACTTTTAATGTGCGTTCCTGAAAATTAAAGTCATTTAACTTCTGGATCATTTTATCGCCATCTTTAGCCGCAACCTCAACGAAACCAAAACCACGGCGACGGCCAGTTTGCCGGTCTTTCATTAAACGCACATTAACGACAACACCAAAACGCTGGAATAACTCTTTTACAGCATCTTCGTTGGCGCGATAAGGCAGGTTACCTACATATAAAGTAGTCGTATCACCTTTGTAGTCAGTTAAAGGCGAAGTTGAAGCGGCTACGCCGGCACGACCTTTCACATCCACTAACACCGGCACCAATATGCCAGCTAACAATATACCAATTACCACGAAAATTTCCTGTGTAAACCCCAGCACAGGAAGAAAGGCAAAGCCAAGATAAGCCAACACTGCTAATGCCAGTGTATAAGGCAAAGAAGCACGTAAAGTGGGTAACATAATAATATCCTAAGCACTTAGTTCTATTTATCGGAATGCTTTAATAAGATAAAGCAGCCTTATCTTAGCGGTTAGGTAATAAACCGCAACCATAAACAACAGCTTGTTTGCACTCAATTTGTATCTAAAACATGCAAAAAGCCCATTTAGTAAGCAAACAGCACGTAAAACCGTATTATTTACTAAATAACCGCTTGCAGGTCTCCTAAAAGGCCCTATAATGCGCGCCATGCCACGGGGCGCTGCAGTTTGGGTGCTTCAGGTGAGTCAAAATGGGTCGCAAAAATCTTTTAAAAAGACGCTTGACAGACTGGTTTAAATCACTAAAATGGCGCCCTCGCTTCACGGTGGTGGTTAACACGGTGAAAT
>NZ_JANUEM010000011.1 GCF_024809855.1 Rheinheimera pacifica
CCAGTGAGTAATCCCGCTGAGTTCGTTTATTACTTGTTTTCATTACACTCTCCAAAAAGAAGCTGGAAAGTGTCAACTTTATTTAGGACGGGTCACAGACATAAAAAAAGCCACCTTGCGGTGGCTTTTTTATTACGGCGTAAATTACGCTGCTAAGGCTTGTTTCGCTTTGCTCACTAAAGCAGTAAATGCTGCTTTATCGAATACTGCGATGTCAGCTAAAATCTTACGGTCGATTTCTACTGAGGCTTTTTTCAGGCCATCAATGAAACGGCTATAAGATAAACCATTCATGCGTGACGCTGCGTTGATACGCGCGATCCACAGTTGACGGAACTGACGCTTACGTTGACGACGGTCACGGTAAGCATATTGGCCGGCTTTAATAACGGCCTGGAAAGCAACACGATAAACACGACTGCGGGCACCGTAGTAACCTTTGGCCTGGTTTAACACCTTCTTATGACGCGCGCGCGCCGTTACACCACGTTTTACTCTTGGCATGTCAGACTCCTAATTAATTATGCGTATGGCATGCAACGGACTAAGCCGGCAATGTCTACTTTAGCGACTAAGGTTTTTGGACCTAACTGACGCTTACGCTTAGAGGTCTTCTTCGTCAGGATGTGGCGAAGGTGTGATTGCTTACGTTTAAAGCTACCAGAAGCGGTTTTCTTGAAACGCTTCGCAGCACCTTTATTGGTTTTCATCTTTGGCATAGTTAAAAACTCGCATTGTTAAATTACAACGAATAATAAGGCGTCAACCCTACACTTCGCAGTGCAGGGTTACACTTGAAAGCACCTATTACTTCTTATTTGGGGCCAGCATCATGATCATCTGGCGACCTTCCACCCGTGAAGGGAAAGATTCACACAAGGCAATGTCTGATAAATCTTCTTTAATCCGATTTAACATATCAATACCAATGTCAAGATGCGCCATTTCACGACCACGATAACGTAGCGTTACTTTAGCTTTGTCACCCTCTTCAATGAAGCGACGCAGGTTGCGTAGTTTTACCTGGTAATCGCCTTCATCAGTTCCAGGCCGGAATTTTATTTCCTTAATCTGGATCTGTTTTTGCTTCTTCTTCTGCTCTTTCAGAGCTTTACTCTTTTCAAACAGGAACTTACCGTAGTCCATCAACTTACATACTGGCGGTTCGGCAGTTGGGCTGATCTCAACTAAATCGGCACCACTTTCTTCAGCCAAACGATTGGCTTCAGCAATACTTACTACACCCAGCTGCTCACCTTCCAAACCAATTAACCTTACCTCTGGCAGGTTAATTTCTTCGTTTATCCTGTTAGGACGGTTTGCAGGTAATGTTTTCTTTCCTACTTTAATAGTATGTTCCTCCGAAAATTATTCTTATCGCTTAATCTGGCTTAAACCCGGTTTTTAATCTCTGTAGTCAGCTTCTCTACAAAAGCGTCAACAGACATTTTACCCAAGTCTTCTCCCTTGCGCGTTCTCAGTGCAATATCACCGGCTTCCATTTCTTTATCACCAACGACAACAAGGTAAGGAATGCGCTTAAGCGTGTGCTCGCGAATTTTAAAGCCTATCTTCTCATTTCTCAAGTCACTTATGACTCTAATACCGTGAGATTTGAAAGTTTTTACCAAATTCTGTACATATTCGGCCTGATTATCGGTAATGTTCATCACCACCACCTGAGTTGGCGCCAACCAGGCAGGAAATAAACCGGCATATTCTTCAATTAAAATACCGATAAAACGCTCTATTGAACCCAAAATAGCGCGGTGGATCATTACCGGTGTTTGCTTTTCGCCACTTTCAGCTACAAAAGTAGCACCCAAACGGCCTGGTAACGCAAAGTCTAACTGCACTGTACCGCACTGCCAGGCACGGCCTAAACAGTCGTGCAGGGTAAATTCAATTTTCGGGCCGTAAAACGCGCCTTCGCCCGGCTGTAAATCGTAGGCAATATCATTGGCTTTTAACGCTTCACTTAAGCCCTGTTCGGCGCGGTCCCACATCTCGTCAGTACCAATACGCTGTGCCGGCCGCGTAGACAGTTTTACTGCCACGTTTTTAAAGCCAAAGGTGCTGTAGGTGTCGAACACCATCTGAATACATTTGGTTACTTCAGCCTGTACCTGATCTTCCGTACAGAAGATATGCGCATCGTCCTGGGTAAAGCCGCGCACCCGCATTAAGCCGTGTAAACCACCAGATGGCTCGTTACGGTGACAACAACCAAACTCAGCCATTCGCAGTGGTAAGTCACGGTACGACTTCAAGCCCTGGTTAAAAATTTGCACATGGCCCGGACAGTTCATTGGCTTAATAGCATATTCGCGATGCTCTGACTGGGTAGTAAACATATTGTCGGCATACTTTTCCCAGTGGCCGGATTTCTCCCACAACACACGGTCCATCATTAACGGGCCTTTTACTTCATCGTACTCGTATTCGCCCAGCTTCTCACGGACAAAGCTTTCCAACTCACGGAAAATAGTCCAGCCATCGTTGTGCCAAAACACCATGCCTGGTGCTTCTTCCTGCCAGTGAAACAAGCCAAGTGCCTTACCAATTTTGCGGTGGTCACGTTTTTCCGCTTCTTCTAACTGCAGTAAATACGCTGCCAGCTGCTTTTTATCAGCCCATGCGGTGCCGTATACGCGCTGCAGCATTTTGTTTTTCGAATCGCCACGCCAATAAGCACCGGCAACTTTCATAATTTTAAAGTGTTGGCAAAAACGCATATTCGGTACATGCGGGCCACGGCACATATCAATATATTCTTCGTGGTGATACAAGCCGGGCTGATCGTCTTTACTAACGTTTTGCTCAAGAATTTCCAGCTTGTAGCTCTCGCCACGGGCTTTAAAAGTATCTACCGCTTCCTGCCAGCTGACTTTTTTCTTAATAACGTCATACTCGGTTTTCGCCAGTTCAAGCATACGCTGCTCCAGCCTGGCTAAATCGTCACTGCTAATTGGCTGGTCTAAATCAACGTCATAGTAAAAGCCGTTATCAATTACCGGACCAATGGCCATTTTTACGTTGGGCCACAGTTGCTTAATGGCATGGCCTAATAAGTGCGCACAGGAGTGGCGGATAATTTCCAGGCCTTCCTGATCTTTACTGGTAATAATGCTTAAGGTTGCATCGGCATTAATAGGGTCACAGGCATCAACTAACTGGCCATTTACCTTACCGGCAATAGTGGCTTTGGCTAAACCCGGGCCGATGTCTTTAGCGACATCCATAACTGAAACTGCATGATCAAAAGCGCGCTGGCTGCCATCTGGCAGAGTAATAACTGGCATGATAAATCCTTATACAGTGGTGGCCCATACCAAGGGTCACATGTTAAATAACGTGGCTAAAGCCGCAGTGCAGCAAAGCAGTTAATGGCCTATACAAGAAGCCATCTGCTAAACCGGGCACGGCAGCCGGTAAAAAAGCAGCGCTATAGTAGCATCAGCCCGCTGGCTTGACCACAATGTGACAAACTTTAACCTAGGCAACTGCCGTGATTTTTTAGCGTTATCAGCCATACTTCACCTTAAGCGTTTACGGAGGCAACATATGTGGCAGGCAATTGCTGAGCATATAAACAGTGAGCTGGATATTGATTTTCAGATTGAACAAAAAAGCCAGTTAACAGGTGGCAGTATTAACCTGGCCTGGCATATCAGTGGCCAGGGGCAGCATTTTTTTGTCAAAATTAACCAGCGTGAACAACTGGAGCAATTTGAAACAGAAGCGCTTAGCTTACAAGCATTACAGCAAAGCCATAGCATTAGAGTGCCAAAACTGATTTGCTCTGGCCAAACCATCGATAAAGCTTTTCTGGTACTGGAGTATTTACCCCTGGGCAACGAAACAACACATGGCTGGCATGATCTGGCCCAGCAACTGGCGCAACTGCATAAGCAACATGATCAGGCAATGTATGGTTTTGATTGGGACAATATGCTTGGCAGCACGCCTCAGCCAAACAAATGGCAGGCAAACTGGAGTAGTTTTTTTTCTGAACAACGGTTGGGTTGGATCTTACAGTTGCTACTGGAACAAGGCTTTGGTTTTGGCAATATCGACCAGTTGGTAGAGCAATGCCGGCAACGCTTGCATCATCATCAACCGGCGCCAAGTTTGCTGCATGGCGATTTATGGCGCGGTAATGTCGGCTTTACCGGTGATACCGCAGCAGTATTTGACCCGGCCTGCTATTTTGGTGACAGAGAAACGGATCTGGCCTACAGCACTATGTTTGGCCGTTTTCCGGAAGATTTTTACCAACATTACCAGCAGTATTATCCGCTGGATGATGCTTACAGTGATCGTAAAGACCTTTATAATCTGTATCATATACTTAACCATGCTTATTTGTTTCGGGGTGCATATCTGGTTCAGGCACAAGAGATGATTAAGCAGCTATTTCATTAAACTTATTGCGACAGGATGTTTTACACCCCCAGCAGTACCTGACTTTACGGAAAGCGAGTTATGCAAATTGCCCAGCAACCCGTGGCACTGATCACAGGCAGCGCCAAACGGCTTGGCCGGAAAATGATTGAAACCCTGCACGCTAATGATTACCGCGTAATAATACACTGCAATCGCTCACGCCCGGACGCTGATGCGCTGGCACTGCAACTAAACCAACAACGCCCTGCAAGCGCCGCCGTGTTACAGGCTGACTTATTGCAGGAAGCCAGCTGGCCGGAATTGGCAAAACAGGCTGTCGCTTGTTTTGGCCGGCTGGATGTGCTGGTAAACAACGCATCCGGCTTTTACCCTACCCCGGTAGCCACGGCTAATACAGCCCAATGGCAGGATTTATTTGGCTCTAATGTTAAAGCGCCATTTTTTCTAAGCCAGGCACTGGCCCCTGAACTGGCACGTAATAACGGTGCTATTGTTAATATGGTTGACATTCATGCAGGCAAACCTTTGGCAGAGCACAGTATTTACTGTATGGCAAAGGCTGCATTGTTAATGATGACAAAATCACTGGCGCTGGAACTGGCGCCGGCTGTAAGAGTCAACGGTATAGCGCCCGGTGCAATTTTATGGCCCGGTGAACAATCGGTTGCGTTAAAACAGCAAGACAAAGACGCCATACTGGCACAAATTCCGTTACAGCAGTTGGGCACTGCCACTGATATTGCTCAAACGCTGTTATTTTTGCTAAAAGCACCTTATATCACCGGGCATATTATTACGGTGGACGGAGGTCGCAGTTTAAGTAGTGCCCATAAAGCCTGACACTTAGCAGGCTAAACCGGCTGGAGGAAATCATCATGAGCTTATTGCAAAAAACAATAGAATGCCCGTTTTGTGGCCATCCAATGCATTTAAGTGTAGAAGTTACCGACGAAGATCAGGATTACACCGAAGATTGCAGTAACTGCTGCAACCCTATTCATATCAGGGTACATAAAGACGAGCTGCACCACAGTGTGCAGCTATTTATTGATGCCGATGATGAGCAGTATTACTAAATAACCGGTACAGCAAAACGCTCAGCCATAATGCGCTCTACCGTTTGCACTATGATTTGGGTTTGTTGATCCAGCTCGATATTCAGCATATCGCCCGGCTGCTTTTGTCCTAAGGTGGTAATGCTGAGTGTTTCGGGTATCAGATACAAACTAAAGCCATCAGCATAGGTTTCACCTACTGTTAAACTACACCCTTCCACCGCGATAAAGCCTTTGTTCAGAATATAACGCATATATTCCGCTGCCAGCGTCAGGCGCATTGCACAATTATTGGCGCTTTTATCCAGTGCCGTTATTGTTGCCGTGGTTTGTATATGGCCCGAGACAATATGGCCGCCTATTTCACTGCCAAAGCTTAACGAACGCTCAAAATTAACCCTATCACCCACGCTTAGCTGACCTAAATTGGTTTTGCTTAAGGTTTCTGCTATCACATCAAAACTCACCCAGCCGGCCGCGCTATCAAAATCTGTTACCGTTAAACAGACACCATTAATAGCTATACTGGCACCACGACTTAAGTTTTGCAGGTACTCAGGCCCTGGCTGTATGATTAACTGGCGAAATGCTGTTGCGTCCCGAACTGCAGTTAACTGCGCTTTTGTTTGAACTATTCCGGTAAACATAAGCCCTCATTTATGCTACATTGCGCGCCATTGCACGCTGCTGATACAACAAACTTAATATGTTACCTTTTTCCCGCTTCGAAGCCAGAACCATACTAAAACTTTCCGGCCCTATAGTGCTGGCACAGCTCACACAAACCTTAATGTACTTTGTCGATACCGTTATGGCCGGCCGTTACAGCGCGGTTGATATGGCGGCAATAGCCGTAGCGTCCGGTTTATGGTTCCCGGTAGTTATGACGATGCAAGGCCTGTTGCTTGCACTCACCCCGATAGTGGCGCAGTACTATGGCAGTAAACAAACTAAACCGGTTACTCACTTTACTGTGCAGGCAATGTATCTGGCTATGGCGTTAGCAACTGCTCTGTTTGTTGTAATGCTATATGTGCATGTGCCGGTTGACCTGTTAAATATGGATCAAACCCTGCGGCAAAAATCGCTGGATTATCTGTATTACGTTAGCTTTGGCTTATTCCCTGCTGCAGGCTATATGGTGCTGCGCAGTATGTTTGAAGGTATCGGTAATACCAAAGCCAGCATGTGGATCAGCTTTGTTGGTATTTTGGTGAATATTCCGGCCAACTATGTATTTATTTACGGCAAGCTGGGCATGCCGGCGCTGGGCGGCGCCGGGTGTGGTATCGCCACCGCGTTGGTGTTTTTTGCTATGTTTATCGCCATTTTAATTTACGGCTGGTTTAGCAGTACCACCAGGCGTTACCGGCTACACCCTAAAAGCTACCGCATTAATGTCAAAGATATCTGGCAAATTGTCTGTATCGGTACGCCTATCGCCTTTTCCATCTTCTTTGAAGTGACCTTATTCGCCTGTATCCCACTGGCAATTGTACATCTTGGCCCTATTATGGTTGCCGGGCATCAAATTGCACAAAACTACAGTGGTATCGTATTTATGCTGCCGTTATCGCTCGGTATGGCCACCACTATCCGTGTTGGCCATCTTGTAGGCCAGCAGAGCATTATGGAGCTGAAAAAGGCCGTATCTACTGCCATCATACTGGCGGTGCTGATGTCACTGGTTATTGCCAGCCTGACATTTATCCTGAAAAATAGTATTGCGGCTCTGTACTCACCCGATCCTACTGTTATTGCGCTTGCTGCATCGTTGTTAATTCTGGCCTGCTTTTATCAGGTATCAGACGCCATTCAGGTAGTATCAGCCTGTGCATTACGCGGTATGAAAGTCACCAAACCGGTATTTTTTATCACCCTTATTGCTTACTGGCCAATCGGCTTTGGCCTGGGTGCCGTACTGGGATTAACAAACTGGCTGGTACCGGCAATGGGCGCGCATGGTTTCTGGATCGGTATCATAGTTGGTTTAAGCGTTGCAGCGGTGCTACTGGCTATGATCTTAAAACGCACTTTACTTAAATTTGAACAACAAGCAGGTTAAAATGTGAGGCCGTTTAGAAGAGCACGATACGACATCTTGACGGTCAGCAGGACTTAGTGAATTAAGGAAAGCGGTTAGTACAGCAATCATTCTCGGTATCGTGATATCTGCCATAACCGCAACGCTCACATTTCTCTTAAGAGAGCAGATCGCATCGCTGTACACAGGTAATGCCGAAGTCATTGCACTAGCATCTTCATTGCTGCTGTTAGCTTGTATTTATCAGGTTACAGATTCAGTACAGGTAATTTGTGCGTCAATTCTGCGGGGTATGAAAATCACCAAGCCCACCTTCTTTATCACCTTTATAGCCTATTGGCCTATTGGCCTGTTGGCTTTGGCTTGGGGTATGTGCTAGGTTTAACAAATTGGATTGTACCCGCTATGGGTGTTCATGGATTTTGGATTGGTATTATTTTTGGATTAACAGTTGCTGCGATATTACTTTCGATTGTTTTGAGAAACGAGCTCAAAAATATACATTAAAAAAGCTAAAAATAATCACAAAAAAATAGAGCTATAAGAGATTTATACATGGATAAATTTTAAAAAATAAAAATTCAAAACAAAAAAATAAAACTAAGAACAATGAAAAAAAATGAAATAGAGGCTTCAGACTCTACCATAACCACAAGATTTTTTCTTTTATCAAGTGCAGTAAACGAAATAATTGATCTTGAAGAAAAAATTTCAAATGAATTCAGACATTCCAAACAGCAATTCACTAGTAGAGCAGAGTATTTTTCGTTTTGGTTGCGATGCCAATCCTTTTTTGTTACAGCAAAATCACTTACAGATTGCACGAATCTAAACGAATTATATAACAAAAAATCAGATGCAGACTGGCGTTTTGGAATTAAAGCAATACGGCATTTCTTCGCCCATGAGATAGAGATAATTAACTCTCTACATCGTGCAGTAACTTTCATAACTGAAGAGAAAAGATCTATATCACTCACTGGTTTTGTTGTAAGCAGTGAAGATATGTTTAAAATACTCCAAAAATGCAATAGAAATATCTTAATAAGCGACTTTAAGAAGTTAAAGGAAAAGAAAAAGTTAAATTTCAAAATAATGCGCAACAAATTAAAAAAGGTCAAAGAGAAAAACTTATCTATAGTTAACAAAATCGTTAGCAGGCCAAACCCAAAAGTCATCTTAATCAGCGATATAATAACAAGCCACTACCTCTTGATTAAAAAAATAATCGACGAAACAAGAAACATATCGAAAACAAATTCAAATTCCAACACAGTAAAAAATAAAAACAAAGCCATCAATAAAGAAATAACTTATATAGAGAATATTGAAAAAATAGTTAATCAAGCCATTAACTACAGAAATAAAAATTGCAATTGGACTGACACCATCTAAATTAAGGAAATTATTATGAATAAAGTTATGAATGTTTTGATATTTTTAATTATTCAAGGATGTGCCGCCGCGCCAAAAAATCATTTCAGGCATGAATATCAAACCTATTCTGTAGATGGATATTTAATGCGTATCTTTAAAGATGGGTCAGGAAGCTTTGGTCGTCAAGAGGAATTGGTAGCTATGGGAAACCACTGGTCTTTCAGCACAAAAAAAGATGAAATGACTGACAAAATCATACTAACCGCTTATAGAAGAGGGTTCGATCAAGACGCTTATCTGCCAATGAATTCGAAAATTGGAATTTATATCGACCTTTCATCAGACAGTTCAGAGATCATTTGTGTTTATGGTCATGACTTTCCAGGGCAATCAGCAATGGTAAGAGTAGGAAAAAATACAGCCATCAATACAAATGAATATGGCTGCACAGAGCTTACTGCAGATCTATCAAAGCAACTCGAATCTGAGAAATCAGTGAAAGTCCGAGGAAAGATCTGGCCTGATAATGGTTACATAACAACTGAGGTTAATCTTGACGGTTACAGCAAAGTAGTCGAATTTCTTCGATTAAGAAAAAATGTGCTTATGGAGAAATCAGACATTTAGCCTGTACTCATTTTCTGTAAACAGTCGTTACGGCAACATAAACACCATATCGACCATTTTTGACGTTTGAAATCCAATTTAGGAAGCTAAAAATGTGTTTTGAATCAATATGCAAGCGGTATTCAGCATTTATGCACTGTTTACACGGATCGTGCGACTAAATGCCGTTGTCGCTCGGTATGGCCACTACTATCAGCGTGGGGCACCTGGTAGGCCAGCAGAGCATTATGGAGCTGAAAAAAGCTGTGTCGACAGCCATTATACTGGCAGTGCTGATGTCGTTGGTTATCGCCAGCCTGACATTTATCCTGAAAAATAGTATTGCGGCTCTGTACTCACCCGACCCTACTGTTATTGCGCTGGCGGCATCGTTGTTAATTCTGGCCTGCTTTTATCAGGTATCAGACGCCATTCAGGTAGTATCAGCCTGTGCATTACGCGGTATGAAAGTCACCAAACCGGTATTTTTTATCACCCTTATTGCTTACTGGCCAATCGGCTTTGGCCTGGGTGCCGTACTGGGATTAACAAACTGGCTGGTACCGGCAATGGGCGCGCATGGTTTCTGGATCGGTATCATAGTTGGTTTAAGCGTTGCAGCGGTGCTACTGGCCATGATCTTAAAACGCACTTTACTTAAATTTGAACAACAAGCAGGTTAGACGATGAGGCCATTTAAACGATGAAGTTATATCTGCTGCCATTGGTGCTGATGAGCCTTATTGCCTGCACAGATTACAATGGCGATAAAGCGCTGCAAAATTATCAACAGCGTTTAGAGCGGGTACTGGATATATCACAAAAAAATAGTGCCCTACCCAATGCAGCGCCTCTGGCAGCACAGCGTGATTTAAAACAACCATTGCCAGACATACGACTGGACCTTACCGACGCTTATGCTACACGCCGCTGCAGCCTGGATACCTTAATTGGCGAGCGTAATAGCAGCCTGGGCAAAGTGTACAGTGCCAGTAAACAGTTAAGCTATGAGCTGCGTTTTTTAAGCCAGTTGCAACGCTGCCTGGAGCAAAGCTGGGACGACACTGCCCTGTTAAACCAGTTGCAACAGGTATATCAGCAAAAACAACGCAGTATTGATATTGCGTTTAATAATATGCTGCTAACCGACGACACCCTGCGTAAAGAACTATTGGGCGTGCGCAAAGCCCTGCCACTGCAGGCTGCGCCCGGTTTTAGCGAAACCTGGCAAGCATTAACCGAACTAAATCAGCTGCGGCAGTTTATAGCGCAGCAAAACTGGTACTCTGCCAGCCAGATAGATATTGAGCAACAACTACAGCTGCTGTATCGCTACAACTTTATCGGCCGGTTGCAATATAGCTTACGTACCGCCAGCCATCAGTTGGCACAGCTTAATCAACTCAGCGAAGCCAAAGCAGCATCTGCGTTATGCCCGCAGCAACGCGACAGTGAGCAACTGCATATTTTAGCGAATGTATTTAGTAAATATTTTGTCGGTGAAATACAGCTATACACCAGTGAGCTAAGCCGCTACCAACAGCAGTTATGGCCTTTATTACAACAGTTGTATCAAGATACCGAGCTTAATACCCCGCTCACTTTACGCTTTGAACACACATTTGGGGAAATGCGCACTGAACTCAGCCGCCATGTAAAGTGGTGGCAAGCGCTGAATAACCAATGCCCGCTTAAACTTACCGCCCAGCAGTAAGCTGCCGATACGGCGAAAAATACACCAAACACACAGTGTTAGCAGAAAAACACTTGCCATTGCCCCAACGGCGCAATAACATAGCCGCCGTTGTCTGCCAAGCTAAGCGCTGGCCAGCAACCTAAAGTGTGCGTCCTTAGCTCAGCTGGTTAGAGCACCACCTTGACATGGTGGGGGTCGGTGGTTCGAGTCCACTAGGACGCACCAAAAATTCCTTTAAAAACGCCACCTTACGGGTGGCGTTTTTATTTCTGCTTGGTGTTTGGAGAAGCTTTGGAGAAACAAAATACGAATTTAAGCAAAACCCTCTTTTCCGATTTACCGAAAATCCACGCCAAACACTCCCAGAATGCCAGTATCCGTTTAATCAATCGTGGTAATAAAACAGACACCCCGCGACAGTACCAAGGTGCCATTGGCCTTATCAATACTGCATACGCTGATTGATAACCAGAGATTGCTTAGGCTGCGGATGTAGCCGCACGATAGCCACCCCGTCCTTCCCGCTTCATGGCGTACATGGCTTGATCGGCTTTTTCCAACAGCTCCGGGAAGGTTTTACCGTGCTCTGGGTATAAGCTGATGCCGATACTGGCACCGATATTGTATGTTTTGTTGTTTACCTGATAAGCCCCGCTTAAACAGCTAAGCAATTTTTCTGCGATAAGATTTGCCTGCTCGGTGTTTTCAAGCTGGGTGGCAACAACAATAAACTCATCACCGCCTAAACGGGCACAGATATCAGTACTTCTGATAGCTGAGGTTAGCCGCTCGGCGACGGTTTTTAGCACCAGATCTCCGGCTTTATGCCCGGCTTCATCGTTAACTGGTTTGAATCTATCTAAATCGATGTAATACAGAGCCAACTGTTGATGTGGCCGGTTCGCCAGTAATAATGCCTTGCCAAACAGGGAGTCAACATAGCGTTTATTACTCAGGCCGGTTAGCGGGTCTTTATAGGCCAATTCAAGCGCATGAGACTCAGAATCGAGCAAGCGCTTCTGAAACAGCATTAACACAGCGCTTATCAATGCAGTATACAGTAACATCATCACAATGGTGCCCGCGACAAACGCCATAGTGCGCCAATCGGCATATAACAAACGAGATACCGGCACAAATATCAGCCAGTGCAATGCCATAACGGCACTGCAGGCCACAATAGCCGCCTTACTGAACTTGGGAAGAACAACTGTGCTGCGCCAGGTATACCAGCAGATCATAGCCAGACAGATAGCGTTGAACAATGCTAAACCGCTGCTGTAAATGGTGGCGCTGTAGTGCAATAAATAGGCACTCAACACCCACAGCTGCATAGCAAATACCATAGTGCACAGTGCTGCCATGTTAATGTTGGCTGCAAAAAAACGTACCACACCAATAAGCAAGGCGAGTTTTTCAGACAGGGTCAACAGGGAATACAGCAGCTTGGCCAAATCGGCGTCAGTTTCCTGCATCCAGGCAAATGATAAGCGCGCCAAACTGGCTAGGAAAATGGCTAACGCCCACCAGCCGCAACCGGGATTCGTTCGTGGTACCTTGCGTGCTATCAGCAGCAGAAAAAAGAACACCAGGTACATCGCGCTGCCTGCGGAGTGAATTACGTAGAATAACATCCTGTCCCCCTATTCCTGATTGTCGCATTACGCCTGGCTAAAACCTGATTCTTTGTAATGTAAGTTATACGCCGTTAATCTAATGGCGCCACCGCGTTTCTAACATTGGCAATACTTTGCCAAACATCGCGCATTTGCTCCGAGCTTAACTTCTGTTGTTTTAAACTAAAACACCAAAAACACGGGTTGCTGATAAAACAGAGTATCGAGTTTACGAATGTCATTCTGGCCATCTTCCCTGACCATGCTATCGCCGATACTTTCGACAATCACAATGCCATCAACGCGTTTGTTTTTCAGCAAAGATAACCAGGACGATACGCCGACATCGGTTTTCAGCAACACATTAAGCTCTTTTAGCTTGTGTTCTACCAAATAACCTTTAGGTGCAGTAATGCCCAGCTTCACATGGCTAAATTGTGTGCCATCCCACTCCAGCTCACTGCTGGCGTGAACATAAACAGGATAATTAACATTACGTATTCTGAAATCGGCATTGGGTACGCCGTTTCCCACTTCCGGAAAAGCATACTTAGCGCTGCGCTCATCATTCCAGCCCATACCAATAGCACCGTCATACGCACCACTTTCTACCTGAGCTTTACAGCGTCGCCAGGGTAACCTGTCAATGGTGAACTGATATTGCAGTGAGGTCAGTGCTTTGGCAACGATGGCTGTATATTCGCCATAGTAAATTCCGCCATTAATGGTGTGCTGGGGTAAATCAGGGTCTTCGGCTTCAGACTCCTGACACAGGCGCAAAATTTGAGAACAAGCAAACCACGGCAGTAAGCAAAGCAATATTATTATTGTTTTCATAGCATAACCACTGTACCACTAACATTTCACCATTCTTTCAATATATTAAGAACACAATATGGCAAATTAAAATAAAAATATTTGTAAATTCAGTAAGAAATCTAATTTTATTCCCGATACTGTTATACATTAGAAAGAATAATATCTAAATTCTTATAGCATATTTTTCCGCCACTTGTGGCCAGATAAACTTTCTTTCAGTTGCTGGCTGTAGGCTCTGCTGACTTTCTGCGATTTACTAGAACCGCTGATAATACAACCCGATATTTTTGCTTTAGGAGGCAGCGATTCAGGCTTGCCAGGCAATGCCGGTAAACTTATACAAAAACGCCCCTGATTAAGGGGCGTTTTTGTTCGTTAATGCGTAATCTGCGCCAGAGCCCAGCGTAGCATACGGGCATAAAGCCATTGCTGTGGCCCGCTTGGTTTAGCCAGCCCCATTCTGGTTAATGCTTCCGGTGCATCAGGGCCACCACGCAGCAGTGCACCAAGCATTTGTAATTTAGAGTGTTTCAGTTTTTTCATACGTTGCAAAGCAGCCATAAGCTTTTGTTCCAGCTCAGTAAAGTCACTGCCAAACGGGTAACGGGATAAATTGCCCATTAATCGCAGTGCATTTAAACGTGACTCAATGCTGGCAGGAGAATTCGCAGCAGCAACAGCTGGAATAGTCCAGTTTGGGTCCAATTTACCTGCTGCCACCGCCTTATGTTTCAGGTTCTGCTGAAAACGGCTATCGCTGATGCAAATAAGGGCTTTTATGCACTCTTCATCTGTGGCACCACGTAAATCAGCAATACCATATTCGGTAACAACAATATCCCGCAAATGCCGTGGAATAGTGCAATGCGGATATTCCCAGACGATACCCGATGTTATCTCACCGCCACTTTCACGGGTACTGCGCAGTAACAGGATCGAGCGCCCTCCCCGCATCGCATGCGCCATAGCAACAAAGTTGTATTGCCCCCCTACACCGGAAACCAACTGATGATCTTTGAGGCCGTCAGACGTTGCCGCGCCGGTTAAACTCACCATCATACAGGTGTTAATAAAGCGGGCTTTCTGGCGCTGCAATTTCTCCAGTTTAGGGTTATCGCCATACAACTGATTGATCCGGCCAACCGAGCTCATGCGAAACCGTGGCCATTCCGGCTCAGTTAATTCGCGTAGCCAGCGGTAAAAATCGTCAGAGCCGAGAAAAAATGCAGCATCTAACAAGGCGCCACTGCCGCCGATGCCAGAATCGTCAGCAATGCGCCCGGCATTGGCGAGGCTTTGCAGGTGTTCATCGTCAAATACTTCCCGCTTGAGGATCCCGGCCCGGTATAAATGCATAAAGCCATCAAGAAACATTTCACTGGCAGCATAAAGCCCGGTGCCAAAACTGTCATAGCCACCAATAGCATCTACCAGCGCCTGTCCGGGTAAAGCCTGGTTAAAATAACCGCGATAGGCCTCGTTGCACTGTTGCCGTTGGATTAAGCTGTATACCAAAGCGTCGCTCAGCGAACCAATACCGATTTGCAAAGTACCGCCGTCAGCAACCAATGCACTGGCATTCATCCCGACAGCGTAATCCTGACTGGTTACGGGGTTGCGTGGCAAAGCAAACAAACGCTGCTCAGGATTATCGTTAATGATCCGGTGAAAGAAATCGTCGCTAACCACTGCATCTCCGGCCATAAAAGGCAGATCCGGGTGCACCTGAGCCAGCATCAGGCACTTACGATCAACCCGGTGGCTAAGCTCTTCTGCCAGATCCAGCGTAACATCCGGGTTGCAGCTCAGGCTGTACTCCCAGCCAAATTCTGCCGGGCGCCGGGCGACCAACTGCAAAATAAGATTAACGCCCCTGTCTGCCAGATCCCTTGCAACATGGGTGTAATTACTGGAGACATAATGGCGCTGAGCCTCAGCATTACCCAGCATGCTACCGGACTGAAAGTAAAACTCTGTCACGGTAATATTGGCAGGTAACTGTTGCGAAGCCAGTGCATCGGCATAAGCCAACCGTGGGTAGTCTTCACCAAAATGACGCTTAAGAAAGGGCTGCAAAAAACGCTGTTCCAATTCGCTGCCGGGTTTAGGTGGATTAAGCGACAACGCAGTGAAGATATCCAGCCTGATACTGCTGTCTGCACAGGCCCTGTGATAAAAAGCATTGATTAAGCGGTTAGGTTTACCCAGGCCCAGCGGTAAGCCAAGCACCACATGCTTGCCAATTTGCGCTAAAACCTCATCAACGATAGAGGCGTAATCATTATCGTGCATTGCGTTAACCTTATCCCGTGTTCTGCATTACAGCCTTACTGTACTACAGTTAAGCAACCGATTGGGCTGGCACAAAACGACGGCAAACATTTCTGCCATGCGCCGTAAAACAATTACCCGGTTACGGTTAAAACTGGCACTCACTTAAACCGGTGTTTTAAGTAAACCTGTCGCCAGCGCATAAAATGCCTCTGTAGCTTTTGGCAATACTTCCTGAGGCTCTGCACTTGCAGCAACCCACAGCGCTGCATTAAGTGCGGCCCCACTGATTAACCGGGCAGCAGCCTCAGCATCAATTTGTTTTAATTTCCCCTGAGCAATCAGCCTTTCCACTGTCGATTTTGTCGACTGAAGGCAGCTGCTCTGGCTGGGCCACTGCGACGGATCACCAAGAACCGCCGGGCCATCAAGCAACACTATACGCTGAACCTCCGGTACCAGAGCCAGTTCAATATAAGCAGCGCCCTCAGTAAGCAGCCCCAGCCAGTCATCACCAGCCGCCTCACCCGCCTTATGGGCATGTAATGCCATTTCTGAATCAATTTGCTCAACAACTGCCGCCAGCAATCCGCGTTTGTCGCCAAAATTGTGATAAAGCGCACCACGTGTCAAGCCAACATCGGCGGTTAAATCATCCATTGATGAGGCTGCATAGCCTTTTTCTGCAAAAGCTTTTCGGGCGGCCGAGATCAGTTTTGCCCGGTTCTCAGCCATTGATTTCAAACGTTGATTCATCGTAACCCCACTTTGACATACGGCGCGTATAAATTAAATTGACATACGAGGCGAATGTGAAATACCATACATACGAGGTGTATATTAAATTATTTTTATGCACGGCGTATAGCACAGTCTACCAATATCAATGTACAGAGGTTACAAAATGACTAAACGTGAAATCATCACTCCTGAGGGCAAACATGCTCTTTACGAACAACATGCTTACTCAGCCGCAATTAAATCCGGTGATTTGCTCTTCGTCTCAGGGCAAGTAGGAAGCCTGCCAGATGGCAAACCAGAGCCTGATTTTGCTCTTCAGGTTGAGTTGGCGTTTGCTAACCTGCAAGCCACCTTAAAAGCTGCTGGGTGCACACTCAATGATATTGTCGATGTAACAACATTTCACACCGATCCGCAGAACCAATTTGATACGGTTCTGGCAATCAAACAAAAGATGTTTCCTTCAGCGCCATACCCAAACTGGACCGCAATTGGCGTAACCTGGTTGGCAGGCTTTGACTTTGAAATCAAAGTGATTGCCCGGGTTCCGACAACAAGCTGAGCTTGTATCTTTCAATAAGTCACTTCTTAGCTGCCACTGTTTCAGGTAGCCGGGGTCAACAAAGCCTGACCGGCCACAACGGTGCGCAGCTAAGAGTTTTATCCCTACCCATTAATTACTCTTCAATCATTACTGCTTTTTTCGAAACTGTGCTGCTTTATAACGATTGCCGCAGGTTGCCATGCTGCACCAGCGGCGTTTGTGCGCTTTGGTACGATCATAAAACCAGAGAATACAGTCTGGATGCTCACACTGTTTAACAAGGGAAGCGCTGCCCTCTGCCAGTAATTGTGCAACGGCCTCAGCAACAGGCCCGAGCATAGCTCCGGCAGGTTCACTCCGTGAAATACGGGTTATCAGCAGCTTGCCATCACTATCTTGCTGAAGATGCGGTGCACTGACATAGGTATGCAAATACAGGTTTAACTCACTGATATCCGACCTATTCTGCTGTTTAAAGCTACTAATCACCTGATGGGCCAGTGCTCTTAGCGCCTTGGCCTGCTTAAGTAATTCACCCGCTGCCAACAGGTTTCTGCCGGTAACAGGGACAATACCATGCAACTGCAGCCATCTGAGCACATCGGCATCACTATTCCAGTAATCAATCACTTTATCGCCGCTGCGCGCTTCGGTATTAAGCAAGTCCATTGCCAGATGATCCCCCACCATCGGAGCCTCTGTCAGCTTGTGGTTTTTCGATATTTCATTAACCGGCATAAGTAACCTCTAAAAATTTATTTGACAGGTTACCATCGCTCAGCCAAACTGACAACAAGTAACCAGTTAAACATAATTTAAATGGTTACAAAGTTAATTTGAGGATACTATCTTAAGGAGTCACCATGAACACGAAGAAAATACTGCTGGCTGTTTCAACCCTAACTGCCGCACTTAACAGTTACAGCGCAGAAAACCCTGTGCAGGTTCATTACCACAACGCAGATATTGACGGAGTTAATATCTTTTACCGCGAAGCGGGCTCGCCCCAGGCACCAACAGTGCTGCTTTTGCATGGTTTTGCGGCCTCGTCATATATGTTCAGAGAGCTGATACCCCAATTGGCTGAAAAATATCACGTTATCGCCCCGGATCTGCCTGGCTTTGGCCAAACTACGGTTAACCCCGGCATTAAATTTAATTACACTTTTGATAACCTGGCTGCAGTTATTGATGCTTTCACCATTGCCAAACAGATTAACAGTTATGCGGTATATGTATTTGATTATGGTGCCCCGGTTGGCTGGCGCCTGGCGGTAAAAAATCCGCAAAAGATCACTGCCATCGTGACTCAGAACGGCAATGGCTACGAAGAAGGCTTAAGTGCTGGCTGGGCAGATATGCGTAAAGCCTGGGCAGAGCCTACCGCTGAAAATCGTGAAGCATTACGCCGCTTTAACACCGCAGACATGATCAAATGGCAATACACTGAAGGCGTTAAGGATACTGCATTAATTGCACCTGAAACTTATCAGTTGGCTTATGCTGCTATAGAGCGTATTGGCGTTGAAGTGCAGATGGATTTACTACTCGACTATGGCCAGAATATCAGGCAGTACCCTTTACTGCATGAATACTTCCGCCGTTACCAGCCACCAACACTGGCAATTTGGGGTGAAAACGATCCTTTCTTTATCCCGGCGGGCGCTAACGCCTTTAAACGCGACAACCCCAAGGCTGAAGTACGGTTTCTCGACACCGGTCACTTAGCTATTGAAACGCACGGCCATGAAATAGCAGCCGCCATGCTGGAGTTTTTCGAACGCAGTATCAAACCCTAAACCAGGCCAACACAGCAGCGGGCTTTAACAGCAGGATACTGCCGGGGCACACATGCCCCGGCCTACCGTTGCTGCTACCGACGACGAAAGATCATGCCGCCATGATGTAAGGTGTTTTCGTCAACAAACACACCATCAGCGGTAAACCCGGTGTCATCCCAATAATCAATCTGGTTGCCTTTTACCTCATAACGCCCCTGATAAGCACTCTCGCGGGTGCCACGGGCTTCATCATAGCGGCCATTCGCAAGCAGCTCATGGCGGATACGCCCGTCACTGGTTACCCACATGCCCACATAGGGGTGCTGCTTGTTAACTTGTGTATCGTCTTGTTTATCAAGCACAATACGATTAATAACAGCGTCATACTGGGTTAAATCCAAAAAAGCGATAACTTCAGTTGCGCGTAACTCCTGCATACGGAAAATCCAGACAAAGCTGTTGTTGTAAGGCCCCCCGTCAACAGCAACCCCTGCTCCATCCCAATAAACCACAACGTCATTACCATCGGCCCAGATATCGTTAACTGTTGGTTTAACGAACGAAGAAAGACGCGCCGCGAAGGGTGCTACGGCCTGCTCAATAAAAACCTCGCGACCCCGGTAAGTACCCGCTGCCGGGCTGGTGCCTTTGATGGTCCACACTACGTCGGGTAACAACACATCCTGAAAAAATGTCCCACCGCCTGCAGCCCACTGCTGAAATGCCTGCGCGATAAATTGTTTATTGCGTTCAGTTGTTTCAGTATCTGGCCTGGCTAAGGCAAAATCACTGTTTGCCAAAGCCAAAACCAGTGCTGCAGTGGTCATAAAATGCCTTGCTATCGTCATCTCGGTTACTCCCCTTTCTGAATATGCTTGTGTTCAGGCCATAATTTGGCTCAGAAAGAATAGAGTGCGATAGCATAAAAATCTTAAGTGATTGCCTGATTGTCCGGGCTGGGTTTACTGCCGCAGCGCTAATTGCCGCGCGCTTTGCAGGCTACCCCGCCTGAACAGCAACACCATAATAAGCCCGACAATCGCCGTGCCGGCACCCGCCAAAGGCACTGAGCTTAAGCTAAAGCCGGTATTAATCATTGCTGCGCCAAGCATGGCACCTAAGGCATTTCCAAGATTAAAGGCGCCGATATTCATGGCTGAAGCTAAACTGGGCGCCTCTTTCGCTTCTTGCACAACTAAAGACTGCAATGGCGGCACCAGCGCAAAACTGGCGATTCCCCATAAAAAGATTAACGGCGCTACCACCATCTTCGATGATACGGTTACAGCAAACAGCACCAGTAATAGCGCTACCGCTATTAGCGAAAACACCAGGGTTAAATCCAGCGAGCGGTCAGCAAAGCGGCCGCCAAGATAGTTACCTACAGATAACCCCACGCCATACAGCACCAGCATCGTAGTAACAAAAAGGGTTGAAGCCTGGGTTTCATCCTGCAAAATGGGCACTATATAGGTAAACACAGTAAACATAGCGCTTGAACTGACCACGGTTAATAACAACGCAATTAACACCGGTCCTTTAGTGAGTACCCGTAGCTCATCGCGTACCTTTGCTTTGCGCTCATTAACCAGTGGCGGTAACGACATCCGTAACGCCAGCATGGTAACAACACCAATCGCCGCCATGGCATAAAACGCTGGCCGCCAGCCAATCACCTCACCCACGTAAGCCGCCAGCGGTACACCGCCTATGGTGGCTAAGGTTAGGCCGGAAAACATTGCCGCCACAGCACCGGCACGTTTTTCCGGCGGTACCACACTCATGGCAACAATAGCGCCTACACCAAAAAAAGCACCGTGATTAAACGAGGTAATAATGCGCCCAAGCAACAATACGTTGTAACTCTCGGCCACGGCAGAGATCAGATTACCTGCGGTGAAAATTGCCATCGATAACAACAGTAAGTTACGCCGCCCCATATTGGCGAACACTAAGGTCATTAAAGGTGCGCCAACCAGCACACCAAAAGCATAAGCGCTGATTAACATACCGGCGCTGGGAATAGAAACCGCTAAATCATTAGCGATAACAGGTAACATGCCCATTGGCGCAAACTCGGTTACACCAATACCGAAGGCGCCAAGCGCGAGTGCAAGCAAAGGAATATTGATTTTCATATAAACTCTGGTTAATTTGTGACGGACGAGAATATAACTGATAGCAAACTGCTGAAAAAGTAGCGCAGGAGATATTCAGCTTTGCATTGGAATCACAAATGAATCAGATAAAAACCGATAAAACGGCAGAAATGGAAACGTTTTTAAGCGTAGCCTGCACCGGTAGTTTAAGTGCAGCAGCCCGTGAACTGGAACTGACGCCATCAGCGGTTAGCCGCATCATGACCCGGCTTGAAAAGCGCCTTGGCGTAAGACTTATTGTCCGCAGCACGCGCAGCCTGCGCTTAACCAGCGAGGGTGAGTCTTATGCACTGGCCGCCCGGCGGATTTTAAAAGACTTAGACGATACTGAAACGGCTATTGCCAACCGTGGCAGCCCAAGTGGCAATATCAGGGTAAGTACGGCCACAGCGCACAGCCGCCTGACCATAGTGCCGTTAATAAAAGAGTTTCTGGTGCGCTATCCTGATATCACTATCGAGATAGATGTATCAGATCAAGTCCGTGATGTCAGTGCCGGCCATGTCGATGTGGCTATCCGCTTTGGGCAGTTGGCTGATAACGGCCTGCATGCCAGACGCCTGGGCGAAACCGGCCGGGTTGTGGTGGCATCACCAGCCTATCTGGCAAGCGCAGGCGTACCTCAAACACCTGCCGATTTAGCGCAACATAATTGCTTAGATTTTAGCTTCCGCCGTTTAGAACCGGGCTGGCCGTTTCGTGAAAATGGCCGGGATTTTATCCTTGCCATCACCGGTAACGTGCTTGCCAACAATGGCGAAACGCTGGTAGAACTGGCACTGCAAGGTGTGGGCATTACCAGAGTAGGCAGTTTTCATGTGCAGCAAGCACTGGCAAGCGGCCAACTGGTGCCGCTACTGGAACAATATAACCCACAAGACCGCGAAGCCATCCATGCGGTGTTTATCGGTGGTAAAAACACCCCGGCAAGAATACGGGTATTTGTTGATTATCTGGTAGAAAAAATGCAGAAAAAGAGCCAGTAGCAACCGCCTTATACAAAGAGGAACCACATGCACAAGTTAAGATGGATAACAGCGTTAGCTGTACTGTTAAGTACAGCCTGGGGTTGCCTGGCATTGTGGTTTCAACAATCCCAGAAGTTTAGCACTTTGGGTTTGGTAGTACTGGCCGCCTGGTGCCTGCTGGGCGCTATTATGGTTGTTACCCTGCTATGGCGTTATCCAGAGTGCTACTACCGCAGTTTACTTGGCGCTTATATGCTGTCGGCCGCACTGTTATTGATCTGGTGGCACAATATTACCCCGTCGCACAACCGGAATTGGGCCGATGATGTTGCTTATTTACTGCATTCTGAAATACAAGGCAGACAGGTTACGCTACACAATGTACGCAACTTCGACTGGCGCAGCGAAACGGACTACACCGCACGCTGGGAAACCCGCAGTTACGACTTAAACCTGCTGGTGTCTGCCGATTTGGTTCTCTCCTACTGGATGGGGCCACATATTGCCCATACACTGGTTTCATTCGGTTTTGCCGACGGCCAGCAACTGGTATTTTCGCTGGAGATACGTAAAGAACGCCATGAGTCGTTCTCTGCTATCGGTGGTTTTTTCCGCCAGTTTGAGCAGGTAATTATCGCCGCAGATGAGCGTGACATCATCCGTACCCGCAGTAATGCACGTAATGAAGACGTTTACCTGTATCGACTGATCATGACCCCAGAGCAACTACGCACGCTGTTTCTGGGTTATTTAGAGGCTGCTGAAGCACTGCGCACCACACCTGCTTTCTATAACACCTTAACCAGTAACTGCACAACGATAGTATTTGATTTAGCCCGCCATATCGCGCCAACAATCCCCCTGGATTACCGGTTGGTGTTATCGGGCCACTTTGCCGAATATGCTTACGATTTAGGCGCATTAACACCTGAATATAGCTATATGCAATTGCAAGAACTGGGGCACATAAATGCCCGAGCCCGAAACAGCGATACCAGTGATCAACACGACTTTTCCCGCATAATCCGCCAGGGAGTGCCAGGGGCGTCTGTTGAAGACACCCCATAAGTGCAGGCTAGAATTTTATACATCAGCGCTTATTTCAATAGCTGACGGGCAGTTAAAAACTATTTTGGCAATGGCTTTACCAGCGACAGCTGGTAAACATCATGCCGCCTGTCTTTCATGGTATGCACACTGCCATGGCTGTGCAGCTCTTTTAGTAAGTCGATATTTACATCTACTATCAGCAGCATTTCTGAGTTAGGTGTGGCTTCAGCCTTGATGCCGGTGGTAGGAAACGCAAAATCTGACGGGGTAAACAAGGCCGATTGCGCATACTGAATATCCATATTATTTACCCGTGCCAGGTTACCAACAGCACCGGCGATGGCAACATAACATTCGTTTTCTATCGCCCGCGCCATAGCACAGTGGCGCACCCTGGTGTAGCCGTTTTGCGTATCGGTTAAAAACGGCACAAACAAAATATTCATGCCCTGATCGGATAACAACCGGGCGTATTCCGGAAACTCTACATCGTAGCAAATCATAATGCCGATTTTGCCGCAGTCGGTATCAAATACCTCAACCTTATTGCCGCCGGTCATCGCCCAGTTGCGCTTTTCTGCCGGGGTAACATGTACTTTGTCGTACTGCTCCCAGGTGCCGTCACGGCGACATAAAAAGCCACTGTTATATAGCTTGCCTTCCACCAGATACGGCATACTGCCGGTAATAATATTGATATTGTAAGCAATGGCGAATTCAATAAACTTATCGCGGATAGCTTCAGTATATTTTGCCAGTTGGCGAATACTTTCGGTTACGCTTAAATGGTTGTAGTGCGCCATTAAAGGTGCAGCGAACAGTTCGGGGAACAAAATAAAATCGCTTTTGTAATCCGATACCGCATCAACAAAAAATTCCATATGCTCAAATAGCTGTTCAATACCGGCCATACTGCGCATTTGCCACTGCACTAATCCCAGGCGTACTTCGGCCTTGGGAGCATTAATCAGTTTTACTGATTTGGCGTAGTAGATATTGGCCCACTCCAGCAAAGTGGCATATTCCTGCGATTCGATATCACCGCGCAAATAGCCTTTTAGCAACTTGCGCACGTGAAAACCATTAGCAAGCTGAAAACTCAGTACCGGGTCGTGTATTTCTTTGCCTTTAACCTTGTCAATATATTGCTTGGCGCTGAGTGTGCCAGCATGCTGGTTATAAGTGGGCATACGGCCACCGGCCATAATGGCACGTAAATTCAGGTTTTCGCACAGCTCTTTGCGGGCATCGTACAAACGGCGCGCCAAACGCAAACCGCGATAATCCGGGTGAATAAACACCTCTATGCCATACAGCACATCGCCGTTAGGATCATGGTTTTTAAAAGAGAAACCGGTAACAATTTGCTCGTAGGTGTGCTCGTCACTAAATTTGCTGTAATCGATAATAAGCGAAAAGGCACAGCCAACTACTTTGCCGTCAACACATACACAAAGCTGGCCATCAGGGAATTTAGTCAGCAGTGTATCTACCACCGGCTCTGTCCAGCTAAGTAAAGGGCCTGCCTGATAAACCTGCTCGGACGCTTCACGCAGCTCTGTCATATCCTCACGGGTCAGGTGGCGCACTTCAACATGATTCGCTTCCATAATGTCTCCTGCAGTAAATGAGTAATAACCCAAGGTTACCACATCATTCACAATGCGCAGCATTATTGCCAAGTAGCGACCAGGCCAATAATAATCAGGCGATGCTAGTGAGCAACCAACAGCCGGCGACGACACATGACGTTGACGTATTATTGCTGCTGGCACTGCACGGTTTGGCGAAACTCATGTGGTGTGTAACCTACCAGCGTTTTAAAAGACCGGGTGAAAGGACCAACCGAAGCAAAACCACTTTCCAGGCCAATCACCACTACCGGCCAATGTCCTTTATCGGGATCTGACAGCAGTGTTTTTGCATGCTCAATGCGTAACGTATTAATAAACTGATTAAAATTGCTGGCATGAAACTGAGATCTGAGCAATCTGCTAATGCGATATTCCGGTACATCCAACAATTTCGCCAGATCGGTTAGCCGTAAATTAGCCTGTAAAAACAGCTGCTGCTGAAATAGCAACTGGCGGATATTGTCACAAAGCTGACTATCCGCCTGCGTTAACGCCGTTGCCAAAGATTCAGTCTGTGCTGGCTCAAGCCGGGTTTGTGTTGAGGCCTCTGCAGTACGTTGTGACTGCGTCCAAAGTGGCTTATTAAAGCGGCAGTAAATAAGCCATTGTGTCACCACCAATATGGTTAAAGCCGCCACAGCGCCAAGTAAATCCTGCTGTAACGCCGCCCCGTCGGCTGGCAGCCATATTTTTGCGATAACACCACAAATTGCTATGGCGCCACCATAGGTCGCCAGAAACAACTGTCGATGCCAGCGTTCAGCACCGCGTGTCTGGCTATAACCCCGGCATCCTTCCCACAGCGTAAGCATTAAAATGGCGGAAGACAGCAAGATTAGCAGCTCTTTACAAACAACACGGGCCGATGCCAGCAGTGTTTGGCTTTCCGGCCAGAATTGTTGCAGCAACTGCATGGCTTGTAAGCTCACCATTAATAAGGCAATCGCCGCAGCCACCAGAATATGCTGTAGTAAAATAGCCCGGCCTTGCCTAAATAACGCCCGGGCGACCAGCCAACCGCCGTTGCATGTCATGCATGCGCCCATCGCCAAAAAATACTGATAAAAGCCAAAGCCGTCGCCACCAAGGCGTTTAATCGCCGTAATCGCCATAGAACCACAGAATGCAGCAAACAGCAGATGCACCACCTTTTTTTGCTGCACGAACAGTTGGCTGCACAACAAGCCAAAGCTGACAATCAGCAACACAATATGAATAGTCTGGTACACCCTGCCTCTCCCACAAGCCCCAACGCTTAATGCTAACAGCTGGCTGAAGTTAACGTCAAAGTGCAATTTTCTTTTATTGCTGATTGCTGTGTTACAAAAAGTAAGCGCCTATAAAAGCCTTATTCAGAATATAAAACCATGCGCCGAATTTGAAATTTGGCGCGATAACGGCCGTTTTGACAGGCAGGATGGCAGTGTTTCAAAGGAGCGAGCAGCCAGAACATCTGAAATGAAAATATACAGTGACCATTTCGATGATATATAGCAACCAGTGCCGGAAATATGCCCACAAAAATACAAGGATACACAATGACCGAGATTACAATTGACGCCAACACGTCTATGCAGCAGAAGCGCAAACCAGACTGGCTTACCCTCTCTGCAAAAACCTGGTTTATCGTCACAGCTATAGGCCAGTGGCTGTTCGTGGCGTATATCCTGGGCTATTACGGCCTGCGGTTTGCCACAGATGGCGTCGGAGGCTTTGCAGGAACCCAACTGGCAAATGGCTTTATCGCCGGAGACGGCATTGGCAATACCTCACTGGCAATTCATATTCTGGTGGCAGGCCTGATTATTGCTGCCGGCCAAATTCAGCTGGTGCCGGCGATCCGTAATACGCTGCCTCTACTGCACCGTTGCAGCGGCTGGTTCTTTATGGTGGCATCAGTGATTGTCAGTATCGCTGGATTCTACTTGACCTGGTCGCGGGAACGGGTCATCGGTTCACTGATCCAGGATATTGGTGTCACCGGCAGCGGCGTGCTGGTAATGCTTTTTGTGCCCATAGCACTTTACTACGCAATCAAACGCAATTTTGCCGCGCACCGGCGCTGGGCACTGCGGCTGTTTATGGTAGTCAGCGCAGTGTGGTTTCTTCGGCTGATGGTATTTGGCTGGTTTATGGCTACCGGCGGCATCGGCATCGACGGTAAAACCTTCACCGGTCCCTTCCTCGAAGTGGTGTCCTTTGCCCAGTATTTACTGCCGCTAGCAGTGCTGGAACTGTATTTTTGGGCTAGCAAGCCTAAAAACAAACGATACCAGAGTGCCGTCGCCAGCCTCATCTTTGTGTTTTGCGCCGCGATGGCAATAGGCATATTTGCGATCAGCAGTGTTTCATGGCTCCCCAAAATCGGTGCATAGCACAACTACAGGTTAAATAAATAGAGGGGGTTGTTTTGTGCTTACTTACTTGCATATTTTGACAGGCACGGTCGCACTAATTTGGTGCTGTGTTTAACGACCTATTGGCTTATACGGGTAAGTATTTGGAGCTTAAAAAGACGCGCCTAATAACCGGGGATCTCCAGCAAAACGAATGGGTAAAAGCCAGATCACTGTAGTGCCAAATTAAGCGCGATACCGCCAAGTAATACGGCGGTGGTGCCATCAAACAACCGCCAACGTTTGGCCGAGTTAAGCCAGATTTTCAGTCTGGGCGCCATTGCCGTTAATGAAGAAAACCACACTAATCATGCGATACAGGCACCAGCCATAAACCATAGCGGTGCGGCTTGCTGGTTGGCCACACCGCCAATTAAAAATACCGAAACCCTTGAGGGTCTTGATTTTTGCCATGCCTTACCACTAAAAAATAAATAACTGAGTTAAACTTAAATCAGCTGTCACATTTACCGAAAAATCACACTTGGTCAAGCATTTAAATGGCATGTGCTTAGATAGCTGGATAACGCTGGGTTGTGTTGATGGTTAAGCAGAGTGGTCCTTGGCGGTGTATTGAAGAGTTGCTAGTTTGCTGGCTGCAACATAAAAGCCCGTGGTTACTGTTCATCGCTTATGATGTGCAGTATTGGCACCTACTCGCCTGCTTCGCGGTAAAAGATGCGACATGGTGACAGTACAACATTGTGCAATTAGCCCGTTTGGCATTACGTTACGCAGAGCAACTGACCATTTCATTTGATCTGAAAATCTTCTGTCAAATTACGCCAGTGCTGCTTTAGCTTACATTTGTGATCGTCATGCATTGGCAGGTTGTTGATGGCCTCTGGCCAAAGGCTTCTGGCTTTTGTCATAGCATCATCCAGATGAGGTTTAATGGCTCGCCATGGGATCCCGGCGCGGTCAGTCCACAACTGAAAGTTTGCCAGCGAAACGTCGTACCATTGTTTGGTTTTGCCTAAATTAAGTGCGAAATGCCTTTCGCCGTCAATATATACACTGGTTGTAACGATGTCGTAAGCCGGTGACAGCCGTGGCGTGACTTGATCAGCATAGAGCAAGCTCCAATTTTTCAGGTGCGCATCGCCGTTGGCAAGCAGGATATTAACCAACAGCCGTCTGGCAAATTGTTGCGCGTCAGCCAGACCGTCTCCCGAAAAATCATAGATAATCTTGCCAATTTGCTCATAGTTTGCCGATTGATATTTTTCATGCGGATACTTCACTAATACCTGAGCAAAATCTTCCATGTGAATACGGATATTATCGTTGCGATCAAACCGTTTTATCGCAAAGGCCAGCTTTTCATCAGGCAGATTTATCGGCGGAAGGTTATCCAGTTTACTCAGTTCAACCAGCTTGATGTCGGGAATGTCGATACCAATGAGTGCCGCAAGTGTCATTGCAGTGTACTCGTTCAGCGGTACATCTTTATGTTTGGTCGACGGTGTTTTGATTATCCAGTCTCCCAACACATCACCTTTGGCCAGGTTGTAGCGTCCATCCTTTTCCTTCATGGAAAACTTCATCTGCACACCCGCCAACGAAAACTTGTTCTCTGCGGCTGTTTTGTTAAATTTAATGGCTCTGGCGTTGCGGTGTGCGCTTAGCACAGTGTCAGGCACGTCTTCTGGTTCCATAGGCTCAGCTACCAGAGCGCCGGGCAAATCCGCGCCCAAATAGGAAAGAATATGGAATTCGTTGTCGGCATGCACTTTAAGACCTTGTGCTATTAACTCCCTTAACGCACCTTCCGGCAGCAGATTGGATAGTATAGGGTGCAACCTTTGGTTTCTTGACCAGGGTTCAGCCATTAATTTTTCAGCTCTGGGAAACGCCGGGTGAGTTATCAGACTAAAGGTAGGGCGATTAGGATCCTGCTTAAATTCCCCGGCAAAGCTCAGGACATTCTTACCACTTTGAAATCCGGCCAGGTAGCCTACTAACCTGTTATGCAAGGTTAACTTTAAAACACTTATTTCGTCCGCGAGGTCACTACTCATTGGTCATCTCCCAATAAGTCCTGCCATGGGTCATCGGCCAGACTTTTCTGCGCTTTTTCAGTTGTGGATTTAGCGGATTGTTGCAGTAAGGGCTCTTGTTCCAGTAGCGCGACTACTGCACTGAGTTTTTCTTTCGGGATCAGCAGCAACTCGCTGTTTAACCCCTGCGCTATCAACTCAAGAGTGTTCAATCTGGGGTTGCCCTTGGCTTCAAGGCGCTGGTACTGCTGACGTGATACGCCGACACGCAGCAGCATATCGTTCTGTTTTAAACCCAGTGTCAGCCGGCGCTGTTTTATTTGTTGCAGAATAGAGGCCATATTAGTAGTCACATATATTGCTTTTTCATCACAAAGAAACATATTAGTTTCCTATAAAGAAAAAAGCAATAAATGCGTTTCCTTACTATGTTGAACTTTATAAAACAGATAAAGGGACCGTTAAAATTGGTCAGCAGAACTGCACTGAGCTACTGCAGCGCCAAATTAAGCGCTATACCACTTAGCAATAAGGCGATGGCACCATCAAACAACTGCCAGCGTTTGGCCGAGTTTAGCCAGATTTTAAGCTTTGGTGCCATTGCCGTTAATGAAGAAAACCACACTAATGATGCGATACAGGCGCCAGCCATAAACCATAGCGGTGCGGCTTGCTGATTCGCCACGCCGCCGATTAAAAACACCGTGTCTAAATACACATGTGGGTTTAATAAGGTAATAGCCAAAGCGGTTAACGCAGTTTTGCTGTTGCTCACCACCTGGGTAGCGCTATCGGTTTGTAGGCCTTTGCCGCCAGCCCGGGCCCGGCTGGCCGCTTGCCAGGCCAGCCATAACAATAAGGCCACACCCAGCCAGGTAAGCAACGGCACCAGCGGTGGCACCCATAACTGCATTTGCTGTACGGCAAATACCCCCAACCCGATCAGCAGGCAGTCGCAGACAATACACACCGTAGCAATAACCAGCCGGTTGGCTCCGGCCATGCTTTGGCTTAAAAGCCCAGATATTTTGCGCGCCAATGGCGACAATTAAACTTAAGCCAACACCAAACCCCAGTAAAAACGTCATGCTGCTTACCCTGTGCAGAAAAATCTGCTGCAGAACATACCTTTTCACACTACTATTAATCCAACGAATTATTTTTTACATAAATGAATTAAATTAATGATTGATTATCGCTTATTACAGGCACTATCCGCCGTGGTGGAGCAAGGTGGTTTTGAGCGTGCAGCAAAACTGCTGTGTCTGACCCAGTCGGCGGTCAGCCACCGTATTAAACAGCTTGAAGCACTTGCCGGCCAGCCGGTATTGCTGCGCACTGCCCCGCCGGTTGCTACACCCGCCGGGCAGCGGCTGCTAAATCACTTACAACAGGTACGACAAATGGAAGCGGCACTGGGGCTGGAAACGACCAGTGTTACTACCGTAAGACTGGCGGTAAATGCCGACTCGCTGGCGACCTGGCTACCACAGGCCCTGGTGCTGCCAGATTACCCGCAGCTGTGCTTTGATTTTGTAGTGGAGGATCAGTCGGTTGGTTTAAAACGGATGAAACAGGGCGATGTGATGGCTTGTGTATGTGCCAGCAGCCAGCCGGTAAATGGCGCTAAGGTGCAGGCGTTGGGTGCCCTGCGTTACCGTGCTGTGGCCAGCCCGGATTTTATCCGTCGCTACCGCTTAGCGCAGGATCTGCTGACACAACTGCCGCAGGCACCTTGTCTGATGTTTAATCAGGATGATCAACTGCAACATCAATACCTTTTGGACATTTGCGGCCAGACTCCGCAAAAAACGCATTTATGCCCCTCATCAGAAGGTTTTTTACGCGCCACCCTGGCCGGGCTGGGTTTTGGCTTACTGCCGGAATTACAGATGCAGCCTTATCTGGAAACTAACCAGTTGGTTGATTTAACACCGGATTATCATCTGGACACCCCGCTGTACTGGCATTACTGGCAAAGCGAAAGCCCCTTGATGGCACAATTGCGCCAGCAAATTACCGCCACAGCACGGCAACAACTGCATAGTGGCGGTTAAAAAGACATCAGGGTGCTAAGACTAAGCTCTGGCTAAAGCTTGATATTGCCGGGTGGTCATTGCCCGGCTGTCGTCTGGCGCAGCTCTGTTACCAGTTGATAGCCAATGCCCCAGTTGTCGGTACTCACCTCTTCTATTAACACAAAGGTAGTAGCCGGATTTTTCCCCAACACATCCACCAGCAGTTGGGTGGTGCCTTGTACCAGCTTGCGTTTTTGTTCGGTGGTTACGCCTTCATCAGTTATTTTGATATTTACATACGGCATATTCTGCTCCTAATTAGGGTTGATAAAAGGATTGTCGGCATATTGCTTCACCATAATACGCCAGTGCCCCTGTTCTTTTAGCAAGCCCAGATAGTCAATATATTGCCGGCCCAACAACGGACAAGATACTTTTGCCATCGCCTGCTCACCTGAACATTCAACTGATAAAACTTTATAGGCAAAGGTATGTCCCAATTGTGCCGGTGTTGGCCGGTTGGCTACCAGTTCCAGCCACTGCTGCTTGCTACGGCGTACTCCTGGTGCGTATAAGTGCGCTTCATCATCGAAAATACGATTTAGCAATGTAGTATCAGCGCGATGCAAGCCATCAAAGTATTGCCAGAGCAACGCGGTAATAGCCTGTAAGTCACTGTCTTGTTCAGTAGCCATCATATTGCTGCCTGCTGCTCTGCCGCTACAGCAGCCTGATAGCCAGGCAAGGCGCTAATGCGGTTTATCATGGCCTGACTGCGGGGGCCTATATGAATGACAACAGAGAAAAACCGCCCCCAACCGGCATACACCGTCAACAGAATATCGGCAACGGAGTATTGTTGCCCGCCAAGATAAGGCTGTGTTTGTAGTCTGTTTTCTATTAGTTGCCATAGCTTGCTGATGTGCTCAGCTGCAACCTGCAATGCCTGTTGTTTAACGGCGCTGTCTGCCAGTTGGTTGCTAAGGAAAAACAGTTTGCTGTACGCAGGGTGCACTGTAGCATTGGCAAACATCAGATTTTCAATCGCCTGCTGACGTACCGAAGCTTCTGCCGGTAGTAAATCGTTGGCGTGCTTATCCAGCAAATACAACATAATAGCCGCGCCTTCTGTCAGCACAGCACCATCAATGTCTAAAGCCGGTACCGCACCTACAGCATTAATTTGTTGATAATCTGCCACACTGGCCTTGTTGATCAGTTCAAACGGCAGGCCCAATTCGCGCAACACCACCTGAACCGCTAACGAACAGGCACCAGGAGAAAAATACAATTTATACATAATGAATTCCTATTATTAAGTAGCCCAAAGCATGGGAGCAAGGTCACTATAGCGCTGCCAATTAGATTGATATATAGATACAATTGAACATGTTTATTTCCACTCTGGAAACAATATGGATAAATTAAGAGCCATGCAGCTATTTGTACGGGTGGCTGAGCTGGGTAGTTTTAGTCAGGTTGCTGAGCAATATGGTTGCAGCAAGTCAATGCTAAGTAAGCAGATCACTGCACTGGAAGCTGAACTTGGCACCAGGCTGCTACAACGTTCTACCCGCAGGCTACAACTAACACAAACAGGGAGCGACTACTTGCAGCGTTGCCGTGAGATCCTGCGTCAGATTGAAGACAGCGAAGCCCGTATTCAACAGCAGCAGCAAATACCGCAGGGCAAACTTAGAATTAATGCGGCTATGGCACTGGGGCTGACAGCACTTGCACCGGCTTTTGCCGAATTTATGCGCCGCTACCCGCAAATTGAACTGGATATACAGCTAAGCGACGAAGCTCAGGATCTGTTGCAACACAACTTTGATTTGGGGTTACGGGTGGCCAGCCAGGCATTTGACTCGTCCTATGTCAGCCAAACAATTACCCATTTCAGCTATAGCATTTGTGCCTCGCCGCAGTATTTGCGCCAGCATGGTGCTATTAACCGCCCGGAAGATCTCATTGATCATCAGTGTTTTGAATATAGTTATTTTCGCCATAAACATATCTGGCCGGTCGGTAACGTCGATGTGTCGATCAGTGGCCAGCTCAAAGCCAATAATTCGGTATTTTTGCTGCAAATGGTCAAGCAAGGTATGGGAGTAGGTTTTATACCACGCTTTATCAGCCATCAGGCGCTGCTAAATGGCGAAGTAGTTGAAGTACTGCCCAACGAACAAAAACCGAAGATGACCTTGCATGCGTTGTATCCGGTACGGCAATTTACCCCGCCCCGTTTAAGAGTGTTAATTGAATTTTTGCAAAAGTGGTTTAACAGGCATCCGTATCTTTAACAAGAATAATCACCAGCAGGCCGACGACACTGCATCGCTGACAATGATACGCAAACTAACATTGGCGGCACTGCCTGGCTGTTTAGTCAGCCTTAACAACGCATTCTGCCAGCCAATATCAATCCGGGGCAGCTTTGGGGGCACTAAAGGCTTTACTATAAAAACCGGACGGGTCGAAACAACACACCCGCCGCTTGCCCTCTGCCAGCATATTGCAGGCATCGCTTACCCGCTTGGCCCGGGTTTTCGTCTGTTTGGCTGACGTGATCCAATGGATCCAATCCAGCCGGGCAATGGTGGTAGTGTCATGCCAAACCGTACTGGCATCAGGTGAAACAGCCAGTGCCTGCTGCAAGTCGGTTGGTACTTCAGGTTCAGGCTCTTGCTCAGCCGCTGTAATATCAAAGCTGGCACTGCTACCTATAGTGGCACCTGCCGCTTCAAGTAACTGTCCGCTTAAAGCTAACCAGTGGCTTAGCTGACCATCCGGCTCCAGAGTGGCCTGAAAAGCCACGCCGTTGATATGACCATTTACTGTAGTTCTACCCCGCCTGGGCAGTTTTTCGCTGGCGGTTTTGGGCAACACCACAAAAGCCTGCAGCAACGCCTTATCGGACTGCGCCGCACGGTACACTATGGCAGTAAACTCAGAGTAGCTGTCGTTTGATGTCATAATACGTTCACTGCACTATTGTTGATGTTCGTTTGGTGCACTACCGGCTTTTGTTGCTGTAACAGCCAGTCGTACAAATCCTGGCCGGCATAAACCTGACGCCAGGCGTCATGTTCGGCCTGCTCTAGCATGCTAAAGCGTACATTACTGTGGCCAAGCTGGCGCAAGGTTTCAATGCCGGGATAAAAGTAGTTTTTATTAATGGCTGAATCACGCCCGGCAGCAAATACCCACAGCGGGGTTTTCGCTTGCGCAACAGGCGGCATTAAATCCGGGTGGCCCCAGCCAACAACCGGCGCAACAGCAGCAAACAGCTGCGGGTGCTTACTGGCCATAAACCAGCTGCCAAAGCCGCCATAACTAATGCCAGTTAAATATAACCGGCTGGCATCGGTATTGTAGCTGGCCTGCACATTTTGCAGCATTGCCAACAGATCCTGCTCGGCCCGCTCCCAGCCATCGGGTAACAGCGGTGGTACTGTGCTCATATCACTCACCGGCTCAGCCGGTACAATGGGCCGGGCAGACGCAAACATAGCCGGGCGTGGCGGCACACCATCGGTTAAGCGTTTGGGAATATCCGCTGGCGAGCGGTGAGCGATATAAGGCAGCTTAGCCATATCAAACATATGTAATTGTGGCACCACGATAATAAACGGCAGGTCGCGCTTTTGCACCCAGGCTTCATATAGCGGGCCATGAATTAAGGTGTAATCCAGCTCATCCAGGCCATTACCGCGTTCGCCATTACCATGTAAAAACAGCATTACCGGCCATTTTTTGTTACTACTTTGCTGGTAACCAGCCGGTAAATAAACAAAATACTGCCGTGTTGTATTGTCGATGCTGCTTTGATAATCCAGCCGCAGCAATTGTGCAGCAGCGTTTGCTCGCGCAGAAATATTGTGGGTTGAAGTATTGTTACTACCCGTACAAGCGGCCAGCAGTAACGCCGTTAATGCCACTACTAATACCAATATGCCTGACTGCTTTTTCATCTGCTCCCCGCTATCGAAAATTTGTGCCTTAGTGTATCAGTGGCCTGACATCCACACCGCAATGCTGGCGGCAAAATTAACACCTCGCCGGAGCCTGGTGTACCTGCCAGCTTTATTGCTTTTCTGCCCGGCGCGCGGCAGCAATCTCTGCCAGTTTACTGTCAAGCGTTGCCCGGCTTAACCACTGGCCGCGCACCATTACACCGGCTGGCTGATACAATACTGATAAGTCCTCCAGCGGATTGCCGTCTACCAGCAGTAAATCTGCGCGTTGCCCTGCGGCTACCTGGCCAAACTGATCTTTATCAGCAAAATACTCGCCAACCAGCACAGTACCGCTACGTAAAATATCGTAAT
Organism: Rheinheimera pacifica; assembly: GCF_024809855.1. Classification (GTDB taxonomy): domain Bacteria; phylum Pseudomonadota; class Gammaproteobacteria; order Enterobacterales; family Alteromonadaceae; genus Alishewanella; species Alishewanella pacifica_A. The sequence continues at coordinate 35,514 of NZ_JANUEM010000011.1, forward strand.
TACTGATCCCTGCTGCAGCCATCAGTGGCAACTCGCGGCGTAATGACAAACCCGGTACGCTATAAAGCTGCGGGGCATCGGTGCCCATTAAGATAGTAACATCAGCTTCATACAGCGCACGCAGTAAGCGCTGCCGGTTTTGCGCATGCACAACTGCAGTATCGCCGCTGTAATAAGCTCCACCGGGTTGCTGCACATAACGCTGCCAACCGGCGATAACCCGTGCCGGCATATATTTTAGTTCGTCGTAACCTTGCAACTGCGCAGCATCTGAAGCACCGATGATGGTTTGCCACAATGCCTGGGTTGGCACTACAGCAACATTATGCTTTTTACTCAGCGCCACCAGCGGCGCCATATCAGCGGCAGTCAGCTCTTTGTCAAAACCGCCCAATGCTTCCATGTAACCATCCAGATGATCAATGGTACGGCTGCCAAGTAAAATAGCCTGTTCAATACCTACCGCATCCGGCACATGGCCAGCAAAGTCTATACCTTGCTGTTTCGCCTCACCGGCAATAGCCTGATAGTGCTCCAGGCTTAAACCCGGATGAATTTTCAGTAAATCCCAGCCCTGTTGTTTATGCTGACGTACCCGCTCACGCGCTTGCTCTGCTGACGTAACTGTATTTTGATTAAAGCTGGGCCCGGCCAGATACAAGGTTGGCCCCAGCCGTTTGCCGCTGGCAATATCATCTTTTAAGCGTAATTGTTGATCATGCCCCAGCATGCCACGCACGGTGGTAACGCCACCAGCCAGATACAGCATTAACACATCGTCTAAGTAACGCGCCGGCATACCGCTAAAATCAACCATCGGCGGTACATGGCCATGCATCTCTGCCATACCAGGCAACAGATAACGGCCTGCACCATCAATCACTGTGGCGCCTTGTGGTACTACAAGCTCTGCTGCCGGCCCAATGGCAACTATACGAGCGCCCTGCACCAGCACACGCTGATTACGCAGCAGTTGATCTGAATCCATAGGTAAAACATGCACTTGATCAAACACGGTAACAGTGACGTTTTCCGGCGGTGATTTAGCCTGCAAAGCACCACAGGCCAGCACTGCTGATACCGCCGTAACAAACCATATAACGTTATTAAAATGTATTTTCATCTGATGTCCCCGCCCTGATTATGCTGCACCGCTATGGTTATGGCGCGCTGGCGTTATTGCTGTAAAACATTAACGTGCATAGCAATAGTTTGCAAATATAGCACTGGCAGAAAAATATAGTTGCGCTTATGCCACTACTGGCTATTGTTAACAACATAAAGAGGTGGCGCAGCGTATGCAAGCATGCCTGCGCAGCACAGATATGTGTGCCCGTATTGGCGGTGACGAATTATTACAATGTATGGCAGCACCGCATGATAACCTGCCGGAATAGCCTGAACCGTAGACATAACCCTCTCCTTGCTGTAGTTCAGCTGAAATTAAAACCCGGTTATAACAACTGGCGGTCAGCGGCTTGGTTTCGTGGCCATTTCTAGTCGGTTAAAATACCTAATGTATGGTATAGATAAACATGATGATGCTGTTGTTCAGGGTTAAACTCAAAGTCCCACAGCGCCTTGCCAAGATCAAAATGCTCTACTACCGGCAGGGTTTCAGTGCCCTCAATATAGCGCGTAAAAAAAACCTGATAATCCAAACCAGTACTGGCTTTTATTGCCTCTATTATATCGGCGTTGTTGTACAGTTTTATATTGCGGGGATAGTACTGATACATCCAGCGCATAACCTTATCCAGGCTATGCTCATTGGCAGTTTTGTGGCGAATATCATGATCCAGCAACATAGCAGCCACCCAGCCGCCGTGGTACAACAAAAAATAGTTATCACGTTTTGCCTGGTTACTTTTGCCGGCTTCCCGCAACGACACCTTCCCCAGTCCTTTTGCACTGTAATAAAACCCTAATGGCTGCGCTGCTATCGCCAACGCATCGCGCTGTGAAACATAACCTTGCTGTGTCGCAGCTTTAAAAGCATAAAACTCGGAAAACCCCTCATTAAACCAGTGTTCCCGACCATCCTGATAACGAAACGATTCAGCACTCCATAAATGAAATATCTCGTGCAACAACAGCGTTTGCCAGGTGTGAATACCGAACATAGTGTTATCAGACCAGGTTAGCAGCAATAACTTCGGGTCGGCCTCACCGGACAGGTGTTTGCCATGACGGATGCGTACAGTGATATCGGTATAGTGCTTACCAGCCAGATCACGTGGATACCCGGTAAAAAGTTGCTGATAGTAGCGAATACCGTCCGTGATAACTGCAGTAAACTCCTGCTGTTTTGCCAAAGACTGCGCATCAGCAAATTCATAATGCAGGGTAATAGCGCCCGTCGTGACAGTTTGCTTCGTTACTGTTTCGCTGGGATTGTGGGCATAGCTGTTACAGGCCCAAAACAGCATCATCGCTGCCAGCAGCCGATAGAATTTTGTCATTAGAATACCTTGTTGGTTAAATACGTTTTCAAGGGAGATACAGCTAACAAAAATGCTGCTTGTACTCACCGGGGGTGCAACCAAAAGCGGTGTTAAATAACCGGATCAGACTACGCGGTTCGTTAATGCCCACTTCGTTGCAAATACGCTGCAGGCTGTAACCGTCGCACAGCAGTAAACTGCGCGCTTTGTCCAGCCTTAGCTGCTGCAGATACTGCACCGGAGCCATGGCAAAGCGTGCGCGAAACACGCGACGAAACTGGCGTTCACTCATGTTGGCTACCAAAATAGATCTAAATTGATTAGTCCTGAATGCCGCATATTTGCGGCTAAAAATCAGAATTAGTGACAAAATAGTTTTAAATAAATACAGTTGTTCTCCTCGTTAAAATGCAAGTGACCTGTTGCGAAAATCCAAGGTCACTAGGATTATCAATTAGTTAGATAAACAGCAGAAGCTGAAATTTAGATCTATTTTGGCAATTTTAGAATTATTTTGTCAGACCACAACTCAGGGCTACCTGCGCGGCCATTTCTGCCACGGTCAGCGGTTTAGCCAAATTGTCCAGCAGCCAGTGCTGTAGCTGAATAAAACGCTGCTCAGCACTGTGCTGAATTTTCAGCGGGCTGGCATATTGTGATTGATTACCGCTACGGCGCAGATACATCACAAGCTCCTGGGCTACGCTTTGCGCAATAGCCACTCCCAGATCCTGCTCTATCACTGCCAGGCATAAATCAATGCCTGCTGTCATACCACCGGACGAATGAAACTTACCAGCCGCCACATAGAGCGCATCGGCGCTCACCTCAACTTTGGGGTATTTAGCCTGTAAATCGGCGGCAAATCGCCAGTGCGTTGCCAGTGGCTGGCCATCGAGTAGGCCACTGTGTGCCAGCAGATAAGCACCGGTGCAGATCGACAGTACTTTATCGGCACCGGCCGCACACTGTTGCAACCAGCTGATAAATTCTGAATTTTTGCTTAGCGCACGCGCACCAGCGCCACCGGGAATAACCAGATAGTTCAGCGCGGGGCAATCTTGTAGTATATAGTGGGCACTGAGCTGCAAACCATTTTCCGCGCAAAGCGTGCCGGTGCTTAGTCCCACAGTGCACAACTGGTAATAAGGCGCATGCCCATTGGCGCTCAACTGCTGATTCGCCTGACCAAAACAATCCAAAGCACCGGCAAGATCCAGCGCCTGAATATCCGGATACACAACAATACCTACAGTAACCATAATGCCCTCTGCGTAACGGGATTTTGCTTACTGTAACAAACTTACCCATGACCGAATGGACATTTAATTCACATTTTCGGCCTGTATAGTGGTAGCAGTTGCAAAGAACTCGTCTGCGCTGTGCAGACTAATACAATCTATCGGGCATACGGCTATACAGGTCGGTTTATCGTAATAACCAATACATTCGGTACACAGCAAAGGGGCAACTTCGTAATGCTTTGCCCCCATGCTGATGGCCTCATTAGGGCACTCAGGCACGCACATATCACAGTTAATGCAGCTCACTTCAATCACGGCGGGCATAATTAACCTGCAACATTAATGGCTAAACCCTTACCTACCTCTAACGCTGCGGGTAGCTGCTTTAGCAGCATGGCGAAGCGCAAATCGGTTTGCACTGGCAACTTTACTTTTAGCTGATAACAGGCACCCGGAGCCAGTAAAATAGCGTTATCCTGTTTATCGCGCAGTGCCTGCAGTGTAAAACTGCGGTTGCCTTGTGGCGTCATTAACACCAGCGTGTCACCTACGGCAAACTGATTTTTTACTTCCAGCAAAGCAAAGCCGTGCTCATCCTGTCCGGCAATAAACTCCCCCACCAATAGCTGCTTGCCAATACTGTGGCTGGTGGCATAGTTTTGCGTGTCTTGCGGTTTATGCCGGCGTAAAAAGCCTTCAGTAAAACCACGATTGGCCATCCCCTCCAACTGGCTTAACAAAGTGTAATCGAACTGCTTGCCTGCTGTGGCATCGTCTATTGCCTGACGGTACACTTGTGTTGTACGCGCCACATAATAGGCTGATTTAGTACGGCCTTCGATTTTCAGCGAATGTACCCCCATCGCAGTAAGCGCTGGTACATGCTCTACGGCTCGTAAGTCTTTGGAGTTTAGAATATAGGTACCGTGTATATCTTCATCAATGGCCATTAGTTCACCTGGGCGGCCTTGCTCTTCCAGCAATGCCGGTGTGCTAATTGGTGTAAATTGCCCGGCTTCATCTTCTGTAGCTGTATGCACCTGATAAGGCCAGCGGCAACTGTTGGTGCAGGCACCCTGATTTGGATCACGCTTATTAATATAACCCGACAACAGACAGCGGCCGGAGTAAGCCATACACAAGGCTCCGTGCACAAACACTTCCAGTTGCATGCCGGGCGCTTTACGGCGGATATCAGCTATTTCTTCCACCGACAACTCCCGCGATAAAATAACCCGCTCTACCCCCTGGGCTTGCCAGAACTTTACCGCAGCCCAATTTACCGTATTGGCTTGCACTGATAAATGCAGCGGCATATGCGGAAAATGCTGCTGTAACAGGTAAATTACGCCCGGATCCGACACAATAAGTGCATCGGGTTTAAGTGCTATTACCGGCTCCATATCAGCAATAAAACGGCTTAGCTTGCTGTTGTGCGGCGCAATATTAACCACTACATAGAACTTTTTACCCAACGCATGCGCTTCGTTGATGCCGGTTCCGAGTGTGGTTAAATCAAACTCATTATTGCGCACCCGTAAGCTATAGCGCGGCTGTCCGGCGTATACCGCATCAGCACCGTAGGCAAACGCCAGGCGCATCGCTTTTAAACTACCGGCCGGAGAGAGTAATTCAGGTGAAAACATAGCTAAGGCTCATACTGCTGCAAAAGGCAGCTATTGTAGCCGTTGCCAGTATGACGTTATTGATCTGACGCAAAGCTCTGGTTGGCTGACTTTAAACAACAGTATCCTTAAAAAACCAATAACGTAAGGGCAGCAATAAAGCAAAAACCGGCATCTTACGCCGGTTTTTGCTATCTGGGTTTAGTCGCTGATGAACCTGCCTTGCTCAAACAATTGCACCGAAAAAGGTTCGCCATCGGCGTAATACACTGACCGGCCATGTAGCCGGTTATCAACATACTCCTCGGTTTGTATCAGGCTGCCATCTTCGTTAAAGCTGTAAACTTTGCCTTGTATCTTGCCTTGCTGATCATACTGTATGCTTCCCAATAAGTGGCCATTAGCAGAAAATGCCTGCCACTTACCTACCTCATGTCCGGCTTTATAGTGGCCGTGCCACAATTTCACTTCCCGGTAGCTGTTTTCGTCCTGCAACTGCCAGGCACCTTCCCGTTCGCCATTAACATAACGGCCTTTGGCTTGTATCTGTCCATCAAAACCGTGGCGTAAATAGTCACCGTGCAATTTGTCGTTTTTATAAAACTCCTGCCGCAGTACTAAACCATTGGTGGTTATTTCTGTTCTTTCGCCAGACAGCTGGCCTTGCTGATTAAATTGCTCAGTCAGTATCACATCCCGGGTTTGGGTTATCCATTGCCCTACTTTTACGCCGTGCTGATATTTGCCACGCACAAAGCTACTGCCATCTTCTGACTCCTCAAGATAGTCGCCATGCATTTTGCCGTTAACATAGCTTACCAGTTTTGTATCACCATTCCAGGCCGAACCTAAATATAACCCCTGATACTGATCATCAAGCTTTTCTTCGCGTGCGGTGTGTTCACCATCAGCGTTAAAGCTTTCGCGTAAACTCCAGTTTTTTGCAGTATTTTGCTGATATTTATAGCTTAGCCTGGCATCGTCGGTAAAACGTTGCTCAGTGCTCACAGAGCCTTCAGCCAGATACTCTGTATCAGTCTGCGTACTGATATTGCCATTTTGATGGTAGTCAATGCGCTGCAGCTCACGGCCGTCAGCGTCATAGTTTAGCTGCTGTATTAACACCCCTGCCCTGCTAAACTGTTGCTGCAACCCTACCAAAATACCGTGCTGATAGTTTTTTACAGCCCCCAACACGCCATCGGCCTGATAGTAACGCTCTTCACCGTGCAATTTACCATTAAGATAGTGTTGCTGATAAACCAGCCAGCCGTCTTTAGTCCAGTACAGCCGTTCGCCCTGGTTTTCGCCAGCCACTGTATTTACTCTCTGTTCCGGCTTACCGTTATCATGAAAGGTTTCAAACAAGCCTTCCATACCGTTTTCGCCATAGGTTGCTCTTGATGCTAACTCGCCGTTCGCATGAAAGCTTTGCGACAGCCCCCGATTTTCGTTGTTAACACGTTGTTCGTGGCGGTGTAGCTGGCCATTTTTATGATAGGTTTTCTGTTCACCATGCAACTGGCCATTTTGATACTGATATTCGCCCTGTATGGTGCCATCTTCCCAATAGTGCCGGTGAGTGCCGTGATAACTGCCACCAGCGGTACTACTGCCTGTGCGAGACAACTGGCCGTTTTCGTAGAAAAACTCAAAATCGCCAACCGGATAATGCCCGGCTAAATCCGGCCCGCTTAAGCTGCCTTTAAAAAACCGTTTGTTGGTTGAAAGATGAAACAACTCTAATGACCAAACGCCGTTTTGCTGCTGCGGTGGCTGGTTAATGTAATACATGGCTTCGCCGGGCTCGTTGCTGGGCTGCCATTGTTGATCCAACAAAATCCGCTCTGCCGCCAGGTTAAACGATAACAACAGTGCGCATAAGATTAATAAACTTTTCATAGTGCGCTCCTTAAGGTAAAGCCGGGAACTGTGTGTGCCACTGCTTATTAACCGGCTCACCGGTGGTTATCAGTTGCTCAATAGTCAGGCTACGGCCCGCCAGGGCAAACCAGCGGCCATCCTGCAATACCTGTTGTAGTGGCTGCTGGTAAAAATCAGGGCTGCTGTCAGTTGAGATTAATGGCGCTAACGCTTGCTTTCTGACATTTAAAAAACGATAGCGTTGCATAAACTGACTAACGCTTAGCGTAGTATCAACATCTGGCAACTGGCTGATATCTATCAGCCAGTTTTGCTCCGGCTGGTAAGCTACAGTTTGCCACTGTGGTGTACCAGCGCAGGTTAAGTTGCTGCTTACCTTGATGCCATAAAAGTTACGCCGGATACCATCTGCTGTACTTAACATATAACGGATGTGCTTATCCGGCGCACCGCTGAGATTATTACTGGTTTTAACCTGAACCCACTGCAGTTTATGGCCATTAACTTCAGGTGCTTGCGTAATACTTAACGTGCAAACTGCAGCTTGCTCTGCGCTAAGCTGCAGGCTTACGCCGTAGTTGTTCACCCTTTGCAGATCAAGCAAGGCAGGATCAGCTTGCTGCGGTGCAAATTCAGCAAAGTTGTCATATATGCCATCGTACATATCCTCCAGATATAACAACTCTTCATGTGCTGGCGGATAAACCGCTTTTTGTCCGTAGTGCTGTTCTGGTACAAAGAGAATGTCTTTACTGAACACTGCGTTGTCAGATACCGCATTAACATATAATGTCAGGCTGGCTGGCAATTGTTTAAAAGTAAACTGCACCCGGTTTTCATACTGCTGTGATGCTGCCAGTGCCACCATTGTTTGTTCTTGCTCACTTAGCCAATCAGGTACGTCGCTATGGGGCTGCAGATACTGCACTGTCGCGCCTTCGGCACCATCGTAGCGGCGTAGCAGCCACTGCTTATGACTGCCCCGGCTGATTAAGTGGTAAGTAAGTGGCTCGCCTGCAACCGGAGCTAACTCCAGTTGCAAATCTTTATATTGCGCCGTTACTGTTTTCGCCGGATCGGGCGTCAGGCTAAGCGTAACTATTTTGGCCGACGTATACTGCGCCGTAGCACTAAACTGCGCTACCTGTTGCAATAGCTCAGCCGGAGCATTCCAGCCAGCTAACAGGTTTTGCCGCACCGACTTATATAAACCATTCTGATCCGGATAGCTGTAGCTACCGCTTTCTTCCAGTTGCAGCGGCAGAATTTCCCCCTGAGCATTGCGCGCGGTAATATTAGTTAACTGAAATTCGCCGGCAGGCATCATCTCAGTAAAATCATGCTGATACACCAGATGTAACTGCTGATCCTGCTGCTGAAAGTAGCCGCTATCAAATGGAAATACTTGTTCCTCTGTCAGATCAACATTGGCTTCATCCACAGCAAAGTCAGGTTGTGCTTCATATTCAAAGGCAGGAAAGTCGTGGTTATATTTAAAGCGCTGGCTCAAATCGCCTGATTGCGGCTGTTGCTCAAACATCATAATATTGCTGCGCATAGTACCGCTGTAACCATAGCGCTCAAACGGTGCTTCAACTATCAGTGTCAGGCGCACTAACCAGCCACGCTCCCGCTCCAGCAACATCTGGCCATAAAATTTACCGTCGTCCTGCTCACTTTCTACTTTAGCCAGAACATGAGTGTCTGTAACCCTGAGCACTGTCAGAGTAACGTCTGCCTGGCCTTGATAAGCCGGCAACTGCACAGTAGCGCCCACTGTTGCAGGTATTTTGTTAACAAAGGTGGCTGAACCAAACAGCTTTTGCATTTCCTGCTCCAGCTCTGCACCGCGATCGGCCAGCAGTGCCTGCCAGAGCGGTTTGTTCAACCCGCTGTAATCGGTTACGTTGCCGCTGCGTAAATTAGCAGTGAACTCAAACCCCTGGGAAAAAAGCGCGTGCATCTCAGGGTTACGTTCAGCACTGTTAGTACTATTGACACCACTGCCCTGGCCATCGCGCATGTGCATATAATCAATATGCACCTCAAAGCGGCTGTCTGTGCCGGTGTCAGTGACTTTGTAGCGGATTAACTGATGCGATGTAGCTTTAAGTGTTTCAGTACGCCGGCCATTATCAACTTCGATGCTGGTGATGCTGTATACCTGATACCGTCGCTCCTCGCCCTGCGTGGGTTTAAACTCAACATCAGTATCAAAAAAAGAACAGGCAGATAAAACAAAACAAGCGACGACGCAGCAGAGGTACTTCATGGCATTCCTATTACTTACTAAAATAAAACGACGCAGTTTAACCGTTAAAGCCCTGTAAATAAAATGCTTTATCCGGTTAAGTACTGCGCCGCAAACATTGTGTTACCAAATGCTTATATTTTATCCTTACGTCGCTGGTATACCACCAGCCCAACAGCTGCAAGCAGCAGTAATAGTTGGGCAACCAAGCCCTGTACTGTGGGGTACACACCTAACCAGCTTATCGTTGGCAGCTGCAGCGGCGTTATTGGCACGGTACCAGCCTCTTGCAATGCCACAACCCCTTTGCCCGCCATTACTACAGCCAGCATTATCATTAGCACGGCGGTGCTGCCAAAAAAGGTTTTTAGCGGTAGTTTCAGCGCAAATTTAAACATGGCAAACCCTAATATCAGCAATACCAGTAACGCCGTTGCAATACCGGCGATAAAACCGGACTGATGCACTGCACCGCCCTGTAGCCACAAAGACTGATAAAATAAGATGGTTTCAAATACTTCACGGTAAACCGCTAAAAACACTACCAACCCAAGACCAAAATAAGCACCGGATTTCAGCGCTTTATTTACCTGCTGACCAATAAACTGCTGCCACTGCGCTGCAGATGTTTTACTGTGCATCCAAAAGCCCATATAAAATAAAATAGCCGCTGCGGTTAACGCGGTATAACCTTCAGTCAGCTCGCGCGAAGCACCCGATATGGTAATAACAAAGCTGGCAACCACCCAGGTAACGGCGCCCAGTGCCAGTGCGGCCACCCAGCCGTAATGCACTGAACGCTTTAAGCGCGGCTGCTGCGTTTTTACTGCGACGCTGTATATCGCCGCCACAACCAGCAGGGCTTCCAAACCTTCACGCAGTAAAATAAGTAACGCCAGCAAGAATACATTAAAGGGTGCCAGCTCGGTTTCATCTAAAACCTGCTGCGCCTGTTGCAGCAACTGCTGTATTTCACTGATCTCTGCCTGTAATACTGCAGTGGCAGCTTGCTGCTTAATTAACTGGCGCAGTTGCAACATACGCTGTTCAATGCGATCTTTTAACGCACCGTCTACCGCAGCCAGATTGTTTTCTGCCAGCTCAAAGCCATCCAGATACGCCGATACCGCCATATCGTATGCCTGGGTATGATGCTGTTGCTGTACCAGCGGCATAATTAATTCCAGCTTGTCGTGTGCAATTTGCAGTGGCGAGGCCTGCGCAGCATTAAAAAATTGCTCCGGCTGCTGGCGAAATAAGGCCATTAGCGCAGCGCCATGCTCTGCATACTGCTGTGTCACATCATGTGGGGTAGCAGTAATTAAATTTGTGATGGCAGTTTTACTAATCAGTACCGACGGCACAGCTTTAGCTGCTTTGCCTTCACCGGCATCTGGCTGGGCCCCGCGGGCACCTATCTGATCTTCGCTGGCAAGAGCACCAACATAAAACGCCAGATCCCAGCGGCTTTGCTCATCCAGATGTGAAAAAGCCACCATACCGGTGTCGGCTACGCCCAGGCTGATGGTATTAAACAGCCCGAATAAACTGCGGGCGTTATAGCGCTCGGTGTCATGAAAGTCGGTAGGTGACGGGTCAAGTGCGGTTCCTGCCGGGCCATCACCGTGTCCGGTATCACCATGACAAACAGCACAATTTTGCTGATACAAGGCTTTGCCGCGTTGATGATCCGGTGCTTGTAATGGCAGTTTAATAGCGGGCATGCCAGCAATAACCATTTTACGCATAGCGGCTGTTAATTGCTGAATTTCAGCTTCATCGGCATGGCTGGCTACCAGTTGCTGCAATAATGCTGCCTGCTGCTGCAGTTCGGTTTGCCCGGCTGGCAACTGCGCCGGGATCAGGCTGGCAAATTCCTGCATCTCGGCAAACTCGGCGGCATTGACCACCTGGCCTTGTTGCACAGCCTCTTTATAATCGGCACCGATATATTCAATTAACTGGATAAGTTTGTCAGACGCCTGGCCAGGCAAGGTAACGAGGAATAAACACAACAACAGTAGCTTTTTCATGGTACAGCCAAAAACTTAAAGGGAATGATTCGCATTATACTCGCTTTATTTGCAGCTATTACATCAATATTTGTCAATCGCCTTAATAAACGCGCCTCTTAACGCTTAGCCTTGTCAACTCTGCTTCATTTGCCCGCAAGCGCTTTTTATGAGTATGCTGTAGCATAAGCACTTTTGCCGGAGAAACTATATGATTTCACTTAGCTATTTTGAACCAGAAACCAGCACCTGGCATGAAAGCACCTTAGACCGGTTACCAGGCAGTTTACCGGCTGATGCCACCTTATGGATAAATCTGAACAACGCCAGCCAGGAAGAGCAACTGCAAGTTATGCAACGCTTTGCCATAAGCCCGACTCTGGCTGAAGATTTCAGCCGTGAGCGTCATCCGCCGAAAATGGAAGCACAAACCGACTTTACCCTGCTTATTATGCGCGGTTATGCCGACGCCGACTTTAGTGAATACAGCAGCAGTGCCCAGGTTAATCTGTTGTATTCCAAACAAGTATTGATCAGCAAAGTACAATGCCATAATCCAGTGTTACTAAAGCAATTAGAGCCACAGCTTACCGCCGGAAAAAACCATAATACTGCCGAGTGGATAAAACAGTTAATTTTTGCCGTATCAGGCAGTTACCTGGAAAAATTAATAAACTTTGAAGACGAACAAAGTGAGCTGGAAGATGTTATGCTGCACAGCGGTAACGACGAGCAAATGGCCCTGATTATGCGCTACCGCTCAGTACTACGAAAAATAAACCGTAACCTGGCCTATCAGAAAGATATTTTTTCTGACGCTTTATATGAAGAGCAAAGCCCGCTGTTCCGTCACTTTACCAACACGGAAATCCGCGACTTTTATGAGAAATTTGAACGGCTGCACAGTATGACCGATATGTACTACGATCAGCTTAGCGATCTGGTGCATAGTTATATGTCTACCACCTCGCACCAGATTAACGAACGGATGAAAGTACTGACTATAGTCAGTACCATATTCATACCACTGACATTTATTGCTGGTATATACGGCATGAACTTTATCAATATGCCAGAACTGCAAATGAACAATGGCTATTTTATTGTGTTAATTACCATGTTAATAGGCGGCATAACCGGGCTGACATGGTTTAAAATACGCGGCTGGTGGTAATGCTGCCACAGGCTGGGGAGTTGTAAATGGCTGAAAACCAACCGCTGGATATTGAAGAAATTGTACGCGACAGCTTTAATGAAGACGAAGCGGAACACCTGACCGGAAAGCTAAGCCAGCTGGAACCGGAAGAAATTGCTATCGCACTGGAGGCCATGCCGGTAGAGCAACGGGTAAGCACCTGGCTAAGCCTGCACCCGGATGACCAGATAGCAGCACTGACCTATATGCGGGTAGACGCCCGCGACAATATATTTAAGCAATTAGACGAAGCGCAGCTACGTAGCCTGGTTGAAGGCATGGAAGTTGATGATCTGATTGAACTGCTTGACGAGCTGCCACAGCGGATTTATGACTACGCCTGCTCACGTCTTGATGAAAGCCAGCGTCGCTGGCTGGATACCGCTCTGGCGTATGATGAAGATCAGTGTGGCCGTTATGCTGATCACGATATGCTGATCATCAATAAAAATGCCAAAGTACGTGACGCTATCCGGCTGTTTCGCCAATTGGCAGAAGATGCAGAATACCACGATGCCCTGTTTGTAGTGGATCGCACCGGCCGCTATGCCGGGCTGGTGCATGCCACACAATTACTTGGCCTTGCCAGCCACCTGCCGGTTGAAACCGTGATTGATAACGAAGCACCTGTAGTTGAAGGTGAGATGGAGCTGGATCAGGGCTCTGATATCGTCTCGCGCTCTGGCTATACCGCCCTGGCGGTTGTTGACGACGAAGGCAAATTGCTTGGCCGCTTATCTATTGGTGAAGCGCTGGAGAACGTGCGCCGCAGCCTGGAAAGCCAGTTTATGCATACCGCCGGTCTGGACGAAGAAGAAGACTTATTCGCGCCGGTATTATACAGCGCAAAACGCCGTGCACTATGGCTGGGGGTTAACCTTATTACGGCTTTTCTGGCCGCCAATACCATAGGGTTATTTGAAGCGACTCTGGCAGAGGTAGTAGCGCTGGCTGTATTGATGCCAATAGTGGCCAGCATGGGCGGCATAGCCGGCAGCCAGACATTAACGTTGATCATCCGTGGCCTGGCGCTGGAACAAATTACTCCGCAAACCCATATGACGCTATTGCGTAAAGCCTTAGGTGTAGCCGGGCTTAACGGCTTGCTGTGGGGGCTGGTTATTGCGGTGTTAACTTATGTCTGGTTCGACAACTGGGTTATTTGCATAGTTATCGGGCTTGCTGTCATTATTAATATCGTCGTGTCGGCATTTGCCGGTGTCATCATTCCAATCTGGATGAAAAAGGTAAATATTGACCCGGCTTTGGCGGGCTCAGTTGTGCTTACCGCCATTACTGACATGACCGGTTTTTTTGTTTTCCTGGGTTTGGGCTCATTACTGCTGCTAACATAAAAAGCAAGCTGATTATTTGCTACTGACAACAGTATTGTTGCTGCCTCAGGGCGCAGACACTTTTACAATAGCAGCTGATCTTACCTCTTATTGGAGAGCGCATGAAAATTGCGATTTTATCGCGCAATGCTGAACTGTATTCCACCAAACGCCTGGTGGAAGCAGCAACCAGGCGTGGCCATCAGGTGCAGGTGATTGATCCCCTTACCTGTTATATGAACGTTAACCGCACCAATTTATCTATTCATCATAAAGGCCAGGTGCTGGAAGATTTTGACGCCGTTATCCCACGCATCGGTGCCTCTATCACGTTTTATGGCACCGCTGTACTGCGGCAGTTTGAAATGATGGGTGTATATAGCTTAAATGAATCAGTTGCCATCAGCCGTGCCCGCGACAAACTACGTAGCCTGCAGTTATTAGCGCGTCAGGGGATCGGCCTGCCGGTAACCGGTTTTGCCGATAAACCCGGCGATATCCCCGACCTTATCGAAATGGTAGGCGGGGCACCTTTGGTAATAAAGCTGCTTGAAGGTACTCAGGGCATCGGTGTGGTGCTGGCTGAAACCCGCACCGCTGCAGAAAGCGTAATAGAAGCCTTTATGGGTTTAAATGCCAATATCCTGGTGCAGGAGTATATCCGCGAAGCTAACGGCGCGGATATTCGCTGTTTTGTTGTTGGTAATAAAGTCGTCGCAGCCATGAAACGCCAGGCTAAAGCCGGCGAGTTTCGCTCAAACCTGCACCGTGGCGGCACCGCTTCAGCAATAAAGCTAAGTAAAGAAGAACGTAGCACAGCTATCCGGGCAGCGAAAACCATGGGTTTAAATGTCGCCGGCGTAGATTTGCTGCGCTCGAACCATGGCCCGGTTGTCATGGAAGTAAACAGCTCACCCGGACTTGAGGGCATTGAGGCAGCTACTGACAAAGATATTGCTGATATCAGCATTGCCTTTTTGGAACAAAAAGTGGCCAGCCACAAAACCAGGCGTAAACTTAACACCAAAGGAACCGGCTAATGCAAAATGGCACCAGAGCACCTTTTATATTGGGAAACAGTAGTATCCCTCCGGGCAGTCGCGCTGTAGTAGATATCCCTTTTGGTAAACTATATACCCATACTGAACTGAACATTGGTGCCCATGTGATCCATGGCCGTAAAGACGGGCCGGTATTGCTGGTCACCGCAGCGCTGCACGGCGATGAAATTAACGGCGTGGAAATATGCCGCCGCCTGCTAAAGCTACCCCGGCTGAATCAGCTTAAAGGGACACTGATTATAGTGCCAATAGTAAACACCTATGGCTTTGTGCAGCAATCCCGCTATTTACCTGACCGGCGTGATTTAAACCGCAGCTTTCCCGGCAGTGAAAAAGGCTCACTCGGCAGCAGGATGGCATTTCAGTTTACCGACAAAATACTAAAAAACTGCACCCATGCCATTGACCTGCATACAGGCGCTATCCACCGCTCAAACCTGCCTCAGGTACGTGCCAGTGCCAAAGATAAAATAGCCCTGCGCATGGCGGAAGTGTTTAACGCGCCCATTATTATTAAAGCGGCCAGCCGTGACGGCACTATGCGCGGTACAGCCAATAATTTAGGCATTCCGCTTTTGCTGTATGAAGCAGGTGAAGCGCTGCGCTTTGACGAGCAATCGATCAATGTCGGCGTACGCGGTATTTTAAATGTCATGACTGATCTGGGTATGCTCAGAGCCATGCGAAAAAAGCCCAGCACTAAGTCGTTATTTTCGAAGAAAAGCAGCTGGGTGCGGGCTGAACATGACGGTATAGCCCGATATTATGTGGGCCTGGGCCAAACGGTAAAAACCGGCGATGTACTGGCGCATATCTATTCGCCCTATTCCGATTTTGAAGTGGCGGTGCCTGCCAGCTTTGACGGTATTGTTATTGGCCGTAACAACCTGCCCCTGGTAAACGAAGGCGAAGCACTGTTTCATGTGGCGGAAGTCAGCTCGCTTGATGAAGCAGAAAAAACCCTTGATGCCATTAATGACGAAGTAGACAACGCCATGCCACCGGTGCTCGGCGAAGAATACGGTGTGGTGTAAACCGCTACTGTTTTTGCGATACTACGTTGTAACGTTCCAGCTCTGGCAGGCGCTGCTGTAATTGTTTTTCAATTTCATCCAGCTCCTGCATGCGCTGACAAAATAATGCCGACTTCTCTTCCAGCTCTACCGCTTTGGCATCCAGCCCCAGATTAATTTTGTCTACCATTTGACCAACCGATTGCCAATCCTGATTGTCTGACCGTTCAAAATTGTTGTCGGAGTGGCGTAAGGCATCGCGCAGTGCGCCCCAGACCGCGCCAACCGTATGACGGGTCAGGTTGTCCAGTTGCGGTTTCAACTCGTCATGCAGAAAGTAATCCAGCTCGTTCAGGCTTTGCGGTGCCAGATAGAAATGATCGTTGCTGCGCACAAAACGCGACATCCACTGAAAGGTAGTTTCCCGCACCAGCTCACGCCATTCTGCCTGCTGCGCCTGGCTGCCAATGCCACTAAACATAGCTTCAATGCTGGACAACCCAAGCTCAACGCCATCTACCGCTATGCTAACAATCTCTGGCACAAAACGGCGCAACCCCTGGCTGTACTGCATCAATAATAAGGTGTCATCGTCTTCCAGTGTGATCCACTCACCGCGGATAAACAGTTGATGATCAGCATTAATCTGCACATGGGTGCGGTTGTTTTGCAAAATACGGATCTGATCAGGTGAAATAATAATACCGTGCGCAAAGGCCATATTGCACTCAGCTGCAGATAGCAGCGGTGCAAGCAACAGCATAAAGGTACAGAAAAAACGCTTCACTGATAATTTACCCGGTAACGATGACAGACAAAGCCTACGTCAGCACTGTAAAAAACACATTACCCTGCATCGCAGAGGAGTTGCCAACTGTCGAAAATGCAGCCTGACTCATATTAATAGAATGGTTCTATTGACACACTGCCATCTACCAGCAGGATTTTTGACGGGCCGTACTCGCGACGGCTACGGATAATGTCTTTATCAAAATGCACCTCAACCGCTGAAAACAACTGCTGATGAGCGACTATAAGCGCCTGTTCCAGTTTTTCTTTGCGCTGCATTTCCAGTGCTTTAACATCCTCTATTAAAGCCAGCGCTACGGTTTTGTGCTCATCAAACTCGCCCTGTAACTCCTGGCGGCGTGCTTCTATCTGGGCATTGCCTTCAATTTTCTTCAGCTTTTCCAGCTGCTCACGAATTTCCAGCATATCTTTTTTCGCAGCAGCAATACTGGCACGCAGCACTTCCTGTTTTTCTACGATCGGATCGGTCAGCCGCTTAAGTTCAATGTAAATATTACTGCTGGACGGTGCACCAAGGTTGCCGGTATGAATGCCGTAATCCAGATAAAAATAGCCACCAATCACCTTACCATTAGGGTTGTCTTCAGGCCCTGCATACACTTTGGCAGCCGACACCGTACAATGCATGATTTGCTTTTTAACATAAAGATTACCGCTGGCGTTTAGCCGGGCATATTGAGCAATATTGCACTCTATATCGCCCTGAGCTTTTAGCTCAGTGCTATATTCGGTGTCTTTTTCTGCAGTAGCGATCTGATGGCCTATAATGGCACCGCCAATTCTGATATCACCGCCTGCTTCTATCAGGCTGCCTTCAACATAACCTTTTACAAATACATTACCGCCGGCAATAACTTTCATGCTCTCCGTTACATCGCCGTTAATAACAACAGAACCGCGAAAAATAATATGTCCGGTAGCCAAATCAACATTCTTTACGGTAAATACTTCATCGATGGTAGCACCATGTTCGATGACCCGGGGTAAACCGTCACGTGCGGCCAGCAGTAAATCAGCGTCTTCAGCGGATAACTCACTGCCTTCGCCCAAATTCCACTCTATAACCTGGCCGGGTGTTGCAGGCAGCACATTGCCGCTAACGGTCATACCATCAACACCGGCAGTCGGCGGATGCCGGCGCATTAACGGCTCGGCAGCACGAATTGACGGAATAACACCAAAGTCGCGTAAGTCGGCCTTTTCGTCAGACTGCAGTAAGGGTTTATTACGGCGGCTTTCCATATCGGGGATCAGCGCCTCAAAACGGGAGTCAGCCCCCTGCACGACCTGACGGCCACGCGCTATAACCAGTTTAACTTTGCTGCCGGGATCTGCCTTGCTGGCATGCGTTACCAGTTTGATAATGTGTTCTTTACTAAAGCCAAATACTACGCCGGCTTCCTGCGCAGCTTTAACCAGCATATTGGCTGACACCGGAGCCCCACCCCAGGCTGAGGTGATAATGGCAGCAGCTGACATTTTATCTTCGCTAATATCAAACTTAAGCTCAGCCGGGCGCATGTCAGCAATACGATAGGTTAATGGCACACCTTCGGCTTGCAACTTGTCTTTAATTTTTTGCTGAATTTGCTGATATTCAATCAGCAGGTTGGTCAGTTGATCCTGAATTACAAAGCAACGGCCATAGCCAGCTTGCTGTAACTGGGCGTTAACGTCCTGCGCTGTCAGCGCATTCAGAGTTACAGGCACGGTTATCTTTATACTATTATTGTGCTCGGTAAATTGCATATGGCTTCACACTTCAGGTTACTGCACGAAAGCTAGTCTAATGAAGCAAATAACCGGCCTTAACACAAGCCCTTTTGCTAATACAGGGCTCAGTTGTGGCTAATACATCAGATATAGTTTTCCTGATGGATACGGATAAACAATTCTGTACCCGCCTTGCTGTAATCAATTTTATACTCTTTATTATTAATAGCCTGAACAAACAGTAAGGTTTTCACCTCGCTAAAAACGTCTGAGCTGGAAATATCTACCACTTCCATATAGCGCTCTTTTGCATCAGCCTTGTTCGCAGGTACCGTTTCAGTGAAAACTTTCACGCCATGACGCGTCACGACAATTACCGGATCACCGTCATCATTTACTATAACCAAATCAAGCTTTTTATTCTTATGTATCAATGTGTTGCGACCACTAACTAAAAATGCTCTTTCGTAAGTATTCATTCATTGCCCTGCACAATATCCGGTAATGACAACATTATGATACAGTCAGTACCTAGTGTCTAGGTTACTGTATTCTGGATACATTGTAACCTTGCCTGATTAATCTGCTTACACAGGTTAAGCGCATCTGCCTCGCTAAGTTCAACAGGCACAAAAATATCAAAGCCAGTGGCATTTACCAGGCGCTGCATCCGGTGAGCAAAAGCAGCCTTAATGCCGTTATATTGCTGACCTGCCGTACTGAAGTTTTCGCCCTCCGCCATCAGCTCACTGGCACATTGGCCGCTGTCACAACCCTGGCGTATGGCGCCAACATACAAGGCTCGTTGCTCTGTCATAATACGCACAGCCAGCCGTAGTGGCAGACTTTGTAAAAAGCTGTCGTAGTCGGTCAGTTTAAAAGCAATATAGCTGAGTTTTTTTTGTTCCAGCTGCGGCACACCGCTGTATAAAAAACTGCTCCAGGGCAAAAACCAACTGCCGCGGCGGTGAAAATACTGTAGGCCGGTTTCATCATACTGCAAAAAGTAGGCAGGTTCTGATAACTTGGCCCAACCGGCAAACAACCCCAGTGCCGCCATAACAAATGCCAGCGCATGCAGTACATTTAATTGCTCTACCCAGAGCATACTAAGCAACAGTAACAGCAATACGGTGCTACTGCCTATCATCAGCGCCGCGCCTCCGCGACTGGCGCCCCCCTGAATTTGATTTAGCTGCATATTTATTACCTCTGCTGCCCCTATATTATGACCAATATGACAGGCTTTGCTGCTTAGTTCAGCAAATATTGCTGCTTTAAACCGCAGTTATACACCGCTGAATCGACCAACGCCGCTACGACTGCGATAACAGGAAATCTAAATAACGCTTTCTTCCATACAATAAGGCAGAAATTATTATCAAGCTGTTATCCGGGGTTATTGTGGCAAAATTACATTCAAAATTAATTTGGGTGATACTCATCGCTCTGCTGGTATTTGTGGGCTATTTGTATTGGATACCCAGCCAAAAAACTGACATCCGCCGCGACGCCGCCGTTGTAGCAGTAAGTACTGCCAAGGTAGAAACCAAGCCGATGATCCGCAGTGTTAACTCACTGGGCACCGGTATTTCCAATCACTCAATTCAGTTAATCTCCCCAACCAGCGACTTTGTCACAGAGCTGAATATCCGTGAAGGCAAAGCCATCAAAAAAGGCGAAGTGATTGCCCGTTTGCATGATGTACAAGAGCGCGCACGTGTAACAGAGCTGGAAGGCATACTGGAAGATCAAAAACGTCAGTTAGACCGGTTGAAAAATCTGGCGACGACACAGGCTACTGCTCAATCGCTGCTGGACGAACAACAAACCCGCGTTAATACCACGCTGGCACAACTTGATATCGCCAAAGCCCAGTTAGCTGAAATGACTATCCGTGCGCCTTTTGATGGCTATCTTGGCCTGCGCCAGGTTAGTGTTGGTGCTTATATTACCAATGGCACTGTGATCACCACGCTTGATGATTTAAATACACTACGGGTGGCTTTTAGCGTTGCCGAGCATTATCTGGCTGATATCAGTGTAGGTATGCCTTTAACTGTCACAAATGCCGCTTATGGCAATATCACCTTTAAGGGGACCGTCAGCGCTATTGATACCCGGCTGGACCCGGTAACCCGTACCGTAACAGTACACGGCGCTTTACCTAATGAAGATTTACGCCTGCGCCCGGGCATGTTGCTGCATGTAAAGCTGGAGCTGGATAACCGTGTGGCTATGCAAATTTCAGAAAAAGCGCTGGTGCCACAGCAGCAGAAGCAATTTGTTTATAAAGTCGATGCTGATAACAAAGTCACTCAGGTTGAAGTAAAAACCGGCCAGCGCGTACCAGGCTGGGTTGAAATACTGAGCGGGCTGGAAAACGGTGATGAAGTGGTCGTTGAGGGTATTCAGAAACTGCGCTCAGGTATTACCATTAACCGGGTTGGAGGCTGATATGCTGCTGTCCGATTTATCGGTTAAAAGACCGGTATTTGCTACGGTTATAAACCTGCTGTTGATGGTGTTTGGTATTGTCTGTTTTAGTATGCTGCCACTGCGCGAGTATCCGGATATTGACACCCCTATTGTTAGTATCAGCACTAACTACCCTGGCGCCTCTGCCGAAATTGTTGAGTCTAAAATTACCCAGTTGCTGGAAGATCGTATCAGCGGCGTTGAAGGCATTAAAAATATTAACTCGGTCAGCCGTAATGGCCGTTCGAATATTTCGATTGAATTTGCCGTTGAACGCGACATCGACTCTGCCGCCAACGATGTACGCGACCGGGTGTCACGTGCGCTGAACAACCTGCCAGACCAAGCCGATCCGCCTGAAGTGTCCAAAGCCAGTGACGATGAAGACACTATCGCCTGGTTTGTATTAAACAGCGAAACCATGACCTCACTGGAGCTGACCGATTACGCCGATCGTTACATTGTCGAGCGGTTCTCTGTAGTTGACGGCGTTGCCCGTTTGCAATTGGGCGGGGCACGTGATTACGCCATGCGTATCTGGCTGGATCGCGATGCTATGGCATCCCGCGGTGTAACAGTGCAGGATATTGAAAATGTATTACGGGCTGAAAACGTAGAGCTACCTGCCGGTAATATAAAATCTACCGAGCGTGATTTTACCGTGCGCGTTGTGCGCACCTATAAATCACAGGAAGACTTTCGCAAACTGGTAATCAAACGCGGTGCCAATAATTATCTGGTAAGGCTGGGTGAAGTTGCCGATGTATTGCTAACCGCAGAAAACGAGGAAAGCGAGTTTCGCGGTGACGGTAAAAACCTGCTTGGTATAGGTATTATTAAACAATCAAAAGCCAATACGCTGGACGTTGTTAAAGCCGCACGGGCAGAAATGGAGCGGATTAAACCAACTCTGCCTGAAGGAACCACCATTGAACCGGGTTACGACTCTTCGTTGTTTATTGCCGAATCAATTAAAGAAGTATACAACACCCTGGCCATAGCAATGGCTTTGGTTATCGTGGTGATCTTTTTGTTCTTAGGTAATATCCGCGCGACTTTTATTCCGGCTGTTACAGTGCCGGTATCGCTGGTAGCGGCCGTTACGGTATTATTTGCACTGGACTTTTCCGTCAACCTGCTGACCCTGCTGGCGATGGTTTTAGCCATAGGCCTGGTGGTAGATGACTCTATCGTGGTACTGGAAAACATCTACCGCCGGATTGAACAAGGCGAACATCCGCTACTGGCGTCATACCGCGGTGCGCGTGAAGTTGGTTTTGCTGTTATCGCCACTACACTGGTGCTAATTTCAGTGTTTGTGCCACTGGTGTTTATGCAAGGCCAGTTGGGCAAGCTGTTTACCGAGTTTGCGCTGGCCATCGCTGCAGCAGTGGCATTTTCCAGTGTCACGGCGCTTACATTGTCACCCATGCTATGTAGTAAATTACTGACGCATCAGAAACGCGAAAGCAAACTGGGATTGTGGCTGCATAGCGCCTTTCACAAACTGGAAAATGCTTACCGGCGACAACTGGATGTGGTGTGTGCCACACGCTGGCCGGTAATTATAGTGGTTGCATTGTGTTTTGTCGCCAGCTATATGCTGGTAAAACTGCTGCCCAGCGAGCTGGCACCGGTTGAAGACCGTGGTACTTTTTTTGTTATGATGAGCCCGGCAGAAGGCGCCAGTTACACCAGCAACAGCCGCAATATGCGCCTGATTGAAGATGTACTGATGCCCTACTACCACGGAGGCGAGTTTAACCGCTTACTGGTACGTGTGCCCGGCTGGGGTAACAGCGGCGGTATTGCTATAGTCGGCACGGAAAACTGGCATAACGGTAAACGCCGCACACAGGAATTAATGGGCGAAGTAGGCGAAAAGCTTAACGAGCTCCCCGATGTACGCGCCTTCACCTTTATGCGTAGCGGCCTGGGCGGCGGCGGTGGCGGTGGCCGGCCAATCCAGTTTGTGTTGCAGGGTAATACCTATGAAGAACTGGCACGCTGGCGTGACATTGTGATCAGCAAAGCGTCAGAAAACCCTAATATTCTGATGCTGGATCACGACTACAAAGAAACCGTACCACAGATACTGGTTGAAATTGACACCGAGCGCGCCGGCGATCTGGGGATCTCTGTCGGTGCTATCGGCCGCTCTTTAGAAGCCATGTTAGGCGGGCGTCGGGTAACCACCTTCCTGGATCGCGGTAAAGAGTATGACGTTATTATTGAAGGTCTGGATGACGATTTCCGCTCGCCGGGCAGTATCAGCAATGTGTATCTGCGCTCGGATACCTCAAACGAACTTATCCCGCTGGATAACCTGGTAACACTGCGTGAAGAGGCAACATCATCCAGCCTGAACCGTTATAACCGGATGCGTGCTATTACGTTAACTGCCAGTATGGCGCCGGGTTACAGCCTGGGCGAAGCACTGGAATACCTGGAAAACGTAGTTAAAACCGAAATACAGGACACCGTTGGTATTGACTACAAAGGCGAGTCGCTGCTGTACCAGGAAAGCGGCAGCTCTACCCTGATGGTATTTATTCTGGCACTGCTTATTACCTATCTGGTACTGGCTGCGCAATTTGAAAGCTTTATTCATCCGTTGGTTATTATGGTCACGGTTCCGTTGGGGTTAGTTGGCGCCTTATCCGGCTTGTATTTCAGTGGCATGACACTGAATATCTACAGCCAGATTGGCCTGGTTATGCTGATTGGCCTGGTTGCGAAAAACGGCATTCTGATTGTTGAATTTGCCAACCAGTTGCGTGATGCCGGCATGGAATTTGTTGCTGCCATTCAACAAGCGTCAGCACAGCGGTTACGCCCTATTGTGATGACAGCCTTTACCACCGCAATGAGTAGTATCCCGCTGATAGTAGCATCAGGCCCGGGCTCAGAGAGCCGAATGGTAATAGGTATGGTTATTTTCGCCGGGGTCTCACTGGCAACCTTGATGACAATCTATGTGGTACCGGTAATGTATATTGCTATAGCACGCAATACCGGCTCACCCAAGCGGCTGGAGCACAAACTACAACAACTGGAAAAAGAAGCACCGGATGCACACGCAGCAGATGAAGTGCACTGATAATCAGCTTTGTTGTTAACTAAAAAAATGCCCCGCATCAGCGGGGCGTTTTTTTACTGCACGCTTTACTACTGTGCTTTGTTGCTATCAAAGCGCGTCGATATCCTCGCCTTCTTTATCTACCGGTGGCGGTGGTAGCATATCTTCACGGCTTATTCCCAGAATTTCAGCAATGGCACTGGCAACGTAGATAGAAGAATAAGTGCCTACCGCAATACCAAACAGCAATGCCGTAGCAAAACCATGTATTAACGCACCGCCCATATAAAACAACACCACTAATACCAGCATAGTAGTTAATGAGGTAATAACCGTGCGGTTTAACGTGGAGGTAATGGCATCGTTAATAGTTTCAGCTACGGTTGTTTCGCGCAACTTACGGAAACTCTCACGAATACGGTCAAACACCACTATGGTATCGTTAATCGAGTAACCTATCAGCGCCAGTATCGCGGCAAGAACCGTTAAATCAAACTCCAGCTGCAATAATGAGAATAATCCCAGGGTTAAAATAACGTCATGTGTCAGTGCTGCTACCGCCCCCACCGACAAACGCCATTCAAAGCGCATGGCAACATAAGCCAGAATACCCAGCAGCGCCATTAACATGGCCAGGCCACCGTCTTGTTTTAACTCTTCGCCTACACTTGGCCCGACAAACTCTACCCTGCGCATAGTTACCGAATCTGCCTGCTGACTATTCAGTGCCTGCAGCACGGTATCACCCACTTCTGCCTGAGCAATATCAGGGCGCAGCGGGATGCGGATCAGCACATCGCGGCTGGTGCCAAATAGCTGCACCACAGCATCTTCATACCCGGCGTCGGTCAGTGTTTGTCTTACGGCAGCTAAATCAGCTGGTTTGGCAAAGCCAACTTCAATCACGGTGCCACCGGTAAAATCCAGCCCCCAGTTAATGCCATTTATCGCAATAGAAGTAAAAGAGGCCAGCACCAGCACAGCGGAAAGCACCACAGCCGCCCATTTTAACCGCATAAAATCCAGCGGTTTGGCAAAGTTAAATACCTGCATAGCGTGCTCCTTATATAGGTAGTGACTGCACGCGGCGGCCACCCCAAATTAAATTAACTAATAACCGGGTACCGACTACCGCCGTAAAAATAGACGTTAAAATGCCTATCGCCAGTGTTACCGCAAAACCTTTTACCGGCCCGGTACCAATACCAAACAGCACCAGCGCTACCAGTAAGGTAGTAATATTAGAGTCGGCAATAGTGGCAAAAGCCCGGTCATAGCCATGGTGAATAGCCTGCTGTACTGAGCGCCCTTCCAACAATTCTTCGCGGATACGCTCAAAAATAAGCACATTGGCATCTACCGCCATACCCACCGTTAGCACTATACCGGCCATGCCCGGTAAGGTGAGAGTTGCACCTGGGATCAGCGACATAACACCAACCAGCAGTACCAGGTTAGCTACCAGTGCAATATTGGCAACCATACCGAAGGCTTTGTAATACACCGCCATAAACAACAGCACCACAACCATGCCCCACTGAATAGCAGTTATACCAAGCTCAATATTTTCTTTACCTAAGCTTGGGCCTATGGTGCGCTCTTCTATAATCTGAATGGGAGCAATCAGAGCACCGGCACGTAGTAAGGTGGCCAGATTTTGTGCTTCTGCCGGCGAGCTTATGCCGGTAATTACAAAGTCGCGGCCCAAACGCGCCTGAATGGTGGCGTCGTTAATCACTTCCTGCTGTTTAATCAGCACCGGGTTGCCGTCAACATCTATTTCAGTGCCGGGCTTATACTCAATAAATACCGACGCCATACGCCGGCCTATCGTGTCTTTTGTACTGGCCGAAAGTAAGCTGCCGCCTTTTGCATCCAGCTTAATATTTACCTGCGGCCGGCTGTATTCGTCATAACCCGAACTGGCGCCGGTAATATGATCGCCGGTAAGCATAATGCGTTTTTCCAGCAGTACAGGGCGGCCATCACGGCTGTAATACAGCTCAGAATTAGGTGGCACACGGCCTTCAAGCGCGGCAGCTAAATCGCCGTCTGTGTCTACCAGCCGAAATTCCAGTGATGCCGTAGCACCGAGAATTTCTTTTGCCTGCGCGGTGTCCTGCACTCCGGGTAATTGCACCACAATGCGATCAGCTCCCTGGCGCTGCACTAACGGCTCAGCCACACCAATTTCATTTACCCGGTTACGGATAATGGTAATGTTTTGCTCCAGCGCATATTCACGAATTTCTTTTAAGCGGTTTTCGCTAAGGGTAACCAGCAAGGTCTGGTTGTCGCTGCCGGTGCTAAATACCAGTTCGCGGTCTCGTTTTTTAAGTGCTGCTTCTGCGGCTGTCAGATCTTCGGTGCTACGAAAAGTAATCTGCACCTGGCCACGGCTAATGTCAGCCTGCACGTTGCGGTAACGGATTTGATCTTCACGTAAGTCGGCGCGGAAAGTTTGCACCATATCGTTCAGGTTTTTATCCAGCGCAGCTTTCATATCCACCGCCAGTAAAAAGTGCACACCGCCACGCAAGTCCAGGCCTAAGTTCATCGGCGTAGCACCAATGGCGGTTAACCAACCGGGCGTGGCCGGAGCCAGATTAAGTGCGGTAACAAAATTTGTTCCCAACTGCTGGCTGGCAATTTCACGGGCCTGCAACTGATCTTCGGTACTGTTAAAACGGGCCAGAATTTGGCCTTCTTCCAGCACCACCGATTTAGCGGCAATATTGGCAGCGCGGAAGCTTTGTTCCAGTTGCAAGCGGGTTTGCTCTGCAACAGTACCACCGCGTGTAGCACTGATATTCAGCGCCGGATCTTCCGGATATAAGTTTGGCAACGCATACACCAGTGCCAGCAATAACATGCCAATCACCAGTACATAGCGCCAGGCAGGGTTTTTATTTAACATCAGTTTATCCTTACATTCTTCCTTACAGCCACAACCGATATGGCAACTGCAAGACTGTGCAACACTTTGCGATAACCACGCAGATGGTTAATAACAGAAAAGGCAAAGTGTGATTTGTAACCGGCTGAATACCGTGCAAGCACAAATAAAGTGCGCAAGTAGCACGTAAAATATGTAATCAGTTTGCCGGGCTAAGATCTAATTTCAGGAAAACAGTGGCGGCGCTCTGGCTTGTTGCGGAGTAAGGAAAACGGATGAATGCAGTACAGACAATACCGCAGGAATGACAGAAGATGCACTGAACACAACACTGCGCTTTACAGGTATTACTGCAAGTTGAGGATCATCGTCTTTGTCTTGGGGTGTGTTCAGCGTATGCTGATGCAGTGAGGGGTTTACTGCATGAAATTGCGTATCTGCCAGGGGTGATAAGCGTGGATCGTGCACAAAAAGTTCTTGCGGCGTACACAATAAGCTTAGATAAAACAGTATGGCAAAACTACTCAGCCAGCGCATAACACCTCATATTACAGGGCACGTAATCTGCTAAGCAGACTTACGCAAGCGCATAATGGGCCCTAATTCACCCCAGCACAAGCGCTGGTAAAAAAAAATTTGCCATCGCACGCACTAAATCACCTTAGAATAACGCTGCTGACCCCGGCTTAAATAAGCATCAAAGCAGGCGCAAATACTGCGCACCCATAACCTCCCTGTTGCAGTGACACTAATACGTTCGGCATATACTTCAACCAGGCCATCTTCCATAAACGGCTGCAAGTGTTCCAACGCTTGGGCAAAATATTGCCAAAAACCATGCAGGCGCCACTGGCGGCTAAATGTTTCTACGTCCAGTTCAAAGTGGCAAATTAACTGGCTGATAAGTGCTGCCCGTAGTTTATCGTCATCGCTTAAGCTAAAACCACGCTCAACCGGTAACTGGCTGGCAGCAATAGCCGCATAATAGGCCGGTAACTCTTTGCTATTTTGCCACAGCACACCATTTACCTGGCTAATAGCGGACACGCCAAGGCCAATCAGCGCATTTTGCCCACCAGTAGTATAACCCTGAAAATTACGCTGCAGCTTACCGGCAAGCTGAGCTTTAGCCAGCGCATCACCGGGCCGGGCAAAATGGTCCATGCCAATAAACTGATAACCAGCCGCCATAAAGGCTTTAATAGCCAGGCATTGTAGCTGCAGCTTAAGCGCAGCATCTGGCAGGCTGGCATTATCAAGCTTGCGCTGGGCGGCAAAACGTTCGGGCAAATGCGCATAGCTGAATAACGAAATACGATCCGGGTTCAGCCGGATAATTTCATCCAGCGTGCTGGCAAAACTGTCTGGTTGCTGAAATGGTAAACCATATACCAGATCAAGATTAACTGAGTTAAACCCCAACTGGCGGCTCAGCTGCACCTGATGGCAAATAAGTGCGGTATCCTGCACCCGGTTAATGGCAATTTGCACTTTTTCATCTAAATCCTGTACACCAAAACTCACCCGGTTAAAGCCCAGCGAGCGTAAATGCGCCAGCTTGCTGTCACTGCAACTGCGCGGGTCAATTTCAATGCTGATTTCCGCATCCGGCTCTATCGCAAAGTTGCCGTGCAGCAGCGCCATTAAACGGCTAAGTTGCACTTCAGTTAAAAAAGTTGGCGTACCACCACCCAAATGCAGCTGGGTGATCTGCTTTTGCACCAAAAGCGTCCGGTACAATGCCATCTCCTCTGCCAGCGCATCCAAATAGCTATCGGCCTTATGCTGATGCCGGGTTACCACCTTATTGCAACCACAGTAGTAACACAGCTTATGGCAAAACGGGATATGGATATAAAGGCTAAGCTGATCTGGGCCTTGCCCTATTGCATTAGGGATCAGCATGTTATCAAAATCAGTACTTAGCGCCAGCGCTGTGGGGTAAGAGGTGTAACGCGGGCCGTTAATATTATACTTGCTGATTAATGTGGGGTCCCAGTTGCTGACAAACATCTTAACCTCTTTAACACTGTTGGTTTAACACTGCTGGCGATTGACGAATAGCCATAATAATCCCTGCTGTGTCAGCTGATATTGATCTGCCTCAGGCTTGGTTTAACTATCACTATGCAGGTGCAACAATATTCGTCAGCACCTCTGGTAACAGCGGAGAAAAGGATTTACTGTACTTGCTTATTAAGGCTGCGTTCAGCCTTGCTTTTAATGGCAGTTAACAACCGCTACAGCAGCAATAGCAACACCGGAGCAGATATGGGATCCAAGTTACATAGCAGATACCGGGCATTTGCCATTGCTACGCTATTTGGATGTATGTCGGCGCAACACGCTCTGGCTCAGGAACAGGTGTTTCCTCCTTACCAGAACTGGGCTGAAGTCGTGCGCAGCAAGCCTTATGCAGAAAGCAAAGGTGTGTATGACAATGTGATGAATGTACGGCGCTGGATCCTTACCCGCTCAGGTCATTGCACTGAACGCAACCGCCATCTATTGTTTGATATGCGTGGTAATTTTCTGCAGTTTATTGAAGACGCTACTGACTCTTTGCAAACCCAGCTGATTTTGAACCAAACCCGTCAGGGCATGGCACAACAAGGTGTGGTTCATGCCTGGGTAGAAGGCAATAGCCAGACCCTGGGTTACCCTTTTGCTATTCGCTGTCACCAGCCCTATGTCGATTTACCTCTGGCTATATCGCGCTACCTGGGAGAGCTCCCGGACGGCCGCTTGTCTGGAAACTGGGATGGCATTAAGGTGGGCAGCCCAGACAAACAAGCCTCATTGCATGACACCCTACGTCTGGTGCACACCCGCCGGGTGCAGCAAAAGCGTATCAGTCTGCCCGACAACTTACTTTCAGATCTGGCCGGTATGTTAATTATCGAAAGTGGTGGCGTGCGCGAAGCGCATTCAAAAGCCAATGCCAGGGGGATCCTGCAGCTGACACCACAGGCACTGAAAGATTGCAAAGTTCCAAACAATAAACAACTGCACCGTATTGCTCAGGTAGATTGTGCGCTATGGCTGTTTGAACGTAACCACCGGATGCTGCGGCCGGTATTTTTGACGCGCTTTGGCCATCTGCCGGAAGAAAAGCAGGAGCACATTTACCGGCTGCTGCTGATCCAGGCTTACCATGGCGGCCCCGGCCGGGTAAGAGCGCTGCTGATAGACGACGAGTTCAGCAAACCCGCTGCTTATTTTGCCGAACACCATCAGGACTTCAGTGCCGGTGATATCGCCTTTGGTATGGTATTCCATAACCTGGGCCGCAATCGTTTAGGCTTCGCCTCATTGTATTACACTGCCGATATCCGCATTGCGCTGCAACAACTGGAATCCAAGCAAAGCGCCCGTCTCGCTCTGGGCCAGCCGGCCAAGGCACCGATACCACCGGGAACAAAGCCGCTAAGCGACAAGCTGTAACAGCTTATACCGGTTATGCACGCCCAGGCTGAGGCTTACTAAATTTCGATAACCCACTGCCGGTCTTGTTTACACTTTCCATATTCATCAATAAACTTGAGTGAAATCTATACAATAGTAACCGCATCTATATCCAGCACAAATCCGGTAGAAAGTTGCTGAGCAGATTGCTTAGTATCGTCAATCAGTGAGCTGATCTCGTCCATTTGTTTTTCGGTATCTTTGCCTTTGTCGTTATTACGCAACATCGCTTTTAGCATATTAAACAGTGATTGCAGCTCCCTGACGGTTTCCTGCAGCATCCGCTGATCTTCCTGGCGTTGTTGCCGGGCTTTATCATCTGCCAATGGCCTTTGCTGCTGTAAATTCAAACCCCTTTCGGCTGCTTCGGTTTGCTTACCGTTATCGTCAGCTGTTTCAGTATCATCCGGTAAAGCAGGCGTTGCCACTATGGGGTCTGAAGGTTCGTCAGCCACCACAAGGCTGTCATCGGCTGTTTCAGTCATTACAGCCTTATCAGAGTTCGCTGTTAATGGCATATCTGAGACTGAACTACCGGCAGAACCTCCTTCCTGCAAATCTTTAGCGGCCCCTTTTAGCTCTCCGGCCAGTAGCTTAAGCTCGCGAAGAAGAGCTTTAGGTGCCATGCCACCAAACATCATCAGCATTTTTTTAAGCTCATCAATCCGCTTTTTAACTTCAGCTACGCGCTCGCGGGCCCTGGCTTTTTTAGCTTGCAGATGCTGATCCATACTTGATCTTACCGCTTTAGATAACGCCAGTTTTTCCTGTGCAGCCTTACTCAGATTTACCCGGACAGACTCATTATCCCCTTGCGTAGCGCTCAAATAACCAGCCTGCCCGGGCTTTAGCTGAGTACCGCCAGAGACGTCGTTGCCAGCTTTATAAGCCTGTAAGGTGCGATTTGCTGAAATTGATGAAACCATAATGGGCAGCCAGACAAAATTTTACTATTTATCGGCCAGTGCGGTACAAACTTAAAATAATTCTAAATAAACCCAAGACGTTCAGAGCCAGTTTCAATTATTACTTGTAACTCATAACCGGAGCTTAACAACGCCACCGGACAAGGGCTTTTACTGCTACAAACCGAGGTATCCTGCGGGTAACTTATATGGATAGGAATATTGCGTTATGCTTTTTATAATGTCATATGCAGCAGCGGGTAAGGCTTGCCCTGACCATCAGTTGGCGAGCGCCCGGTTACAGCAAAGCCTATATGCTGATAAAACCCCAGCGCCTGCGGGTTCTGCTCGTTAACATCCACTTTTGTTGCGCCTTGTGTACTAATGGCATGAACTGCCAGCATAGAGCCAATCCCCTGCCCGCGAAACTCTGGTGCAATAAACAGCATTTCAATATTGCCATCATGTACACCGCAAAACCCGGCTATTTTGCCGGTATTGGTTTTAGCACAGGTTAAGTTAACCGCAGCAAAATACTGTTCCAGAATAAGTGGTTTAAGTTGCTGTAAATCGTCTTCAGATAAAAAATCGTGTGTGGCCCTAACTGACGCTTCCCAAATGTCGATAAGCGTTTGATACTCTGCTTTACTTGCTCTTTCAATCTTCATTAATAAACCCGAGTAAAATTTGCCATTCAGCACCTGACTTAAAGCCAGATATCAACAATGGCAAGAGGTAGCTGGATCCAGTCTATGCCGCTATCTCAATGTAAATCAAGCATTTTCATCTTGTATAAATTTCTGTTGCTGCAAATAACAAAGGCCGCAAGAGCGGCCTTTGTTGGCAGAAAAACATTACGTTTTAATGCGGCTTACAACTTATCCAGCTCTATATCGCCGCTTACTGTACTTAGCTCTACACTGCCATCACCACTGCCCAGTGTGAACTGCAGGCTGCGGGCCGGGCCGTATTTGGCTTTATTGGCTTTGTCGTTGCTCAGCTGGTTTTTAATGCTGCCACCGGCTGAGGCTTTAATGTCAAAGCGGGCGCTAACGTTGCTGTCCAGTTTTAGTTCAATATCACCGCTTACGCTGCTACCACTAATACGCGGGCTGGCCGAGCCTTTTAATTTGGCATCAATTTCGCCGTTTACCGTGCTTAGTTTTAGCTGTTTAGTGCCGTTTAAATCAAGTTCAGCATCGCCGTTTACGGTGCTGACACTTACTTCTTCGGCACTGCTTTTAGCATTAATCTTACCGTTAACTACGTCATAGCTCAGGCGGCCACTTGAGCCTTCGTCATCTATTTTGCCGTTAACCGAGCTTAGTTCTACCTTACCGCTGGCACTTTTTACTTTAATTTCGCCATTTACCGTGCTCAGTTTTGCACTGTTGCGCAGGTCAAAGGCCTTAACATCGCCGTTTACCGTACTGATTTGGCTGCTGCCATGAATACCCTTTACAGTAACATTGCCGTTTACGCCTTTAAACTCAACACTACTGCCTACCGGTACATCAAAACTTAGCTCTGCGTTGTTGGCTTTATCGCGCCAGTTGTAATTAACCTGCCGTGGCATGGTCATTTCAAAACGGGTAAAACCGTCTTTGCTTTCCAGCGTATAACCGGTAGCTTTTTCATCCAGCTTACCGCTGGCTTTAAACTGGTTACTACTTACGGCATTAATGGTTATTTCACCGCTCATTACTTCAATATAAATTTTCTCGTTGGCGCTTACCGCCCGGCTTTCATTTACGGCTTCACGCGCATCGGCTAATACCAGTTGGCTAAAGCCCAATAACACTAAACTGCCAAGGCCAAAGGCCCATGTTTTTGCCATTGTATTCATATGTTATCTCCTAACTTATTACTAAAGGTTGTTGCAGTGTCGCCTGTTGCAGGTAAGACAACTGCTGTTGATACAAGCTTTGCAACTGCGCTAACAGCTGCGGTTCATCCGGATAAAATGCTAACGCCTGGCGTACCTGGGCTATTGCCTGATCCCACACACGTATTTGTTGCTGCCAATTATCAAAACCCTCGGCCACGGCCACCATCTGGCTTAGCTGGGTAGCTTTTTGCTGTTCATAAATTTGCAGCAGCGTTAGCTCTGCGCTGGGCATAGCCGCGGTGGTGCTGGTAGTACCGGGCATAAGTGCCTGCTGCCAGCCAAATACACTCAACAGCCCCAGCATAGCGGCAACGCCCCAATACCAGCGCTTTGGCTTGCTTTTGCCAACAGTGGGGGCTTCTGGCTGTTGCTCAACTGTTTCAAGCTGTGCGGCGATATCCGACCATAAATCACGTTGTGGTGCTATCTGCGATGCCAGTTGGCTGATAGCCTTATCAAGTTGCTGCTCATTCATCTGCTAACCACTCCTGTAACAGTTGTCTGGCTCTGAAATACTGTGCTTTAGAGGTACCTTCAGCGATACCCAGTAACGTTGCAATTTCCTGGTGCTGATACCCCTCCAGAGCAAATAATACAAATACTGCTCTGGCCTGTGCCGGCAGGCGCTGTATCGCCTGCTCCAGTGGCGCCTCTGCGCTGGTGCACTCTACCGTTTGCTCAGCCAGTTCAGGCTGCTCGTCACTGCTGTCGGTTAAGCGCAGGTATTTTTCCTGACGCCATATATCAATAGCAGTGCGGGTAGCAATACTGTGCAGCCAGGTGGCGAAGCTACTGTCACCGCGAAACCCGCCCAGTTGTTGCCATACCTTAATAAAAATTTCCTGGCTGGCATCTTCAGCTTTTTGCTTATTGGCCAGCAAGCGCCAGCAAATAGCGTATACCCGGCCGACATACTGCTGATACAGGTAATAAAAGGCCTGTTTGTCGCCTTTTTGCGCAGCTGTGACTGCCTGCGCAATCTCCATTGCCATAAACGCCCTTAAATACCAAAGTTATTGTGTTAATTGTCAGGTTAGTCGGCAGGGTAAAACGAAAGGTTTAAACGCAGCAAAATTTTTATTGGTAATTTTCTTCAGTTTGGTTATGCAGGCAGCCTATTGGCAGAAAAAATAAAGCGGGGGCCAGGGCCCCCGCCACTAAATAGTGTTTAATAATCCAGGAAGGAAGGTGTAACGCTGTGCATTGTGCCCGGCTTAAGTGTCAGTTGTGTTACAACTTAGCGATAGTTTTATGAAGTCTTTTAATGGTCACGGGTAAAAAAAGCCGGACCCTATAGATCCGGCAAATTTGAAACACTAGGAGGAACAGTTTGCCTTAGCAGGCAATACCTAATATGCAGGCTAAGTGTTACAGCCAGATGATCTTGCACCGCTATATCGGTTATTATCAGCATCTTTATTTTGATGGCTTAACCTGATGACATCCCCTGCTCCACAGCGTCTGGCAAAATGGATTGCCCAAAGCGGCTATTGCTCACGCCGGGCAGCCGAGCGGTTAATTACCCAGGGTGTAATTAGCATAAATGGCGCTGTAGCCCGTCATACAGATGGTGTTAGCGCACTGGATCAGGTATTTGTGCACGGCCAGCCGTTACCGGCCCAACCTGCTTTGCAGTACCTTTTGTACCATAAACCCGTTGGCGTAGATTGCAATAACCGCCCGGATGACCCGGCAAGCCTGTATCAGGTACTCAAATTATTACCGCAGCGCTTATTTGCCGTTGGCCGGCTGGACAAAGACTCCAGTGGCTTATTGCTGTTAACCAATGATGGCGGCCTTAGCCAACGCCTGATGCACCCGACCTACTACCATGAAAAAGGCTACCTGGTAAGCACCGATAAAAGCATCAGCGCCGGTTTTATTGCCAGTATGGCTGCAGGAGTAAGCTGGCAACTGGGTGAAACACGTTATCAGTCACGCCCGTGCCGGATAACCCAAACTGCTGAGCAAGAGTTTTATATTGTGTTAACCCAGGGCCTGCACCGGCAAATACGCTATATGTGTAAAGCATTGGGGTATCGTGTTACTGCGTTAAAACGTGACAAACTACATAATTTACAACTGGCCCAACTGCCTGAAGGGCAAATGCGGCCGCTAAGCAGTGCCGAACTACACCAGCTACAGCTGCTTAGCGCGCTGCCACAGCCATAAACATAACAGCAGAGTTACGCCATACATCAGTAACGCGCCCAGTACTACGCCATTCCAGCTGTGCCACTGCCAAAATGGCTGCAAATACAAACCACCGGTGCTGGCACCAACATAGTAAAACACTAAATACAGCGCATTAGCACTGGCCTTGGCCCGGTTGGCGCATTGATTTACCCAGCTACTGGCCAGCGAATGAGTAAGAAAAAAGCCAAAAGCATTAATAAAAAAACCGGCGACAATAAAACCTAAACTGCTGCTAAGCGTCAGTAAGGTGCCCAGCATTAAAATAACCACACCCAACGCCATACCCAGCGGCACCGGCATTTTCAGTGCTACTTTGCCGGAGATGGCCGAGCCGATAGTGCCGGTAAAGTAAGTAATAAACAGCAAGCCAATCCAGAAGCTGGACAAGTTATAAGGTGCATCTGACAACACAAAAGCAATATAGGTATATTGGTTAAGAAAAATAAAAAAGTTAAGCCCGCCAATAAGGTAGGTTAACAACAGTAATGGCTGGCGCAGATGAAACAGGTTGTCGGCCAAAGCCTGTTTTAACGCAAACGGCTTAACAACAAAGCGCTTTGCCGGTGGTAAATGGCACCAGATAAGATAACAGCTCACCACACCCAATGCAGCTACCGGCCAAAACACCCATTGCCAGTGACCAATATCGGCCAGTGCTCCGGCCATTAAGCGGCCACTTATGCCCCCTAACGAGTTAGCGCTGATGTAATAACCCACGGCAGCCACCAGTGCCGGTTTGCTGTATTCTTCTCCCATATAAGCAATCGCTACAGCAGGTAGCCCGCCGAGAAAAATACCCTGCACAGCGCGCCAGAAGACCAGGGCAGCAAAGCTCTCTACCTGAGTTAGTGCCAGAGTGCTTAGCGTCATACCTATCAGGGTAAGTAACAGCAGTTTTTTGCGCCCCCAGGCATCAGATAACGCAGCATAAATCAGTAACGACAGGCCAAGGCACAAAGTGCCACTGGCGTAGGCCCAGGTCGTTTCCAGTGGGGTCAGGGCAAACTCACGGCTTAACACCGGCAGTAAGGGCTGCAGTAAGTGCAGGTTGGCAAATACCACCACGGCTGCTAAACACAGCGCAAAGGTAGCACGGTAAAACGCCGGGCTTTTGTACTCGATCACAACACAGGGCCTGACTTGTTAAAGTGCGGCTATTATAAGGCTATTTACCGGCCCATACGAGCAGACATAAACCGTTACAACCTGTATTACCTGCTTTTGGCCTGCAAAAAATAATTGCAAAAAAGGTTAAAGTTTCGCCAATATCAGCCGTTAACCAGTTACGGGCTATACTGATGCCAGATTAAAACAGCTTTTCAGGAGCAACATTATGTCAATTACTTCAGGCAATGGCGCAGCTGTAACAGGCGCAACCAAACCAAACACTGCCAGCATAAAAGCAGAGGATAACCGCGGTATTAAAAATATGGCGGCAGAAGCCAAACAGGCACAAAATGTCGCTATTCTGCGCGCCAATGAGCAGGTATCACTGCGCAGCAATAACGATTCGCTAAGTTTATTGTATAAAACCGCGCTGGAAGGCATAAACGCCGAACTGGAACCAGTAATGGGCGAAAATGCGGCACAAAAAATTTATGACTCCGGCATTGATACCTCACCCGAAGCCACGGCCGATCGTATTGTCGCCTTTGCTACCGGCTTTTACAGCCGCTATAAAGAACTGAATCCGGGTAAATCAGAAGAAGAAACCCTCGATAGCTTTATGAAGATCATCGGTGGCGGTATCGAAAAAGGCTTTAACGATGCCAAAGATATTCTTAAAGGCTTAAAAGTGTATGAAGGCGAAGTAGAAAGCGGCGTAGACAAAACCTATGGCCTGGTTATGCAGGGGTTAAGCAACTTTCGTGAAAAAATGCTCGAACTGGCCGCTATACCCGCACAACCTGATAACAGCGCTAAGGTTTAACCCTGGCGCTGTGTTTTTGCCGTTATAGCTTAACGGCAGGCTCAGCTGAGCCAATACGGGTAACCAGCAGCTGGTCAATTTTGTAGCTGTCGATATCGACTACTTCAAACTTATAGCCGCCATGCAGCACAAAGTCGGTGCGTTTAGGAATTTTACGCAGCGTATACATCATAAAACCGGCAATGGTTTCATAGTTTTCCGGGCTGGGGAAGCTATCAATATCCAGCACCCGCATAACATCCTGCAGCGGCGTTAATCCCTCTACCAGCCAGGAGCTGGCATCACGGGCTACTATCTGTTCTTCCTCAGAACTTACCAGCTCGCCCATTACAATACTCATCACATCTTTTAGTGTAATAATGCCCACTACCAATGCGTATTCATTCATAATAATGGCAAAATCTACCCCGGCCGATTTAAAGTGCTCCAGCACTTCGTACAACGACAAGGTATCGGGAATAATAAGCGGCTGGCGTACTATGCCCTCTTTTTTCAGTGATATAGGCTGATCGTGCAACACCTGCATTAGAATATCGCGGGTATCAACATAACCCACTACTTTGTCCAGCACGCCATCACAAACAACAAATTTAGCATGCGGGTGTTCGGCAATTTTGGCTTTAATGCTGTCTTGTGATTCATTGTTAGTGAAAAAAATCAGGCTTTCGCGCGCTGTCATGGCCGAGGTTACGGTGCGAGATTCCATATCAAACACGTTTTCCAGTAGCTGGTGCTCATGCTCCTGCAATACTCCGGCCTGCGCACCGGCTTCCATCATGGCAATAATATCTTCCGGGGTAATATCATCTTTGCGCATGGTAGGTACATTAAACAGGCTGAAAAATAAATTAGCCAGGCTGTTAAACAGCCAAACCAGAGGCTTTAGCAACATGATCAAAAACAGCATCGGGCCAACCACTTTAGTGGCAATTTTCTCCGGTGCTATCATCGCCAACCGTTTGGGCATTAAATCGGCAAACAGGATAAACAGCGAGGTAACAAAAAATACTGACAGGGCAAAACCTGCGCTTGCCACCCAGGCACCGCTGAAAAACAGTGTTAGTAAAGCAGTAAAGTAAGGGGTAAAAGCCGATTCACCCAAAATACCGCCCAAAATCGCCACCGCATTAAGGCCAATTTGTACTATGGTAAAAAAGTTACCTGGGTGCTCCTGCAATGCCAGAACCTTCTCGGCATTGGCGTCACCTTCAGTTGCCATCAGCCGCAGGCGCATTTTTCGTGATGCCGCCAGTGCAATTTCAGATACCGAAAAAAATGCACTGCAGGCAACCAGCGCCAGCATCAGCAACATATATTCCAGCGTAGACATATTCTCTCCCGTATAACAGCATCAGCCTAAAACACTGACATATGGCGCTAGTATAGCGCTGTTGTATGACCAAACCTGCTAACTATCTGAAAATATTCAAACAGCCGCTGGAGAAAAGCTAAAAGTACGGTAATTCGCGCTGATTATCATAAATTCATTTGATACATATCAAACACTGCCTGCCAGCATGGTGTACATTTATTGAGCAAATTATGAATACCGGAGCCAGGCTATGACAAATGTCTCTAAATCTAATGTGCTTAGCATAGTACTGGCCGGTGGTGCAGGTAAAAGGCTGCAGCCACTGACATTAAAGCAGGCTAAACCGGCTTTGCCTTTTATTAAGCACCGGCGGGTTATTGACTTTGCATTAAGTAATTTATGGCATTCAGGCTTACGGCAAGCGCTGGTATTAACTCAATATAAACCCGACAGCCTGCACCAGCATTTACAGCAATTCTGGCAACCAATGTTTAACCGTGATGGCTTTTTGCGATGGTATCAGGCAGCGGCGTCTGTTTGCCAGGGTACGGCAGGAGCAGTTGCTGCCCGGCTTAGTATCATTCGCGATCAGCGCCCGGATGTGATAGCGGTATTAAGTGCCGATCATGTTTATAAAATGGACTACCGCCAAATGCTGGAGTTTCATCAACAGCAACAGCTTGCGGTAACGGTTGCAGCTATAGCTGTACCGGTGGCTCAGGCCCGGCAATTTGGTATTTTTAAGGTAAACGATAACTACCGTATCTGTGGTTTTATTGAAAAACCACAGGGCGAAGTACCACAAATACCCGGCAAACCAGGCTATGCACTGGCGTCGATGGGTAACTATTTATTTAATGCCGATAGCTTGTATCAACTGCTAGATAACATCGACCTTACGCAACCGGTAGACTTTGGCCATGACCTGCTGCCAGCACTGTTTCGGCAGCAACAAGCCTGCGTGTACAACTTTAGCAATAACCGGTTGCCAGGCGGGCAAGGCCTGCCGCACTACTGGCGTGATGTCGGTACTTTGGCTACGTACTTCCACAGCAGGCTGGATATACTACAGCACCCCGACTGGCTTGACGGTCCAACACAACACTGGCCGATACTGGCAGCTAACACCCAGGAACCCAAAATAAGGCTATGCACCCGCGCTATGCAGCGCTTAACGCTGCAACATCTTCACCCACTATATGCCTAGCATGCAATGGTTACAGCAACGAAAATGCCAGGGCCAGGCTACGGCCACTTAATAACAGGCTTATCAGCAACACCAGCACCCCCAGCCCGTTTTGCCAGTGGTTATTTTTATAGGGCCCCAGCAATGTATGGTTCATCGCCAGCAATAAACATAAACACATCAACGGCAATAAAATACCGTTAGCTACCTGAGCAAACCAGATTACACTTACCGGCCGGATCCCCAGCGACGCCAGCACCACACCACACACAATAATAAACAGCCAGGTAAAACGAAACAGCGGTAGCTTAAGATTAAGCGGCTTACCTAAAATACCTGACAACGCATAAGCCGCCGCTAACGGTGCAGTAATAGCAGATGACAAACCGGCCGCTATCAGGCCCAGTGCTAGGCACCAGGTAGCAGCATTACCAAACAAGGGCGTTAAGCTTTGTGCCAATTGCGCTACGTTTTCCAGCTGTTGCTCGCGGCCAAAAAACGCCGCTGCAGCCGTTGATACTATGGCTATAGAAATAAGGCCACCAAGCGGAATAGCCAGCGCCATATCCTGGCGTGACGCCTTAAGTGCAGTATTAGTGTCGGTGTGCTGTTTCGGCCATTTTTGTGCGGCACCGGCAGCATGTAAAAACAGCGAATATGGCACTACCGTGGTACCAATCAGCGCCACCACCGTTAACAGCGCACCTTGCGGAATAACAGGTATAAAAGCGCCGCTAAACAGTGCAGCCAAATCCGGCTTGGTCAGCAACATAGTGCCAATAAACGCCAGGCTCATTAGCAGCACCAGGGCAATAAGACAGCGCTCTATCAGCTTATACTGGCCAAACCATAGCACCACAGCTGCTACAGCGCCCAGCAACAGCGCCCACAGGTTAATACCGGTACTGCTGTGCCAGCGCTGGATCAACGGCAGCTGGCCAAACAATGCATCGGCCCCCAGCGCAGCACCGCTGATATTACCGCCCTGATAGGCGCTGTTGCCAATGACGATAGCAGCCACCACCAACAGTAGCAGCGGCCAGCGCAGGAATGGCTTACGTACCAGCTCACGCAGGTTTTCCCCCAGACCGCGGCCGGTAACAATACCCAGCCGGGCTGACATTTCCTGCAGCACCATAGTGGCAAATACGGAAAACAACAGCGCCCACACTAAGGCATAACCGTAGTTAGCCCCGGCAAGTGATGCCGTAATAACGGTTCCCGGGCCAATAAAGGCGGCAGTCACCAGGGTTGCAGGGCCAAACCACGACCTTTTAAGTGGCGGTGTCTGTTTACTGGATAGCGTGTCGGACATAGTTAGCAGATGACAAAAATAGCAATGGCGCTACCTTAGCATAAGGCAGCGCCATTTTGTGTAACTGCTATGTCTGTGTAGCTTTACAACAGGCCTTCTTTGGTGTCCAGATGCTCCTGTCTGTGATGCTCTGCAATTTCCGCTGCCAGTTGCTGCTTGCTACGGGTTTCACGAATGCGTAACTCGGTTAGCCAGTAAAAAAACAACGGTACAAAAAATACTGCCAGGAAGGTTGCCGCCATCATGCCGCCCATTACACCGGTACCTACGCTGTGGCGTGCTCCGGCACCGGCGCCACTGCTAAATGCCAGTGGCACAACACCCAGAATAAACGCCAGTGAGGTCATAATAATCGGCCTGAAACGCAAACGTGCAGCCTCCAGCGCTGCGGTACCGGTACTCCAGCCCTGCTGCGTTTTCATTAGCGCATATTCAACAATTAAGATGGCATTTTTCGCAGCTAACCCGAGTAAGGTTACCAGGCCAATCTGGAAGTACACATCGTTGGTTAAACCGGCCAGCCAAACGGCAACCAGCGCACCAAAGATACCAAATGGCATCGCCAGCAGTACTGAAAGTGGCAGTGACCATTTCTCATACAGCGCCGCCAGAATTAAAAATACCATTACCACCGCCATGCCCAGTGCCAAGCCGGTGGTACCGCCGCTGCGCTTCTCCTGAAAGGCGCTGCCGGTCCAGTCGTAACTGATATCGGGTGGTAGCATAGTATTGGCAATACGTTCAATCTCGGCAATCGCCTGGCCCGAGCTGTAACCGGGCGCGGCATTACCCAGCAGTTTTACTGCCGGCAGATTGTTGTAGCGTTCCATATTGTCCGGGCCCGAGCTGTACTGAATTTCAGCCAGTGCCGACATTGGGATCATCTCACCGCTTTGGCTTTTAACATAAATATGGTTGATGTCGTCAGGTTTCATACGGAACTGCGCATCGGCCGACATTAACACCTGCCAGGCACGGCCATACTTATTAAAGTCATTTACATAGTAAGTTCCAAGCGTACCGGCCAGAGTATTAAAGGCGTCGTTTACCGGTACACCCAGCGCTTTAGCGCGCTCGCGATCCAGGTTAACTTTAAGCTGCGGCGTATTAGGCCGCCACAGTGTTTGCACGCCAGCCAGCACCGGGCTTTGCCCGGCCGCGCCCTGCATAATCCCCATAGCTTCGGCCAGTTTTTCCGGCCCGCCATCGCCACGGTTTTGCAAATAAAACTCAAAACCACCGGTATTACCCAAGCCAAAAATAGGCGGCGGGTTAAAGGCCAGTACTAATGCTTCATTAATACCGGCTGTTTTCATAAACAGCTCGTTTACCAGATCGCTGGCGCTGATATCACGCTCACTCCAGTCTTTCTGGGTAACGAAGATAGTAGCTGCACTGTTTTTATAACCGCCGCCGATAAAGTCAAAACCGGCAAAGCTGATCACATCTTTGTTGGCCGGGTTAGAACGGATAGCAGCAATCACCTGCTCGGTAACTTTTTGCGTGCGCTCCAGCGAGGCACCATCAGGTAAAAAGATCGCCGCTATATAAAAGCCCTGATCTTCATCCGGCACCAGTGAGCCTGGTGTCGCCTTCCACATACCGGCAGTAATAAAAATCATGCCGCCTACCAATATCAGCGCCAGTAAACCACGGCGCAGGAAAAAGCCCACAGTAGAGACATATTTGCCGGTAATGCGCTGGAAAAACGCATTAAACCAGAGAAAAAACTTCGCTGTTTGTTTATGCTCGTGGCGCAAAATCATCACGCACAGTGCCGGTGTCATTACCAGTGCAACCACACCGGATAAGCTCACCGCAATAGAAATGGTTACCGCAAACTGGCGGAACAGTTCGCCGGTTAAACCACCTAAAAAGGCAATCGGTACAAACACCGCACACAGCACCATGACGATAGCCACCACCGGGCCCGATACTTCCTGCATGGCCTTTATTGCCGCATCACGCGCTGACACATGCTCTTCGTGCATAATACGTTCTACGTTTTCCAGTACAACGATGGCATCATCAACCACTATACCTATCGACAGCACCATGCCAAACAACGTTAGCGTATTGATGGAATAACCCAGCATATACAAACCGGCAAAAGTACCCAGCAACGAGATCGGCACAGCCAGAATCGGAATTAACGTAGCACGCCAGTTTTGTAAAAACAGATACACCACCAGAAACACCAGCAGCATGGCTTCAGCAAGGGTTTTTACTACCTCACGGATAGACACTTCAACAAAGCGCGTGGTGTCATAAGGCGTGGCCTGAGCTAAACCGCTTGGAAAACGCTGCTTTAATTCGGCAATCGTACGGTTTACTTCGTCTGCTACATCCAGTGCATTAGCTCCGGGCTGCAGAAATATACCCACCAGCGTGGCTGACTGGCCATTATACTGGCCAACAAAGTCATAATCGCGTGAGCCCAGCTCTACCCTGGCAATATCTTTTATCCGTAACGTACTGCCATCTGAGTTAGCACGGATAATAACGTTCTCAAACTCTTCAGCAGTAGAAAAACGCCCCTGCGCGGTAACGGTATACACCAGCTCCTGTGCGTCAGCTGAAGTTGGTGTGGCACCAATTTTACCGGCGGCAAACTGAGCATTTTGCTCACCTAACGCAGCAGCAACTTCCGGCACCGTGACTTTAAGCTGGCTCATTTGATCCGGCCGCAGCCAGATACGCATGGCGTAATCTTTAGCACCAAAAATCTGTACGTTAGTGGTGCCGGGAATACGTTTTAACCGGTCCAGCACGTTTAACGTGACGTAGTTTGACGTCCATAAATCGTCACGGCTGCCATCGGGTGAGTAAAATGCCAGTACCTGTAAAAAACTCGACGAGCCTTTTTCTACCGTTATGCCCTGGCGCCGTACTTCTTCCGGCAAACGCGCTTCTACTTTGCTAACGCGGTTATTTACATTCACCGCGGCCTGATCAACATCAGTGCCAATTTCAAAGGTAATAAAGATAGTAGTAATGCCTGAACTGGTAGAGGTAGACGACATATACATCATGCCCTCTACACCGGTAATGGCGTTTTCCAGCGGTGCCGCTACAGTTTGCTCCAGCACTTCAGAAGAAGCTCCGGGGTACACGGCCATTACCTGCACCACCGGCGGCGCAATTTCAGGATACTGCGCTACCGGCAAGCTACGCATAGCAGCCAGGCCCGCCAGACAGATAAAAATACCTATTACAAGCGCAAAGATAGGCCGGTCAATAAAATAACGAGAGAACATACGCTGATCCTTGCCTGTTAG
Source organism: Rheinheimera pacifica (assembly GCF_024809855.1). Lineage (GTDB taxonomy): Bacteria > Pseudomonadota > Gammaproteobacteria > Enterobacterales > Alteromonadaceae > Alishewanella > Alishewanella pacifica_A. Next base: position 80,028 of record NZ_JANUEM010000011.1, read on the forward strand.
CCTGCATTAGCCGCAGATGCAGCCAGTTGCACCGGCATACCTGGGAAGAAAATACGTGCCATACCTTCGATGATCACCACATCGCCACTTTTCAGGCCGCTTTTAATTACCCAACCATTGCCGTTATCCAGCTTTACCCACTCGCCTACTTCAACCGGCGCAGGCAACGCCACTTTACCGCCCTGCTCGCCGTCGGCTAACAGGTAAACAAATTTACCGGTACCACTATCCAGTACAGCTTTTTGTGGCACCACAATGGCGTTATGCCGCACCGCGCCTTCAAGCTGAATACGCACAAACTGTCCGGGGCGCAATAAAGCGTCGGGGTTAGCAATTTCAGCTTTCATTTCACTGGTGCCGGTTTGGGTATTAATACGGACATCGGAAAAATCTACCACGCCAGCCTGGTTATACACCGAGCCATCGGCCAGCAGCAGCTTAACCTGCCATTTCTCAGGCAAATCAACCTTACCGCTTTGTGCTTCAGCACGCAGTTTCAGCTGGTCACGCTCAGCTACAGAAAAGCGCACATACATTGGATCTAGCTGGGTAACGTGCGTTAGCAACAGTTCGGGGCCTGAGACCAGGGAGCCCTCTGACACCAGCTCACGACTAACCACACCATTAATTGGTGAGCGTACTTCGGTATAGTTCAGCTGTAACTGTGACTGCTGCAAAATGGCTTCTGCTGTTTTTACATCAGCCCCGGCAACATCCAGCGCAGATAAAGCGTCATCATAGGCTTGTTGCGACACTGCGCCATCTTTACGCAGCTTATCCAGCCGCTTAAGCGTGCGTTCTGCCTGTGCCCGGCGTGCTTGTGCCGCTGCTAATTCTGCTTTATTACGGTTAACCGCAGCCTGAAAAGGCGCAGCATCCAGGCTGAATAATGTCTGATCAGCTTTAACCGCTGCCCCTTCGGTAAAATTACGCTTCTCCAGAATACCGGACACTCTGGCGCGAATTTCCACCTCGCGTGAACCTGCCAGCAAAGCCGGGCTTTCGATCAGCAGCGGTACTGTTTTCAATTCTACGGTTTGCACATTTACGGTAGCAGGCGGCATCCCCCCGCCACCAGCATCCGATGCGGCAGAAGGCTCTGAACAGGCACTCAATAAGCCCAGTGAAAACATGACAGCTGTTAATTTAGCTGTACCGGAAGATAATGACATTCTTGTCATACAAGTACCTTTAAGCTGGCCGCCTTTACTGCAGGCAGCAACGCAGGCTGCAGCAGTACCACGCGGGAATGTTATGTAATATAAGCAGAGGAAATAAGATTAAACGCCAGTAAAATAGCACATTTCTTACCGAGCGGAATAAAATAAATACGAAGAATTGTAAAAAGCTGTTGCAGCGTATTTTTCAGCGAATCATTGCGCGTTGCAATGCAGGAATAAAGTAGAGCTGCAGGCATAAAAAAGCCCCGGAAAACGGGGCGTTTTAAACTGAAATAAGTGTCAACTTACTTCAGGACTAGTCAAAGCGTAGTATTTGTTAGCGGCGTGACATTCTGCGGCCAACACCTAAACCTAACAAAGCCAGGCCAAAAATTGCCAGTGACGCAGGCTCTGGTACAGCTGTTGGTTGAAACCCTGTTTGCACTAAAAATGTTGCCTGGCCGCCGGTAAAATTGAAGGTTGGCTCGCTGCTATAAGAAATATGCAGGCTGTTGGCAGTGTATGATAACAGCGGCTGAACACCATTGGTCACCAGATTATTGCTCAGCAAAGAAAAACCGGTAATAAACTCTCCAGGCTCACTAAAAACGATGTTGCTCATCCAGGCATCAAACGTCTGAAAGTCCCAGGTGTCTTGTGAGGTTAATGTCAGTACACTGTTTAACGGATCAAAATCCATCCACACCACACCACCACCCCAACCTGCAGGGTTAGCAACTAAGTTACCAGAGTTTAACTCAGTACCGGCACCGATAGTTTGCGCCAGGCTCTGGTAGGTTTTAGCACCTTGTGAACTATAATCCGGCAGGTGAGAATCGGCGCGGAAATCAGCACTGATCAAGCCCGCGTAGGAAAAGCATGACACAGACAGCAAAATCATCGACACAATGGCTTTCTTCAACATAAACAGCATCCTTCTTATGTACAGCTGAATTACTACTGCCAGAATAAAGCAAGCTTTATGCCACCATCTCCCTACTATTTAAGATCAATAACTTAAGCCAAAAAGCCTATTCCTTTCCGGCTTACAATGTAAATAAAGCTGACAACATCAACGTTACAGCGCTAGGCAAAACTATTCGCAGCAGCCTGCCGGGCTTGTTGTTCCAGTTCTGCTTTTAATGCCGGCTGTAGTTTAAGTTGGTTTGCCAGCTCGGTTAAGTAAGCGCGCTCCATAAAGTTTTCTTCATCTACCACCAGCACACTGGCCAGGTACATTTCTGCGGCCATTTCAGCTGTTGTTGCGCTGCGGGCTATGTCAGCCGGGTCCAGCGGTTTTTTCAGTTCAGCGTCAAACCAATGTTGCAGCTCACCGTCGCGGGTTAAACGGGCAATTTCGTTATCAATCAGTTCACGCTCTTTATCATCTATATGACCGTCTGCTTTAGCTGCCCCAATAATGGCACGTAAAATAGCGTAACTATGCTGCTCGGCCTGCGGCGGCGGTAAGCGATCGATCGTTTGTGGCTGTGCTTGCGACACATTACTACCCTGCTGTTGCTGCCAATTGCTGTAAGCTTTATAAGCCACAACACCAAGCGCAGCTAAACCACCATAGGTGAGTACTTTGCCACCCATTTTGCGACCTGCTTTACTGCCAAGCAGCAGCCCCAAAGCACCACCGCCCAAGGCTGCGCCGCCTTTACCGGATAAAAAACCACCGGCACCACTTTGCGGGTTACTGCCTTTGCCGGACAATAATTCTGAGCCTTGTTTAAACAACTGATCTAGTAAACCTTTTGTATTCATATTTTTGCATCCTGTGATCGACATCAGCCATCTGACTACGGCGGCAGAAAAAGATTCCGCTTTGACACTAACTGTTACAACCTGATGTTTTGCCAGGGCGACACAATGTGCTTTACTTGTGCTCGAATCAGAACCATAACAAGGATACATCATGTTTAAACCACGTTACCTTGCACTGTTTTGTGCGCTGGCGAGCAGCGCTGCCTTTGCCAATGATGGCACACGCTTATTGCGCCAGCCGGATATATCAGCAGAGCATCTTGCTTTTGTTTACGGCGGCGATATCTGGCTTAGCGATAAAAATGGCCAAAACCCACGCCAGTTAACCAGCCACCCGGCCAGCGAATTTGCGCCGAAGTTTTCTCCCGATGGTAACTGGATTGCCTTTTCAGCCAGCTATGATAATAACACCGATGTATACGTTATGCCGGTTAGTGGCGGTGCAGCCAAACGACTGACCTTTCACCCCGGTGCAGACACAGTAAATGGCTGGACCCCGGATGGCAAAAGCGTGATCTTTGCCTCTAACCGTGAAGTCGCCAACAGCCGCAGTAATCAGCTATATAAAGTCAGTATTGATGGTGGTTACCCGCAGCAGTTAATGCAAGCCGTGGCGTTTGAAGGCGATTTGAGCAGTGATGGCAAAAAGCTGGCCTACCGGCCAAATAATATGGCATACAGCGGCGCCAGTGGCTGGCGTTTACACCGTGGTGGCAGCACCCCGCCGGTGTGGATTATCGATTTAGAAAAACAGCAGTTGGAAAAGATCCCCCACCCCAATGCCAACGAGTTTAACCCGTTCTGGCTTAACAACACAGTTTATTTCCTGTCAGATCGCGACAATAAAGCGGTTAACCTGTTCCGTTACAGCGATAAGCAGGTAACGCAACTAACCAACAACACCGACTGGGATTTACGCAGCGCTGCAGGCTATGGCAACACTATAGTGTATGAAGCCGGTGGCTTTTTGCACCAGCTGGATGTGAGCAACGGACAAAGCTCGCCGCTAACAATAAATATTAATACCCAGTCAGCACAATTGCGCCCACAGTGGAAAGACGCCAGCAAAACCCTTACCCGCGCCCGTTTGTCGGCGACCGGCCAACGTTTAGTGCTAAGCGCCCGTGGCGATGTGTTTACCGTACCGGTAAAAGATGGCAGCAGCCGTAATCTTACGCAAAGCAGCGGCATTAATGAATTTGATGGCCTGTGGAGCCCGGATGGCAGCAAAGTGGCTTATATTTCCGATGCCGGTAATAAGCACCAACTGGTGCTACAGGCTCAGGATGGCTTAAGCACAGCAGAAACTTTTGCGTTGTCAGACACCGGCTACTTTAACCTGCTGAGCTTTTCGCCAGACGGTAACCTGATTGCCTATCACGACAACCATTTAAACCTGTATGTGTTTAACCTTAAAACCAAACGCAGCCAAAAACTGGATACCTCAGAGAGGCGCAACGGTTTTAATGTGTCGTTCTCACCCGACAGCCGCTACTTAGCTTATACGGTATCCGGCGCTAACTATTTCAGCCAGATAAAACTGTTTGATTTTAACACCAACAAAGCTACGCAAATTACCGATGGTTTAAGCCAGGCTGATGATCCGGTATTTACCCAGGATTATCTGTACTTTACTGCCTCGGTCAACACCGGCCCGTCTCAGGTGGGGCTGGATTTATCTACCCGCGAGCGGCCGGTACGTAAAGCTATTTATGCCTATGTACTCTCTGCCGATGGTCAATCGCCGTTATTACCTAAAGCCGGGGATGAGCCGCTAAAAACGGCCGACAGCAAAGACGATAAAAAGAATAAAGACGACAAAGCAACTGCGGTTAAAGCCGTAAAAATTGATATTGCCGGTTTACAAAACCGCATAGTGGCGCTGCCGCTGCCAGAGCGTAATTACGACAGCTTAAGCGTCGCCAGCGACGGCGCACTATTTTACGTAGAACGTACACAACCGGGTGTCAGCAATGAATTACCCGGCAGCAACGGCCAAAACAACGGCACCTTATACCGCTTTGACTTTGAAGAGAAAAAAGCCGAACAGGTAAAAGATAGCCTGGCCAGCTATAACCTGAGTGACGATGGCAAAAAGCTGCTGTTAGTCAGCCTGCCAAATACATTGCAGGTAGGTGATGCCAAAACTAAACCTGAAGCCAAACCTGTAAGCCTGGCAGAAGTACGCAGTTTTGTTGACCCGGCGCAGGAGTGGCAGCAAATCTTTAACGACGCCTGGCGTATGCAGCAAGAGTACTTCTATGATGCCAAAATGCACGGCATCAACTGGCAGGCGGTATATGACAAATACCAGCCCATGCTAAAACATGTGCAGCGGCGTGAAGACTTAAACGACGTACTGGTAGAAATGATTGCCGAGCTACAGGTGGGCCATAACCGGATTGGTGGCGGCGATGTACACCAGGAAAACCCGACCAAAGCCGGTTTGCTTGGTGCCGACTTTGCTATCAGCAATGGTAAATATCAGTTTAAAACGGTTTATCAGGGCGATCGCTGGAGCCCGTTCTTAAAAGCGCCGTTAAATGTGCCGGGTGCCAGTGCTAAAGCCGGCGATTACCTGCTGGCTATTAACGGCAAAGAGCTTAACGCCTCTGATAATATTCATGCTTTTATGGATAACACCCTGGGTAAACAGGTAGTACTGAGCATTGCCGACGATGCCCGTGGCAAAAACCGCCGTAATATTACCGTAGAGCCGGTAGCCAACGACAGCCAGTTGCGCTTATGGCACTGGGTAGAACAAAACCGCCAGTTAGTGGCAGAAAAAACCGATGGCAAAGTGGCCTATGTTTACCTGCCTAATACCGCAGATGGTGGTTTTTACTTCTTTAACCGCATGTTCTTTGCGCAAACCGATAAACCGGCAGTGATTATTGACGAGCGCAAAAATGGCGGTGGCCAGGCAGCAAACTACATTACCGAAATTCTTGGTAGGCCATTTTTATCGGGCTGGAAAGATCGTGACGGTTTAGTGTTTACCACACCGGGCGCAGGTATTTACGGCCCGAAAACCATGCTGATAGATCAGGATGCCGGCTCAGGTGGCGATTTCCTACCCTGGGCATTTAAGCGCCTGGGCTTGGGTAAAACCATCGGCACCCGCACCTGGGGCGGTTTAATTGGTATTTCAGCTAACCCGAATATGATAGACGGTGGCTTCCACGTTGTGCCGTTCTTCCGCTTTTACACGCCGGATGGCGAATGGCGGGTAGAAAACGAAGGCGTAGCACCGGATATCGAGGTAGAGTTGGATCCAATAGCAGTAAATAAAGGCCGGGATGTACAGCTGGAACGTGCCATTGAGCATACGCTGGCCGAACTGAAAGCCAACCCGCCAAAAGATCACAGCAAAGCCCCGGCCATGCCGACTAAACTGGGTTTATAATCTCCCGCACCAAACGCAAAAACCGCTGCCAGCCAGCGGTTTTTTTATCTGAAGATTGCCGGATAACCTTACCCGACAAACTTTTTGCTAAGCTGGGCCACGCGCTGGCCTAAGTAGTGTGCGGTAAGTAAATCGGTTTCGTCTAACAACCCATCGGCTGAATGCGCGATAAGGCCAGATTGCGCGCCCAGCCGGTTAAGTTCGCTGCCCTTCTGGTTACCGGGATTATCCAGCCCTACCCATAACATACCCTGCTGATTTGCCAGAATTTGCAGATACTGCAGCGTATGTAACTGATCGCCGCTAAAGTTAGTGCCAATTGTAAAACCGGCGGCAATTTTATTAGCCCATAACTGCGGCTCCCAGCACTCGCTGCTGGCATCGGCAAAAGCTTTAAACTGCGCCGACACAGACCCCATATAAGTAGGTGAGCCAAATATTATGGCATCGGCACTGGTTAATTCCTCCAGCAGTTTGCTATTGCAAAACCGACCTGCGCTGATATCAGTGCTGGCAATTTCGGACTGCATAACATTTACGCCAGGCACGGTTGCCGCACCGCCAGCTACCGCTGCAGCTAACTGCCGGGTACTACCGCTGGCAGAATAAAACACTACTGCGACTGTTATCACTTACCCTTCCTTATCAATAGTCACTTGATCAATACTCTCGTGATCAAAGTTTTATCTTTGAACTGTGTATTCAAAAGCCGCAATTACGCGGCTTTGCTTTGCATAACTTGCTGGTGCAGCATCAGCGCGGCGTGCTGCAGTTGTAAAAACAACGGTGTGTGTTTTACCTGTTGATATTGTGCATCAAACACTTGATGAAAGTTGGGTACTGATACTGTAGCAACAAGCCTGGCTCCCATAAAAGGTGCAGCCTGTACTGCTGCCTGCAGCACACTTTGTGCGCCACCGGCCCCCGGCGCTGCGGAGAGAAACAACGCCGGTTTATACTGAAAAATATGCCGTTGGCTGCGCGAAGCCCAGTCATATAAATTTTTAAAGGCGGCGGTAAAGGTGCCGTTATGTTCGGCAAAAGATACTATCAGACCGTCAGCTTCGGCTATTTGCTGCAAAAACGCCGTTACCTTTGCCGGTGAACCCAGCTCAGCTTCGCGTTGCTCGCTGTATATCGGCAGCTCATAGTCATCAATATTTAAGCTGAGCACCTCAGCCTGTGGCAGTAGCCTGGCAACACTTAATGCCAGTTGCTGGTTAATAGAGTGCGGATTATTACTGGCAGCAAAAGCAAGAATTTTCATACCGCCTCCTTACGGGCTTTTTCCTGGTTTAAATTGCGCTCGGCCGGTATATCACTTAGATACTCAACAAACTCCACTTCAAACCCGGCCGGGTCAATAAAGTAGATATTTTTACGGTAAGGATCGTCAGCACCAGGCTTGGCAATGGCATAACCTGCGGTATTCAGTCTGGCGATAACGGCATTCAGATTGTTAGTAACATAAGCAAAATGCGCCAAGCCAACACTGTGGCCAGCCAGCTCGCGGTTTTGGCCCTCGCCGTGATCGCTTAGCGCTAAATAATGATAATCGTCACCAAAGTGCAGCCATTTTCGCGGCTTGCCATACCATTCGCCCCGCCCCTCATCACGAATATGCCAGTGTGGAAAAGCAGCACGGTAAAAATGCAGCATGGCATCAATATCTGCCACCACCAGGTTCACATGTTCCAGATACATAGTTATCTCCTAATCAGATTATTTATTCTGCATAGTGCGGTTGAACAGTCGGAAAAACTGACACAAAAAGCTGTTGCAGCGCGGCTCTGAGTTGTGCGGTAGAGTGTCCATATCTTATCTCCTTGCAATTAAACTGACAGCAGGTTAAAACCTTAACCTAAGTTAAGGTAAAGTGTTTTTTTGAAAAAAATGGCAGAAAAATGAAGAGGCTTGGGATGACAGAAGCAACATTGAGTGTCGGGCGTGTCGCCAAACGCTGTGGTGTTAAAGTAAGTACACTGCATTTTTACGAACAAAAGGGCCTGATTAAAAGCTGGCGTAATGATGGCAATCAACGCCGCTACAAACCGGAAGTGCTAAGGCGTATTTCAGTGATTAAAGCGGCACAAAAAGTTGGTATTAGCCTGGAGGAAATAAAACTGGCTTTTCTGTCCCTGCCCGACAGCCGCACGCCTACTGTGGAAGACTGGCAGCTGTTATCAACCAACTGGCAGCAAATGCTGGATGCACGCATTGCCTACCTGCAAAAACTGCGCGATTACATGACAGGCTGTATTGGCTGTGGCTGCCTTAGCATGAGCAAATGCCCGCTGTATAACCCGGATGATGTTTTAGCTACGCAAGGCACCGGGCCGGTGATCCTGGAGCAGGCAGAGCAATAAATCCGTGTTAGTTCTGTTGTTTTTCAAACTGCATATCGAACAGTGTAGCCCTGATCACAGCTCTGTTTTCTAATTCAAAGGTGACGAGTTCTCCACCTGGTGGTATTAGCGCTAACCGTATTGTATCTGCTTGCGGATAAGCTGTGGCAACACCTTGTAACAACCCAATCCTTGCTGTTAAAACATTGCCATCTACATCAATAAACAACGTTCCTAACTGAGGGTTAACATAACGGCCAACATAATGCTCTACCGGTAAAGTAAGCGCCCATTTTCGTTCTGCCATAGCCTGCTGTGATTTAACATAGCCCGCTGCCAGCTTTTGAAATTGTTGTGCCAGTTGTGTAGCACGTTCGGTAGCACTAAAGGTAGAGCCAGCAAGCTTATCGTAAACAAAGTTGGCAATCGCGTCTGGCAGGAAAGAGCCGACCAAAGCCTCATTGGTAAATACAGCCACTCCGAGTTCACGCTCTGGCAGGTAAGAAACATGAGACCGAAAGCCAGAAAAACTGCCAAAATGCTGTAACATAGGCTGTCCAGAATAACGGGCAATATACCAGCCAAGTCCATAATCCTGACGTTGATAATCGCCAAATGCCTGATTCACGCTGGCCAATGGCAAACGGGTTTGCCGGACCACAGCAGCTGGCAATATTTGCTTATTACCGACGCGGCCATCCCTAATCATCAGCTCCAGCCATAACAGAGCATCAGCGGGGCTCATCAGCATACCTCCAGCGGAGTGCATGGTAGCGTCCTGTTTATCTAATGCCAGCGCTTGTACCGACTGACCATCTGGCGCCAGCAAAAAGGGGCTGGCAATTGACCAGCCTACAGCTACGGCCTCCGACACATAGGCTGTCGTATGTGTCATACCTGCTGGCCGGATAATTTCTGCCATAATAAGCTGCTGCCAGGGGGTGGCCAGCTGTTTATCCGTCAGTGTCGTCAGAATGTTATAACCGGTATTGGTATATTTGAATGTGCCCAGTGGTGCACTGGTATTAGCTGAAGATATCTGCAAAAGTTGCCATAACATCTCGGGGGTAGAATCGCCGGTATAAGCACTACGAATAGCAATGGCATCATTTTTTATGCCCGAGGTATGCGCCAGCAGCGATCTTAATGTTACCTGCTCCGGCTTAATAGCCGCTGGCCATGGAACTTGAGGTGCAAAAATGGCTAAGCTGCTATCGAGATTAATTTTGCCTTGCTGGTGCAGGCTGTTCATACTCAGCGCCACAACCGATTTGGTTGAAGAAGCAATATAGAATGCAGTATCCGGTTTTACTGCTTCGCCCCTGACATTGGCCTGACCGAAGCCCTGAACATAAACGCCGTCAGGTGTATAAATTGCCACCCCAACCCCAACAGATAAACCAGTTTGCGTCAGAAAACTATTTATCAACGTATCAACTTCTGACGCAACAACTAGCTGTTTAGGTTGCGCTGACGATTTATAGATACAGGCTGACAGCAAAGATATCACCAAGCAGGATACAATAAGACGACCGAATTGAAACATAACCTTTCCTTTTAGGCATAACCAAGTCGTAATAATGCCAGTTTAGTCCCCAGGGTATAGGACGATCTTAACAGTCAGCCTGCAACCATAGGCCCTGATAATAGCCGGGTGTACGGCCAGTTGCGCGGCGAAACACTCTGCACATATGGCTCTGATCATAAAATCCCACCGCTACTGCAATGTCAGCCAGACTGGTTTGAGCTAGCAACAGTTGTAGTGCCCGTTTAACGGCATGAGACTGCGCAAACAGGGTAATAGAAGTACCAAAACAGCTATGGAATAACCTGGATATATGTGCTGGGTGCACTCCAACTGAGTTGGCATAATCTGATATATTGGTCCCAACCAGGCCCGTTTCCTCAATCTGTGCTTTTAACAGATTAAGCCAGACCGGTGGCTTAGGCCGCCGTTTTAGCATGCCCCCGGCAGCAGCACAGATATCGGCAATGGTGATGTGCAGTGCAGCACCATTGCCCGCCACTGCAGCGTCAATAGCCGCTGCAGTATGTAATAAAGCCAAGTTTCCCTTTTGCAACTGCCAGCCAATTTGATTCACTTTGTCATGTAGGCCGTCGTCACCATACATTTGCGGTTCAATGGTGATATGGGTGGCACCCGCCGCGCAATAGCGGTTTTCATGCCGCGTCTGATATGACTTCAACAGGATGTCACCCGGCATAACCACCGCCGACTGCTGCGCAACATCTTCTGCTACTGTGCCGTTAAGTGTTAAGGTAATACGTGACTGCGTATCATAGTGTGGTGTAAAAATGGTGGAAGCAGCGTAACGCTTTGATATCACCCGCAATGAATGATCCTCAAATAACACTTTACAACGTTGTATTTTCTGCATCTTTTAACCTTAAATACTTCCAGACTCCGGTTAATTCTGCTGATACGCTAAACTGGGTACCAGATGCAATCAAGTTGTTTTTCTGCAAAAACTAAGTGGCTGCCTTAGCATGAGCAAATGCCCGCTATATAACCCGGATGATGTTTTAGCTACGCAAGGCACCGGGCAGGTGATCCTGGAGCAAATAGAATAACGGCTTGTGCCGGGACCCAGTTGGCAAAGTCATACAGCGGCATATTAGGTGTACAACTGTTCACTGAAATAATTATGAAGCAGTAGAAAGGGAAATTTTAACTTATTTACATTCAAAAACTTAATAGACAAACTATTAAACCAGCTTAGAACAAACTGGCCAAACCAGATATTTTAGTGTACAACTGTGCGCTGAAATTAACCGGTATGTGATCCTGTAGTGAAACCACTTTTATCGCGCCTTTGGCGCAACTTTTGTTTAATGCTGGGCAATCAGAGTTCGTTAACCCTATATTTTCTGCCGCTGTTACAGCACATTGCGCCGGGCTTTCTACCGGGCCAGTATCGCGCCCGCCTGCTGTACCGCCAATGGCAAACCGCTGATATGCTAAAGCTTAACTTTAGTATATCCGGCCGATGGCCTGGCTTTGTGCCGGGCCAGCATGTGGTTCTAACGTTCAAACACAATGGCCGCTATATCAGCCGGCCTTTTAGTATTTGCTCGCCACTTAGCCTGTGGCAAAGCCAGCGCCAAATACAGCTGTGCTGCAAAATTAACCGCAATGGCGAATTTACGCCGCTATTAAACCAGCTAAAAAATGGCGCTGTCGTTAATATCAGTAAAGCGCAGGGTAATTTTGCCTGGCAGCAACCGGCTGCAGCCGCAGTATTTGTGGCGGCGGGCTCTGGTATTACGCCTGTAGCAGCCATGCTGTTAAGCCAGCGCCACTGGTTGGCGCCGGTAAGTTTATTTTACCGCTGCCGCGGGGCAGAAAACGCCGCCTTGTTAAACGACCTGCAACAACTCGCCACACGCCAACCGCTGTTTACCTTAACGTTATCTGACAGCCGTACCGAACCTGCTGAAACACTGCAACAACAGCTGATTGCTAACAGCAGCAACAAGCAGTTTTATCTGTGCGGCCCGGCAGGTTTTATGCAGCAGATACACACAGCACTTACTAACAACGGCGTAAATGCCGCGCAAATCCGGCAAGAGCAATTTGGTTTGGTAATACCAGCCCCGGCTGAGCACACCACTGATACCAAGCAGCTAACCGCCAGCTTTATCCGCGCCGGTACTAGCACACAGGTAACACTAAACCCACAGCAAAGTTTATTGCAAAGTGCCGAGCAACACGGCCTTACGCCACGTTTTGGTTGCCGTATGGGCGTATGTTTTCAGTGCGTGTGTGACAAAGTATCCGGCCAGGTGCGTGATTTACGCAGCGGAGCACTCAGCAGCCACGGTACTGAGCAAATTCAGCTGTGTGTAAGCCAGCCGGTAACCAAATTAGTGATTAAGCTATAACAGGACCTTTAATGAAACTAACCACCGAACAATTTACCGCGCTGGCGCATGAGCTCGATAGCGTAAAACAGCAGGTGCAACAGCAATTGGGTGACGCCGATGCGCGCTATATCCGCCGCGTATTACTCACTCAGCGTTTAAGTGCACTAAGCGGGCGCATTTTAATGGTGCTGGGTTTTATTACGCCCTGGCTGTGGCTGGCAGGTGTATTATTGTTAGCACTGGCAAAAATTCTCGATAATATGGAAATTGGCCACAATGTGCTGCACGGGCAATATGATTGGATGAATGATCCGATGCTGCATTCCAGACGCTACGAGTGGGATATTGCCTGCGATGCCGGTTCGTGGCAGCGCACACATAATTTTGAGCACCATACTTACACCAATATTATTGGTAAAGATCGCGACTTTGGTTACGGCCTGCTGCGTTTAAGCAACGATTTTCGCTGGCGGCTGCGGAACCTGTGGCAAGGAGGTTCTTATCTGCTGCTAAGCATGCTGTTTCAGTGGGGAGTGTCGTATCACGAGTTAGCTGCGCAGCGGGTATTCTTTGGTAAAAAGAAGCCTGAGCGCCATTCACAGGTTAGCGATAGCGAGCTGAAAAAGGCCTTTTTTGGCAAGGGTGCGCGCCAACTGATTAAAGACTATGTATTTTTCCCGCTAATCGCCGGGCCAATGTGGCTATGGGTGCTAACCGGTAATTTACTGGCTAATTTACTGCGCAATTTATGGACGTCAACGGTAATTTTTTGCGGCCACTTTACCAAAGACATATATGTGTTTAGCGCGGCAGAGTGCGAGGGCGAAAGCCGTGGCCAGTGGTATTACCGCCAGATGCTGGGCTCGTCTAACTTTACCGGCCCCACCTGGCTGCATATTTTAACCGGCCACTTAAGCTGCCAGATAGAGCACCACCTGTTCCCCGATATTCCGGCACGGCACTACCCGGCTATGGCAAAACAAGTGCAGGCTATCGCCGCTAAATACGGCATCCCTTATAATACAGGTAGCTTTGTGCGCCAATACAGCACGGTATTTTTACGTATTATGCGTTATTCACTACCGGGTGGTGAGAAAGCAGTAAAGGCATTGTAGAAAAAGCTACTGAACCGCTTCGTGCAGATACTTTGTCAGGTGGCCGCAGTACGCTTATCGGTTCTGTCCAGCGCGCGGATAATATCGCGCCAGCTTAAAATACCCTGCGGATGTTGTTTGCTGTCTACAATTGGAATACAGGATACACCTTCGGTGTTAAACAGATGTATAGCATCCATTATCTTGGCCTGAGGCTGCAAGGTAACCGGTTTACGCAGCATAACCTGGTGTACTTTTTTATTTAAGGTAGCCAGATCGCGCGGGGTTTCTGCAGCTGTGCCAATATGCGGGCTTAAGGCTTTAAACAAATCACGATCAGATAGCACTCCCAGCAAAATGCCGTGTTCCACCACCAGTACATGATGAAACTTCACATGATCAAAAATATGTTTTACCACCGACAATGTATCGTCCGGCGATACGCTAACCGGCTTAACGCTCATTAGCTGGGCTACATTTAGCATGGCACACCTTTGGCTAAGCCACTGTAATAATTAACGGCAAATGGCAAGACTATAGCGTTTTTCAGCGGCATTGCCAGCCTGCTACCTACGGTGCTGCCACAACAAATACAAGCCGCTTGACATAATAACTGCCGCCCCGGCCAAAGTTGAGAACTGTGGGTATAACTGCCATAGCACAATATCAAAACCAATACCCCACAACAGCGCCGTATACTCAAACGGTGCTATCAAGGCAGCCGGTGCTATTTTAAATGCCTGCGTAATGGCAATTTGGCCGCCAAAACCGGTAATACCAATAAGCACAAAACTTACCCACAGCTCGCTGCGAAGCGGCTGCCAGTCTGGCAATGCTAAAACACCGGCCCCCAGTGATAACAGTGTCATTAGCCAAAACACCATATTACCGGTACCTTCTGTACGGCCCAGAATACGTACTGTTATCGCTGATACCGCATAGCAAAATGCTGCCAGCAATGCCATTAAGGCACCAAAGCTAATCAGCTTATCGCCATCGGGCTGTAGCATAAACAACACGCTGATAAGGCCAATGGCAATGGCCACCCAGTGCCGTGGTGCCACATATTCTTTTAACCAGAATGCAGACATAGCAGTAATTAACAGCGGTGCGGTAAAGAAGATGGTATAAGCTTCAGCCAGCGCCAGGCTTTGCAGGCTAAACACAAAAGCCCACAGCATGGTAACGCCCAATACCGCCCGCAAAATATGCAGGCTCCAGCGCGTATTTAGCAAAGTTTTGTGCCGGCCACTGCTAATAAGCCAAACTACCACCAAAGGCCAGGCCAAAGCCCCGCGCAAACAGGCAATTTGCATCGCACTGTAATATGGTGTTAACGACTTCATCGCGGCGTCCATAGCAGCAAACAACGCCACGGCCAGCAACATACATAGAATCCCACGCAGCGGGTTATCGACGTTTGATAAAGACGGAGCAGACATTGACAAAACTCATTCAGAAACCTTTAACCGGCAACTATAAACACATGTTAATAAACATAAAAATGTCTTTTACACGAACAGTGTTAGTGTGCACCAATACGCCGCATATCAGGTAGCCAAATAGCTAACACGCCCAGCAGCGGTAACCAGGCGCACAGCTTAAAAATATAGGTGATGCTGGTGGCGTCGGCCACTATGCCAAGTACCGCAGCAGCAATGCCGCTAAAACCAAACATCATGCCGTAAAAAATGCCCGAGATCATACCGATATTGCCGGGCACCAGTTCCTGGGCAAAAACAATAATGGCCGAAAACGCCGACGACATAACCAGGCCTATCAGTACCGTTAGCACAGCAGCGCCATACAGGTTGCTGTAGGGTAACAGCAAGGTTAGTGGTGCAGCACCCAGAATAGACACCCAAATCACCGGCTTGCGGCCGATTTTGTCACCTACCGGGCCACCAATCACGGTACCTACTGCCACTGCAGAGAGAAACAGAAATAAAAATAACTGGGAGTCAGCCACCGATACGGCAAACTTTTCAATCAGATAAAAGGTGTAAAAATTACTCAGGCAGGTCATATATGCGTATTTGGACAATACCAGCAGGGCCAGAACCAGCAATGCCTGCTTGGTTTGCCGTGGCGATAAGCCATTATCAGCAACGATACTACTGCGTTTATGTGCTGTGGCATGTGAGGTAATAACCCAGCGGCTAACGCGCTGCAGTACCATTATGCCTACTATAGCGAACAAGCAAAACCAGCCTATACTGCCCTGCCCACGCGGAATAATTATCATTGCAGCTAACAGAGGCCCAAGCGCTGAGCCGGCATTACCACCCACCTGAAACACCGCCTGCGCCAAACCATAACGCCCGCCAGACGCCATACGGGCTACTCTTGAAGCCTCAGGATGAAAAGTAGATGAGCCCAGGCCAATCATGGCAGATGCCAGCAATAACATGCCAAAGCTGGTTACCAGGCTTAGCATAACCAGGCCCAGCAGCGTAAACACCATGCCAAGCGGTAATAACCACGGCTTAGGATGCTTGTCGGTATAAAAACCTACCGCGGGCTGTAATAACGACGCGGTAATTTGAAAAATCAGCGTGATTAAGCCGATCTGGGCAAAACTAAGCAGATACTGCTGCTTTAGCATAGGATAAATCGCCGGCAGTATAGCCTGGATCAGATCATTCAGCAGATGCACAAAACTCACTGCCGCCACAACAGGAACAGCCAATGCTGCCGGTGCAACAGCACCAGATACACCCGCATTAGAAACGCTTGTCATAATTCTCCGGCAAGCGGTTGGTAAAAAAGGCGGCCAGTATATACCACGGTATGATTAGCGGAACATTGCCAAGCGCCAGGTTGCCGCCTGGCTGCGGTATTTGCGATGGTAATTACGGCAGTATTTACGACAGCAATCAGCAAAGATCTGTGCCCTTGTTTTAGCTTGTTATCATAAAGCTGATATCCCGGCTGAGAATGCGGCTTTTGGGGTAACTCAGTGCTAAAACGGTGCCGGGTATTGCTGCAAAAACAACGCTATATCATCTAACACTGAACCGGTTAACTGCAGTTTAAATGCTGCTATATTCTGTTGCAGCTGTGCCATGCTGGTAGCGCCAATAATGGTAGAGCTTACGCCATCTACCTGATTAACCCAGGCCAGTGCCAGCGCTGGTGCCGATATATTGTGGCTGTGCGCCAGTGCCGTAAACGCAGCAATAGCACTGTTTGACTGTGGCGTATCACGAAATAAGCCGTTGCGCTGCAGCATACTCCAGCGTGTGCCAGCCGGACGGGCACCATTAAGATACTTACCGCTTATAGCGCCACCGGCCAGTGGCGACCAGGGCAGATAGGCGATATTTTCGTGGACACACTGTTCAATCAAATAGGGCCAGTCTTTGGTATGCAACGGGCTAAATTCATTTTGTATAGATACCATGCGGGGTAAATTATGCTGTGTGCTTAGCTGTAAATACTGGCTAATCCCCCAGGGTGTTTCGTTTGATAAGCCACAAAAGCGGATTTTGCCCGCCTTTACACAGTTATCCAGTGCCTGCAGTAACCCCAGCATCTGCTCAGTGTGCTGCCCGCCGTTAACGGCAGAAAAACCAATGCGGCCCACCGCATGCTTACCAAAATGTGGCGACACCCGGTTAGGCCAGTGCAACTGATATAAATCGATATAGTCGGTTTGTAAACGCTGCAGAGATGCATCCACTGCTTGCAGTAAAGTGGCCGGTGTCATATCGCTGCCACCGCGCACGTGTGCCAGGCCATTGCCTGCCATTTTACTTGCCAGCACAATGTCATTGCGCTTATTGCGGTTACGGCTAAGCCAGTTGCCAATAATACGCTCAGTGCTGCCATAGGTGTCAGCCGTAGGAGGAATGGCATACATTTCAGCGGTATCAATAAAATTAACGCCCTGCGCCAGCGCGTAGTTAAGCTGCTCGTCGGCATCGGTCTGGTTGTTCTGACAACCCCAGGTCATACTGCCTAAACACACCCGTGATATCTTAAGCTTGCTGCTACCCATAACGGCATATTGCATAACGACCTCTTTCTCTTCTGTTTTACCGGTTGTTGTAACCTGAGCGGCACATTAGCCCAATAGTAAAGCGCAGACAACCTGAAGGTAAAAATTACCTGTTTGTTAACTAAAATAGGAAATTAATGCTGCTGGCAGTTATGGCCCAGCGTTAAGCACCTGTACTTTCAAGCACGGCAAAAAATAAAATAAACCTATATTAATCAAACAACTAAATAAGTAATAGCACGTTATTTGGGCTTGCTTTTCATGCTGGCCTATATACTGCAACTGCATTATTGTCCTGCTGCCTGGACATGTTCACCACCGGTTGACCAATACTGGTTACCGCTGAAGTTTTCACTCAATTAAGGAGAACCTAACTATGGCACAGTTAAACACCCCAGAAATGAAGCATGTATCTGACATTATTCAGGTACTTAACAGCGGCATCGAGTTTTACGGCGATGCGAAAGAAAAAGTTAAAGACCAGCACCTGGCTCAGTTTTTTGACCGCATGGTAAATGCGCGCCGTATGGTAAAAGAGCGCTTACAGCCATTTGCCGTGCAGGAAGATGGCAAGCGCGAAGAAGGTTCAGCCTTTTCAGTTGAAGCGCGTAAAGTGTATACCAAAGTTATTGGTGCTATGTCGTCTGACAAAGATCACACCTATATCAGCCAGCTGGAAGAAGTTGAAGATAAAACCCTCGAAGAAATCAGAGCTGCGCTGAAAGAAAATCAGCCTCCGCAGTTTGAAGCAGCGTTATTGCAATCTATGGCAACCATGCAGGAATGCCATGACGAAATGCGCGCTTTGAAAAAGGCCACCCGCCATTAAAATGGTAATTTAACTGCCTTTTAAGCCCCGCCGGCGGTTAACACCAGCGGGGCTTTGCTATTACTCACTGAATATTATGCTGCTGTAGCCACATTTCTAATAACGTAACCTGCCACAACTTTGAACCAAACCGGCCACTGAACTGTTCAGGCTTTGCCAACATCGTGTCAATATAATCCATATTAAACAACCGGCGCTGGCGAGCTACCGGCTGGCTGAATATCTCTTTAGCCAGTTGCAGATATTCGCCTTGCATTTTACGCAGTGCCGGCACCGGAAAATAACCTTTGGGCCGGTCAATAACATCAGCCGGAATAATTTCCCGGGCTACCTGTTTTAGCAAATACTTCCCACCGTCACGCAATTTCAGCTGGTGCGGCATTTGAAATGCCAGCTCGACTAATTCATGATCCAAAAATGGCACCCGAGCTTCCAGGCCAAATGCCATGGTCATATTATCTACCCGTTTCAGTGGGTCATCTACCAGCATAGCTGCGGTGTCCAGATGCAGAGCTTTATCTACCGGCAATTGCGCATCACAACCGGCAAAATACTGCTGAATATAGCTGAGTGAATAGTTACGCTGGCAATATTCAGGTGCCAGCACTTGTGTTAACTGCGCCTCGTCCCAGGAAAAATATGCATCGGCGTAGCACTGTGCCGCATTGCTGTCAGTGGCTTCTGTCATTGGCGGATACCAGTGATAACCGGCAAATACCTCATCAGCACCCTGCCCGCTTTGCACCACCTTAATGTGCTGACTTACTGCTTGCGCCAGCAAATAAAAGCCAATTACATCATGGCTTACCATAGGCTCTGACATCGCCTCAATGCAGGGGCGCAAATGGTTAAGCAAGGTGTTATGTCTGGCATAAATTTTTTGGTGGCGGGTATCGTAGTGGCTGGCAATAATATCTGAGTACTTAAATTCATTGCCCTCTTCTTCTGCTACATTGTCAAAACCAATAGAAAAGGTATGCAACTGCTTTTGCCCCAACTCGCTAAGCATACCAACCAGTAACGATGAGTCCAGCCCACCGGATAACAGTACCCCCACCGGTACATCGGCCTCCAGCCTGCGCCCGACACTGTTAAATAAAGCCTCATTCAACGCCTGCTGCCAGTCCTGCTCACTACGATGGTTGTCGTCGGTTGTTGCATGCAATTGCCAGTAACAGCCCTGCTGTACATCCCCCATCGCGCTAACTTTTAGCCAATGCCCTGGCTGCAGCTTATGCACACCACTAAACAAGGTATCAGTACCAACAATTGCCCGGAATGACATATATTGATGCACGCCCAACGGGCTAAGCTGGCGGGGTACTTCGGCGCATTTTAGCAACGATGGTAAGGTAGATGAAAACCAGAATCCGTTACCGTTATGATGATAATACAAAGGTTTAATACCCAGCCTGTCGCGGGCAAAGAAGGTGCTGTTGCTGTCGCGGTGCCAGATAGCAAAGGCAAACATGCCATTAAACCGCGCCATACAGTGTTCCTG
Organism: Rheinheimera pacifica; assembly: GCF_024809855.1. Taxonomy (GTDB): domain Bacteria; phylum Pseudomonadota; class Gammaproteobacteria; order Enterobacterales; family Alteromonadaceae; genus Alishewanella; species Alishewanella pacifica_A. The sequence continues at coordinate 100,018 of NZ_JANUEM010000011.1, forward strand.
CCACTGGGCATAGGCTTTTAAAATAACTTCGGTATCACTGGTAGAAAAAAACTGATGCCCCAGTTGCTCCAACTCGTAGCGCAAGGCTTTATAGTTATAAATACAACCGTTAAATACTATGGTTAAACCAAGTTTGGCATCATGCATTGGCTGCGCCCCGGCTGCGGTTAAATCAATAACGTTAAGCCGCTGGTGGCCAAAACAAACATTACCCTGTGCTGCCACGCCCCTGCCATCTGGCCCACGCACTGCCAACACATCTAACATTGCATCAACATAATGCGTTGATGCCTTACCCTGAAAACTGATTTCTCCTGCTATTCCACACATACTCACCCTCTGCATTTATTGCTTATGGCAGCAGGTTTTGACAAACCCGGCCGGCGCTAAATTTCAGCATATCTGACAGCATCATCAGGCTTTGCTCTCAAGCCAACCTAATGCAGACTTTTTTAAGTGTAGCCTTAATTGGCGGCCTTTACCGGGCAATGTGCCGGTTTCCTTGTGCTACACTTAACTTTTAATCAACAATTACTAAGGTAGCGTTGAAATGAATATTTGTATTTTGTCGACCGATCAGGAAACAGATGATCATCGGCTGCTGGAGGCTGCGCGGGCCAAAGGCCATACTGCACAGTTATATAACATCCGCGATATCAGTATGGCGCTAACAACCGACAAACCCTCCATTTACTGGCGCGACAAAGACATAACCAAAACCTTCGACGCTATTATTCCGCGCTTAAACGTCAACTTTACCGATTACGGCACCAACGTATTACAGCAATTTATCTGCAGCCGGACCTATGTCAGTGAGTCACCGGCTGCACTACGGCTGGGCCGCGATAAATTAAAGTGTTTGCAGTATCTGCTGGCCAGGGGCTTGCCGTTTCCCGCTACCGGTATTGCCTACACACCGCAGGGGTTCCGGCAACTGGCAAAGGTTATCGGTTTACCAATGATTATTAAACTGATTGAAAGTACCGAAGGTACCGGTATTTTTCTGGTACACAGCCTAAAAGAAATGGATAACATCGTCAGGACATTCAGCCAGTTAGGCGCATCTTATATTATCCAGCACTTTGTTACAGAAGCTGCTGGCACTGACATCAGAGCTTTTGTCGTGGGTGGTAAAGTAGTAGCCAGCATGTGCCGCCGCTCACAAGATGGCGATTTCAGATCGAATGTTGCGCTGGGCGGCTGCTCTGAACCTTATCAGCTAACAACGGCCGAAGAACAGATGGTGCTATCTGCCACTGCATCTATTGGTATCAACGTTTCCGGAGTAGATTTTGTCCGCTCCAATGATGGCCCGATGCTGCTGGAGATCAATGTTTCCCCCGACTTTACCGGCGAACAGGGTATAGAAAAAGTAACTGGAATTAACATTGCCGATGCCATTATTGATTTTGTTGTATCGCAAGTGCATCGTTTTTATGAAAACCGTTACCCCAGCGCCAAAGTACTTGAATTACAAAGAGGTATCTTATGTGCCGATGGATAGCCTATACCGGCAAACCAATATATCTGGATACTCTGGTTACCAAACCCGACCATTCGCTGGTAGTACAAAGTCGGCATAGCCAAATGAATTACACTAACAGCGGCCAGTTGCTAAGCACTAATGGTGATGGCTTTGGCATTGGCTGGTACGACAAACGTGCCAGCCCCGGCCTGTTCAAAGATGATTTACCCGCCTGGCATAACACCAACCTGAACAATTTATGCCACCAGGTTAAATCTCATACCTTTATGGCACATATCAGGGCAACGACCACAGGTGATATTCAGCGGACCAATTGCCATCCGTTCAGTTATAAAAACTGGCTATTTCAACATAATGGCCATGTCAGCAACTTTCCTAAGTTACGCCGCCAGCTACAGCTAAAAATTGCGCCAAAGTTGTACCCACACTTACAGGGTACAACCGACAGCGAAACGTTCTTTTTGCTGGCCCTCACTTATGGTTTACAGGAAAATCCCAAAGCAGCAATGCAAAAAATGGTGGCTGAAGTGCTGCAAACGTTAAAACAGATTGATAAACAAGGAGTGCTGAACCTGTCTTGTGCCATCTCTGACGGCAACAAGCTTTACACAGTGCGCTACTCACATAATGAAGCCCCCATGACACAGTTCGTGTCAACAGACGCGAGTTGTCTGGAAGAATTTGACGACTCAAAACCGCAAATTCCCTCTGGTAGCACGATAGTGGTATCAGAGCCGCTGGATCATGTCAGTGATAAGTGGACAACGATCGACAGCAACACTTTTACCACTATTTACCGAAGCAACATTAAAACTGAGCGCTTTACAGAGCATTAATACAACACCGGCGCACGGCCACTGCTAATATAAGCAGCAGCCACTAGCCGCAGTGTCGCGTTTTATATCATAATCGCTACACTTATTTTTAGCTTAAAGAGTGATTATGAAAATTATCAGTAGCCTTACTGCCATTCTGTTGGCGATTGCATTAACAGCCTGCTCTGACACCCCGGGTGACACTAAACTAAAACAACTGCTACAACAGCAGTATGATGCCAAATATGCCGGTTTAATGGATATTAACGATGTAAAGAAGCTTAATGGCTGGTCTGACAGTGACAACCATTACACCGCCGAAGTGGCTTACAATATTGCGTTTAAAAAGTCTTTTGCCGCTTTTATGAACGAACAGACTGAACAGCCCGGCAACCCGCTGGAAAAAATGGTAACCGGCATGTCTGCCGGTATGTTAAAGCTACAATATGGCGATTTTAAAGCCGGTGACAAATATCAGGTAAAACAACAAACCCTGACATTACGCATGACAGAAAACGGCTGGATGTTAACTAACTAAGCCGCCGGTGTATCGGCAGCTCTCTCTGGCCGGTGCACCTGCTCTGGCGATACAGCTTGCTCAGCCAGATCACTGGCTACCAGTTGCATATCGTCCGGTTCAAGCGTTACGGTTTGCTCTGCGGTGGTTTTCCCTTCCAGACGTAGCGTCATTAACAGCGGAAAATGATCTGAGCCTATATTAGGTAAACGTGCTATTTTTTGCAGACTAAAGTGGCTGCTATGAAACAGGTGATCCAGCGGCCAGCGGATAAAAGGGTAAGCGGCATGAAAGCTGTTAAACATACCCCGGCCAATACGCGGGTCAAGTAAACCACTTACCTTACGAAATAAACGGGTTGTTTCAGACCAGGCAACGTCGTTCAGATCTCCGGTAACGATAAGGGGTTGTTTACACTGTGCGACGCTCACCGCTAATACCAGCAGCTCGGCATCGCGCTCAGAAGAACTTTCGTTTTCAGTTGGGCTTGGCGGCGCCGGATGAACAAAATGCATTACTACGCGCATGCCGCTGGTTAGTTCCACTTCGGCGTGAATAGAAGGCACATCCGGTTCAACTAAAAACTGCACCGCGCCATTGTGCAGCGGTAAACGTGAATACACATGCATGCCATATAAGTTGTCCAGTGGGCACTTGATGCTGTGCGGATAGTCAATACTTAACCTATCAAGTTGCTGTTGCCACCACAAATCAGATTCCAGCGTTACCAGTACATCAGGTTTGTACTGCTGCACCAGCTTGATAAGGGCAGGCGCATTACGGTTTGTCATCAACACATTAGCTGTCATTATTGACACCGTTTGGCTGTCATTACCCACGCTTTTGCTTAACGGAACCTCTGTACGGTGTAAGCGGGTATAAGGCCAAATCCACCAGCCCTGCACAGCAAGGCACCCCAGATTAAGCACTATCAGCAACTGGCTAGCACCCTGCGTTATATCAAGCGTTGTCAGTTGCACAACCAATAACAGGCCACTAAGTACAGCCAGCTGCAAGCGGGGAAAATCCAGCCCACGTACTAACCAGTGCTTAATGCGGCTAAGAGGTAACAGGGTAAGTAATAGCAATATGGCAGTTAATACAGCAAAACTGGACAGCATTCATTATTCCGTTTGGTTAATAGTGTTTAACCCTAACTGATCCCGCTGCCTCAGGCAACGCAAAAACACCGCTGGCGGGCAACAAGCCGGTTTGGCACCAACAACATAATCTGCCGTAAGCATAAATAGCAACGGCCACCCGCTGGTAGCCGTTATGCTTGATGCTTAAAAGTAATAATTAAAACGCTACGACAATTTCTACCCGGCGGTTTGCTGCTCTGCCCCGCGATGTTTTGTTATCAGCAATCGGCTCTGACGGCCCACGGCCTTCGGCCAGCAATTGCTCAGCGGCTAATCCCTGCTGCTGTAAAAAAGCCATGACCTGCTCTGCCCGCTGCTGCGATAATCTGTTGTTATAGGCTAACTGGCCGGAGCTATCAGTATGCCCAAGCACAGTAACATTTTGATAGGTTATACCTTTTAGTGATTCTGCTACTGCGCTTAACTGTCGTTGTAATTCATTGCTGATACTGGCGCCATCATGCGAAAACGCTGTAATGTCAGGAAAAGACACTTTAACAGCATTGTCAGCCAACTCTGCAGTAGTGACACCCGTAGCGGGTTGCAACCGGGCAGCAAACAGTGTTTGTGGTTTGGCTGATTCCGCATTGACCCCCGCCGAACTTGCGGTAGAGCTATTTGACGTGCTGACACAACCGGTTGATATTAGCGCCGCAATAACTGCGACGGAAAACGATAACATGCGCAACATTTATACTCCGTTATTTAATGTTAAATACTGGCGCATACTTTAATGGTTTTATTTAGGCAAATAAACACTTTTATTTAACAAATAATAAAAATAAACCCCTTACTTATTTTCAATTGTTCTGCTAGTTGTTTACTTAAAGTTGTGCAGTATCCCGATTGAACTTTAGTCGCAAATCCACTATGGTATCACCATGCAAAGCCCCGAATGTTTTACCGCTAACACGCTATGCGTGCTACGGCCTTACAATACCGCTATCGCCTTCCATTCCTAGGCCGGTTTTGCCCTGCGCAAAGCCGGCTGAACACTTTTTTCTGCTTAAACCCTTAATGTCATTTTTGCTTCTCTGATCCGGAGCGCCGATGTTCTTTTGTTATCCCAAACGGCCTTATGGCGCCGTTAGCCGGGCTATTGCAGCTCTGGCATGCCAGCAACTGTTGCCAATTACCGCCTTGCAGCTGGCAAGTATTGTACATTTTATCGCCGACGATACGGCCAGGCACCGGCTTAGTAGTAATACCAGCTGTATCCGGCCTGGCAGCTCGGTAGAGCTGCACAATACCGACACCGATGAGCGTGGTTGGTTACAAGTGGTTTGTCCGGCGCAAGCCAGTTATCGCCGGGGCCGTATTTCTATTATCTCGCCGCTGGGGGCAGTGCTGGCTGGCAAAGCTCCCGATGCAGATATTGAGCTAACCGTACTGTGCCAACGCCTGCATTTTCGCGTGCTGACAGTACTAAACGTAACACACCGTCAACCAAGGAGATCTTAATGAAAACACCCGATATCACTGTATCTACCACCGACTTTGACCGGTTGGAACAACTGCTTAGCAGCCTGCCAGCGGATACTGTGGGCAGCAACACCCTGCGTCAGGAGCTGGAGCGCGCCAATTTGGTAACGCCGCAACAATTGCCCGCCAATGTGGTAAGCATGAATTCTACAGTACGCTTTAGCTTTGCTGATGGTAAAAGCAGCAGTTTAACGCTGGTATACCCAAAAGACGCCGCCCAAAGCAATACTATTTCAATACTGGCACCGGTAGGCAGTGCCTTGCTGGGACTGCAAGTGGGCGATAGTATTAACTGGCCACTGCCCAGTGGCGATATGTCAACCATCACCGTAGACGAAGTGCTGTACCAGCCAGAGCGCGAAGGTGCTTACCACCGCTGAACAGCGCCCCAGCCCCGCTCACAACGGGGCTGGATGTATTTTACTCATGTACTTTATTTATCAGATAAACGCTTCCGGCTTCGCAAACCAGCTTAACTGCTATAGAATGCGCCACCTTAATTTTGCGCGGGCGTTATGCAGCCATGATGTCGTCTAATGCGTTATACACCGATTTATCCGGCTACTATGATTTAATGTGTTGCGACATTAACTACCCGGCGCAAAGCAACACCGTACACCGGCTGCACCAGTTGCTGGGTAATGGTGGTAAAAGCCACCTCGATTTAGCCTGTGGCACCGGGCCACATATCCGCCATTTTATCGATTATGGCTATCACTGCAGCGGGCTGGATTTAAACCAACCTATGCTGGACTTAGCAAAAGCACGCTGCCCGCAAGCCCATTTTATGCTGCAAAATATGTGTAGTTTTACGCTGGATAAACCGGTTGACCTTATCAGCTGCTTTTTATATTCCATTCATTACAGTGCCGGTATTAACCAGCTAAAGCAGTGTATTGCCAGTGCCTATGCCGCGCTTAACCCAGGTGGAATGTTTTGTTTTAATGCAGTAGATAAAGACAAAATTTGCAACCACAGCGCCGTGCGCCACAGCACCACCCATGACAACAGTCTCTTTGAGTTTGAATCGCTGTGGCATTACAGCGGCAGTGGTGAGCAACAAGCACTTAAGCTGCGCATTGCCAAAACCAGCGCGGGTAATACTCAGCTATGGCAGGATGAGCACCCTATGGTTGCTATCAACTTTGCCGAACTGCAAGCGTTGCTGCTGCCTTACTTTGAGGTGCATATCTTAGCGCACGACTACGACAAAATATCTCCGTGGGACAACACCTCCGGCAACGCCTTATTTGCCTGTGTAAAACGCTGATCCAACTCTGCTTTGTGTGCTGCTGTAGCGCTACTAAAACAGTTTCAGATATGGAAAACGGCTATGGTTACCCGTGCCAATAGCAACCCAGGTTCGCATTGTGCTGCCGGGCACGTTATGCTGGCGGCAGTAATAGTGTTGTCCGGAGTTAACACAGATGAAAAAATACCTGGCTTTGTTGCTGGTTTTATCCCTGCCCCTAACTGCTAAACCACAACTGGAGTTGTTGTGGCATACCGATGGCTTACGTGTGCCAGAGTCAGTGCTGGTATATCAGCAGCAAGATGATAAATTTTTATTTGTGTCTGAAATTGATGGTGAAGGCAATGTAGCAGATGGCGAAGGTGGCGTAGCCCTGCTGAATACTGACGGCAGTATGCGCGAGCATAACTGGCTGCGCGGCTTAAATGCTCCCAAAGGTTTGGCACAATATCAGGGTAAACTTTATGTAGCAGACTTAACCGAACTGGTGATTATTGATATTGCCACAGCTAAGGTTACAACCAAAATCCCTGCGCCCGATGCGGTATTTTTAAATGACGTAACGGTAGATGAGCACGGCGTGGTGTACATCTCTGATACCCGCAAAAACCGTGTGTACAAATACGCTGCAGGGCGCATCAGCATCTGGCTGGAAGATATAATTGCCGCTAACGGCTTAAAGAGTATCGGCAGCGACTTGTACATCGCTGCAGCAGATTTGCTGCTAAAAGCAGATAAAAACGGCGAGCTCACGCAAGTAGCCAAAGGTTTTTCACAACGTGCTGATGGCCTGGAACCGGTAGGCAACGGTGATTTTATAGTTAGTTGCTGGGCCGGCATTATCTATTACGTATACGCTGATGGCCGGATGGAGCCGATACTGGACACGCAAGAAAAAAAGCTCAATACCGCCGATATCGGCTGGGATGCCGCAACTAACACATTGTATGTGCCAACCTTTTTCGGCAATTCCGTTAGTGCTTATAAATTGACCCTGCCAACAAAAAACTAAGTTCGTTGCACCGGTTTAATAAGGCCGGCAGTATTAAAATGCAGCTATTCTGCCGCTATATGCTGCCGGTGTTTTCACAGGCTTTACTCGTTTTAACAATAGCATGCACTTTCCCGCTACAGTTCCAGCCATAATGCAGGCTGGTTAACGCCAGCTTTTCGCCGTAGACTGGTTCCCCACATCCAACGGAGGTGTTAAAACCATGCTGAAATTGTCTGCCATATTGTTGTGCCTGGTTGCGGCTTGTCCGCTACAGGCCAAACAGCAGTTGCGCTGGTGCGTATGGGAGTTTCCGGGCAATGTTGACTTTAATAACACAGCGAAAGAAGCACAGGGCGTATCCGTTGATTTTATGCAGGAACTGGCGCGCCGTGCCGGATTTGAACTATTAATCAGTAAAAACACACCGCCGGTACGCTGCCTGAAAGAACTGACCGACGGCAGCAGCGATCTGGTGGTCAGCATTCTTAAAGCCGGTGATGGCAGAGAAGCCATTGAATATATCCCTTACGGCGCACGCCAGCCAGACCGGGTTTACTTGTCTGTCACTGATAACCGTAAGCTACAACAAGTTACAGAATTATCTACCATGACGCTGGCAGCAATACGTAACTATGGTTTTCACCCGAAAGTGACGACAATAGTTGACGCTATGCCACCCAGTCAGGTAATACGGGTAAACTCTATTTATTCCGCACTTGAAGTTGTTGCCAAACAGCGGGTAACAGCCGCGCTGCTGCCACCAATCCAGGTTCGGGCTGTATTGCAGGAAAACCCGGAGCTGGCAGCAAAAATAAGAGAAGTCAGTTTTCCGCTGAATATTGTCACACCACAGCTGGTATATATCGGCTTAGCCAAAAGCTGCCAGTGCCCACACATCTCACAAGCGATACAGCAAAGTATTACAACTATGGCCGTAGATGGCAGCATAAAACGTATATTTGGTGACAGAATCATCGAATTTACCGATTAACATCATCACTTTAATTCACATCAATCAATTAGCTTCTTACTATACTATTTTGGCGGTTGTTTAGTTCGGTGCCTGATACTTCACCGCATCAGCACTACAAATAACAACAAAATGCTAACAAAAAGGAAGCTGACAATGAATAGACAAACGTTTAAAACCAGAGCGCTGGCAGGCATAATAAGCATGTTGCTGCTATCCGGCACTGCTTTTGCCAATGACAAAACTATGACCAAGCCAGCCGGTGCTTCAGGCCAGGGCAATGCTCAACAGGGAGCCGTAAGAACAAACCAGTTTTGGTGGCCGCAGCAACTTGACTTGTCTGTGCTGCGCGATCACGATGCACGCTCTAACCCCTATGGCGCTGACTTCAACTATGCTGACGCTTTTAATAAGCTGGATTTAGACAGCGTAAAGCAGGATATCAATGCCCTGCTAACGCAGTCACAAGATTGGTGGCCGGCAGATTTTGGTAACTATGGCCCATTCTTTATCCGTATGACCTGGCACAGTGCCGGTACCTACCGTACCCTAGACGGCCGTGGCGGCGCCGGTGGTGGCCAGCAGCGGTTTGACCCGCTAAACAGCTGGCCTGATAACGCCAGCCTGGACAAAGCACGGCGTTTATTGTGGCCGGTAAAACAAAAATATGGCGAAGCACTGTCCTGGTCAGATTTAATTGTATTGGCCGGTAATGTCGCGCTGGAAAATATGGGCTTTAAAACGTTTGGTTTTGCCGGCGGCCGTGCCGATGACTGGGAACCCGATATGGTTTACTGGGGGCCGGAAGTTGAAATGCTGGCCAGCGACCGTGAAGATAAAGACGGTAAGCTACAACGCCCGTTGGGTGCCACCCACATGGGCCTCATCTACGTTAACCCTGAAGGCCCCAAAGGGGTACCCGATCCGCTGGGTTCAGCCAAAAATATTCGTGTTGCCTTTGAGCGCATGGCCATGAACGATGAAGAAACTCTGGCCCTAATCGCTGGCGGCCATACCTTTGGTAAAATGCACGGTGCACATAAACCCAAAGACTGCCTGGAAACCGAGCCCGGTGCAGCAGGCGTTGAAGAACAAGGCCTCGGCTGGAAAAACAACTGTGGTAAAGGCCATTCTGAAGATACGATTACCAGCGGTTTAGAAGGTGCCTGGACCCAGGCACCTACGCAATGGACATCGCTGTACTTAAGCAATCTGCTTAACTTCGAGTGGAAACAAAGCCGCAGCCCGGCCGGTGCTATTCAGTGGGTACCGACTGACGAATCGCTGCATAAAATTGTACCGGATGCGCATATCAAAGGTAAGTTTAACCCACCGGTAATGACCACCGCGGATTTAGCGCTGAAGTTTGACCCGGAGTACCGCAAAATTGCCGAACGCTTTTTAGCCGATCCGGAAGCATACCGCTTAGCCTTTGCTAAAGCCTGGTACAAGCTGACACACCGCGATATGGGGCCACCACGTAACTTTTTAGGTAAAGAAGTACCGAAAGAGGTATTGATTTGGCAAGATCCGATTGACGAAAAAACCCAATCCACCATTAAAGCTAATGATGTAAAAGCGCTTAAAGCCAGTATCTTAAAATCAGGTTTAACTGTGCCTGAATTGGTACGTGTAGCCTGGGGCTCTGCAGCCAGCTACCGCCATTCGGATATGCGTGGGGGTGCCAATGGCGCACGCATTGCATTAGCCCCGCAAAAAGATTGGGCGGTAAATAACCCGGCAGAAACGGCAAAAGTATTAAAAGCGCTAACCGCCATTCAGCAAGATTTTAATACCAGCCGCAAAAAAGTGTCACTGGCTGATTTAATCGTGTTAGGCGGCGTGGCCGCAATAGAAAAAGCCGCTAAAGACGCCGGCTATACGATTACTGTGCCCTTTACCCCGGGCCGCGGTGATGCCAGCCAGGACATGACGGATATAGCCTCGTTTAACCAATTGGCGTTAACAGCTGACGGCTTCAGAAACTACTTTGACATAGCCGCAAGCTATAAATCGCCTACAGAAATGCTGATAGATAAAGCCGATCAACTAAACCTGACCGTGCCGGAAATGACAGTGCTGGTAGGTGGCTTACGTGCGTTGGATGCTAACTATCAGGGTGCCAGACACGGTGTATTTACCGCTAAACCCGGCACCTTAAACAACGACTTTTTTGTTAACCTGCTGGATATGTCGACCGTGTGGAAAAAGTCTGCCACCGACGGCATCTACGAAGGCTTTGACCGTAAATCAGGCAACAAAAAGTGGTCTGCTACTTCTGTTGATCTGATCTTCGGCTCCAACTCAGAGCTGCGCGCCGTGGCTGAGGTATATGCTTTTGATACCTCGAAACAAAAGTTTGTTGATGACTTTGTTAAAGCCTGGACCAAAGTTATGAACCTGGACCGTTAAGCCGCTGCAATAATCTAAACGGCTATAAACGCAAAGCGTTGCCCTGCAAAGGTGCAGCGCTTTTTTATTCAGATGCCTGCTTGTCGCATTCAAACATCTGCCGCGTTAACATCACTGCTGGCTGCGGCCCCAATTCAACCCGATACAACAGGTTGTAGTCTTGCTCCGTCAATGCAGCCATTTCAATATCACTCAGCAAACTAACCAGTTGCGGCACGGTATTGCTGTGCCCTACTACCAATACCGGCTGCCCCTGCGCTGTTAGCTGTGCCACTAACTGCCCGCTCTGGCGTGGGTCGTAGTCTGTTACGCTAAGCTGCTTGGCAGCAGCCACTGCAGCAGCCGTTTGCCGGGTACGCTGATACGGTGTGGCATACACGGCGGCAAGGGGAATGTTAGCAAAGTAACCGGCCAGTGCTTGTGCTCTGGCCCTGCCGCATTCTGACAAAGGCGGATCTATACTGTCGCCTTGCTTTTCAGCATGACGCACCAGATAAACCGTGTCAGCACTTAGTTGCGGAGCAAATAAACAACTTAGCGTACCACACCAGGCCAGCAGTTTATTTAGCTTCAACTTGATTAGCCTCCATACGGTATAACACGGCATCGACATCCCCCAGGGCGTCACGGTGCAAAAAGCGTTTTACAAACTGCATACCCAGTTTACGCATAACGCCAATTGAACCAGCGTTATCCGGCACGGCAATTGCCGACAAAAACCGGACATTGCTATTATTTTCCAGCACCGCATCAGCTACAGCACGAGCCGCCTCACTGGCATAGCCCTGTCCCCAGAACGGCCGCTTAAAACGCCAACCAAGCTCAACGTCATCGCGGCTTGGCGTTGCAGTATTAAAACCCATCGGCCGTATTAATACCCAACCGATATAAGCGTTATCTCCTAACCGCCGCACCTGCCATATACCATAGCCTTGTGCCGGGCTGCGGTACTGCATCATCCGCGGTATAAATACATCAACAATGCTTTGCATCGTTGTAAGCTTGCCACCGTTCAGGTAGCGCATGACTTCTTGATCCTGATCTACTTCAAACAGCAACCCGGCATCCTGTTCAGACAATAGGGTAAAACTCAGCCTGTTACTTGCTGCAATTTTCAACATTACTCTTTCACTCTTTTCTACTATTGCTCTTTGGTCGCATCTACTGCAGATCAATACGATACTGGGCAAACCCCTGCTCGTCGGTGCCCAGCTTTGTCATAGGCCACTGCTTATAGTGGTCAATAAAGTCTTCTGCTGTTTTGCTGTCTTGTGTGCTAAAGCGGATATCCAGCACTACACTGCCCGTAACAGGCGCCAGCCGCCAGTTATTGTCGGCCGCCGGGTTTACCTGACTGCTGTATTGCCCGCTGGCAGCATCATAGCCGGATTGCTGCGTTATATAACTTACCAGCGCTTCACGGTTGCTGTCGGGCAGTTCCATTACCACATGCCCGCTGCCGGTACCGGCAAAACGGCCACCAAAAGCGCGGTAATTATTGGTAGCTACTATAAATTCCTTTTCGGCCAGAGCCTTACCGCTAAATACCTTGCCACTGTTGTCGGTATATTTCAGGTTAATAATACGCGAAGCACTGGCATCCAGCAGCTCACAGTCATGGCCGAACTTGGCAGGCTGGGTTACATCTATCTGGTAGTTTACGCCATCAATTACATCAAAATTGTAGGTCGGGTGTTCATAGTTAATCAGCTGTTGTGGCGCACTGCTGGTCACATCAATACGGTTAAACTGGTTGGCCGAGCATTCCAGCCAGTCTTTCAATTCTGCACCATTAAGTTTTACAGCCACTACGGTGTTAGGGTAAAGATATAAATCTGCAGCATTACGAAAGCTTAGCGTACCGGCTGACACCTGAATGTACTGCTGCGCATCTGTTGGCGAGCTGCGCCGCCCTCCGGCTTTAAACGGCGAAGCAGCCGACAACACCGGCAAATGTTGCAGCTGTGGCGGTAGCATTGCACTCACTTTGGCTATCTGGGCATTAGCTACAATTTGTACTGTAGGGTCGTCCTGTACCTGCGCCAGAAAACTGTACATATTGGCCGAAGCCACCCCAATCTGGCGCTGCATAAAGTCAATTGTGCCCTGGTGTGCCTGTTGCACTGCGGTGTGAATACGTTTATCTGCAGCCACCAGCGGCGCTTTTTTAGCACCATCATAAATAGCTACGGCTTTGGCACTGACATCGGTTACCTGCCATTTGCCCTGTTGCAGGCTCAGGGTAAAATCGACCTGGCCCATATTGTCCCCCCAACGCCCCGGCATTACGGCAGCAACACCGTTAAGCAAGCCTTTTTCTATATCCACCCCCGGCAAGTCACTGTAACTGGATGACGGAAAAACAGAATGGCTGTGGCCAAACAGCACCGCATCAATATCCGGCACCTGCGTAATAGCAAAAACCGCATTTTCAGCATGCGGATCGCCGGGGTTCTCGCTGGAGCCAATGCCGGAGTGCGGAATGGCAATAACCAGATCGGCCCCCTGCGCTTTCATTTGCGGAACCAGTTTTATTGCTGTTTCCACAATACCGTCCGCGCGTACTTTGCCGGTTAAATGCTGTTTATCCCATACCATAATCTGGGGTGGTACAAAGCCAATATAACCAATTTTTATATTGTGCTGATTACCTGCAGTATCTGTTACTACAGTGTCTTTAATCAGGTAAGGCGTAAATAAATGTTCGCCCTGCTTTATGCCGTGCCAGCACTGCGGCTGTGCACAGTACACATTGGCATTAATATAGGGGAAAGCAGCACCGGCCAACGCCTTTTGCAAAAAATCCAGGCCGTAATTAAACTCGTGGTTACCAATATTGCCCACATCGTATTGCAGCACATTCATGGCCTGATATACCGGGTGTACCTCGCCGTCAGCCAGCCCTTTGTCAGCGGCATAATCGCCCATCGGGCTGCCCTGAATTAAATCGCCGTTATCCACCAGCACAGTGTTAACAGCCCCTTGCCGGGCGGCTGCTATCAGGCTGGCGGTACGTGCCAGGCCAATGCTGGGATCTGCCATACCTGTGTAATAGTTATAATCCATCACATTAGCGTGCAGATCAGAGGTTTCCAGTACCCGCAGTTTTACGGTTACTGCTTGTGGGGGTGTGCTGACAGCACAAGATGTGATACTCATTGCCGCTGTTGATAGCAGTAATAATGGTAAAGACAGTTTGAACATAGTTAAATCCCGGCTTTTACAGCCTGGCCGGAACCCGGAGTATTCCGGCCAGGTGTATGCTGTTGTTGTAATTGGTGCAGAAAAATCAAACGGGCTCAGTTGTACAGGCTAACCTATAGAAAAAAAGCGCCGAACAAAAGCTGCAAACATAAATTCGCGTTTAAAACACCATTACATCAGCCGGAAATGCGCTTTAAGGCTAATTATTTTTTACACTTATTTTATTTTGCACCGTATGCGCACCCGCTGTGGCTAGCGTTATCTGCTCGGCCAACATACGTTGCTGCGGCGTATCCACGTCACCCACCAGGGTGACATCGCCCTTACGGGTTTCAATATGAAAATTAAAAGCTTTAAGCTGCTCTTCACGTTGCAGTGCAGCCATCACAGCACTGGACACATTGGCATCATCCGCCAGACCTTCTTTAGCTACCATGTTGTTTTCCGGCACACCGGTTTTTTCATTGATAACTTTTTTCTCACAGCCTGACAGGCCAACTGCCAACACACAGATTAAACCTAACGCAATAACAGGTTTTACTGACGTATTCATAACTTACTCCTTAAAGATGTTAGTTGTAATACCGTTAAACACCATTAAGCGTGGCACAACACTATGAACACGGCCTGACTATTACTTAGTGCGCTGTGGTTTTGCTTTACGCCCGGCCTTACCAGAGCTTGCCAGATCTATTACCGTTTCGGTTGCTTTGTTCGAGCGCCCGGTGAGTACCTTACGCGAGATACTCTTAAGCAGTGAGCCACGGTTACTCACGTCAAACCCTGGTTTAATAACCCGTTTAATAGTGCTGCCCATCAGCTTTTGAATACGCTCCAGGCTTTGCTCTTCTTCACGGCTGACAAAAGAAATAGCGGTGCCTGCCGCCCCTGCCCGGCCGGTGCGGCCTATACGGTGCACATAATCTTCCGGTAAATAAGGCAGGTTAAAGTTAACAACATAATCCAGCCCCTGAATATCCAGGCCACGTGCTGCTACTTCAGTGGCTATTAACACCTGCAGTTTAGCGGTTTTAAAATCGGCAATAGCGCGGCGCCTGGCGCCCTGGCTTTTGTCACCATGGCATACTGCGGCATCAATTTTGCGCTGCTGCAAGCCAGCTAACAGTTGATCAGCCTGTTCTTTGGTGCTGGTAAACACCAACACCTGAAACCAGTTGTGTTCTGCCAGCAGCTGTTCAAACAGTTCAATTTTGCGATTTTCTTCAACCGGGTACACCACATGGTTTACCGTATCGGCTGCACTATTGGTTTTAGCCACGCGGATTTGCTGATGGTTATGCAAAATTTTATGCGACAGCTCATTTACCGCAGGTGACGTAGTGGCAGAAAACAGCAACGTCTGGCGTTTAGTTGCTGTCATTTGCAGCAACTTCAGCACATCAGCGCTAAAGCCCATATCCAGCATACGGTCGGCTTCATCCAGTACTACAAACTCAACATCGCTTAAAATTACGTTGCCCAAAGCCAGGTGTTCTAACAAGCGGCCGGGGGTGCTTATCACCATATCAACACCAGCGGTTAGTTTACTCGCCTGGCCACCCATTTTTACACCACCGTATAAAGCAGTAACACTGACAGGCAAAAACTGCGCATAGCCGCTTATTGCATTGGCTATTTGCTCGGCAAGTTCGCGGGTTGGAGTAAGGATCAACGCCCTTGGGCGGCGCTCTGCCGTGGCTTTTGGCGTATCCAACATGCGTTGCAATAGCGGAATAGCGAAAGCCGCTGTTTTACCGGTACCAGTTTGCGCAGTCACCTGTAAATCCTTACCACGGCGCGCCGGTACAATAGCCTGAGCCTGCACCGATGTCATCTCGTTGTAACCGCATTCAGCCAGTGCGCGCAGTAAATCAGGCGCTAAGTCTAACGATGAAAATTGCATATAAGTTCCTCTGTAGCCCGGCCACAGTCAAAATAAGGGGCGAAGCTGGCTGTAAAAAATCAGTCTGTGGCTTCGTCATGTAAACGTGGTTTATGCTGACAAGCCCTGGCCAGGATCTCGACATAAAATTGCGGCAGTTGTTGCGCTGCGGCTGCATCAATATGTTTATTGATTTCAGAAGTAAAGATTTTTTCGGCTACCTCAGCTGAAGCACCAAAGCGGCAATCAAATGTCCAGTAGTCTGTTCCCTCAGGCAGCGCCTTGCGCCGTTCACGGGCCAGGTATTTTTTAATCTCGTGTTTAATGGCGTCGGTTAAACGGGCCGTATTCAGCTTAGCGTGAGTTAAAGCAAATGTTTTTTTCATTAAAATTCCTACAGGTGGGCACTCAACAGCTGAACGCGCTAATAAACCGCGCATTGTACATGGATAAAGCAAAGATAACTGCCACTATCTGCTGTTTGGCAGCAAAATCTGAGCATCAAGTAACAACAGGCTTAGTGCGGCAACAGCTTTACTAAGCCTGATACCAGCAGTGCTGTTATGTTAAAAAACGACTAACTATGCTTCGTATGCTCAGGCTGTTAAAATCAGCCATTAACAGCTATCTGGCAGGTATTAACCTGCCTTGTCAATCCGGTACCAGGACAGTTATGAGCAAAGCTAACAGCGGCGCTGCGGCCTATAAGCAGCAAGAACAAGGTTATCGCGATAAAGCACTAAAAATGTACCCCTGGGTATGTGGCCGTTGTGCCCGTGAGTTTGTACACTCTAATTTGCGCGAATTAACCGTTCATCATATTGATCACAACCACAGCAATAACCCTGCTGATGGCAGCAACTGGGAGTTACTCTGCATTTATTGCCATGACAACGAGCATAATAAATTCCACGAATTTGTGCTGTATGGCGGTACTACCGAGCAAAAAGTGGCACCGGCAACCCACAACCCTTTTGCGGATTTAAAAGCCTTGCTGAATAAAACAAAGCCTTAGTTAATCACTCAGAATAATAACTACAATAACCAGCAACACCGCAACGCCTGACTGCGCTAATGTCAACAGTGGCAATAATGTAACATCAGGTGTTAGCCGGGTGTTGTAGCTAAACAGCAAGCCCAGTGACAGCAGGCTAAACAGCGTAATAATAAAACTGCGGCGATGCTGCCACAGCCAAAACCTGATTTTTTTCCTGATTGTGAGTTTCAGCATAAGGTGTTATTCCTGTCCAGCGAATGACGTGCCTGCATCATATAGGTTTTTACACTGCCAAGCGGGATCTGTAGTTTGTCGGCAATTTCGCTTTGCGAATAACCATAAAACTCTGCATAAACAAAAACTTGCTGTTGAATAGTTGATAATGTCGCTATCAGTGTAGCCGCATCCAGATGCGCAGCCGTATTGTCGGTATGTGTTAGTGCGTCGCTATCTGCAGTAAACCAGCGCTGTTTAAGCCTGCCAAAAATATTACCTGAGCGCTGTGCCTGTAGCATTTCATTAATTGCAATCCGTAATAACCAGGTGGAAAACTGGGCCTGCCGCTGAAAATGCTGAATATTTAAAAAGGCTTTAATGTAGGTTTCCTGCACCAGATCGTCAACGTCATGGCGCTGTCCGGCTAACTTAAACAACAAAAAAGCCCGCAGTTTACTGTCATAACGGCCAAACAGCTCGTTAAACGCGGCCGTATCGCCAGACACCTGGACAATAGCAACCAACTGCTCAACCGACGCCTGTTTTAGCGACACAGTGCGCTCTTAATTCAGCTTTTGCCGGTTAAGCCAGGCCAGCAGTAAAAACGCCAGCCCCAGCAAGCCAGGCAAAATAGCAATGCCGTTTAGCGCATCATTCAAGTCCAGATTGCCGTTTTGACGGAAATCGGCAAAGTACGAAAATGCCAGAATACCGGCAGACAGCACCAGCAAAAAAATGCCTTTGCGTAAATCACGGTTGGCGGCAAAAATGTGCAGCGCCACTTCACGGATAATTTCCGGCGATAAGGATGCATTTTGCTGCAAGGTGCGTTCAACCATCTGCAAAAACAGCTTTTTTTTCTTGTATTTATACAGCAATAGCAAACCCAGCAGTGCAACCAGAGCGCTAAAAACGATAAGCGGCACCAGGATTTCGGCCCATTCTTGTCCATTCATATTTATATGCTTAATTTCGTCGCCAAAGTTCTGCACCAAGGTACAACCGCGAAAGCCGTTGTTCAAGCTCCGTTGCTACTCCGGCTCAGGATCTAGTCGTTGCCAACCAACAATAGCAACAGCTTAATCATGCTGAGTTTCAGCTGGCTGATGGTCATAGCTGATCACATCACTAAGCTGCCATGTATCGCCTTGTTTTAGCCAGATTGAGGTAAAGCGTGCGGTACCGGTAATTTGGTCTGGCTTGCCGTTTTCACGCAGGTAAAACTCATGCAGGCCATGCTGCACAGCACCATAAAGAGTACCGTCACGGTATAACGGATAAGTACTCAAACTGCCTGCCGTTAATTTGCGCACAGGCTTGTGTGCCATATCGCCACATATGTATTTTTGCGTGTTTTGCATAAACAATGCTTTATCCTGAAAACCGCCTTGGTCATGATAAAACCTCAAATCC
This sequence comes from Rheinheimera pacifica, assembly GCF_024809855.1. Classification (GTDB taxonomy): domain Bacteria; phylum Pseudomonadota; class Gammaproteobacteria; order Enterobacterales; family Alteromonadaceae; genus Alishewanella; species Alishewanella pacifica_A. The sequence continues at coordinate 118,800 of NZ_JANUEM010000011.1, forward strand.
GGGCTGACAGTGGCGTCCATATAAGCCAAATCACATTCGTTAAAACCACGTTCAAAGAACTCGGCATCTTTTAAAGCCAACTCTTCCTGTAAGGTGCGGTGTATTTGTTCTGCGGGCTTAACCGGCAGCTGCGCGGCAAACACTGTAGTGGTAAATAACAGGCTGCAAGATACAACAGCGCAATAACGGGTAATACATGTTTTAAGCATCACAATAATTTCCGGTGAGTTAATCTGAAACTTAGATGCACGCCGGATGTGCTTTGGATTTAATCATGCAAAATATTTTTTGCCACAATACCGTATGAACTAAACTGCCCTGGTTTTTATTGCCGCGCCGGTTATCTTCGCGCAATAGCTATTAAACGGTCTGCATGCTGCTGCAGTGCGAGCTTTAGCTCTGGCGGTTCAATAATACTAAAATCAAATGGCAGCTGGCTTAACCACTGCGCTAAACAATAACAGCTGTCGGTACGGGTGCTTAGCAGCAAACCACCGGCCTGTGGTTTTAGCATTGATGCCGTTTCTCCCATCGCCTGTGTCGCAGTATGTTTATCGGTATGCAGCATAACCTGTACATCTAAATTACCCGACATGCCATATAAGCTGCGGGTAAAATGCTCTGCCGTATCAAAATTTTCTGGCCGGTTAAAACGCTGCTGCAGCAATTCAATCTGCTGCAGGCGATCCAGCCGGAAGGTACGCAGTTCTTGCCTTAAATGACAATAACCACTCATATACCAGCGCCCGCTGCGAAACAACAAACCATAAGGGTCTACCTGCCTTACAACCGACGCTTGCTGATAAGAGGTGTAACAGATACTCACCGAGCGCTGTTGCTCCAGTGCATCTAATAAGGGCGCTAAATGCTGGCCGGGTGTTCCAGCATCAGATGCTGGCAATATTAACTTAATAGTATCGGCAATAGCGCGGGAACGGGATTTCAGCTTAGCTGGCATTACCCGCTCTAATTTAGCCTGAACACTACTGATAGCCCCCTGAGTATCGGCCAGGTTCAGATTGTGCGCCGCTAACAGGCCAAGCGACAGCGCCAGGGTTTCGTCATTGGTAAACATCATTGGCGGCAGTTTAAAACCGGCTACCAGCATATAACCACCGTCGCAGCCATGCTCAGTAGTAACCGGAATACCCAGTTGCTCAAGCGCCTGAATATAACGGCGCACTGTACGCTTATCTACGCCCAGCCTCGCTGCTAACTCGGTGCCGCTTAAGCGGCCGTGAGACTGCAGCAACTCAAGCAGGCTAAGCACACGGATAGTCGGGCCACTCATTGAGATCCTCGCTTAAACATTGGCTATTCCTGTCGTTACTGCAAAACACAAATATAACTGACAATTAGGACGTATTCTGTCCTATTTAAGTTTTACAGTACGCCGGTAGCGCAAAAAACGCCAACAACCCACTGTTACTAACCACGAAAATAAGCCACAAGGAATAAGTAAAATGAAACTACTCACGCTATATACCAACCCCCAATCGCGTGGCCGCATTATCCGCTGGCTGCTGGAAGAGCTGAACATAGCTTACGAAGTAAAAGTGTTGCAATACGGCCCGGAAATGAAATCGGCAGAATTTCTGGCACTTAACCCAATGGGCAAAGTACCGGTAATTACTCACGGCGATGTAGTAGTAACCGAAGCTGCTGCCATTTGTGCTTATCTGGCCGATCAGTTTACCGACAAACAGCTTGCCCCGGTAGCCGACAGCCCTGAACGTGCCGCCTATTACCGTTGGTTGTTTTTTGCTGCCGGCCCACTGGAAATGGCCACTACTGCCAAAGCCTATAACTGGCGCCTGGATGCTGACAACGCCGCGGCCGCAGGCTGCGGTTTGTATCAGGATACGTTAAATGCGCTGGAAACTGCGTTAACTAAAGGCCCCTATATTTGCGGTGAGCAATTTACTGCGGCCGATGTGTATGTAGGCAGCCATATTGAGTGGGGCATGATGTTTGATACCCTGGAAAAACGCCCTGCTTTTACCGAGTACGTACAACGGTTGCAAGCACGGGAAGCTGCCATTAAGGCCAATCAACTGGATGATGCACTGATACCAGAACCCGCTAAAGCATAAGTATTCAGCCGCCAGGTAATTGCAAAAGCTGGCGCTTACTTTGGCAACAATAGTGCTTCGTCAATCGCAATAAACCTTGTGGCGGCTTTTACCAACGCCTGAGCAGTTAAACCTTCCACACCGTATACTTCTACTTCGGTTTGGTACTTGGTGGTAAGTTTGTCTACCAGCAGGTCGAAATCGCCATCGCCAGAGGCCAGCACCAGTACATCACTGTGCTGGCCGTACTCGATAGCATCTAGTGTTATACCTACATCCCAGTCGCCTTTGGCCGAGCCATCGGCACGCTGAATAAACGGCTTTAGTTTTACCTCAAAGCCAATAGCTCGCAGGATATTCTGAAACTGGCGCTGCTTTTCATCACCGCGGTCTATGGCATAAGCGATAGCTTTAATTACCGTACGCCCCGCGGTTATCTGGCGCCAGAAAGCGTTATAGTCAAAATTGCACTGCCAGGTTTCACGGCTGGTGTAGTAGATGTTTTGTACATCTACCAAAATGGTAACGCTGATCATGACAAGCCTCTGGTTGGTAAAGCCTGTAAGCTAACCGGCAAAGCACAAGGGGGCAACCATTTTTATGCTTTAAAGCATAAACCATTTTAATTGAACCATCTTGCATAACCGCTGACAAACCCACTGAAAATACTAACTAAATTCGCAACTATTGATTCAAAAAAACGATTAACACGATAGGCAAAACTGACTTTCGCAGTTATCCCTTCAGGTCTATAGTCAATGCACGATTTAAGCAGGTTGATGTATTAACCCTGAGAAAACCCACGTTGCAAGGAGTAAAATATGGACAATAACAATAATGGTTCGGCCGGAAAATGCCCGGTGATGCACGGCGGCAATACCAAAGTTGGTGGCACCGGCACAAAAAATATGGACTGGTGGCCTAACCAGCTTAACCTGAAAATTTTGCACCAGAACGACAAAAAATCTAACCCGTTGGGTGAAGATTTTAACTACGCTGCCGAGTTTAAAAAACTTGATCTGGCCGCAGTAAAAAAAGATTTAGAACATGTGATGACCGATTCACAAGACTGGTGGCCGGCAGATTACGGCCATTACGGCCCACTAATGATCCGTATGGCATGGCACGCCGCAGGAACTTACCGTATGGGCGATGGCCGTGGTGGCGCCGCTACCGGTAACCAACGCTTTGCACCACTAAACAGCTGGCCGGATAACGGCAACCTGGACAAAGCCCGCCGCTTGCTATGGCCGGTAAAACAGAAGTACGGCAACAAATTATCCTGGGCAGATTTATTTATTCTGGCCGGTAACGTTGCGCTGGAATCGATGGGCTTTAAAACCTTTGGTTTTGGTGGCGGCCGGGCCGACATTTTTGAACCGGAAGAAGATATTTACTGGGGTGCCGAAACTGAGTGGCTGGCAACCAGCGACAAACCAAACAGCCGCTATTCCGGCGAGCGTGATCTGGAAAACCCGCTAGCTGCGGTACAAATGGGTTTAATTTACGTGAACCCTGAAGGCCCGGACGGCAACCCCGATCCATTAGGCTCTGGACGTGATGTGCGCGAAACCTTCGCCCGCATGGCAATGAATGACTACGAAACAGTGGCATTAACCGCCGGTGGTCACACCTTTGGTAAATCGCATGGTGCCGGTGATGCTGCCAATGTAGGTGCTGAACCTGAAGCGGCGCCTATTGAACAAATGGGCTTTGGCTGGAAAAACAGCTTTAAAAGCGGTAAAGGCCGCGACACCATTACCAGTGGTATTGAAGGCGCCTGGACCCCCACCCCAACCCAATGGGATCACAGCTATTTTGGCGTATTGTTTGGTTACGACTGGCAGTTGGTTAAAAGCCCGGCTGGTGCGTATCAGTGGGCAGCGGTAAATCTGGCGGAAAAAGACCACGCACCAGATGCGGAAGATGCAACCCAGCGCGTAGGCATTATGATGACTACCGCCGATATGGCCATGCGCGAAGATCCGGCCTATCGTAAAATTTCTGAGCATTTTCATAAAAACCCGGCCGAATTTGCCGATGCCTTTGCCCGCGCCTGGTTTAAATTAACCCACCGCGATATGGGGCCAAAATCACGCTATCTGGGGCCGGAAGTACCGGCAGAAGATTTAATCTGGCAAGATCCGGTACCCGCAGTAGATCACGAGCTGGTAAATGATGCCGATATCGCCCAGCTAAAAACTACTATTCTGGCATCCGGTTTAAGCGTATCACAGCTTGTATACACCGCCTGGTCGTCAGCTTCTACCTTCCGTGGTTCAGACTGCCGTGGTGGTGCCAACGGTGCCCGTATCCGCTTAGCGCCGCAAAAAGACTGGCAGGTAAACCAACCGGCGCAGTTACAGCAAGTGCTTAGTGTGCTGGGCACTATTGCGCAAAACTTTAATGCAGCACAAAGCGGCAATAAAAAAGTGTCGCTGGCCGACATTATTGTGCTGGCCGGTGCAGCAGCAATTGAAAAAGCCGCTAATGATGCAGGTGTAACCGTGGCAGTACCTTTTGCCCCTGGCCGCACCGATGCCACAGACGAGCAAACCGATGCAGAATCGTTTGATGTGCTGGAGCCACTGGCGGATGGCTTTCGTAACTATATGAAAAAAGCTTACACCGTATCGGCTGAAGAGCTGCTATTGGACAAAGCACAACTGTTAACCTTAACCGCACCGGAAATGACAGTATTAGTTGGCGGTATGCGGGTGCTGAATGCGAACTACGGCCAGAGCCAGCACGGCGTATTTACGGCAACCCCCGGCACGCTAAGCAATGACTTTTTCGTTAACCTGCTGGATATGAATACACAGTGGGCTCCGGTATCAAAAGATGCGCAGCAGTTTGAAGGCAAGGATCGTAAAACCGGTAAGGTAAAATGGACTGCCAGCCGCGTTGATCTGATTTTTGGCTCTAACTCGCAGCTGCGAGCCATTGCCGAAGTGTACGGCGCCAGCGATGCTAAACAGAAGTTTGTCACAGACTTTGTAAAAGCCTGGACCAAAGTAATGCACGCAGATCGCTTTGATTTAAAATAATCACTACCATAAACGGGTGATAAGCTACAAACGGGCGCCTGCACAGCGCCCGTTTTTTATTGGCTACTTTTTTATCGCTAGTTGTTTATGGTCGCCTAAGGTGAACTGTTACGCAACCTGCTGATAGCCGCAGCCAGGCTGGCATCAGATACCTCGCCCATATGGCTGTCTACCAGTTGGCCCTGCGCATCAAAATACAGTGTTACCGGCAAGCCGAATGCGCCAAACTGCTGCGGCACCTGCCCGGTGGTATCCAGCAGTACCGCTGAAAACTGTAACGACATTTGCGCTAAAAACTGTTTTACCGTATCGGCCGGTTCCCTTTGGTTTATCAGCACAAAGTTAATATCAGGGTTGTTTTGTTCTGCTTTGGCCAGTACCGGCATTTCCCGCCGGCATGGTGGGCACCAGGTAGCCCACAGATTAACCACGGTAAGCTGGCCCTTATTTTGCTGCAGGTTAATACTACCGCCATCTAACTGCGACAGCACGATATCGGGTAACTGCGCCTGTTGCCTGCCTGCCGTTACTACGGTTATTAATACCGCGAACAATGCTACAGCCGACAGCGCACCGCTTAACAAGGCTTTACGCTGTTTGGGGTAGCACCTTATTTGCAGCATAAGCATAATCATGGCAGCCAGTATGGTGGCAGAAAAATCAAAGCCGCGGTCGCGGATATCCAGCATTTGCCAGAACGAGTCATAACTTTGTATAAACCGCAGTACAAAAACGATACGGCCAAATAGCAGGCTTACCAGCAACACTGTTAGCAACTGATCCGTAACCGGGCTTTGCTGCCGCTTCGCCACCAGCGAGGCAACAATCAGGCCCACAACAACACTAAACAACAACAGCAATGGCGGCACCGGTAACGCCAGCGGCCCTATATTAATGGCAATCATAAGTCTCCGAATTTGGTGGTTAACTCTGACACAACGGCGCAAACTGCGCATTGAGCAGCCGGCACAAATCTTCCGCGTTTAACTCAATTTCCAGCCCGCGCCGCCCGGCGCTAACGTAAATAGTGGCAAACTGTTGCGCCGAGCTGTCAATAACAGTGGGCAACAGCTTTTTTTGTCCCAGCGGGCTTACCCCGCCTAATACATAACCAGTGCTGCGCATCACATCGGCGGCATTGGCCATATCGGCTTTTTTGGCGCCCAGCGCTTTGGCAAGCTGTTTCATGCTTAGCAATTGATCTACCGGTAACACAGCTACAGCAAGTTGCTTGCTGTCCAGGCTCAGCACCAGGGTTTTAAATACCTGCTGTGGTAATAAACCGAGCTTTTCAGCAGCTTCCAGCCCGTAAGAAGCCGCTGCAGGATCATGCTGATACTGATGTACCTGATGCGTAATACCACGCTGTTTAGCTAACTCAATTGCCGGTGTCATACCCCAACTCCTTTTGCCTATCGTTCGATTTTATTTGTTAAAAGCTCAATTATTTACAGATCTTGCTCTATTGCATAGCATGGTTAGCAGGCGTAGCCTTAGCATATTATTTTGCCAACGAGCGCAGCGCAATGCCCCCAAATCAGGCTCCTGTATTGTATTTACCCCACGGTGGTGGCCCTTTACCTTTACTTAATGATCCAAATCACCAGATGCTAACGCAGTTTATCACCGGGCTTGGCCATAAACTGGCGACCCCGGCCGCCATACTGGTGATCAGTGCGCACTGGGAAACCGCCCAGCCAGCGCTTACTGCTGCTGACAACCCGGCATTGTTATTTGACTACTCAGGTTTTCCGCCTGAAAGCTATCAGCTAAGTTACCCGGCCCCCGGCGCGCCACAACTGGCAGCACAAATAGCAGAAAAACTGCAACAGGCAGGTTTTAACCCACAGCTCAATACCAACCGGGGTTGGGATCATGGTGTTTTTGTACCGCTACTGATGCTACGCCCGCAAGCTGATATTCCTGTGCTGCAGCTATCGCTGCTAAAAGGCCTGGACCCGGCAACCCATATTGCTTTAGGTGAAGCAATCAGCTTTTTACGGCAACAAAATGTGCTGATTGTCGGCTCCGGTATGAGCTTTCATAATATGCAGGCGTTTTTCCGTCAGGATCTGGTGCGCGATGCGCAGGTTGAAGCATTTAATCAGTATTTTATCGACAGCCTGCAGCCACAGCACAGTTACGCTGAACAGGCAAAGCGGCTGATTAACTGGCAGCAGGCACCTGACGCCAGGCTAATGCACCCGCGCGAAGAACACCTGCTGCCGCTGCACGTTTGCTTTGGTGCCGCCAAAGGCAGTACCGCGCAGCTACTGTTTAACGATAAAGTCTTGCACAAAACCGTGCTGGCATTTGGCTGGTAAAACACCCAAGCTTAAATGCAATAAAGCAGCGCCATTAAACGGCACTGCGGTGTAAACGCTGCTTTATTGCACTTTTATCCAACTGATTTCGCTACAGTATCAGCCCTTTTTTGCTACCGGAGTTACGCTAACCCGCTCTATACCGGCTTGCACTACGTCAAGCTCAAAATCCAGCTGTACTAACTGGTCTTTATGCACTTTTCCGGTTGCTGTGTATTGCCATTGCTCCAGCGCACGTAGTGCTTCTTTATCAAATACCTTCTCAGGGCTCGATTTCACGACACTGGCGTTGCTCACTTTGCCTTGTGCATCGACATCAAATTTAATCTGCACATAACCTGAAATCCCCTGTTCAGCAGCTTGCAGTGGATAACGCGGTTCAATGCGCATAACCGCAGCAAGCTGTTGTGTTTTGCTGACACCAGCCATAACCGGTTGTTGTAATAATACTGTCGCACTTACTACCAGTGCCATTGCAGCCAGTACCAGAATTTTGCTGACACCTTGCTGTCGCTGTAATTGCGTAATACGTTGTTTCATAGTGTTAAAGTCTCCATAATGATGGGTAAGCGGCCACCAGTTTACTGATAGCTGCTGTGTACTGCTTAGTAAGGCATAACCATAAGCAATTCTTTCTGCCTTGCTGGCATCTTGTGTTACCAGTGCATCGCAGGCCAGTTCTTGTGCATGGCGGTATTGGCGATATGCCAGCCACACCAAGGGGTTAAACCAAAACAGGCTAAGCAGCGCCAAAGCAAAATAATTCAGATGTAAATCACCCCGGTACCAGTGTGTCAGCTCGTGTTGCAAAATAAGCTGCTGCTGGGTAGCGTCAAAGCGGCTGAAAAAGTCATGCGGCAGCACAATTCGTGGCGTAATTAAGCCGGTGATATAAGGCCCGCTACTGTTATCTGCCTGACGGCAATATACAGGCATATTACTGCCACTAAGCGGCGTTGCACGGTTAAACTGAGCACGGCCGCTAATGTAACTTAGCAACAAAAAAGTGCCGCACAGCATTACCCCGCTAAGCCATAACCAAAACAGCCAGTTAATATCATCTGCTGCTGCCGCCACCTGCTGTATTCCTACCTGATAGCGCTCAATGGCACCCGCCTCAACAACCTTTGGCAGTAACGGGGTAATAGCAGCGCAAAGCAGCAGAAGCGGCACGGCAACCCATAATGCATACAAGGTGCGGGCGCCAAGGGGCTTAAGCAGATATTGCTGGGCCAGCAGTAAAATTATCAGCATTACCGACAGCGGCACCGACACATGCAACAGGTAATCAGTCATGGTGCTGCTCCTGCTCCCAATCAGCAATTAATTGCTTTAGCTGCTGCACATCGTCGGCATTAAGTTTGTTCTGGCTGGCAAAACCGGCTACCAGCGGCGCGACACGGCCGGCAAATATCCGTTCAACAAAAGAGCGGCTTTGCTCAAGCTTATAGTCCTGCTCGGCAATAAGCGGGTAATATAAATAAGCCCGGCCATCTTTATCAAAACCCAATGCACCTTTGCTTACCAGCCGGTTAAGCAGTGTTTTTACCGTTTTTTCATGCCAGTCTTTGTCATTGCCCAGCGCCTCGACTACGTCGTTGGCTGACAATGGCTGACGCTGCCACAGTACCTGCATTACGCTAAGTTCGGCATTGCTGATTTCGATCATAAAGCACCTTATGGATTACACTTGTAATACATTTAATATTACAGATGTAATCTATAGGTGCAAGCTAATGCTAAAATTATTTTTCAGGCTTCTGCAACAAGATGCTCTGTCGGGCAGCAGTGAAAGGTGTCGCCCAGCATAAACTTTTGCCGGTATTGGCTGGGGGTAAGTTCGGTGTAGTTAATAAATAACTTGCGAAACGAGCTGACATCTTCATAGCCCACTTGCAACACAATCTGCTCTATTGGCTGGTTGGTTGTTTCCAGTAAACGTTTGGCCTGTTCTACCCGTAAGCGCTGCAAATAATTCAGTGGAGTGTCATTTAGTGCGGTTTTAAAACGGCGCAGTAAGGTGCGCTTGGTCAGGTGAAACTGCTCTGCCAACTGATCCAGTACAAAAGGCTGTGCCAGATGCTGGCTAAGGTAGCTTTGTATTTGCACCACTAATGAGTCGTTATGCTGCAAACCGATAGATAAATCCATATAAGGTACCTGCGAGGTGCGGTTGGGATCGGTCAGCATAATTTTTGCCATCTGCCGGGCAAACTGCTCGCCGGCTAACTGCTCGGTTAGCGCCAGACATAAATTAATATAAGAGGTGGTAGCCCCGGCAGTTAGCAGGTTGCCATCCTGCACCAGCAGCTTGTCCAGCTGCAAATGCACATTGGGGTACAAACTTTTAAATATATCTTTAAAAAACCAGCTGCTGGTGGCTTTACGATGATCGAGCAAGCCGCTACCCGCCAGTATGTAAGTACCGGTACAGCTGGCTGCAATTAAACTGCCCCGCTCTGCCGCCTGATGTAAACCAGGGTAATAGGCATTTGATTGCGCAGCTAAAGCCGCCAGTTCAGTGCGCCGGTATGCATAAGCCGGCACCAGAATCAGCGCATCGGCTTGCTGCCACGGATGCGGCTGTATCGCTAACTCCACACCCGGCTTTAGTTTAAGCGCCGCACCATCTGGCGACACCAGATAACAATGAAACAGCGGCGCGACTGTTTGCTGCTGCAATGCCCATAGCACATTGCAATATTCAAAATAATCCAGCAGCGCAAATACATCGCTGCAGATACTGTTGTGGTTAGCCAGAATGGCAATCTGCTTCATCGGTTTATCCTGTACAGGCAACTTGTCACTATTCACCTTATTTTTATCAATAGTGACACTGCATTACTGCCAAGGCAAGAACTAGAATAGCCGTGACCTAAATAATGCAAACAGGAGGCAGTATGAGTAGCCTTACAACAAAATGGCTGGCTATAGCCACATGGCTGATGAGCTGGCTGGTGATTTTCTGGATCAACTTTGCCGCAGAGTTATCGCTGATGATGCACTTTGTTGCCATACCAGTGTTGCTGATCAGCACAGCACTGGGGGCTGGCCGTTATCTGGAGTATTCTGACCATAACAGCGATGACTGAGTAGCAAACAGCCGTTACAATTAACCCGTGTTATTACGGCGGAATACCAAACGATGACCAATTGGCAAATTGCAGGCACCCTGAGTGCATTGGCCGTTTTACTGTACTTTTATCCGCGCGAGTTTTTACCCAAACTGAAAGCAGAGCCGGGTTATCAGCATTTTGTTTTAGCTTCTGCAGTCGTGCTGAGTTTATTGTGGAGTGTGCAGGCCGGTATTAAAGACGGACTGAATTTGCATTTTTTGCTGCTAACTACGCTGGTATTATGCCACGGCTGGCGAATTGCTATCTGGATTTGCCTGCTGCCAATGCTATTACTGATGGGTTTTGGCAAATTGCACTGGGCGGATGCTGGTTTATATGCGCTAACCAGCTTTATTCTGCCAGGCTTATTTAGCTATACCTTGTTTTTAGCCAGCTACCGCTACTTAACCAGGCACCTGTTTGTGTATATTTTTGTCGCAGGTTTTCTTACAGCGGCATTAACGATAGTGCTGCAAATTAGCCTGACGTCACTGTGGTTTGGCCTCGAAGGGCGCTACAGCTGGCATATTATAGCCAATGATTACTGGCTATTAGCGCTACTGATCTGGTTTCCTGAAGCCCTGCTAAATGGCAGTGCAATAACGCTGATGGCCATTTACCGGCCACACTGGTTGCGTACCTTTTATGACCGGGAGTATTTATCACCTGAGCGTTAAAGCAGGCACAAAAAAGCGAAGCACCCGGCTTCGCTTTTTAATATTGCCCGTTTAAAACATCCAGCTTTGTTCGTCCAGCACCGGCTCTTGTTTTTCCAGCTGTTTTAGCCCTTTAACGCTGCGGATAATTAACCATACTACCCAAAACAGCCAAACCAGCCAGCCAATCAGCACGACAGTCAGTACTGCTGCGGCAATTAAAAATACCAGCCCCATCCAGAAAGTACGGATTTGAAAGCGATAATGGCTTTGCAGCCACTCCGGGCCATCGTCTTTATTAACATAAGCAACAATAACACCAATAATACCGGTAATACCGAATACCAAGCCTACCAGATACAAAATATACACCAGCTTTGCTGTTGACGAATTGACTGCTGGCACTGCATTAAAGTCATTCATGACTTAATCTCCTTTACTTCAGCTATTGTTTTTTTAATAAAACCAGCGTCAAGCTAATGTTAAGCTGACTCAACAGTTTCGTTAAGCAACATATCGGTAAATGCAAGCTTAATCAACGGCTTCAATGCGCTAAACAACTATTTACCCTAACATCATAAGCTGGTCAGAGCAGATAATATAAAGCCCAAGCAGCATAAATACCGCGCAGGCAGCCCGGCGTGCCCAGTTCAGCGATATTTTCTGCAATAACCAACTACCGGCATACACTACAGGTACGTTAGCAGCCAGCATGCCCAGCGTGGTGCCCACAATAACCATCCACACCGCATCTTCAAAACTGGCAGCCAGTATTACCGTGGCTATTTGGGTTTTATCGCCAATTTCGGCCAGGAAAAATAAAATGCAACTGGCAGCAAAAGCGCCAAACCGAAGCACATTGGTATCACCGCTGTCATCTTTGTCAGGAATTAACAGCCACAGCGCAACAACAATGAAAGAGCCGCCCAGCAGCCAGTTGTGCCAACCTTGCGGAATAAACTGCGCAACCCAAACACCCAACCAGGCCGATGCAGCATGATTAAGCAAAGTAGCCACTAAAATACCGGCAATAATTGCGCTTTTAGAGCGAAATCTGGCAGCAAGAAATAAAGAGAGTAATTGGGTTTTATCGCCAATTTCAGCAATAGCTACGGCGGTAAAAGAGGATAAAAAGGCTTCCATCAACTGCACCTTGGCGGGATATAAACATAAGACACAACACCGGCTCCCGCTTTGGGCCAGTAGTGTGTCTTAAGTCTCATCAATTCAAAGCAGGCTCTGAACGTTACGGCCATGTGCATTGAGGCACAAGTATGTTGACCGCAACCCGGTGTATAACCACACCGTAGATTACTCCCTTAAGGCAGCGCGCATTCTAGTGAGTTTGCGCGCTGCTGTAAAGCGTTAATCCGCCACCTCCCGCATGATGCAGTTTGCCCACATCAACACGCCATAAATCATCAGGCCCAAACTTTATCAGCCCAACGTTTAGCATTAGCACGCCAGTTGGCCCAGGTGCTGATCAGGTTAACCAGGCCCCAGTATGTTAGTGGCACCAGCACTAAACTGGTCAGGGTTGAAAACAACAAACCGCCAATAATAGCAATGGCCATTGGCGCATAGCTTGGGCCGTCACCACCAATTTGAGTGCCGCCCATAGCCAGCGGTAATAAACCCAGTACGGTGGTAGATACTGTCATCAGTATTGGCCGCAACCGCGACTCGCTGGCACTGATGATAAGCTCACGCAATGTTGCTTCTGGTTGCTCCTGCCTGTCCTGGTTGATCCTGTCTACCAGCACTATGCCGTTATTTACCACTATACCCATTAGCACCAGCATACCTATCATGCCCATAATGCCCATGGTGGTGCCGGTAAACATAAAGGTCCAGAACACGCCAACCAGCGAGAACAATAACGAACCTATTACTGCTGTGGGCAACAACAGGGATTCGAATAGCGCCGCCATGACCAGATAAATCATGGCAACAGCCAGCAGCATATTAACCATCATCACCTGCTGCGATTCATCCTGTTGCTGAAAGCTGCCCTGAAACGACCAGCGATAACCCGGAGGCAATGCCAGCTTATCCATGACCTTTGTAATGTCTTCGCGGGCAGTATCCATTTTATAATCTTTCGCCATATTCATTCTGATGGCGATGCCGGTTTGGCGGTCAAAGCGGCGAATTTGGTCCAGCCTTGGGGCAATAGCTAATTCAGCCAGTTGCTGTAAGCTGATAACAACATTGTCTTTGGTCAGGATTGGCAATGCCGACAGTTCAGCCAGTGAATGACTCACCTTTTCATCGTACAGTACACGCATTAACAGCTCACCCTGCTCGGCACTGCGAAAGGTGCGCAAATTGGTACCACGTAAGGCCAGTGATACCGCATTGGCGACCTGCTGTGCGTTTAAACCGTGACGCTGCAGTTGATCAAGTTTTAACGTGATCTGAATTTCCTGCTGGCCCAGCGCAATTTCAGAGCTGACATCCTCCAACCCGGTAACAGCAGCCAGCATAGGCTCAATATCGGCAGCCAGTTTTAGCAGTACTTCAGTAGAACTGCCCAGCAAATGCACCTGCATACCGCCATTGTTGCCCCAGCCAAAAGACGGTTTAGACCTTACCAGTGCAGGCCAGTCTTTACGGATGGCCTCTTTTAACTGCGCCAGAGGCTGACTTAGCTGTGGTTTTAAAATAATAATCGAGTTGGCATAACCGGCACGGTAATAGCTGTACACCGACTCAACATCAAACTTGTCTTTGTTAGCATACAAATAGGCTTCCATAGTACTCACTTCAGCTTCTACTTCTGCCAGCGCATAGTTACCCTGAATATTGTAATTTAAAAAAATACGGTCAGTATCTTCGTTGTCATCATTCCCACCTGACACTGCCCCTATTGGTATGACAATGCTGCTAAGCAATAACACTGCAATAAACGCCGACCAACGCGGGTGATACATTACCCAGCCCAGTATTTTACGGTACTTTGCTTCAAAAGCACCGGCCTGCTGATCTTTTACCGGCTGTACATTTAAACGCGTAGTTAACAATGGGATCAGTGTTAATGCCATCAACAGGCTAACTGCCAGACACAGGCAGATGGCAATAGCCACATGCTCTAAAAAGATGGTCAGCTCCATTTTCTGGCCAACAATATTCGGCAAAAACACAATGGCAGTAGTTGCCGTACCGGCTACAACCGCCAGGCTTACCCGGCGCACACCGCGTGCAGTAGCCGTTTTTACATCACCACCGGCAGCACGCTCACGAAAAATACTCTCAGTTACCACTACGGCGTTATCTACCAGCATGCCCACCGCCAGCATTAACCCCATCATGCTTAAAATATTTAAGCTGTAACCGAGAAAATACATAATGCCCAGCGCAATACAAATAGATACCGGCACCGCCAGTACCACTACCATAGTGGTGCCAATATGGCGCAAAAACACATACAGCACAGCAAAGGATAACAGCGCCCCTACGCCACCGGCGCTGAGTAAATCGGCCAGCGAAGTTGTTACGCCTTTAGCGGTGTCATCCATAATGTACAGGCTGATGCCATTAAAAGCCGGATCGTCATCTGCCGCCTGCACTACTGCCAGCGCAGCTTTAGCCACTTCAACCAGGTTAGCGCCCGACTCTTTATACACATTCATGCCCACGGCATAGGTTTGATCCAGATGGCGGCCATCCTCACGTTTTGGCAGTTCCAGTTGCACGGTAGCCACTTCACGTAAACTTAAGCCGGGGCGCAGTGGTAATGAGGCAATTTCTTCCAGCTCACGGTATTCGCCTACCGGTTTTACCAGAATACTGTTGTCGATATTGCGCAGCTCTCCGGCGGTCATAGCAAAGTTATAGCCTTGCAGCGTGCTTACCAGTGCTGCTGCGTCTATATTCAGTGCGCGCATTTTGTCGGGGTTAAGCCGGATCACTACCTGGCGCTTTTCTACGCCATACAGCTCAACTTTAGATACCCCCTGCACCCGCTCCAGTGGCCGTTTTATTTGCCGCTCCAACAGATCGTACGCCATGGCTAGATCACGTTCGCTGGAAATACGCAGCTGAAATATCGGCATATCGTTGGTGTTAAACTGAAATACCAGTACACGCTCAACATCTTTGGGCAGCAAATGGCGGATGCTGTCTAACCGTTCGCGCACCTCAATGCTTTTGCTGTTAATGTTTTCTTCCCATTTAAACTCCAGCGACACTTCTGCGCTGTTTTCATTTGACCAGGAACGCATTTGCTTAATGCCGGTTACCGTGGCCAACGCTTCTTCCAGCGGCCGGGTGATAAGCCGCTCTATTTCGGTTGGCGTAGCATTGTTGTACGGCACATTAATAAAAATTTGCGGAATATCAATACCGGGGAATTTCTCCAGCGGCAACATACGGCTGGCAATAACACCAAACACCAGCATTGATAAAAATATCATGCAAATGGTAACCGGCCGTGTCAGCGCAAAGCGGGTTATAGCAAGCGGTTGCTGGCTCATACGCTGATCTCCTGATCGCTGCTTTGCTGTACAACCGGGGTATCGCGGCTCGCCAGTGCATACAACACAGGTATAAACAGCAGTGTCAGCATAGTGGCAAGCGCCAAACCAAAGATCACGGTAATAGCCATAGGCGCACGGATTTCACTGCCGTCGCCACCGCCCAATGCCATTGGTAACAACCCCAGAATAGTCGTTAAAGTAGTCATTAATACCGGCCGTAAACGGCTGGCCCCGGCTTCAATAACCGCCTGATGTAATACCAAGCCCTCACCACGCAACTGGTTAATGCGGTCAATCAGTACAATGGCGTTATTAACCACTATACCGGCCAGCATAATAAGGCCAATAAATACGATAACAGACAATCGGGTATCGGTAAGCCATAAGCCCAGAATGGCACCGGCACCGGCCAGCGGCACGGTAAACAGGATCAACAGTGGCTGCAGCAGGTTTTCAAACTGCGATGCCATTACCAGATACACCAAAAATACCGCCAGTAACAACGCCATAGTTAATGAGGTATAAGCACGCTGCATTTCTTCGCTTTGCCCCATAACCGCCGCTGTTACGCCGTAGGGTAAACGCTGGGCGGCTAAAATAGCTGCTGCACTTTGGGTGGCTTGCTCTAAATCACCAAAGGCCAGGTTAGCACTTACCACTGCAACCCGTTGCTGACCAATGCGGGTAATTTCGCTGGGGCCAGTTTCGCGCTCAATGCGGGCTACGGCAGACAATGGCAATGGTTTGGCACTACCGGGGTTAATAATCAGCTGTGCCAGTTGCTGTTCGGTTTGGCGATATTGCTCGGCTAACCGCACGCGGATATCTACTTTACGATCATTTACCGAATACTGTCCGGCCAGTTCCCCGCCCACATACGCTGCCACTCTTTTGGCGACTTCGTGCGAGGTCATGCCCAGCTGTGACAGCAAACCATGGTTAAAATACAGCGTGATTTCAGGCTGGCCGGGGCGCAGGCTGGTTTTTACATCAGTAAAACGTGCGTCGGCTTCCAGCGCGGTAACCAGATTGTCTGCTGCAGTTTTCAACTCAGGCAGTTCATAGCCGGATAGTTCCACCTCCAGCGGCGTACTAAAGCTAAACAATTGTGGCCGGTCTATTTTTACCGTAACGTCAGGCAGTTGCGCCAGGTAATCACGTAAGGTGGCTATTACCTGCTGCTCTTGCTGCGCATTGGTGCCATGTTGCAGCACGATATTCAAACGGCCCCAGTGGCTGCCGCCAATGCTGGGATCAACGGTCATTTGAGCACCGGTACCAGCCTGGGCATAGCTGCGTTTTACTGCGCTTTGCTCTGCCGCAATTGCTGCCAGCCGCACTAATACTTTGTCGGTTTGCTCAATAGAGCTGCCTACCGGCAGTTGTACTTCAACATAAAACTCGCCCTGGCTCATAGCCGGTATAACATCGGCACCCAGGCGTGGTAGCAAAGCAAAACAGGCACCGGCCAGTGCCAGCGTAACGGCTATCGTTACACCTTTTAACGCCAGCGCCCTTTGCAGGGCAAAGCGGTATAGCGCCTCCAGCCGGTTAAGCAGCCACTGCACCGCCCAAAGCAGAGGTTTAAATACCAGGGCCAGAGTACGGCTAACCAGGCGAAATACTAAGGTTAGCGCGGCAACCAACAACAACATTAAACCGCGCAGCGCCCGGCCCAGCATACGCAATGGCCAGCTTGGCCAGTAATACCAGCGGCGAATTTGTGGCGCCGTGTCAGGCTCTGATACCGGTTCCGACGCAGCCATTTTAGCTTTACCCTCGCGCGCAGCCATTGTCGGAATAAGGGTTAATGCCACCACTAACGAGGCCAGTAAGGCAAACGTTACCGTTAATGCCTGATCGCGGAACAACTGCCCGGCGATACCTTCAACAAACACCAACGGAAAAAACACCGCTACTGTAGTTAATGTAGAAGCCGTAATAGCCATCGACACTTCACGGGTGCCGGTTTTGGCTGCCGTAAAAGCATCTTTGCCCAGCTCTTTGTGACGGGCAATGTTCTCCAGCACTACAATAGCATTATCTACCAGCAAACCTACTGCCAGGGCTATACCGCCCAGGCTCATCATATTCAGTGTAATACCCTGACCGTACATCAGATTAAAGGTAGCAATAACCGATACCGGTATTGATACTGAAATAATCAGCGTAGCCCAGACGTTACGTAAAAACAGATACAGCACCAGCATTGCCAGCAAACCACCGACAACAGCGGAAGATTTCACCTCATCAATGGCCTGTTTAATAAATTCAGACTGGTCATACACCAGCGTTAAGCGGTAGCCGGCAGGCAGGGATTTTTCCAGGCGGGGTAACTGCGCCAGCAGCGTTTTCGCTACCTGCACAGTATTAGCATCGCCTTCTTTATAAATGGCTACTTCTATCGCTTCTTTGCCATCTATATAAGTAATGCTCTGACGGTCAACAAAGCTGTCGCGCACTTCGGCAATATCCGACAAACGGATCTGGCTGCCACCTACTTCTGCTACATATAAGTTTTCAATTTGCTGCAGGTTGGCAAACTGATTGATTGTACGCACTAAGTAGTCATAACTGGGCGTTTCTAACCGGCCACCGGCCTGGTTAAGGTTTTCCTGGCGTAAGCGCTCGGTGATCTGGCTGATATCCAGTTGCAGCTGGCTGAGCTTTTCCGGGTTAAGCAAAATTTGTATTTCCTGGCTTAAACCACCATCCGGCCGCACGGCGGCTACGCCGGGTAATGATTCCAGCGCACGGCGTAAATCTTCTTCGGCAAAAGTACGCAGGCTAACCAGTTGCGCCGGGCTTAGCGCTTCACCCGCGTTATCACGGCTTAATGCCAGCCGTACTATGGGGTCAAGGTTGGGGTTAAAGCGCAGCAGCAACGGCTTTTCAATTTCCAGCGGCAGCATAAGTACGTCGAGTTTTTCCCGTACCTCCAGCGCCGCCAGATCCATATCAGTGCCCCAGTCAAACTCCATTACCACATCAGAGCGGCCAGAGCGCGACACCGACTGTACTTTGCGCACGCCTTTAACAATACCGACAGACTCTTCAATCGGTTTGCTAACCAACTGCTCTACTTCAGCCGGGGCAGCACCAACAAATTCAGTACGTACGGTTAACGACGGGTAAGATAAATCCGGCAGTAAATTTACTGCCAGGCGGCCGGCGGCCACCAAACCAAAGAGTAAAATACCCAGTGTAAACATCCAGATAGTAACGGGGCGGGTTACAGCTATATCAACCAGCTTCATGGCATCGGGTCCTGTGTGCTTATATTATTGTTTTTTTCGATCAAAACTCGCGTACTGTTACTATATTTACTAGGGCATCATCTTTCAGGGCTGACTGCCCGGCAATCACCACCTGATCGCCTACCGCCAGGCCAGACAGTATTTCTACAGTATTATCAGCCTGATACCCTAAATTTACCTGCTTGCGGCTAACTTTGTTTTCACTGTCAATCACAAACACTGTCTGGCTGTTGTCAGTGTTCATCAGTGCGCGCTTGGGCAGCAATAATGCATCGGCTTTAACATCAAACTGCAACTGCACCTGGGCGAACATGCCTGGCTTTAACTGTTGTTGTGCATTAGCCACTTTTAACACTGCACGTACAGTACCTGAGCCAGCATCCACTACCGGCGAAATACGCACCAGCTCAGCGCTTACCGGTGTCATACCGGCAAATTGCAGCAGCGCAGTTTGGCCAACACGGGCCTGTGCCAGTTGCTGCTCAGGCAAATGTACTACCGCTTCCAGTTGCTGGTTAGACACAATATGAAACAATGACTGGGTAACATGCTGATTTACCAGTTGTCCGGTTTTAACATAACGGCGTGATACCACACCGCTTATCGGCGCACGAATTTCGGTTTCTTTCAACGCCAGCTCAGCCAGACTTACCGTAGCCTGCAGTGCATCATGCTGCCATTGTAGTTTTTCAAATACATCAGCACTGATCAATTTACGCTGGTACATTTCTTCCATCCGTTTTAGCTCACTGCCCAGACGGTTTAATTCAGCTTTTTCTTTATTCAGGCTGTACTGCTGACGCTCGTTGTCCAGCACCGCCAGTAACTGGCCGGCGCTAACTTCATCACCTTCTTCAACCAGAATACGCTGCACTATGCCTACCGCTTTGCTGATCACTTCTGCTTCAGCCCTTGCTTCAAGCGTAGCCGTTGTGCGGTAGCTGCTGCTAATCTCGCCATTGCGGGCCAGAGCGGCTTCTACCGGTACGGCGATAACAGCCTCAGCCGTGGTGGCGGCCGTTGAACTGTTGGCCTGATTGCAGCCGGTTAACAAAACGCTGGCCAGTATGGCTGCAGCAGCAGTAAGTTTAAAACTGTATGACGTTTTCATGATTCATCCTTTGGAAAACAAAAAACTGAGCAAGTTAATACTGCTAATGCAGAGGCCATGCCAGCACCGAAAAAAAGAAATTCATTAATATTTTCAACGATATAAAAAAAACTCATGCAACTCTCCATTCTTAATGCCGGTTTTACTTGGTTAAAAACACTAATTTTTAGTCATTAACATCACGTTCAGCACGACCAAACTACAATTACGTGAGAGCTAGAGCCTGTACTCCATGGTCTGACCTCTTTATACTGCGCCCTCTTTCACGTTCAACAGGTGTATATATGCTTAGAAAATCTGCCGTGTCCTTAGCTGTTTTTTCCGCCCTTATCAGTGTGACGGCCCACGCTGAAGGCTATAAATTATTTGAACAATCGGTCAGCAGTATGGGTAATGCTTACGCAGGCCGGGGTGCGCAAATTACTGACGCTACTCTGGTTTACTCTAACCCTGCGGCCTTAACCCAACTGGACGGTGCGCAGCTCTCTGGCGGCCTTAATCTTATTAGCGTTAAAACCAACTACCGTAATGCGCAGGCACAAAGTGCTAATGGCCAGTCTGTTGTTGGTCGTACCGACGGTGAAAATAGTTTGAATGAGCTGGTGCCTTTTGTGTTTTACAGCGACAAGGTGTCAGACAAATTAAGCTGGGGTATTGGTTTTTATGTGCCCTTTGGTTTGTCGTCTGATTACGATGACGATTTTGTTGGCCGTTATTTTGCCGATGAAACCGCCATACAGGTATTAAGCCTGCAGCCCGCCATTGGTTATAAACTAAATGAGCAATGGTCTATTGGCGGCGGTATTTCGATTAACCGCGTTGAAGGGACTTTGTCTAAATTTAAAGACCACAGCGGTTTATGTGAGCTGGGTGAACAAACCACTAACGCTATGTTTGGCGCGCCGGTGTATAACGATGCTTATTGCAACAGCCACTACGAAGTAGAAGGCGACGATATTGCCTTTGGTTATACGCTGGGTATTCATGGTGAGCCGGTTGACGGTACCCGCCTGGCACTAACCTACCACTCGGCGGTGCGTTATACCTTAAAGGGTGATTCAGAAATTACCAACACCCCTATTACCGGTGCCAATGTGGTAGGTAACCCTAACTATGTTGTTGTGGCACCAAACCTGCCGGCTATTGATTTATCTACCGGCAAACTGGCAGCAAACAGCCGCCTGACTGAAGCCAGCAAGCTGGCATTAACCACCCCGGCCAGTGCTGCTTTTAGCCTGGATCAGCAGGTAACCGAAGCCTTATCACTGCAATTTAGCGCGGCCTGGACCCAGTGGAGCAAATTTCAAAGCATCGACATTGTCAGCAACGACGCTAACCCCAGTATTTCCTTAAATACCCAGTCACCGGCAAACCTGAATGCCGAAGGTTATATTGGTTATATCCCGGAATACTGGCAAAACAGCTGGTCGTTTGCCCTTGGCGCTACCTATGTTTACCAGAGCGATTTAACGCTAAAAGCCGGTGTGGCCTTTGATGAAAACCCCATCAGCCAGGAACACAAAACCGCGCGTATTCCAACCGATGACCGGGTATGGCTAACAGTAGGCGCCAACTGGCAGTTAGCCGACAACCTGAGCCTGGATCTTGCCTATGGCTACCTGTTTACCGGCGATGTCAGTGTAAACGAGCGTGAATACAATGTGCAGGATCAAGCCTTGTATAACAGCGGCTATCAGGGCGATTACAGCAACAGAGGCCAGCTGTTTGCCATTCAGGCCAATTACCGCTTTTAACTTAACAAACTAAGCACAGCAAAAAGGCGATCCGATGATCGCCTTTTTATTAACTACAGTTTTATCTGCTATAAAATTAATGCACCAGCTTTAATTTATAGCCTGATGGTGCAGCGTCGTCTTGCTCGGCCAGCAGTATATAGTGCTCGCCCGGCGTTAACATTATGCTGTCAGTTTTGTCCAGTAAGGTGGTGCTGCCGTTCTCTGCTACCTGCACCAGTGCTATAGCATAGTAATCTTTTGGCAGGCTCAGGGTTTGTTGCTTTTTAAATGCCAGGTTTTTCACGTTGTATCTGGCATTAGCAATGGTTTCGTTTGAGCGGACAAAATAAAACTGTAGCTGGGTAAAATCGGCTACCAGGTTAGCAACTACCACATCATGCGCCTGCGCCTGCGGTTTATCGGGTTCAGTAACACTTAAGGCTTCTACCTTTTGTTGCTCATTAGCATATAACAACACCGCTTTACTGTTACCGGCAGCCACACTTAATAAAGCGCTGTTTAGTAATAAAGCGCCGTCACTGTCACGGGCAGATAAACTGTAGTCACCTTTTGTCAGTGGCAAATAATCGCTTAACTGGCCGCTGGCAACGCTGGCAACACTCTGGTTGTCCAGTGCAACGCTAATATCCTGTTCCAGGCTATTGTATAAGCGGAACTGGGCACTGGCATCACTATGATCATAAGCTGCTACGGTGGAAGAGTTCAGCACCACATCCACAGATAACTGCCCGGCTAAGGGGCCAAACTTGTCGCGTACAATCACTACATAATTGCTGGTGTAGGCAAAATTAACGCCTTTGGCCACAAAAAGCGGCGTATTGCCACCAGCCTGTGTCAGGTACACATTAAATCTACCCAACTCTTTGCCATCGGCAACTGAACTGACTTCCTGAAAAGATAACGAATCAACCAGCTCGGCATCGGCAAAGCCTTTACTCTCGGCACTAAGATGAACATCCAGCGTTGGATGCTGCGCAGATAAGTTGACCAAATGCAGCTTAAATTGTTTATCCAGGCTTTCATCACGCTTAAAGCTCAGGTCCAGGTAATCAAACTGCTCATCTTTTTGCGTCAATATAAACAGTGTTTTATTGCCCTCTGCCAGCGACATTTCTTTACTGAGCAACTTGTCAGCACTGGCCACATCGGTTAGTTCCAGTGTGTAAGAATCTGGCGCTACAGCAACCAAGGCACTGACATCACCGTAAGTAGCATTGCCAATGGCTTTATCACCGGCCTTTAACGAAGTATTACCGGCACCGGCCGCGCCATTGTAAAACTGCAGATAAGTCTCCGCTGTAGTATTATCACTGCTGCCGCCACCGCAACCGGCCAGGCCCAGCAAGGCACCAAGCGCCAGCAGACGTAAAGAATAAACTGATTTCATGTAATCTTCCTGAGGGTAATGTAACAACGGCTCAGAGTAAGGATTTCACGCAATGAACGCTATGGCGCTTTACCATTAAAAACAGTTGGTTACGCTTAGTTACAAACTGGCTTTTTACGCTTTGAATTTTTGCACTGCCCTTTGTAGCGTTTAGCTGGTACTTTATCGGATCTGTCATTTTAGTTTGTTATTCAACCCGTACACTACACACAGTTTTTAGCGGAAAACCTTATAGCTATGATCTTTTTGCGTATTATACAAATTACTCTGTTATTCAGCCTGGTACCGGCAACAGCAGTTAAAGCAGAACAAGCCGACAGCCTGCTGCTGATTTCAATAGATGGCTTTGCCGCACAATATCTGCAGCAATACCCCGCCGCTAACATACATAAGCTGGCACAGGAAGGCTTAACGGCAGACAGTATGCAGCCGGTGTTTCCCAGTAAAACCTTTCCAAACCACTACAGTATTGTTACTGGCTTGTACCCGGCTAACCACGGTATTGTAGAAAACAATATATTTGATGCTGATTTCGATGCCACTTTCCGGTTAAGCAAGGCTGAAGAAGTCACTAATGCCCGCTGGTGGCAAGGTGAACCTGTATGGGTTACGGCTGAATCTCAGGGTGTAAAAGCCGCTACGTATTTTTATCCCGGCTCAGAGGCTGCAATAAAAAATGTGCGCCCAAGCTACTGGCAACGCTATGATGGCAATGTCAGCCACAACGAAAGAGTAGACTCAGTGCTGCAATGGCTGGATTTACCGGATGCAGAACGGCCACGTTTTCTAACACTGTATTTTAGTGCTGTAGATGAAGCAGGCCACGCTTTTGGCCCCAATTCAGCCGAAGTAGCCGCTGCTATAGCCGACGTTGATCAGGCGCTTGGCCACTTGCTGGCCGGTTTAACCCGGCGCGGTTTGTACAATAAGCTGAATATTATGCTGGTATCTGATCACGGTATGGTTGAGACACCGCCGCAGCAAATTATCGTGCTGGATAAATTGTTTAACAGCAGCGACGCAGCTCTGGCGCTGTGGACAGCGGAAATTGTGTCTATCTTCCCTAAAGGGGGCAAGCTGGAGCATATTTATCAGCAATTAAGCCGCAACTTACCGCCACAGGCTAAAGTGTATAAAAAAGCCGATTTACCTGCGCGCTGGCACTACACCGGCAGCAAACGTATAGCACCGCTGCTGGTGATCCCCGAGCCTGGCTGGCGGTTAATTCAGCAAAAAGCAGAGGTGAATTACCAGCAAATGGCAGCTGCCGGTAAAACCAATGGCAGCCATGGTTATGACAACGCCAGCGAATATATGCAGGCTATTTTTATTGGCCACGGGCCGGCATTTAAAGCCGGCAAAACTATACCTGCATTTACTAATATTGAGCTGTATAACCTGATGTGCCGAATATTAGGGTTAACCCCCGCCGCTAACGATGGCAACCCGGCCTGGCCCGATTCTGTGCTGGGTAATAACGCCAAATAACCTGTTTACCCCGCTGGCCGCTGTTGCGGCCGGTTACAGCTTATCCAGCTTAAAAAATACACCGTCCCACACGGTGTAAGCCTTATTATTGGTTACTTTAATTAACACCGCCCCAGGTGCCAGCCAGTCTGACGGGCAACCTACGGTAAGCACCTCAGTGGCTTCAGTGGTTATTTCAAGCTGCTCAAACCGGGCCCGGTATAACGCATAAAACTCGCCCTCTGTTAAAGTTGTAAGGGTAAATTGCGGCTTGTCGCATACTGCTTCGGCAAAGCTCACTTTGGTATCAGTATAGGTTGCCTTAGTACCAAACCAGGCTTTGGCGTCTTCCATACCCATTGCACTGACACCGGGAAACTTTGCCTCAGTTACCTGCCACTGGCCCTGATACCATATAGTGCTATCACTGGCGCAAGACAGCAGAAATAACATTAACAGTACGCTGATATACCGCATTAACAACTCCTTAATTAGCTACAAAATCAGGCCTAAATTGCCATTGATAAAAAAGCTTCAGCTCAGTGCTGGCTTTTACTGCGCAGAAAAAACGCCACAATAACCGAAGTCAGCACCCCCATAATGGCGGCACCAATTGCACTTTGCAGCATATAGTTAGTTAAACTGAAGTATTCTAAAGCCTGCTCCGTGGTCATCATGCCTTGTGTCACAACATAAGCCTGCATATTAAGAAAATAATTCGGGGTAATAACCATATGTGTAAGCCACTGCGCCGCCGGGCTTAATAAAACTACCACCAAAGTGATTACCAAACCCGCTTGCATGCCCTGCTTCCAGCTCATAGTGCCGCTATAATCGCGTAGCTTTTTCTGCCGTAGCGCCAGCACATAAATCAATATTGCCGGTATCGCAAACAGGTTGGTATAGGTGGCATGCTGCGCAATATGCCTGCCGTGCAAGCCTGCCAGTTGCTCACACCACATCCAGAGCAGCATAACCGCGGTAAAAATAACCCCCCAGCGTATTTCTGTCAGATATTTCTGCATAACATATTATTCCTGCTAGTTTACACACTGCAAAACTATAGTGCTTTTAAGCCGCTTTACCAGCTGTTTGCACTGAGATCTCTATACTTAAACCCAGCAGCAACCCTACAGCAGATAACAGGTAAAGCTTATGCGCCAACAAATTTTGGATGCCGCACTGCAACTGGCGGCAACAACCGGCTGGGAGCAGTTAACCTTACAACAGATAGCCATCGCCATGCAGATACAACTGGCAGATATCTATCAGCATTACCGGACCAAAGATGATTTGGTTGATGCCTGGTTTGACCGCGCAGATACCGCCATGCTAAGTATGCCGATAAGTGCTGATTTACCTGCCAGCACCAGATTGCAACAGGCCATGCAGCAGTGGCTGGCGGCGCTTTCGCCTTGCCATAAAGTCACCGGGCAAATGCTGTTGTATAAGCTGGAACCCGGCCATATTCATCTGCAACTGGGTGGTCTTTTGCGCATCAGCCGCACAGTGCAGTGGCTGCGGGAAGCAGCCGGTTTAACGGCCAGTGGCGTAGCAAGAATTGGCCAGGAGCTGGCATTAAGCAGCATGTTTGTAGCGGTATTTATTTACTGGCTAAATGATAACTCAGCCGGGCAGCAGCACAGCCTGAATTTACTGCAGCGTAAACTACATTGGGGCGACAACCTGCAGCTATGGCGCTAGCTGTCGCACAGCTGCTGGTGCAGTGCTTTTAACGTTTTAATATCTTCGCTGTAGGCCATTGCATGTTCAGCCCGGGCCAGCGCCGCTGCAGAATGGCGCAGCGTATGCGGGCGAAACTCTGCACGCTGCCCGGCCAGTGCCAGCAGGCTTTTTTGCAGGCGAATTTGCACTTCCAGCATAGCGGCGCCATCACGGGCGATTGGGGTGTAAAAATCATCAAATAAACAGGTTAATGACAACGATAGCACTGATACCTGCGGATACTGTATCGTTGCTTTATCAATTGATGGTACTTGCCAGTTACTTAATACCCGCATACCACGGCCAATAATTTCGATGGCAGTACCGGGATCATTAATCGCTGGTGATAAGGCTTTAGAGGCAATTTCAGCCAGTACCAGCAAACCAAAACGCGGGTCCTGATCAAAAGTGCGGTAATTACTGATACAAAACGCATCCAGCGGCACCGAGCTGGTATCTGCCGGTGCCGGGCTTAGCCACAGCAATGGCCGGCAAGGCTCAACAAATACACCGGGGCGCACAGCCACATAGGCATGGCAGTTATTTTCTGTTGCCCAGCTATTAATGGATTTAATATCAATATGTTGTAAATATCCGATGGTATTTGTCAGCACTGGCTTGGCATCTTTGGGGATCTGCTGCAAACTTTGCAGCGGCTGGGCCTCCAGCCAGGGGTATTTATTGTGCCGTTTTAATGCCGCATAAGCCTGATCTTCCACTTTACCTGCGGTTTCTCCTACTCTGCCAAGGCTGGACAAATGGCTGATCCAAATCAGGATCATCACAACAATCAGTACAATGACCAAAATGGTAGCAAGAAACAACACCACCCGGCCACGTTGATTGTACACTTCGGTATTAAGCAGAATAATGCTGACAATACTAAACAAAAACGAACCAACAAAAGTTGCCAGTGCATTTTGTGTAGTGCTGTCTTCCATTAACAAACGGGTCGCACGCGGCGACACATTAGTGGTAGATGCACTATAGGCCGCCACCATCACACTGAGTGAGAAGGTGGTAACCGTAAGCATACTGGAGGCCAGTATATTAAGGATATTCTCAGCAGCACCGGCACCGATAATGTCCGACAGCGCTTCCGGTATATGATCCTGCACCAGCACAGCAACTAATGCTGAAAACAATGCCAGCACAGCAAAAGCCACCGTGCGTACCCACAACTTGCGGCCCAACTGCACTAATTGCCAGCCCAACTTCGACACCATAATTCAGCCCTGTTGCTTATTTTATACTTGTCACCAGCAATGCGTTTAACAAAACCACAAAGGCACCCGCAGCAAACTGCCTGCAGGTGCCATTAGCACTATTGCTGCTGTAAAGAAGCATCACGCACGGCGCGGAATTCTTTACCCTGATACCAGTTTGGCCAGCTATCGCTGTTAGCCAGCTCGTGCCCTACCTGATAGTACAGGTGTAAATCCTGCTGCGCGCCACGTAAATCCCAGTTGGGGTCAAACTCATCATTTACTTTGTGGTAGTAGTCACGCACATAAATACGCCGCTGCTCCAGGCCCCAGTCTTTACCGTGAATAAAACTGTCAACGCCGCCACGGGCATACAACATAGGTACGCCTTTTTTTGCCAGGTTAAAGTGGTCTGAGCGGTAGTAAAAACCATCCTGCGGTGTCGGTTCAGGCGCTATATAGCGATTTTGCGCTTTGGCGTATTTTTCCAGTATTGGTTCCAGCTCTGAGCTGCCATAGCCAAACACCATAACATCACGCATCGGGCCGTATACGTTAATCACGTCCATATTAATACCGGCTACGGTTTTATCTAAAGCAAATAACGGATTGTTCGCATACCAGGCAGAACCCAGTAAGCCGCGCTCTTCTACCGTTACGGCTAAAAATGCCACCGAGCGCTTTGGCGCCGGGCTGGCTTTAAACTGCTCAGCCAGTGCCAGTAAAGCGGCAACACCACCGGCATTATCCTGGGCACCGTTAAACACTTTGTCATCCGGGCGGCTGAAATCCAGGCCAAAGTGATCCCAGTGCGCCATATAAATAATAGCTTCATCGGGCTTTTCACTGCCTTCAATATAACCAATAACATTGCTGGAGCTAAGCTCACGCAAATTATTACTAATACTGACCGCCGCTTTGGCATTAAGCGCTACCGGCTTAAAATCTTTGCTCAGCGCCTGCTGACGCAGTTGCTCCAGTGAAGTGCCATTGGCAGCAAACAGTTTTTCGGCGGCATCCAGCGACAACCAGCCTTCTACTTCAGTTTTGTGCAGGTTTTTATTGTTGTTAGCCAGCTCAAACCGGATTGGCGAGGTGCCCGCTACCACATTCCAGCCATAGCTGGCGGCATCGGTTTCGTGCACTATCAGCGCCATAGCCGCGCCCTGGCGGGCGGCTTCTTCGTATTTGTAGGTCCAGCGGCCGTAGTATGTCATGGCATTGCCGGTAAACAGCTGTGGGTCCTGGGTGGCGTAACCGGGGTCGTTTACCAGTATTACTACGGTTTTACCTTTTACATCCAAACCAGCGTAGTCATTCCAGTTATATTCCGGTGCTACTATGCCATAACCAACAAATACCACGTCGCTGTCGGCAACATCAATTTGCCCCAGCATTCGGGTAGACCAGGCCATCATATCGGTTTTATAGGTAAGTTTAGTGCTGGCGCCGTTGTTATCAGTTAGTGTTAATGCCGATACTTTAACCGGATCTATCTGCACTACCGGTACACTCTGGCGATAGCTGTCGCCGCTGTATGGCATTAAGCCAATACGGGCGTACTGCTGCTCCAGATACTGTACAGTGAGCTCTTCACCTTTAGTTGCCGGGGCACGGCCCTGCATTTCATCTGAAGCAATTTTTTCAAAATAGGTAGCAAAATTGGCGTTAAAACTGGTTTGCAGCAGAGGTTGTGTTTCTTGTGGTGCAGGCGGTGGCGGCGTATTCTGTTTTGAACACGACGCCACTAACAGGCTGGCGCTAACTGCCGCTACCAGCAAAGGGCTAAACTGAAGTGTCATCAGGTTTCCTTATACAGCTAAAATGAAGGCTTACCTTAGCCTATTACCGGCCCGGACACGACAGCATTGAGACAAACAGCCCGGATCAGGGCTTAAGTTTGTAAATTACATTCACTGATTTTTCTAACTGAATATGCTTTGGCACGATTAAGTTACTGTTGCTACTTTCAGCCATATCGGCTTTGCGCATAGCGCCATAGCTGACCGAGCCGCCACCGAAACCAAAATCACCAGCCATGGCGCCCCAGCCTGATGCTTCGCTGATAGCAAATACAGAACTGATTTTAACGCCTTGTGCTGCGGCTAAACTGTTAGCCCGGCGGCGGGCATCAGCACCGGCTTTTTCGCTTAACTGCTGCTCGTATTGCTCACGCTGGCTGCTGTCAAAACTGCCGCTTATTGAAAAAATTTGCGGCTGTTTGAACAGGTAATCCATTACCGCAACATAATTGGTTAGCTCATTTAGCGTTACCATAATAGGTTGGCTGGCTTCGTAACCGGTAATAGCTCTGTTGTTGTAGTCTTTAAACAAGGCTTCTTTATTAATCTGGGCGGCATCAATATCGGCCTCGGTAATGCCCTGCTGCGCCAGAAACTGCATTAATTCGCGCCCCTGCTTATACACTGCTTCGGTTGCAGCATCGGCTTTGTCTGCCGTTTGGCGGATCACAAACTGAATACGGGCTTTGTCGGGTGCAACTTCAAGTTTGGCGGCACCGGTAACATTAATAAACGGAAAATCCGGCAGCGGGCTGGCCTGCACGGCGCCGCTAAGGGTTAATGCCAAAGCTGTGGTAATAGTGGCTAATTTCATCTGAAACTCCTGTGGTGTTTAACGCGCATTACAGCAAAACAGCGCGGCTTAAGTTGTTACTATTTGTAGAGTTGTATTTGGCCTGAGTTTGCCTTTACACTCTGCCTTCTTTCGCTTTTAAGGAAACCCCCATGTCTGCACGCCTGCTTACCCTTAGCACTGCTTTTTTATGCAGCAGCTACGCTTTTACCGCTACCAGTGCAATGGCTGCTACCGACGCCTATACCTATGCCAACGTTGATGCGGTAACAGTAAAGCATCTGCATCTGGATTTAGCCGTGAACTTTGAGCAAAAAGCCTTAACCGGCTTTGCCGATTTACAACTTAACTGGCTCAACAACAATAGCAACACGGTGTATCTGGACACCCGCGATCTGGTTATAGACCGCATTTACGCTAAACGTGCCGACGGTAACTGGCAAAAAGTGCCTTTTACGCTGGGGCAGCGCGATGCCGTACTGGGCAGCAAACTTACGGTAAAGCCAGCCTTTCAGGCACAAACATTACGTATTTACTATAGCTCTACCGATAAAGCCTCGGGCCTGCAGTGGTTAACGCCGGAGCAAACCGCCGGTAAAACCACGCCCTTTATGTTTAGCCAAAACCAGGCTATTCATGCCCGCAGCTGGATCCCGATTCAGGACACACCGGCCGTGCGCATGACATACAGCGCCCGCATTCAAACCCGTGACGATGTGTTGGCTATTATGAGTGCCAATAATGAACCGGGCATGATTCGCGATGGCGATTACCAGTTTGTTATGCCCAAGGCTATTCCGGCATATTTAATTGCCATTGCCGCCGGTGATTTACAATTTAAAGCCATGAGTGAGCAAACCGGCGTTTATGCCGAACCTTATATTCTGCAGGCATCAGCAGAAGAATTTGCCAGTACCCAGGCCATGATAGATGCCACCGAACAGCTGTATGGTGCTTACCGCTGGGGCCGCTACGACTTACTGATATTACCGCCCAGCTTCCCGTTTGGCGGCATGGAAAACCCGGTACTAAGCTTTATTACCCCCA
This sequence comes from Rheinheimera pacifica, assembly GCF_024809855.1. Classification (GTDB taxonomy): domain Bacteria; phylum Pseudomonadota; class Gammaproteobacteria; order Enterobacterales; family Alteromonadaceae; genus Alishewanella; species Alishewanella pacifica_A. Next base: position 150,044 of record NZ_JANUEM010000011.1, read on the forward strand.
CCGTAGTAGCCGGTGATGGCAGCCTGGTAAATTTAATTGCCCACGAGCTGGCGCACTCCTGGTCGGGTAACCTGGTAACTAACGCCAGCTGGCGTGATTTATGGCTGAACGAAGGTTTTACCTCCTATGTTGAAAACCGCATTATGGAGCAGGTATTCGGCGTTGATCGCGCCATTATGGAACAAGCCTTGTCGGTACAGAGTTTAAAAGAAGAACTGGCAGAACTACCCGCTAACGACAGCATTTTGTATATCGACCTTAACGGCCGTGATCCGGACGACGCCTTTAGCGGCGTGCCGTACACCAAAGGCCAGTTGTTTTTAATGTACCTGGAGCAAAAGTTTGGCCGCGATAAGTTCGACCCGTTCGTGCGGCAATACTTTGACGACCACGCCTTTCAAAGCCTGGATACCGGGCGCTTTGTTAAATATTTAAATACGCATTTATTGCAAAAATACCCCGGCATAGTATCCCTGGATGAAGCAAAAACCTGGATCTATCAACCGGGCTTACCTGAGGGTACGCCGCAACCGCAGTCTGATGCATTTAATCAGGTACAACAACATGCCGATAACTGGCTCGCCGGTAATAGTGAACTAAGCAGCCTGCCCACCGATAACTGGACAGTACACGAATGGCTGTATTTTATTAATAATCTGCCACTGGCCATAACGCCGGAGCAAATGGCCGAGCTAGACGCCACCTACAGCCTGACGCAATCGGGCAATAGTGAAATAGCCCATGCCTGGTATTTGCTGGCACTTAAAACCGGTTATCAGGAAATTGCTGCCCCGCTGGAGCAATATCTGATTAATATCGGCAGACGCAAGCTTATTATCCCGCTGTACCGCCAACTGGCATCTACGCCAGAGGGCCTGGCCTTTGCCCGTGCCGTCTATGAAAAAGCACGCCCGGGTTATCACCCGCTGGCACAGGGTACAGTAGATGAAATACTGAAGTAACACGGCAACCGCCCGCTACACCGGTGCCGCACTGAACTGCCGCACCGGTGTTATATTTTCAGCTTGTCTAACAACCAGTCTGCTTCAATGCAATCAGGCAAATGCGCGGCAATAAACTGCGTTAGCGACTGCGCCGCATAAGATAAGCGTTTACCGGCATTACGTACCAGATACCAATGGCTGTTCAGCGGAAAGCCCGCCACATCCAGCACGGCCAGTTTTTCCCGCCCTTCCAGCAGGGTATGGCCGGAAATAACCGACAAGCCCATCCCCGCCGCCACACTTAAACGGATAGCTTCGTTGCTTTCAATTTGCATACTATGGCTAAGCTGTATGCCCTGGCTGCTTAGCCAGGCTTCAAACATCATCCTTGTGGCACTGCCGGGTTCGCGCAGTAAAAACCGCTCTTGTTTCAGCTGTGCAAAACTCAGTTGCTGCCGCTCCACTGCCCAGTGATCTGAAGGCGCTATAAGCTGCAACGGGTTTTTCACTATTGGCGTTGCCAGTACATGCTCGCCACCCGGCGGATGGCTAAACAGGTATATATCGTCTTGCTGCTGTTCAAAGCGGCTTAAAATCTGCGCACGGTTTCCGATATGCAGGGTAACTTCAATCTGCGGAAAACGCCGGTAAAACGGCGCCAGAATACGCGGCATTAAATACTGCGCGGTATTAACCACCGCTATACTTAAACTGCCGCGCCGGCCCTGGTTAAGCTCATTTAACTCGCTGTTTAAATCATCAAACCGGCTTAATACATCGCAGGCCGCCTGGTATAACGCCAGGCCGGCAGCAGTAGGCTGCAGGCCGCTATTGCTGTTTAGTAATAACGGTTCTTTTACCACCTCTGACAACTTTTTCAGCTGCAGCGATACCGTAGGCTGGGTTAAATGTAATTCACGGGCAGCCGCCGAAATACCACCTGCCTGTACCACTTTAATATACACCTGTAATAGCCGGAAACTGAGTTGCCTTACGTCCATGCTGCTGTGCCCACCGCAATATATAGATAATTATCTATATATCATAATTAAACTATTAATTAGTCAATATAGTTTTTTTTCGGCAAACTGCGCCCGTTTGTTTTAAAGGAGCACTGCCATGCCTGATGTTGTTATTGCGTTTTTTGCCCTGGGCCTGTTGGCCGGGTTGGTAAAATCGGATTTAAAAGTGCCGCTGCCAATCTACGAAACCCTGTCGATTTTATTGATGCTAACCCTGGGGTTAAAAGGCGGTATGGCGCTACATGGCGTACCGCTACGGCCAATATTGCCTGAGCTTGGTTTAATTGCCGCCACCGGCGTGGCACTGCCGCTATTGTTGTATCCGTTGCTGCGCAAACTGGTGCGCCTCAGTAGTGCCAATGCGGCCAGCGTAGCGGCGCACTATGGCTCAGTCAGTGCAGGCACCTTTGCCGTAGTCATGGCTATGGCGATGCAACATAACTTGCCTATGCAGCCACAAACCACCTTATATCTGGTGCTGCTGGAGCTACCGGCCATTGTTACCATGCTGTGGTTATACCGTTATGTTAACGGCAGTAAAGCCAGCTCACTGGCAATATTGCATGAGGCGCTTACCAGCCGTGGCGTATTGCTGCTGGGCGGCGGCTTGCTAATTGGCTGGCTGTATGGCCACGACGGCTTAGCCAACATTACCCCGGTACTACTGGGCGGTTTTAACACCTTGCTGGCGTTGTTTTTGCTAGAGATGGGCCTGTGCACGGCCAGAGTGTGCGCACCATTGCCGGTTAAGCAATGGCGGCTAATGCTGTTTGCCCTGCTGGCGCCCTTTGTGCTGGCCTGGCTGGGTATTGGCCTGGGCCTGCTGTTGGGGCTTAGCAGCGGCAGTGTACTGGTGCTGGCGGCATTAATGGCCAGCGCTTCTTATATCGCCGCCCCGGCCGCTATCCGCGCCGCCATACCGGATGCCGATATTGGTCTGGCATTGCTGGCGGCACTGGGGCTAACGTTCCCGCTTAACGTGTTAATTGGCCTGCCGCTGTATTTAAGCTGGGTTACAGCACTAACAGCTTAAAGCGTGAGCCGGTGCAGCCGCAGCGCATTGGTTACCACAAACACGCTGGATAACGCCATAGCCCCGGCCGCCAGCATCGGTGATAACACTATACCAAAGGCCGGATACAGCACCCCGGCCGCTACCGGCAACAACAGGGCGTTGTAACCAAAGGCCCAGAACAAATTCTGCCGGATATTACGCAAAGTCGCGCGGCTGACACCAATAGCACTCACCACTGCCATAATATCTGCCTGCATCAGCACTACATCGGCTGCTTCTATAGCAATATCAGTACCGTTGCCCACCGCCAGGCCAATATCGGCTTCGGCCAGCGCCGGGGCATCGTTAATACCATCGCCAACGAAGGCAACAGCACCAAACTTTGTGCGTAATTGCTTTACTGCCTCAACCTTGCCCTGTGGCAACACTTCAGCTACTACGGTATCAATCTGCAACAGCCTGGCGATAGCATCGGCAGTATGGCGGTTATCGCCGCTTACCATTGCCACTTTTAAACCCAATTGATGCATCGCAGCTACCGCCGCTGCTGAGCCGGGTTTAAGCGTATCAGCCACGGCCAGTATTGCCGCAAGTTTATGTTCCACCGCCAGATACAACACGGTTTTGCCGCTCTTGGCTAATGTCTCAACCTGCGTCTCATGTGCAGTGACATCCAGTTGTAGTTGCCGCATAAAACGGTCAGCACCAATGGCAACCTGTTGGCCGTTAATAGTACCGCTTACCCCCATGCCGCTGTGCACAGTAAAATCTCTTACCGGCGGCAATGCCATTTGCTGCTTTGCCGCTGCAGCCAATAAGGCCTCCGCCAGCGGATGCTCAGATTGTTGCTCCAGCGCTGCTGCCAGTATCAAAACATCTTGCTGACTAAAATCCGTTTGCTGTATTAAGGTGTCGGTTAGTTGTGGTTTACCCAGGGTCAGGGTGCCGGTTTTATCCAGTGCTACCACCTTACAATCACGCAGAGTTTGCAGCGCACTGCCCTGGCGAAACAAGATACCCAACTGCGCCGCGCGACCGGTACCCACCATAATAGAAGTAGGCGTGGCCAACCCCATAGCACAAGGGCAGGCAATAATCAGCACCGCCACCGCATTTACCAGTGCCGGGCCAAGTGCCGGTGCCGGCCCCCACAGCAGCCAGGTAACAAAAGTGACAACCGCCAGCACAATAACCACCGGCACAAAGATCGCCGTTACTTTATCTACCAGCGCCTGAATGGGCAATTTGCCACTTTGTGCCTGCTGTACCAGGGCAATAATTTGCGCCAGTACGGTATCGCCTGCGGCTTTGTTTACCCGCACCTGCAATACGCCCTGTTTATTTACCGTACCGGCATACACCGTATCACCAGGCTGTTTGGCTTTAGGCAGCGGCTCGCCACTTAGCATTGATTCGTCAATATAAGACTCGCCCAGCTCTACAATACCATCCAGCGCAATACGCTCACCGGCGCGTACCAGCAACAAATCACCCGGTTGAATATGTGTCAGCGCTACACTCTGTTGTTGGCCATCTTTTATCAGTGTTGCAGTAGCAGGTTGTAAATTAAGCAGTTGCTTTATCGCGGCCCCGGTTTGGCCTTTGGCGCGCGCTTCCAGATACCGGCCCAGCAAAATCAGCGTAACAATGACCGCCGCCGCTTCAAAATACACCTGCGCGCTGCCTTGTGGCAGTAGCTGCGGCATAAAGGTCGCCACTACTGAAAAACCCCAGGCCGATAAGGTACCCAGCGCCACTAAAGAATTCATTTCCGGTTGCCCTTTTAGCAGCAGCGGCATGCCGGTTTGAATAAAGCGTCGCCCCGGCCCCAGTAGCACCAGCGTTGTCAGCGCGGCCTGAATTTGCCAGTTCAGGCTTTGGCCTAAGGTAGCCATTACCCAGTGATGAAACGCCGGAATAAGGTGTGCCCCCATTTCCAGTAGAAATACCGGTAAGGTTAAAACCGCAGCTAACCACAGATCGCGCAGCAACACCGCCTGCTCGGCCTGCTTTTGCGCCGCTTTCTGTTGTTCTGCCTGTTTATCTGTCTCTGGTGCCAGCGCTGTGGCTGTATAACCACCGCCCTGCAGTGCCGCCAGCAACGCCGCTACGCTGGCACTGCCCTCTACCTGCGCCTGCTCTGTTGCCAGGTTAACCGCTGCTGCCTGTACGCCCGGTACAGCCAGTAAGATTTTCTCTACCTTGCCAACACAAGAGCCACAGTGCATACCGCTGATATTAAGCGTTATTTTCGACATCATTTTACCTCTGCTGCTGGTTTTGCCAGATGCTGTAAAATGGCACAATGTGCGCCACCATCTGCCGCACATTGCGCTATCATCAGTTGCAACGTTTGTTTCATTGCCTGCAGCTCCTTTAGCTTCTGTTCGACTTCAGCCAAATGCTGCTGCGCTACCTGTTTAACCACAGTGTTAGAACGTTGCGGGTTTTGCCATAGCGCCAACAGCCCGGCAATATCGGCCAGTGAAAAGCCCAGTACACGGGCGCGGCGGATAAACTGAAGTATTTCAATATCTTTAGGTTGATATTGCCGGTAACCGGCCTCACTGCGCTGCGTGGGCTGCAACAGCCCGTTGTGCTCATAATGGCGGATCATTTTTGCGCTAAGGCCACTTGCGGCGGCTGCCTGACCAATATTCATCACTGTCTCCTGCGGTATCTCAGCAGTAGCAGTATGAACCTTACCCACATGGTAAGGTCAAGCTCTATAAGCAAGTACATAAGCAAAGATGCCGCAACATGGCTACAGGTTAACCACTGAAGGACAAGGTGAAGGCTGACAATGCAGGCAGCAGCAACCTAGAGAGTTGCCGCTGCTTAGCTTAACTTTCCGGCTTATTTGCGGATCAATACGCCAGAGTAAAACGCTGGTTTATATGCTGCGGCTGTTCAGCTTCATCCAGCATAGCTGCGGCATAATCGCCGTTAGATATCCGGCTGTTACCCTCACTGTCGGTGAGTAAATTATCTAACCCCAGCCGGAAGCTGCCGGTTTTATCGCCGGGAAAAATCTCTGCCGCCGGTGACAAAAAGCTCCAGTTCAGCGTGTTTTGGCTGCGTAACTGCTGCAATACCTCTGCCGCACCTTCGGCAGTAGCGCGGTATTCTGCCGGAAAGTCAGGGCTATCCAATAAGCGGCTGCCATCAGGCAGCTTTAGCGTTGCCGCACCACCCACTACCAGCAAACGGCCTACTTTAGCAGCTGTTGCCGCCGTAAATACTGAATTAAACGCCTTTAAATAGTAGCCCTTTACGTCTTGCTGCGCGTGGCCGCTAAAGGCGCTGATCACTATGGCTTTGCCGCTCAGCAGCTTAGTTAACGCTGCAGTGTCGTTAATATCCAACCCCACTACTGTTAAGCCCGCTTTGGCTTCTACCCGCTGTGGCCTGCTTACCACCGCGGTTACCTGATGGCCGCGCGCTAATGCTTCTGTGGTAATGACCGAACCAATAAAGCCTGATGCACCTAAAATTACTAATTCCATACTATTTTCCTCACAAGGTTGCTGCCTGAACAATTAATGTGCAGACATTATCGCGGCTCGATTAACATAGAAAAATAGCTTAATATTAAAATCACTGTTTAATAAATTAAAACAACTATGCCTAATCAAGCCGATTTAAATAGCCTGCAACTGGTGCAGCGTTTACAGCAGGCCGGCAGCTTTACCGCGGCGGCTGAACAAATGGGCTGCAGTAAAACCACTATTAGCCTGCAGTTAAAAGCGCTGGAGCAGCAATTAGGTGTGGCGCTATTTCGCCGCACTACGCGCCAACTTAGCCTGACCCGCGCCGGAGAGCAGTTGCTGCACGACTGCCTGCCACTGCTGGACGAGCTGCAACAAGCGTTGCAACAATTGCAAAGCAGCGACAAGGTATTACAGGGCAAGCTGGTATTAAGCGCGCCGGAAGACTATAGCAACCGTATTCTGGCCCCTGCTGTGGTGGCTTTTATGGCACAGCATCCGGCGCTGGAGGTTGAGTTTCGCAGCAGTGATCAGGTAAAAGATCTGATCAAAGAAGGTATAGATTTAAGCATTCGGGCCGGCTGGTTAAAAGACTCCGGCCAGCAGGCCCGTAAACTCGGCAGCTTTGAACAATGGCTACTGGCCACCCCCAGCTATCTGGAACAAACAGGCATACCGCAACACCCGGCCGATTTAGCCGCTATGCGTTTTATTGCCTTTACCCCGCTTAACCAGCCGCAGCAGTGGAGCTTTAGCCAAACTAATCCGCACACCGGCACCACAGAGCAGCATAGCCAGTATTTACAGGCACCGCTTAAAACCAGTTCTACCCAAACCATTACTGCACTAATGCTGGCCGGTGCCGGTATGGGCATACTGCCCGACTACAGTGCCCGCGATCTGGTAAGCAGCGGCAAGTTAATCCGGCTACTGCCAAACTGGCACTTAGCACAAGGCGGTATTTACGCGGTATACCCACCAGGCCGCTTCCGCCCCGCACGGGTAACTGCCTTTGTCGATTTTTTACAGCAGTATCAGCAGTTGGTTTAGGGAATAGACTGTAAAGCCACAGAACAAACTGCCCTGTTAAAGGTCTGGTTTGTGCCTTCAGTGAAATGGATGTTTTAGTTGTTATATACAGTGCTATTTGAAATATCAGGCATTTCAGGTCAGATATCCTGTTAACATTGCGCATAAGTAATTGCTGTTTTTATTTACATGCTATAAATTAGGTACTTATGGCAGTGAGGCATAGAAATATAACGCACGGCCTCCGAAATATAACGCATGCTTGTTTTTCTGGGAACGCGATAACCAAGGTCAAGTACTTATAGTTATTTTTCAATTGACTATTCTGATGTGTTTCCTCTATAGGAGTTTAGAAAACGAGCATGATCAAAAATAAAATGTTATACATCATAGCCAGAGAGCATGCATATGGAATGGATTTTAAACAATAAAGAGTGGCTCTTTAGTGGAATAGCTATTGCAATACCAATTGCAATAGCTAGCTGGTTAATTCCCAGCCGACGAAATAAGCAAATCCAGAAGAGCGGCGACAACTCAACAAATATACAAATTGGTGGAAATTTTAAAGTAGGCGGCAATAAGGATGATTAATAGCCAGAATCAAAAAGGCGGAGATAGCTCCACCAACATTCAAGCTCAGCAAATGGTAGTGCATGTTGGAATTGATGAAAAACGCGCGAGAGAAATCTACCAAGAAATGAACTTGCAATTGAGAAATGACTACACTCAAGAAGCTCTCAATATTGCAAATTATAGAGTTACAGAGTTCGAAAACAGGCTAATGCCTAAAATTACTCAGGTTGAAGGTGCATTGGAAGCATTTGCAGATCCTAGTTTCCAATTGCTTCTTGTTGAAGCTCAGAAAACCGCAGCTTCTACTGAAAGACCAGTAGACTATGATCTATTATCTGAACTGCTAATATATAGATTCCAAAAAGGCGAAAATCGGATCGCACGCGCAGGCATCAGTCTTGCGGTAGAGATTGTAGATAAAGTTTCTGATGACGCCCTGCTAGCCTTGACTGTAAGGCATGCATTAGACAGCTTTATTCCTACAAGCGGAGATATTTATCAAGGGCTAGACGTCTTAAATGATCTATTTGGAAAAATACTCTACAGAGATCTTCCAGTTGGGCAGGACTGGCTTGACCACTTAGACATATTGGATGCTATACGCTTAAATCACTTTGGGAGCTTGAAAAAAGTAGCTCAATATTATCCGGAGCAGTTACCAGGCTATGTTGATGTGGGCATTGAAAAGAACTCAGCGGATTATAATAAAGCCATTGACATACTAAAGAACCACAACCTATCAACCAGCATATTGATTGAGCACGCCTTTAATAGTGACTACGTTAGGCTTTTCGTTCGCAGCAAAAACAGCATTAATGAACTGTCGTTAAATACCACAATGATTCATGACGGAAAATTAATCAGTATCCAACAGAACCTTCCTGAAGAACAGAAGCAAGCAATCCACTCCATATATGACCTTTACTCCAAGGACGAAAACATAAGGCAAAATAACGTAAATTCATTCTTGAGCGAGTGGGACAAAAGGCCAAACTTAAAAACTCTTAGAGAATGGTGGGATAACATCCACACTGGCTTTACTGTAACCTCTGTAGGTAAGGTGCTAGCACACTCTAATGCTCAAAGGTGTGATAAAAGCCTACCGCCTCTCGATTAAAATATGAGCGGAAGATGTATAACAACTGGTTCAAGTCGCTCGCTTCGCTCACTGGGACTGGCAAAGCCCGCCTCTTAACCAAACGTTATCTTGTACAGGTAGTCCGCGCTCCGGTTTGCTAACAGATTGAGTTATATGAGTAGGTTTAATGGATTTTTTTATTAACGATATAGTTTGGTGGAAAATGTCGCTCAATGGCCTTATGAATGGCTGGATTCCTGGCGTTCTGACATTTTTTTTGGGTTTGTGGTTCTCAAAAATATCAGACCATAGAAAGCTTAGACAAAAGCTAAAAAACGATATATTAGAAATATTCATTCCTGTCTTCAATTCGGGCGAGTCCATTTCTATACCTATCGCAGACGAAGCATGCCGCAAGATGAGAGCTACGTTCAATACTTATAAAGGGATTTATCCTGGAATGTTTGATAGAGAAGCGGAGAAGCAACTGGGTGAGTTGTTGAATGAAGGCTTTATAGTGAATGGTGAGATCAACAAGAGATTTTTTGAGCCCGACACCATTCAAGATTTAATCAAACATTTGTAGAGCGGCTGTGAATGATCTCTTTTACTGCTGACTATCAATGAAGAAAGATAACAAAGCGTAGCATTCGCCCGCAAAACACGCGGGCTTTGACGGTCTACACGCCACTTTGCTCTGTTTCGGCCGCCCATGTGCGCGGCGTTGGTTTTTAGGTGAATCGAGAATGCGGTGTTTTGTTTTCTTATATCTGTTAAGTTTTGCTTCTTATGGGTCATCATGCGTTCAAAGTGATGAGCAAGTAGCAGCATGGAGCTCAAAATATGCTCACTTGTTTGATGTAAGTACACAGATTAATAATAATTCATTCTTCGTGTATGTAGATTTTCCAGTAACAATTGAAGAAAAAGCAATTCATTCTGTTTGGGTTGTCGTCGGCGATCCAAATGACCCATTGATTGCTTTGCCAATAGCAGTGTTTGAAGAAGATAGGAAGAAAAGAGCTTGGTTCTTCGCCAAACCAATTGATAACGAAGTAAGCGTAACAGGAACCACACCTTACGGCGTGATTGCCGCTTTGTTTAGAATGGCAGCAACTGCCTGAGTTTATCTTCTGTATCTGCCCGTGGCAATTCTGTTAACAGTCTGCTCAGGTAGTCATACGGCTCCAGACCATTGATTTTTGCGGTTTCGACCAGGCTATAGAGTACCGCACTGGCAGTGGCACCTGATGTGGTGTTAGCGAACAGCCAGGCCTTGCGGCCGATAACAAATGGCTTTATAGCTCGCTCGGCGCGGTTGTTGTCGATGTTTAGCCTGCCATCGTCCAGATAGCGCATTAGTTTTGGCCATTGGTTTAGGCTGTAGGTGATGGCTTTACCCAGCGCGCTTTCTGCTGGAATGGTGTCTTTGGATTTCTCCAGCCAGTCCCTCAGCTGATGTAGCAAGGGCTTGGCGATGTCCTGTCTTTGCTGGTGTTTCACCTCTGCTGCCTTGGTTTTTAGTTTACTCTCCAGGGCATACTGGACTTCCCCTAAAACACTAGACACTCCTTAGGTTAGAATACAACTTTAGGAGGGCACCATGTCCAAGCAACGTTTTACATCAGAATTCAAAG